>JAIOZY010000004.1 GCA_021740385.1 Prolixibacteraceae bacterium | reverse complement strand
ATATTATGTCGGCTCCACCGATAATGTTCGGCGAAGATTAACAGAACATAACGAGTTATCTGAAAATAGCTACACTTCAAAATTTCGCCCATGGGAGTTGATCGCATTTTTTGAAGTGGGGGAATCCCGATCAACGGCTCTTAAAATCGAAAAACATATCAAGAAACAGAAAAGCAAAACCTACATTGAAGATATCTTGAATAGAGGCTCAATCAATGGCCTTGTAAAAAAAATTCAGCCCAGTTGACGGAAAATAGTCCCGGTATTCTCTAAAAATCGCATATACATGTTGATAAAAGCTTAAAAATTCAAACAAATCCCAAACAAAATGAATTTGTTCCAATTTAGCGAGTACCTTTATACGCATTAAGAATTAAATCAATGTCGTTAAATCTGAAGCGTAAGAATAAAACATTGGGCCCTAATGTTTCACGCGTTATTGCCCGGTTCCTTTTTACAACAAATAAAAGAGCTAAGCATACCATAAAAAGGGTATTAGAAATGTCTGAAAAGGAGGTTCTGCAAACATTAAGCCCGGTGCTAAGGGATTTTTCACTTCGTCACAGAAACATTTCAAAGATATTTGAGAAACATTTTAATAAGATTGCCCATTTACTCAATCAAATGAATATCAATCCTGAATCGATCAGCTTTTCACAAAAAATCCTCATCGGATCATTTTTCACTATGGAATATTCCATCGAATCGGCTGCATTCTTTAATCCTTCGATTGTTGAACACCCCGACCAATCAGAAATCCAATCAGAAGAAAAAAGAGTAATTCTCAGTTTCAGGGCTACGGGCGAAGGGCATATTTCCTCCATTGTATTTCGCACAGGCATTATGGATAAAAACAATCATTTGGAACTTGAACCAACAGGAAATATGTTAGAAGAGGCCGAACATATCCGTCGCCACGTTTATGATAAGGAATCGTTTAATCGCAAACTGGAGGAGATGAATTTCCATACCATTATTCCATCAGGTATAATCCTGAACAAATTAAACGATCAATTTACTTATAGTGAGTTACGAAATTGCATTGAAGATGTAAAAAAATCACTTCACCTGGCAGCCGACAAGAAACTATTGTTTAATGAAATTATCTGGCTGGCCTCATCGCATTATGAACTTGAATTTTCGTTAGACACAAATATTTCTGAACGGGTAATATTCCCGGTATCTGACAACGAAAAGAACGGTATTGAAGATGCACGTTTTGTGAAGTTCATTGATGAAAACCACGAAACCATATACTATGCTACCTATACAGCCTACGATGGCACAAGCATATTACCTAAGATGCTTGACACTAAGGATTTTTACCATTTCAAGATACTGCCCGTCCATGGTGAAATAGCCCAAAACAAAGGAATGGCACTTTTCCCCCGAAAAGTAAATGGAAAATTCGCCATGCTTTGCCGCCTGGATGGTTTCAACAATTACATTGCTTTTTCCGACAACATCAATGTTTGGCGCGAGGCCAAGCTTCTAATGAAACCGAAATACCCATGGGAATTTATCCAAATTGGCAATTGCGGCTCACCCATTGAAACAACTGAGGGTTGGTTGGTAATAACCCATGGGGTTGGATCAATGCGTGAATATTCACTGGGCGCAGCACTACTCGACTTGAATGACCCTACTAAAGTAATTGGCCGGTTAAAAACCCCATTATTGATGCCCAATGCAGAAGAACGGGAAGGTTATGTACCCAATGTGGTTTATTCATGCGGATCGATGATTCACAACAAAGACCTGATTATACCCTATGCCATGTCCGATTTAGCTTCTACTTACGCAACTGTCGATCTTAAAGAGTTATTGACAGAACTGAAAAAACAGGGCTAAAAGGAAATATTAATCGGCTCTGTAACACTTTTCCTGCACCTTATATCCTTTAATCCAGAAAACGGATCAGTTTAAAAAAACAGGTGGATCAATATTTCCAATTGTCAATCTTTTATGTTTTGCCTTGCCTTGCCAGGCAGGCCTTCATCCCGATTACTATAAATCGTGACGAAGCAATCCCGACGTACGTTGGGACAAGGCTCAAAAACTTTTGCTGACGGGTGCCCGTAATTTATGCCCTCCCCCGGAAAGGAACTCGTTCGCAGGCGTAGGTATTTCATTTTTAAGAAGCAAACCACCCTGCTCACTCAAACAGCCTTTCCTTTCGCTCAAAAAACCAACGCACGGCCTAAATCACGATTCGCCAGCTGGCGAACAAAAGTTTTAAGGCCAATCGGTATTCAAATATCAGAGGCAATTAAAGAACATTCTATCCTATAAAAATTTGCTCAATAAATTCAATCCACCCCAATCTTAAAGTGAGCAGAAATCTCAACCTTCTGCGACGAAGGAGAACTCCCGCGAAGCGGGAAATCTTAATCTTAACCTCAGCCTTAGTCTCCTGCGACGAAAATCTCTCGATAGAAATAATACGTCCCACCAGAAAGTTCACTTGATCCCAGAAAACTAATGTGTGAATAATGTAACTAATTTCAAAAGTTTTGTAATGGTTTATTTAATGGATAGATACAACTTTGTATTGTGAAAATTTTTTCACCTTAAAATCTTCAAAAAATGAAAACAATAACAATTCTAAAGAAAAATGTTCTGTCAGTATTATTAATAGGTCTAATAATATTAACATTTAATTCATGTGCAAAGCAATCATATTTTTTGAATTCTTCAATAGTACCTGCTGCAGAAGGAAAAGTAAAAGTAATTCGTGATAATAAAAATCAGAATTATATGATTTCGATTAACGTGACAGATTTAGCTAACGTTGAAAGGCTACAAGACAATAAAAACAACTATGTTGTATGGATGGAAACGGATCAGGGAAAAATCGAAAATTTGGGTCAAATAGATAGTTCAACGGGGTTTCTTTCAAATAAATTAAAAGCTTCTTTGAAAACGAGTTCATCATATAAACCTGTTAAAATATTTATTACAGCCGAAGACAATACCGATGTTCAAAATCCGGGCGAACAAATAATTTTATCAACTGATAATTTTTAGATTATTAAAAATGAATTGTAGCCCCCACTATAAACCCTTACAAATGACAACCTCAATGCCAGTGTTGATGACCCGGTTTATTCCCGTATAAAATCCAATGCGGAAAGCATTAAAAGTTCCGCATAAAACGTAAACAATAAAAAAGCAATTTACATGCTCAATATTGATTATATATGTAAATTTGAGCAGTTTGCTTTAAAAAGGCTTCTTTTTTAAAAAAATTAGCTTAACTTGCACCAAATTAATTTTTATAATAAAATGAATAAAGGAACAGTAAAATTTTTCGATGATTCGAAAGGATTCGGATTTATTAAAGATGCGGATTCAGCTAATGAGTATTTTGTACACTCTTCAGGTTTAATTGATCAAATTAAAGAAGATGATAGCGTTACCTTCGAGTTGAAACAAGGACAAAAAGGACTAAATGCAGTAAATGTAAAACTTGCATAGTTGAAATACGAAAAATCTTTTAAAATAAAAGTCTCGCTGATTGCGGGACTTTTTTTTTCTTCACAACGCAAAAAATTACGTGGTGGTTTTCGGAATGATTTTAAAAATTCACAGTAAAACGTTAAAAAAAAGGTGAATCACAAAAGACGGCTAACTATATATGCTTAAATTATACCGTTTTATGAAAATCATCGTAGGCCTGCAAAACGGTCAAATACGAAATTAAATATGCAAGAGCGCTTTCGGCGCCCTGATTGCGGTTTACCCCATAATTTTCGAACCCGTCGCAACATCCTTTGGTTTCGAAATCATAAAGGCTCATCCGTAGGTCGTTTTCACCCAAAAACCACAAGAATGAAGTGTATAATTTAATGAGGTAGTTTTTATCTTTAGTTAGGTAAAAAGCCTGATGGTACATTAATATCATGGCCATTGCATCGATGGGTTGCTGCGCAAAAACAGAACGCTCGCCCTCTTTTTTATACCATTTTTCGTTGCCTATGATTGACAGATAATTATCTTTCATGGTGTGACTGGTCAGAAAATTCATAGATTCGATTGCAGCCGCTGTGATTTTTTCGTCATTCAGAATTTCTGCTGAATGTAACAAGGCTAGTGGCAAAATTCCATTGTCGTAAGCCAGTAGCGATTCAAACCATTTCCAGTCGTGTGATTTATTTGCTTTATAATGCCCAATCAATACACCAGCCATTTCCCTGAGCCTTTCGGTCATCGAATCGTCCGATGGATTGCTTTTTAGATAGTATTTAATACCAATCATCGTGTTGGCAATGCCCCTAATCGATTTCAACTTCTCAAAATTCGGGGATGCATTAAAAAACAACATTCGTCCGTTTTGATAATAAGCATCGTTGGGGGCGTTGTAAAGCAAATATCCAAGCGCCCATATCGTTCTGCCAAACGAATCTTCGGAGCCAACTTCATCGAGATAATTGCGGCTAAAACTTAGGAAATTACGAAATGTACCATCGGCATTTTGCATGTAGTGAATATAACTCAGGTAAACTGGCAACAATTCAAGAGCCCGTTTATCTTTCATTTGCCTGTAAGTCATCAAAGCCATTAACAAAGCCCGGGAGTTATCATCGAGGCAATATCCCTCTTTTAGGTTGGGGATACCAAATTTTGCGTGTTGAATTATTCCTGTATCATCTGTAAGCCTGTTGATATGTGTTAGTGAGAACGGTGGTAAAATCAGAAGGTCAAATTCAGCCTCTTTTATTTCAATTGAAAACAAATCCTCCTTTAACACTGTTTGCGAAAGCTCTAAATACCTGTCACCAATCTTTGGCCATGTAATATGCTTTCCGAAACCAGCCGCCTTCAATTTTAGGTTGTCCATTTTTGCCGGATAGTCTAACAAATCAATTATGGCATCAGCTAATCCCTCAAAATCGTTAAAATCAAACAGAATTCCCTTTCCGTTCGAAAGCAATTCTTCGGCATGCCAATAAGGTGTTGAAATCACAGCAGAGCCAACACCCACTGCATACGAGAGTGTTCCACTGGTAATTTGAGCCTCGTTCAGGTAAGGGGTAATGTAAATGTCAGAAGCATACAGGTATTTAAATAAATCCTGCTCATCGACGAACTCATTCAAAAACACTACATTTTTTTCGAGATGTAAAGTATTAACAAGCCGCATAAGAAAAATCCGGTACTCTTCGCCCGAATGCCTCAGCACGTTTGGGTGCGTTTTCCCTAAAACAATGTAAACAATGTTGGGGTGCTTTTCTACAACTTTAGGAAGCGCTTTTATAACCGTTTCAATGCCTTTGTTACGCCCTATAAAACCAAACGTCAAAAGTACTTTCTTGTTTTCGAGTTTAAAGTCCTTTTTTGATGCTTCAGGGCTAAAATGAATGTCGGGAACACCGTGTTCAATCAGGGCTATTTTTTCTGCGGACACCTGGTAAATACTGGTCAAAAATTCGATTGCCTTATGGCTCATCACTACAATCCGATGTGCCATTTTACAAATTTCCTGCAAAATTGCTTTTTCGTTGTACGATGGGTTTTTAAGTATAGTGTGAAGCGTTACAATCAGGGGAACTTCCAATCGATACAATAAAGGAAGTATGTACACGCCACTTTGTCCGCCGAAAATCCCAAATTCGTGTTCCAATATACAAAGGTTGGCACCACTTAAGTTAATGTATTTAACCGCTTTCAGGTAATCACTTTGGTGATCCTGCCTTATCGTTAGTTTAACTTCTTCGGGATATTCATAAGTAAGGTCGTTGTCGTTAAGGGCAACCACAAAACCAGTATCGGCGTTCGATTCATTATCCGTTCTCCTTAATACCGCATTAAACAAATTATTTGTGAAAGTGCCAATGCCACATTCGCGTGGGATATATGTTCCAATAAAAGCTATTTTCATCTATAATTCGCTTTTACTATTTTTTTCAGCCCTCTTTTCTGCTTTTGCAGCCCTTTTTTCTTTTAGGTTTTTTACCGGACTCTTCTTGCCACTTTTCGATTTTGTGTTTTTATCTTTTGACATGGTATCATTTATTAGTGTGTTATCTATTACAAACTATATTAATGCTTCGTCGTACCCGCTTTTTATTACTGTTATCCATATTACTTTTCGTAAGTGTTATACAATTAATGATTTTAGTTACATCATTTTTCATTATTCACACTTTGGCTGGTACCTGGGGCTTTAATTTGAAAGCCCGTATGTTTTCCTAAAATGATATCCATAAACGGTATAAGTAATTGCTTCTGCAATTGAACCGGGACGGTTATAAAGTGTCCAAATAATTAATTTCCAATATTCTCCACGTCCTTTGTTCAAAAAACCAATAACAAAAACCGATTTAAGAAAAGCAACTACAACCGACAAGCTAATACCCGACGGTTGATTTTCTTGCTTATTGTAATTACGCAGTAATTTTCGAACCCTTCTATAATAATACTTAACAGAATAAATATTGCTTATAATTTTTTTATATCCGTCCATTAAGTCATCATATCTCATTTTGGGAATAAAATTCGTTGAAAAATCAGTGTTATTCCCGGTTGATTCCGAAGTAATCCTGTTCTCTGCTTCCAATTGTCTGTACAATTTGGTGTTTTTGGGTGCATTCAATATGCCAACCATTGCCGAAACAATTCCACTTTGCTGAATAAAATCGATTTGACGCTGAAAAATATTTGGAGTATCACTGTCAAATCCAACAATAAACCCACCAGAAACTTGCAGCCCCCTATTTTGAATTTTTTTGATACTTTGCAACAAATTGCGGTTTTTATTCTGTAATTTATTGCAATAATGAAGCGATTTTTCTTCAGGGGTTTCGATCCCGATAAATGTGGAATTAATTCCGGCTTCAACCATTAGGGACATCATCTCGTCATCGTCAGCAAGGTTTATCGAAGATTCGACATTAAACTTAAATGGATATTTGTGTGCTTGCATCCAGTTGATCATTGAAGGCAGCAAATCATTCTTAATATGATGTTTGTTTCCAATAAAGTTATCATCAACAATGGAGACGGATCCTCTCCACTTGATTTTATAATACAAAAAATCCAATTCATTTATAATTTGTGCTGTGGTTTTCATTCTTACCTTATGCCCCAACAGTGAGGTTATCTCACAAAAGTTGCAGGCAAAAGGGCACCCACGTGAAACCTGAATATTCATTAAAGCATAGTCTTTAACCGATAACAAATAAAAATCAGGCACAGGTGTTTTAGTAATATCGGCATATTCACTGGTTTTGTACAGTTTTTTTGCATTGCCCTCATTTAAATCTTCTAAAAACAGCGGAAGGGTAATTTCCGCCTCATTCAAAATAAAGTGATCAATTTGAGGGTAATTATCATAGTCCTGTGTAAAAAGCGGTCCTCCCGCAACTATTTTGGTATCCCATTTTTTGCACTCGCTAATAACATGCTCAACAGATTCTTTTTGAATGTACATAGCGCTTACAAATACATAATCGGCCCATTGGATGTGACTTGCAGAAAGAGAAGATACATTCATGTCAACCAAACGTTTATGCCATATTGAAGGCAACATTGCTGAAACGGTTAGTAACCCAAGAGGGGGAACTGCTGCCTTTTTTCCAATAAATTTCATTGCATGATTGAAACTCCAAAAGGAGTTGGGGTATTTTGGGTAAACAAATAGTATATTCATATTGATAAAATTTGTACGGATTGATTGAAAAATTAGATAAAGAAGCTGTCTAAACAAGCCATACTGATTTTTGAAAAATTCAAAAATCAATTAAAAAAGAAGCTTCAATAAAAATATTGAACAATTAAAAAATGAAAGTTCTGGATTTTTAAATGAAAATGTATTACAGAATTTTTAAAAAAAGTTACATCATTCACACATCATCGAGAGTAATGCGCCGTTGCTTTTTGAGCATTTTAAAGTGGCTGGGTGTTAAACCGGTGATTTTTTTGAATTGATTGGAAAGATGTGCAACACTGCTGTAATGCATTTTATATGAAATTTCAGTAAGGTTCAGCTCATCGTAAACAATTAGTTCTTTTACTTTTTCGATTTTATGTATCAGGTAAAACTTTTCAATGGTAATACCTTTTACTTCTGAAAAAAGATTGGCCATATATGTGTAATCGTAATTCAATTTTTCGCTTAAATAATCAGAAAGGTTAACTTTGATTTGTTCATTAGTATAGTTTACCAGCTCGATGATTGCTCTTCTTATTTTTTCAACCAGGATACTTTTTTTGTCGTCCATTACCTGTAAGCCTGATTTTTTTAAAGCAATATTAAGTTTCTGAAGTTGTTCGGGAAAGATGTTTCCAATAATATTAATTTCTCCAATTTTCACATAGGAATAATGCAGCCCAAGTTTTTTCAACTCGGCCCTCACCACCATCTGGCAGCGAATACAAACCATATTTTTAATGTAGATTTTCAATTTGAAAAAAATATAAACCTCAATACAAATTTAATGATAAAAAGGGGCAATGTCCAGACAATTTAGCTGAATCACAATACTTTTCGACATAAACGTTGGTTTATATTGTGACTGAATTTAAAATTTCTTCTCTACAGAACAACAAGAAATAACCAGCACTCATTTTTATTGCTTGTACACATCAATTTTCCATTCAAAGTAAAAAGGTTACACTGTATAAAAAAATTCCGAAAAAAATCTGAATCAATCAATTATATCAAACCCACAATAAGGCACCAGCACATCGGGGATTTTTATCCCGTTGTTGGTTTGGTTATTTTCCAAAATGGCTGCTACAATGCGGGGCAGTGCCAGGGCGCTACCATTGAGTGTATGTACTAATTCAGGCTTTTTTGAATCCTTTCCTTTAAATCGGCATTTTAACCGATTTGCCTGAAAGTTTTCAAAATTTGATACCGAGCTCACTTCGAGCCAACGCTCTTGGGCAGCCGAAAACACTTCAAAATCGTATGTCAGGGCCGACGTAAAACTAATGTCACCGCCACAAAGCCTGAGTATGCGGTAGGGCAGTCCAAGTTTGGTCACGAGGCTTTCAACGTGGGTAAGCATTTGGTCAAGCACATCGTACGATTTGTCGGGATGGACAATTTGTACAATTTCCACTTTATCGAACTGGTGCAGGCGGTTTAGTCCCCGTACGTGCGCCCCCCACGAACCGGCTTCGCGGCGGAAACACGGGGTATAGGCCATGTTTTTAACCGGTAGTTCTGCTTCATCGAGAATCGCATCGCGGTAAATGTTGGTAACCGGCACTTCGGCTGTGGGTACCATGTAAAAGTTTTCGGCAGTAATGTGATACATCATCCCTTCTTTGTCGGGCAATTGGCCGGTGCCAAAACCCGAAGCCTCGTTAACCACAATGGGCGGAAGCACTTCGCGGTAACCGGCTTTTTCTCCTTCATCGAGGAAAAAGTTGATTAGCGCCCGCTGCAGTTTTGCCCCTTTCCCTTTATAAACAGGAAAACCTGCCCCGGTTAGTTTTGTGCCGAGGTCGAAATCGATAATATCGTATTTTTTAATTAGTTCCCAGTGTGGTAGTTTTTCAACAAGTTGCGGAATTTCTCCCGCTCGTTTTACTTCAAGGTTATCTTCCTCTGTGAGCCCTTCGGGTACAAGTTCATGAGGAATATTTGGCAAAGTAATCAAAAGGGCATTTAATTCATCGCCAATTTCTGAGAACGAGGTATCCAGTGTTTTTATTTCATTTTTGAGTTCGGTTGTACGTCCTTTGGCCTTATTGGCTTCATCTTTTTTCCCTTCACGGAATAAAAGGCCGATCTCTTTCGAGATACGGTTCATTTCAGATTTCAGCCGATCGGTTTTTGCCTGGGTTTCTTTTCTAAGGTTATTATTATCAATAATTTTTTGAACCGTCTCGGCAACATCAACGCCTTTAATTTTCAGTCGTTCAACAACAAATGCGGGATTCTCTTCGATGAGCTTCAGTGTTAACATTATTTTTTATTTAATTGGATACCTGATGTGCAAAAATAGTAAAACCCGTTGCAACGTTCATGACTTTACAGGCGAAAATTCAGAAAATTAAAACGGTAGTTTTTCCAGGTCGACATTACCCCCGGAAAGGATTATTCCGGTTCGTTTGTTTTTTACATTAATTCGCTTTTCAACAACTGCTGCAAGGGGTACTGCAGCCGAAGGCTCAACAATAATTTTCATCCGCTCCCAAATCATCCGCATGGCTTCAATTATTGCCCCTTCGGATACCGTAACAATCTGATCGGTTTTAGCTTTAATAATCGTATAATTCATTGTTCCGAGGCTGGTGAGCAAACCATCTGCTATGGTTTTCGGATCAACCGATGGGACAAGCTTATCACCGTAAAACGACCTGTAGGCATCATCGGCCCCGGCAGGCTCGCATGCAACTACTTTAGAACCGGGCAACATGGCTTTTATGGCAATGGATGTTCCGGAAAGCAAGCCACCGCCACCAACAGGGCACATTACTATATCGAGCCCGTTAACCTCATCGGCAAGTTCTTTGGCTGCTGTACCCTGACCGGCAATAACATTGAAATTATTATACGGGTGAATTTCAACAGCGCCTGTTTTTTTTATAACATCCTTAAGGGTCGATTCCCGTGCTTCAAGTGTGGGCTTACAAAAAACAACTTCGGCACCATAGCCTTTTACGGCTTTGATTTTTATTGATGGCGATGTTTCGGGCATTACTACATAGGCCTTTATTCCACGGTTGCGGGCAGCCAATGCAAGCGCTGCTGCATGATTCCCCGATGAATGTGTTGCCACCCCCCTGGCCGCTTCCGTATCGCTTAATAGCCCAACGGCATTTGTGGCCCCGCGAAACTTAAAAGCCCCTACTTTTTGAAAATTTTCGCATTTAAAGAAAAACTCAGCACCCAGTAATTTGTTTACCGATTTTGATTTAAAAACAGGCGTTTGATGTACAAATGGTTTTATTCGTTCATGTGCGCTTTCAATATCGCTAAAAGAAGGAACCCGCATATTTCAATCACATTTTGGTTAATATTGCCTGAACCGTTGAATTGCTTTTACGATCATAGGGACAAGGGCCTCGTTGTGATCAGCGTTTTCCAACGCATCGAATTTTACCTTTTCGGTGGCACCTTCAAGGCGAAATTGCCTGTACATTTCAAGAGATAATGCATCCGGGACCCATGAATCATCTTTACCGTTATAAAACGTTACATCGGAACTAAGGTTCCATGCCTGAACCGAATTTTGCTCCATTAGCTGCCTCAACTGGCTATACCTGTCTTCGGAATTATAAACAGCTTCATTTTCAAAATCGTCATTGAAGAGCTCGCCAATATGGGTTGTGCCGCCAAATTCCGAATTCAGTTCTTCAATGGTCTTTTCCTGGTCGAACATACCGGGAACATTTGCCGCAACCTGCGGGTTATAAACTAAAGAATAATCGATGTTTAACCCAAGGTAAACCGAAAACGATTCAAGGATATAAGCTAAAACATAGGGCTGTTCGTATCGAACCTGATTAACCATCCAGTTGCGGAAATGGCTTAAGCTGTATAGCCCCGCCCCACAGGCAGTTGCCGTTACTGTAAAATCGACATTTACCTTTCCCTTTTCGATTGCTTCAAGGGTTGACAGCGATGCGCTGCCACCCTCGGAATATCCTGCTAAAAAAAGCTTATCATTTATTTCACAGGGATCGTTGTTAAAAATAAACTCCCTTGATGCCCTGATAAAATCAATAACTGAATTAACCATGTACGCTTTGCACATAAACGGGGGGAAAACATCTTCCGACCGGCCAAAGCCAATATAATCGGGAAGAAGGATTACCATACCCGTTGAGGCCAGGTAAGAAATCAATTTAACAGGGTCTTCATCGTAGTTTATTGTCGGGCATTCATCCTTTATGGTCAGTGTTTTGTGCTGGTAGCTCATTACCGGGAACCGGTCGTTTTTTTCAATGGCAACAGGGGTTGCCAAAAGGCCGGAAACCTCCTGCGATTTCCCATCAAACGATGTTTTATATACCAACTTAAAAAGCCTGACCCCGTACTTTGCCAATTCAGCAGCTCCACCTTGCCCTACACTTTTCAGGTAATCAGCAACCGCTTCGGAAGAGATGGCGTCTTCGCCTGTAATTTCTTCAAAATCTACCAGATAAACCTGGGGCACATCATCGTCCCCCAAATCTTCGTCACAACTCCAAAACATGAATGTGGCGAAAACTGCAATTAAAAAAAATTTTATCTTCATAATAATCAAAACCAATTAATTCAATAATAATTCAATCCCTGTTATTAATCCCGGTTCAGGATCATTTCAATCTCTTCAAGTTCTTCGCTTGAAAAAAGCAGGTAGTCAAGTGCATCAATATTTTCGCTCAATTGTTGTACCGAGCTTGCCCCAACAAGTACCGAGGTCATGCGTGGGTCTTTCAGCAACCATGCAATTGCCATTTGAGCTAGCGACTGCCCGCGGGCTTCTGCCAAACGGTTCAGCTCCTGAACTTTTTCAATGGCCGCATCTACTTCCGATCGTTTAAGAAACCCCCACGATTTTGCCGCCCGCGATGTTTCAGGAACTCCGTTCAGGTACTTATCGGTTAGCAAACCCTGGGCAAGCGGCGAAAAAGCGATGAGGCCAATGCCTGTTTCTTCGGCCATATCGAGCAATTGTTCTTCAACCCAACGCTCAAACATGGAATATTTTACCTGGTTAATCAGGCAGGGGGTACCCAGTTGGTTGAGGATTTTAACAGCCTCGGCCGTTTCTTCGGCCGAATAATTCGAAATGCCTGCGTAAAGCGCTTTCCCCTGTCGTACAATATGGTCAAGCGCCATCATTGTTTCTTCGAGCGGGGTATCGGGATCGGGCCTGTGATGATAGAAGATATCCACATAGTCGAGCCCCATGCGCTTCAGGCTTTGGTCGAGGCTCGATATCAAATATTTTCGCGACCCCCATTCGCCGTAAGGGCCATTCCACATCCAATAACCGGCCTTGGTCGAAATAATCAGTTCATCGCGCCAGGGTTTTAAATCTTTGGCCAGCATTTTCCCGAAGTTTTCTTCGGCCGAACCCGGTGGGGGCCCGTAATTGTTGGCCAGATCGAAGTGCGTAATGCCGTTGTCGAAAGCATACCTGACAATTTCACGGCCTTTTTCAAAAACGTCAACGCCTCCAAAGTTGTGCCACAGCCCCAACGAAATTAAAGGGAGTTTTATTCCCGATTGCCCGCACCTTTTGTATTCAATTTTTCCGTACCTTTTTTCATCCGGTCTGTACTCTTCCATAATTTCAAATTCTTTTTTTCAAAAATACAACATTCCTTTCGTTTAAGTGAATTTAGGCGTAAAGTATTGTTAATTTTGCTGTTTTGCACGAAACTAAAAAAATCAAGAAAAAAATTATATAATATCTTTGTGCATAAAAATAACGAAAAATGAAGCAAAAAATTGATTTTAAACCCGGAACAATGGTCTATCCACTCCCGGCTGCGCTGGTAAGTTGCGGATCGTCGCCCGAAGAGTATAACCTCATAACCATTGCCTGGACAGGCACTACATGCAGTGATCCGCCCATGTGTTATATCTCGGTGCGGCCCGGAAGGCATTCGTACGACATTATTAAAAGAAACCGCGAATTTGTAATTAACCTTACTACCGAAAAACTTGCCCGTGCTACCGACTGGTGCGGATGCCGCTCGGGAAGAAAATACGACAAATGGAAAGAAATGAGGCTTACGCCGGGGAAAGCAAAAGTGGTAAAAGCACCGCTGGTTGAAGAAGCGCCTGTAAGCATCGAATGCCGGGTAAAAGATATCATCGAACTGGGCTCGCACCACATGTTCCTGGCCGAAGTTGTAAACATAAGGGTTGATGAAGAACTGCTTGATACCGATACCGGAAAATTCAATCTTGCAGGTGTTAATCCACTGGTATACAACCATGGCAACTATTTCCGGCTGGGTAAAAAAATCGGCAAATTTGGCTGGGCAGTCGAAAAAAAGAAACATAAATGATACCGTTCAATTTGAAATATTTTGACTGTACCAAAATCCTTTACTATCAAATTAAGATAAAATGCAAAAATCAATTATTTTTCTATCCCTCTTTTGCTTTGCCATTTTGAAAAACCATGCAGTTATGACAAACGAATACAATCCATTGCTTGAAAAATTCAACACCCCGCATCAGACTGCACCCTTCGATAAAATTAAACCAGGGCATTTTGAGCCAGCTTTCAAGGTAAAAATCAAGAAGGCCAAAAAAGAATTCAAAGCGTTAATTTCGAACAAGGAAAAACCAACTTTCCAAAATACGTTGTTGCCGGTTGAAAAAAAATATGACGAACTATCGCGCCTGGGGCTAATCCTTTTTAACCTCAACTCGGCCGAAACGAATAAAGAGCTTCAGGCTGTAACCCGCAAAGTATCGCCCATGCTTACTCGCTTTATGAGCAAAATAATGCTGAATAAAAAATACTTCAGGCGGGTAACGGTTGTTTATGAAAACCGTTTTGATGCAGGTTTAACACCGGAAGAGATCAGGCTTGTTGAAACAACCTGGCGATCGATGAAAAGGAACGGTGCCGGGCTGGGCTGGATTAAAAAGCTTCGGATTATTGCCATCCAGATGAAACTTTCGAAACTCAACCTGAAGTTTAACGAAAATGTGCTCGATGAAACCAATAAATTCGAACTGCACATCACCCATGAAGCAGATTTAAAGGGCTTACCGGAGCCGGTTGTTGCAGATGCCCGGCAAACAGCAAAATCGAAAAACAAAGAGGGATGGATTTTTGTGCTGCAATACCCCAGTTACGGCCCGTTTATGAAATATGCCCAAAACCGTGATTTGCGTGAAAAAATGGACAGAGCATACACATCAAGAGGCAACCATGGCGATAAGTACGACAACAATAAACTTATTTCCCGTATTGTAAACCTGCGGTTGAAACAGGCCAACCTGCTCGGGTACGAAACTTATGCCGATTATGTTTTGGAAGAAAGAATGGCCGAAACTTCCGAAAATGTAAACAGTTTTTTAAAAGAGCTTCACCTTGCTTCCAAACCGTATGCCGAAAAAGAGTTGAATGATCTGAAACTTTTTGCCAAAAAAGAGGGGCTCGAAAACGAACTGATGCCCTGGGACTTCAACTTTTACAGCGAAAAGCTTAAAGCAGAAAAATTCGGGTTCGACGAAGAAATGGTGAAACCTTTTTTCCAGCTCGGGAAAGTAATTAACGGTGTTTTTTCGCTTACAAAATCGCTGTATGGATTAACGTTTAAAGCAGTTCAGGATATCCCGGTTTATCACCCCGATGTAAAAACCTACGAAGTGTATGACAACACCGGTCGTTTTATCGCCGTTTTTTACGCCGATTTCCATCCCCGCGAAGGGAAACAGGGCGGTGCCTGGATGACCGAATACCGGTCACAGTCGAACATTGAAGGCGTTATGATCAGGCCACACATATCGGTTTGCTGCAATTTCACAAAACCAACGGAAAAAACACCGTCGTTGCTCACTTTTGACGAAGTAACCACTTTTCTTCACGAATTTGGCCACGCGCTGCACGGCATGCTGGCCAACACGGTTTACCCGTCGCTGTCGGGCACAAATGTATACCGCGATTTTGTTGAACTGCCATCGCAAATTATGGAAAACTGGGCTACCGAAACCGAATGGCTTAACACGTTTGCCACCCATTACAAAACGGGCGAAAAAATGCCTCCTGAATTGGTTGAAAAGCTGATTGCAGCAAGAAACTTTCAGGCCGGCTACCAGTCCGAAAGACAACTAACCTACGGCATGGCCGATATGGCCTGGCATTCGGTCAGTAAAACGTTTAACGAAAACATTGTTGATTTTGAACGAAATGCCACGGCCGAAACCCGGCTTTTCGACCCGGTTGAAGGAAGTTCAATAAGCACGGCTTTTTCACACATTTTTGCCGGCGGTTACGCGGCTGGATACTACGGCTATAAATGGGCCGAGGTGCTCGATGCCGATGCTTTTTCGGTATTTAAAGAAACCGGAATCTTTAATGAAGAAACCGCATCGCGCTTTCGTACAGCTGTATTGGAAAAAGGCGGAACAGCCCACCCGATGGAACTTTACAAAAATTTCAGAGGGAAAGAGCCTTCAATTGATGCGTTGCTGGAAAGAAGTGGGTTGAGATAAAGCTTATTTCACATACCTGCCCATAAACAATATTGCATCTGTCCGGTTATCAACAATTAAGAATATAAAAGGGTGATCAGCTTTAAAAACTTTTGGAATAGTAAATGCACTAACTGTTAACATATCCATTTTTGTAACGGCAGCGGCTTCAGTACCTTTTTCATCAACTTCAATAAATGTTTTATGAATAATGTCGTCAATTTTCAAATACTCATTAGAAGATAATCCTGAAAAATCAGCCAAGTCTGAAAACATTTCCGGATAACCCATTTCTATGATATCGTCTTTTGGATATATCTCTGATTCAATTCTAAATTTTGGCAATGATAAATCAACATCAACTGATTGACTGAACTTATAAATCTTTGCTAAATAATCTGAATTGATCTTCTCCTCAACATCCAAAATACCAAATTGCATTTTGGGTAAAATCACAATCATTGAAAACTGGTTGCATTTGTATGGCACAAATATACTTTGAATATCTTCGTCTTCATAATACCCATATATTAATTCTTCATTCATATAATCGATTGATTTATCTCCTTCAGGAGAATGAAATATATCCGTTATTGTCCTATCAACATCAAAAGGAGAATCCCATTCACCCATAAAATATATTGCATTGATAATGCTCAGCCTTATTTTCTGATTTAAACCTGAAATATCATTGATTTTTCCATTAGTTTTTTCTGAAATCCAATTATTCAATTTTTGGTTTGCTATAGAAATATCAGTTTTTGAAAAGTCAAATACCTCTGAAAAGTAATATTCTTCGATAATACATTTATAAGATGCATCAATACTAAAATCTTCATTTACCCACAAAGAATTGGCAAAATCAAGAATATTTTCCCCGGATTGATCCTGAATACACTTATTAAAAACAGAATCTTTCAAGTTTGTTGTCTCCCTTAAAAGTCTGCAATATTTGATTTCTCTTTCATTAATATCCTTTAAGCTTAAAAGGTGATCAATTTCCTTTCTTGTAGTTGTGGCTGCTCCCTGGTTAGCTGCCGATAATGCAATATGTAAACTGAAAGGGGAAATAAACAAGTTATCATTATTTGTCAATGAAGCTTTATAAATCTTAAACGCAAAATCATTATTAGAATGAACCAGTTTTTTCAAAGAGTTATATTCATCAAACAAATTATCCGCTTTCTTGCCTGCCGATTTAAAATCCTCAGATATATTGGGTAGTTGAAAAATAGTAATATTTTGAGTGGTTCCCCCGCCCATAACAACAACCGTGGCTTTGCGTGATAATTCAGTTTTATTTGCTGCAGTCATAATGCTGAGTTTTTTATCCCCATTGCCAGATTTTGGTGATATTGTTAACCAATCCTGGTCAGATTTTGCTGTCCACCCGGTATTTGAAAGAACATCAACTTCGGCCATAGATCTTTTTGATCCCGTGACAGTTAAAGTACCTGGAGATAATTTAACCCCTTTCATTTCTTTTATTGAGGGAAACTCCTCCCACATCCAAGATTGCCGATACGCTTTTATTGAACCAAAAGGAACATATATCGTAAATTCATTCTCGTCTGCAAAAAATGATAATTGTGATGCTAAATCAAACAAATCATTTGGTTTCTCTGATAACAGACTGACCGATTCTAAATTTGAACATTCCTCAAAAATATTAGATCCAAATGAGGTAACCGAGGTTGGAATCGTTACAGAAGTGAACTCATAACACCTATCAAAAGCCTCATCTTCAATAGTGTCAACTGTGGAAGGTATAATAAAATCTCCCTCTTTATAACCGGGGTAATGGATTAATACATTTTGGGTCTTATTATACAAAACTCCATCAACACTAGAAAAATTTGCATTAGTACTATCAACTTTAAAATAACAACCGCAATGAAAAAAAGCAGATTCTCCAATTGAAATAACTGATGAAGGAATAAAAATTTTTTCCAAATTATAACAAAACTCAAAAGCAAAATCTCCAATCGAATTGATAGTCTGAGGGAGTTTTACTGATTCAAGACCATAACACCTCTCAAATGCACTTATAGGAATCTCGTTTCCTTGATAAAATTCCCCCTCCTGATTATCTGCAAATTCAACAATTTTTACGTCACTTAAATCAAGCTTTCTTAATCTTGGTAAGCTATCCCTTATAGTCAGGAAATCCCTAAAATCAATTTCCCCGTTTACTTTTAATTCTTTAACCCTCCTTTTTTCAACAGCAGTAAGTGCTGATGATAAACCACCTGCAGTAACATTAATTGAAATAATTTTTTTAGCAGATAAACTCTGAATTAAAAAAAGAAAGAAAAACAAAAAAATCAATTTTTTCATTTCTGCATTATTTGAAGAATTTAAAAGCAAATTACAAAAAATTACTTGCCTAACAAATTAAATTTCAGTACGAAAGAACACAACCGTGTTTAAAAATTCATTTAAGGTCAGTTCTCCCACAGTTCCTGCTCAAAATCGAAAATTTCCTGTTTGATCCGTTCTGATTCAAGCTGTGCTTCACGGCCGGTTGCATAGTCGGTAATCAGGCGGTCGTTATACACGTTTGCTTCCTGCACAAAATAGGAATTGAAATAACGGTAGTTAAAAAGGTCGTCGAACGAATAGAGCGGCTTATCGTTCAATAAACTGAAAACCGGTGTTTTCGCAAAAAAACCACGTATTTCGGGGTAATGTACCCAAAACAAACGCTGCCGAAGGGTTACACTTTTATCTTCGTTAAAATCATTGTCGAGCGGGTGAAACTCCCTGATGGGGCACAACCCGATTATTTCGTTATAAAGCCGGGAATCTTTCCGGCTAAAATACCACAATTCTTTAATTAAGAACTGTTTAATTTCTTTATATTTCCACCGGAAAAAAACAATGGAATTGCGGGTTATGCCGTGGCCAATTTCTTCTTCTATCCTTCCTTCGCGCATACCAATATCAATCACTTCCTGAAGACTCATCGCATTGCGGGCATCAAACTCGTAAGCATTCATCTTAAAAGGCACGCGGTAAGGTATGGCAACATTTGATGAAATTGCATCCATTATAAGCTGTATAAGGCTTTTTCGTTGTTGTATTGTATCGGTTGGATAGTAAAGCGGCAGGTTTGCTTTTTCGCGCAGATCGATGATTTCCCATGTCACCTTTTCCCATACTACATCGGCCTCTCGTACGAAGGGGTAATGGACTAGCCGCCGTTGTGCAAAATCATTACCCTGCATGTACGAATCGTTATACGGGCCAAATTTTTCGGTAAACCTTTCACTGCCCTGCTGCGCAACCGACCAAAAGGGCAATACCACGAACAATACTATTTTTGTTAAGGCATTCATTTTTATAAACATGAGGGAATACAGAAATACAAAATGGCTTACTCCCTTTCATCCTCAATGGCATTCATTACGCACCTGAACCCAATAAAACTGCGTGCCGAATCCTGGTATTCAAAATCGCGTGTTGAAACCTGGAGGTAATGGGCAACATCTTTCCAAGAGCCGCCCCTTACAACTTTCCTTTTCAGTGCGGGTGGGTCGGAAATTTTTGCGTCATATTGGAATTCGGGGTTGTAATCATCGTACATTCCGTACATAATCTCATCGTATGCCGTGCTGGTCCATTCGGCAACATTTCCGGCCATATCGTGCAAGCCGTAATTGTTTGGGTCGAAACTTCCAACCTTCATGGTTTTTGTTGTGTAGTAACTATCGGCAACATAGTTACCCCGTTTGGGCTTAAAATTGGCCCGGTAACATCCTTTCTGGTCAAGGGTATAGTAACTTCCCCACGGATAATTGTTATTCACTTTTCCGCCTCTTGCTGCATATTCCCACTCCGCTTCGGTTGGAAGACGGTACGGGTGAATGGATATTACCGTGTTATTGAACAGTTGTTTATTGTTTTTCAGGAATTGGTCTTTATACTCGGAACGCCAGTGGCAAAAGGCATTTGCCTGGTTCCAGGTTACCCCCACAACCGGGTAGTTTGAAAAGGCCACATGATGAAAATAATGTTGGGTCCAGGGTTCATTGAACGAGTAAGTAAAATCGCGTACCCAAACCAATGTATCGGGATAAACCGGCACCCTTTCCCTTACTATAAAATCGGAACGGTTGACTCCCGATGCATAATGCCCGCTACCAGTTATTAGTTCCCCGTTCGCATCATAATCGTAAACAAAGCTGTTTTCCCTTTTGGCTGCCTTTTTTAAATCGATGTAATAATATTCATAAATGATTTTACTGTAATTGATTTCCCTTTTTTTAAACCTGTTTGCCGGGGTAAAAAAAAGTGAATCGATGAGCTCGCTTACTTCGGCCCGGCTATCGGACCATATTTCATGCACTTTGCCCCGGTCTACCATGGGCGGGTCAATTGGCTGGTCGTTTTGGTCGGTAGCCATGTATTGAGTCAGGCCGGCTTTAAAGGTCATGTATGCAGCGACCGAATCGGCTACCCATTTCACATATTGCCGGTATTCGCTGTTTGTAATTTCGGTATCGTCCATCCAAAAAGAATTAACCGACACATTGCGGGTTGGGATAGGTTGCTGACCCGGCAGGGCATCGCCCCCACCCATTTGGTAATGGCCGGGTTCAATGTACACCATTCCGTAGGGTACCGGTTCAAACCATACCGGCCTCCGCTCGCCTTTCAGTTGGTGAATGACAATATCCGACTTGCATCCGGAAAAAAGGACTACAATCAGCAATAAAAAATTATATGTCGGGAATTTCTTTTTCACTATTAAGCAACAATGCAGTATAAACGGCCTGCCGAAATAACTATTGTTTAGCCCGAAAAATTCATTTTAATTGTAATTTATGAATAGTTCAGGTTAGAATGCAAAAGCCTTATGGCAATTCCATAAGGCTTGATATTTTTATATGTTCAGGATCAGGAACTAATTTTCCCACATATCCTGTTCGAAATCAAAAATATCCTGCTTGATCCTTTCCGATTCAAGCTGAGCTTCCCTGCCGGTTACATAATCGGTAATGAGGCGGTCGTTATACACGTTTGCTTCCTGCACAAAATAGGAATTGAAAAAACGGTAAACGAACAAATCATCGTAACTGTACATCGGCTTATCGTTTTCCATGCTGTAAACAGGTATTTTTGAAAAATAGTTACGTACATCGGGATAATAAACCCAAAACAACCGTTGACGCAATGTAATGGTCGTATCGCGCTCGCAATCGTTATTTACCGGGTGGTATTCCCTGATGGGGCAAATACCGATGATTTCGTTGTGTAATTTTGAGTCTTTACTATTGAAATACCAAACCTCTTTAATCAGTATTTGTTTGATCTCCTCGGGCTCCCAGCGTACAGTAATTTGCACCGGAGGGTCTGGTGGTGGGGGTGTATAGGTACATGAACTCATACCAATATCCCTGATTTCCTGTGGGCTTCTGAAAACGTTGGCCATATCAAATTCAAATGCATTCAA
This sequence comes from Prolixibacteraceae bacterium, assembly GCA_021740385.1. GTDB lineage: Bacteria > Bacteroidota > Bacteroidia > Bacteroidales > Prolixibacteraceae > DAIMEA01. The sequence continues at coordinate 147,843 of JAIOZY010000004.1, read as the reverse complement.
TTTAAATGGAACTTTAAACGCATTGAACTGGTTGTTTTCAATTCCATCCATAATTGCGTTTATCAGGCTTTTACGCTGGTCGATTGTGTCAGTAGGATAAAATAAAGGAAGGTTCATTTTTTCCCGCAGGTCAATAATCTCCCATGTTACTTTACGCCACATTACATCGGCCTCCCGAACAAAGGGATAGGGAACCACTTCCCGTTTGGCAAAGTCGTTTTCCTGCTTGTATGTGCTGTTAAAAGGTCCGTATTTTTCGGTAAACCTGACAGCACCCTGTTGCTGCGAAAACGCCCAAAGGGGCAGCATGGTTAACAATGCGATTTTTATTATTGCTTTCATACCAAAAGGTTTTATATGCATTTTTAATTAACGGTTAAAATAACTGGGGTTAACGGCCGCTCGGGTTTTGGCTCTTCACCGGGTTCCGAACGAATCCGCCCCTTAACATTACTGATCATCAGCATATCACCGGATCCCAAATCCTGCAGTATTTGCCGCTGCTCGTTAGTAAACCTGTATCCTGTTGTTTGATAATTTGTTGTATAGCCATGGGAAACCACCGATAAATCGAAACTTGTTACTTCCCATTCCAGGTCGAAGAGGAAGTCGCCCATGTCGGCATAAACACCCGATACAACTGGTAAAATATTACTTCCGATTGTACCCGATGATTTGTTGGCAACTTTGGTAATGGGTGTTGGAACATCTTTAATCCTGAAATCCATTTCGCCCATTTTTCGTAACTCACCGCCTATTTCGGCATTAACAATTATCCTGGCCGTATCAAGGTCGGCCCTGCCTGTAGGGAATGCCAACCAACTATTCGGATTATTGGGATCGGGTTCTATTCTTCCGTGTTTCATTTCAGGCCTGATCCTGTTTACCGGTAGGGCTGGTACTGAAATACTGATTGGGTTGCCGCCGGGCACATCCTTGTATAAAACATTCATTTTTGTAGGAGAAACCGTTACCTGTGGCGGAGCTACTTCAAATTCCCGTGTAAAGAAATTGCTGATAGAGTCGTCACTGCCGGGGAATGGATACCTTATTTCGCCATTAAAAGTGTATGTTCCCGGCCTGTCGGCATTAATCCTGTATATTGCTTCATTGTTTACAATTGGCAACGGTTTTTTGCTTCCGTTGATATACACCGATGGCTTAAGCGATGAATCTTCGGCAGAAAGAAAGATTCGCGCACTGTACTCATCACCCTGAAAAACAAAATTCGAATTTGGGATTACAGTAGGTTTTAGGTTTGTAACCTTAATGTTCGATTCATAAATTTTGTCGAACAAGTGCCGTAAAATGGCCGACTCTGCATTACGTATATCAATTTGTAATTTTGAAAGCAGCGAAATGCTTGCAATTACCGGGCTGGCCTCGAAATTTTCCTGTGCCCATGTCCTGAAATTTAAAGATGCATCAGCATCAATCCCGCGTTCTTCACGATCGGGATCTTCTACATCAAGAGCCTCTTTAACAATCGCAATTTTTTGTTGATCGTATTTACCCGTCAACAAATCAAGATTTTCGAGTATTTTATATTTATTTATGTGGTTTTCGCCCTTTTCGTCAGGCACCAGTAAATTGCGGTACATGGCAACACTGTCCCTGTCGAGTTTGTAAAAGGTTACCAGGAAGTCGCGATAGTTCAAAATGGAGTCCTGCAATTCTTTTCCTTTACCCTTGGTGAGCATAATTTCAGGCGAGATGTTCAGGTCATCCTGTCGTTTAAGCACAAGGGTATCGGTTTGTAAAGTTCCATTTTGCAGTATTTTCTCAATTACTACGGTACTTACCTCGCCCGACACCTCTTCACCGGGTTCCTTTTCATACCCGCCTACGCCCTCGACCAAACTCCGCTTCATTTCAAAAATGTAGTTAATGAGTGAATCGGTTTTACCCTGTACAATTTCAGCCAGTTCAAGCATATCACGGGCCTTTATTGTATCGTTTCGGTATGCTTCACGGAAATAATCATCGATAAAATCCTTGTTGCTGGTGGTAAAATTATCGTATGATTTCATCAGGCTAAGGTCGATAATTTTAAACGCCTTCAGGGTTTCAGCAGCGACGTTTAGTGCCAACATAGCCGTTAGCACTAAATACATCATATTGATCATCTTTTGCCGTGGGGTTTCCGGACAATTCTTGGTTCCCATACGCTATCCCTGATTACTTTTTATTGTTTAAAGCGCCCAGCATGCGGCCATAAATTTTATTTAGGGCCTGAATACTGTCATTTATCTCTTTCGTATTTTCGTTGAATTTTCGGGTTTCTTCAACAGATGTTTCGAGCAGTTTTCCTATTTCACCAACGTTACCCGAATAGTTTTTAACCATCTCTTCAACTTTATGGGCGCCTTTCAAATGAATTTCGTAAGCTGCATTCACCGCTGCCAGGTTCTTATTCAATTTGTCGATACCTTCGACATATTTCCCGGCACTCTTCTCTAATCCCTTATATCCATTGGCAAGCGAACCGGTCATTTTTTTGTACGACGATGTCAGTTCGTCGGCCGAAGCATTGAGTTTTTTCGAAAATTCCATACCGGTTTGCTTCAAATCCGATGAGATTTGTTCTCCGTTTTCCTTCAGGTTATTGGCTGTGGTTTTAAACGAAGCGGACAAATCGTTTACGGTTTTACCCATATCTCCCGATGCTTTCTCTACGTTACCTTTCAAAGCATTAACCGATTCGTTTACCGAACCCGACATATCAGACATGGTTTTATCCAACCCTTGCGATACTTTTCCAACCTGTTCTTTCATGCTTTCAGCAGTAGAACTTACTGTTGAAGAAAGGTTGTTCAGTGATTTGTCTATTTCGGAAGATGCTTTTCCGGCCGATTCTTTAACTGTGTTTGCTGCCGACTGGTAATTAACAGAAAGGTCGGACATGGTTTGTCCGATTTGTTCCGTTGCCTTTTTGTTAAAATCGGTTACCTGCCCGATTGATGTTGATGCTTCGTTCATGTTTTTAACAAAACCTTCGGTTGCAGCAGTTGCCGAAGAAAGGTCGGACAAACCGTTGGCCGTATCGGACAGCTTTTGCAGACTGTCTTTCAGTTTGGAAAGCTGTTCGTCGGGAATACCCGGAACAGACTCACCACCGCCCTGAACAGTGCCTTTGCCCGGCCCACGATAATATGTTTTATCTAATTCATCGTAAATTATTGTATTTTTTTCGCCATCTTCTTTCGTCCTCAATTGAGGATATACCTTTTTCCAGTCGGGCAATTCCATAAGCGGTTCAAAGGCCGACACAAAGAAAATTATCGCTTCAATAGAAAGGCCAACGCCCAGAAAGATTGAAGCACCGGGCAAATGCTCAAGTTTAAAAAGAGCGCCCATCAATACTACCGATGCCCCCCAGCTGTATATATAATTCTGGATGAGCCTCCACCTTCTTGAATGTAAGAAATCCCCAATATTCATTTCAATGTAATATTATTGTAATTAATTAAAAATCGTTTCCAAAAGATGACCTTACACAGCGAAACCCTATAAACGATCTGGCTGAATCCTGGTATTCGTATGTGCTGGTTGAAACTTGTATGAAATAACCAACATCTTTCCATGAGCCTCCCCTGATTACTTTCCGCTTCAATGCCGGGGGGTCGGTAACTTTGGCATTGTATTTAAAGTCGGGGTTAAGCTGGTTTATCACGGCTTTCGACATGGGATCGTAAGCCGTAATGGTCCATTCCGCCACATTACCGGCCATGTCGTACAGGCCAAAGTCGTTGGGCGGGTAACTGCCCACTTTCATGGTTGCCAGGCCACCATCCTCGATATAGTTACCGCGCATGGGCTTGTAGTTGGCCATAAATTCCCCCATTTGGTTGCGGGAATAATAGCCGCCCCAGGGGTACATAGAGTTCTGCAGGCCGCCACGGGCTGCATATTCCCACTCGTATTCAGTTGGCAGGCGGTATGGCATAACGGTTGCCTGACCAATTTTAGAGAAAAAAGCATCCTGCATTTTTGTCCGCCACTGGCAAAAGGCATTGGCCTGCTCCCAGTTAACACCCACAACCGGGTATTCATCGAAACCGGGGTGGTGAAAATATTTTTGAGCCCATGGTTCGTTGTAGGAATAGGTAAAATCCCTGATCCAGCACAGTGTGTCGGGATAAACAGGAACCCGCTCGTGCCGGATGAAATGTGAACGGTCGACATTAGAGGCATAATGCCCGCTTCCGGGTTTTAATTCGCCGTTTTCATCGTAATCGTAAACAAAACTGTTTACCCTTTTTGCGGCTTCCTGAAAATCGATCCAGGCATAATCGAAAATAAGCTTGCGTGTGTCGATTTCCCGCTTTCTGAAAAAACGTTCATTCACAGGCATTACTAAAGGTTCCAATACAATTGAATCATCGCTGTTCCAGTCATATTCCGCCTTAAGATCGAGATGTGTAAAAACGTCATTTACATCAAAAAAAGCATACGGCGTTCCGGGAGAAGGGTCATTTTCATAAAGTAACTGAATGGCCGATGAATCGATAACCCACTTTACAAACTGCCTGTACTCATTGTTGGTAATTTCCGAATCGTCCATCCAAAATGCATCAATCGAGATGGTATTGGTTGGGGTAATTGACCCGGTAGGATCCTCGTCACTTGGGCCAACCCTGATAGAACCCCTGCGGATAAATGTCATTCCAAAGGGGACTGGCTCGAACCATTTACTGTTTCGCGAAGACCCTAACAGTTCTCCGCTTTCACCGGTTTGCGTACAGCTTACAACCGTGAAGATAACCAACAGCCCAATAATCAATTTGTATTTTTTCATATCGTTAGAATTCAATTCTACAAATACCTGACACTCTTGTATTTTTGATCTCGCTTTGTATCTATATTAAACGAGTATGTTACAATTACTTCATGCGATGTAGCTCCATTTGAAAAAAGCGAACTCGTATTTACATCCATGGCATAACCTATATTTAATCCATTTATTAATTCCAAACCACCTAAAAAGGTTACCGCTGCTAAATTTGCCGGCGAAACCCTTAGTCCAAAACCAGCCCAATAACGGTCTTTGTATAATACAGTCCCGTTTAAATCAAGCATAAACGCAGCCAAATCGGTCCGCAGGACAAACGAAGGCTGCACATCAAATAACGGATCGGGCATTTCAATATTGTATGTCCCTGTTAAATAGAAATGAGATGAATAAAACATGTATTCCGTCTCAATTTCATCTTCCGGATCAAATATACCACCTCTGTTTAAATTTGTTGCAGAAAAACCCAAATAATATTTCGGGGTTTCGTAATATGCACCAAATCCCACACCGGTTACAATGGTTGAGAACTGCACGGGTACAAACTGATCACTTTCGGCCGAAACAAATATTTCACCATCGCTGGGGGAAAACCATTCCGGCTGGATGCTCCAATCAGTAAACCCAACAGTTAAGCCTCCGCCCAATGTGCCGGTTTGAAACTTATGGTGATAGGTATAGGTTAAATCGACTTTCACATTTTCGAAAAAACCAATTTGATCACTTACAATATTCATCCCAAACCCGCTCCGGATGCCAAATAAGTCAAAAGGAGCTTCCACTCCAAACACTGACGTAACCGGCCTTCCATCGCCAAAACCTGCAAACATTGTCCGGTTACAAAACGTTGCATTTATTGTTTTTTTAGCACCAACATAACCAGGGTTTGTCGTTGTACGCAAAAACATATACTGACTAAACAATGGTTCCTGTTGAGCATTAGCTGCTAAATTAACCAATATATACAAAATAAAAAAAGAAAAAAATTTTTTCATAAAAAAGCTGCCTTCTCTTTTCATGCCGGGTTTGACGAAAAACAAAAATACGATATTCGGATTAATTAATTCCCTTCCGGTTATGTTTATCTTAATTTCTTAAAATTATTCCACCAGCGCTCGGGTATTTCGTTATTGCTTGCCTGCACATAATCTGCTTCATTACAAGATACTATAACACTTTCGCGCTCGTTTTCATCTTCTTTTTTGTTAAAAACCTCAATCCACCAGCGTTTCGATTTTTCACTCTTATAGAAAACGATGGGAATGTCGATTTCGTCTGTTTCGACAATATATTTTGTATAATCGTCAATTTTAATTGCCGGAAAATCGTGTTTGCGGTTCATGTAGCCATCGATAAAATACCACAGGCATTGTGCAACCAGCCGTGCTGTTTGGCCGGCATCCAGGTTTATTCCGCCAATGCCATAAAACCCAAACGCCCGGCAACGGTCGCTTATACCGGCATAACGTGCAAGCTGGCAGGCTTCTTCGGCATAAAGGCCGTTTGGCGAAGGGCTTACCTGCCCGGGGGCATCGCTTCCCCGTACTGCCCCAAGGTTAAAGCTCACCAAATCGGCATCGCGCAAAACAGGTTCTACTTTAGGCAAATCCTCGCGTATAAGGCCTAAGCGATAATATTCAAAATAATTTTCTGAAAGCTTGTTTATCTGTTTTGTATGCGTGTTATGAGCCTGATAAGCCAGGCATGAAATGTTGTATAAAGAAGAAGCTTCGTTTGCAATTAAATGGCCCAGGTAACCGGAATACCCGGCTTCATCTTCCTCAAGGGGAATGTGTGAACCGATATGTACCAGGTTTATGTCGTTCTCAAAGTTTTTCAGGGCATTGAAATTGCCAATTGTTAAGTCTTGATTATCTGCTACAATAAGCACATTAATGCCCGCTTGTAAAAAAATGGAACATACTTCTTCGAGGATGAAAAGCGCATCGCTCAGTGTTTTTCCGGTTTTCATGTTCCCGGGGTCAAAAACCCGTAAAACCGGCGAAACTCGTGTTAAATGATAGAGCTCCTCCCTGACCTGCTGACAGGGAGAAATGCTTTCCCCGTTGTTTATTTCGGTTCTTGCAAATATAATGGCCAGTTCGAAACGCTTGCTTAAATCGAATTCGGTTTGACCAAAATGTGTAATAATTGCATTTCCAAACGAAAATTTATCGTTCAGGTAATCCCGCCGGGTAAAACCTTCAACCCTTACAGGGTCGAAATAGGATAGCAGTTCGCTGACTTTTTCCTGTTTCATTTAAGCTGTTGCACTAAAAGGCGCCTTTTTCGATGCCTTTTGCTGTTTATTGTTTTTTTCGCCTACCCTTTTTGGGGTTTTCATCTGCGGCTTTGATCAATTTCATGCAATCGTCGAAACTAAGTTCTTCCGGTTTTGTGCTTTTCGGAATTTTATAATTTTTCTTTTTATACGAAACATAAGGCCCCCACCGACCGTTTAACACGCGCAAATCGTTATCCTCGTCGAAAACTTTTATCACGGCTTTGCGGTCTTTTTCCCGTTTGGCTTCAATCAGTTCAACAGCACGGTCGATACCAACCGAAAACGGGTCGTCGGTTTTACTTAGCGAAATGAATTTATTGTCGTGCCTGACATAGGGCCCAAACCGCCCGATAGAAACGGTTACTTTTTTGCCCTCATACTCGCCCACTTCGCGTGGAAGCCTGAATAACGACAGTGCTTCGTCGAGCGTGATGGTTTCGATGCTTTGGCCGGGTTGCAGACTGGCAAACTTTGGTTTTTCGCCATTTTCGCCGTCGGTTGTTTCGCCCAATTGCACCAGCGGGCCGTAGCGTCCAATTTTTACCGATACCTGTTTGCCCGTTTCGGGATCGCTGCCCAACACCCTTTCCCCGTTGGCTTTTTCTGAATGTTGTAACGATTCTTCAACAAGGTTGTGAAACGGCTTGTAAAAATCACCGATCATTTCATTCCAAACCAAATCGCCTTCGGCAATTTCATCAAACTCTTCTTCAACCTTGGCTGTAAAGTTGTAATCCATGATGGATTTAAAGCTCTTCATCAAAAAATCGGTCACAACCATACCGATATCGGTTGGGAAGAGTTTCGATTTTTCCTGCCCAAATGTTTCAGTCTTTGTTTCTTCTTTAATGTTGTCGTTTTTTAGCACAAGTGTTACGAACTTCCTTTCTTCTCCGGGCCGGTCGCTTTTAACAACATAACCCCGGTTTTGTATGGTGGTAATAATAGGAGCATAGGTTGACGGGCGGCCAATTCCCTGCTCTTCGAGTTTTTTCACAAGGCTTGCCTCGGTATAACGTGGCGGACGCAAGGTAAAACGTTGTGCAGCGAGCACCTCTATACAATCCAATTGCCGGCCAATTTCGAGGGGCGGCAAAATAGTCTGCCCGTTTTTTTTCTCTTCCTCATCATCGGTCGATTCGGTATAAACCTTCAGGAAACCGTCAAATTTGATCACCTCGCCGGAGGCAACATATTTTTCATCGGTTTTGGAAATACCTATTGTAATGGTTGTCTTCTCCAACCGGGCATCGCTCATTTGTGAAGCAACAGTCCGTTTCCAAATGAGGTCGTATAGCCGCTGTTCCTGCTTGGTACCGGTAACGGTTTCTTTGTCGATATATGTGGGCCTGATGGCTTCGTGGGCTTCCTGGGCGCCTTTCGACGAAGTTTTGAACTGCCTTGTTTTTGAATACGCTTCGCCATACAGTTCCGTTATTTTGGCTTTGCTTGTATTTATTGCCAGCGATGAAAGGTTTACCGAGTCGGTACGCATGTAGGTGATTTTACCCGCTTCGTAGAGGCGCTGTGCCACCGACATGGTTTGTGAAACCGAATAGCCGAGTTTCCGGCTGGCTTCCTGCTGCAGTGTCGATGTAGTGAACGGAGGTGCCGGTGAGCGTTTTGCCGGTTTGGTAACGATGTTTTCAACAGCGTATTCAGCTTTAAGTGAACGCTGAAGGAATGCCTCGGCATCGGCTTTATTGCTAAACCGCTTCGACAATTCGGCCTTCAGTTCGGTCTCTTTTCCGCTTTTATCAACAATTTTGAAAATGCCGTTAACCCGGAATGATGAAGCGGGTTTAAAATTATTGATCTCGCGTTCGCGTTCAACGATAAGCCTTACGGCAACCGATTGCACCCTGCCGGCCGAAAGTTGCGGTTTTACCTTTTTCCAAAGCACCGGCGACACCTCAAAACCCACCAGCCTGTCGAGCACCCTTCGTGCCTGCTGTGCATCGACCAGGTTTTTGTTAATGGGCCTGGGGCTTTCAATGGCTTTGAGAATGGCGTTTTTTGTTATCTCGTGAAAAACAATGCGCTTTACTTTTTCATCGTTAATGTCTAATACTTCGGCCAGATGCCAGGCAATGGCTTCCCCTTCGCGGTCCTCATCAGATGCCAGCCATACGGTTTTTGCATCTTTGGCAAGCGATTTTAACTCTTTAACAACAGCCTTTTTATCGTCGGAAACAATGTAATCGGGTTCGAAGTTATTTTTCACATCAACACCAAATTCTTTTTTAGTCAGGTCTCTGATGTGACCAAAGCTTGATTTCACCATGAAATCTTTACCCAAAAATTTTTCAATTGTTTTAGCTTTCGCGGGCGACTCTACAATAACAAGATTTTCTACCATATAATCATTTACTCAAAATTCAAACAACAAGTTTCTTTTAACGGGGAAACATCAATAAAATTGTAATTCGCTAAAAAACAATGCAAAAATAATTTCCCTCTTAGAAAATAAAATGCAAATTAAAGAAAATCGAACGCTAACATCAAAATTTTTAATCATCTCATTTTTATTAAAATTGAAAAATAATGAAAAAATGCATACAATATTATGAAGCATTTACAGTTGAAAAGTGAGAAAACAGCAAGGAATAATAAAGCATTTTGCTGCTTACTAACAAAATGTTGCCTGCAATTAGAATTCGTTATCTTTGCAAAAATTTACAGGAATAGAAATGGAAGCCGAAAAAAAGAATTTCCGCAAATATGCCAGAGGGCTTTGGATTATGGTCGGTTTGCTGGTTGTACTGATCGTTGTGTTTTTTTATTTCATTGCAGCAGGAAAACTCGGTTTTATGCCATCGTTTGAAGAGCTCGAAAATCCGAAGAGCATGGTTGCATCTGAAATAATATCGGGTGACAACGAGTTGCTGGGAAAATTCTACCAACACGAAAACCGTACGCTGGTAGAATTCGATGATTTAAGCCCCAACCTGGTAAATGCCCTCATAGCAACCGAGGATGAACGGTTTTATAAACACTCGGGTATTGATTTTCGCGGCCTTTTACGGGTAGTTAAAGGGGTTATCACCCGGGATACAGGATCGGGTGGTGGAAGCACCATTTCACAACAACTTGCCAAGTTGCTGTTTCCACGCGAAAGTAACAGGGGTATCAGGCTTGTAATACGTAAATTCAGGGAATGGGTAATTGCCGTTAAACTGGAAAAAAGATACACAAAAGAAGAAATCATAACCATGTACCTGAATAAATTTGAATTTATTTTTGGTGCTTTTGGCATTGAAGTAGCTGCAAAAACGTATTTTAATACAACCCCCGATTCGCTCACCCTCAACCAGGCTGCCCTGCTCATTGGCATGCTAAAAAGCCCCTACCTATACAACCCCACACGTTATGAAGAGCGGGCTATACAGCGACGTAACGTGGTTTTAAAACAAATGTTGAAAAACAGGTACATTAACCGCACACAATTCGACACAACAAAGGTGAAACCCATCAAGCTCGATTTTCAACGGAGCGGGCTAAAAAAAGGAATTGCCCCCTATTTCAGAAAATACCTTGAGCGGACAATGGTTGCATCAAAACCCGAACGTTCGGAGTACGGTAACAGCAACCGCTCGTTACAGAAATACATTGAAGACTCGACTGCCTGGCATACCGATCCACTTTTTGGCTGGTGCAACAAAAACATTAAACCCACCGGAGAACCCTACGACCTTTACAAAGACGGGCTGAAAATTTATACAACCATCGACTCACGCATGCAGGAATACGCTGAAGAAGCCGTTGAAACCCACCTGAAATTCCTTCAGCCACAACTCGATGCACATGTGAAGAATTTTAATAACCCCCCGTTTTCAAACGACCTTACAGCCGGACAGGTAAAGCGTTTGCTTTTTACTGAAATTGCACGAAGCGGACGTTACCGTACTTACAAAAGCAAAGGCATGAACGAAAAACAAATCATGAAAGCATTTGAACAGCCCGATACCCTTAAAGTTTATACCTGGGAAGGGTACCGCGATACCATCATGTCGCCGCTCGACTCGATAAAGTATTATTTAAAAAACCTGAGCTCATCATTCATGGCCATGAATCCCAAAACCGGCGAGGTTAAAGTATGGGTTGGCGGCTCGGCCTACGGGTTTACCGAAATTGACATGGTACGCTCGTCAACTTACAAACGGCAGGTGGGATCGACCTGCAAACCCTTCCTGTATACCCTGGCTATGCAAAACGGCATGACACCCTGTAAAATGGTACCCAATGTTGAACAAACATTCATTCTTGAAAACGGTGATACCTGGACGGCTAAAAACTCAAGTTCGACCCAATACGACGGGAAAATGGTTACCCTGCGCTGGGGGCTGGCCAATTCGGTAAACCAGGTTTCGGCCTGGGTTATGAAACACTTTAACCCGGAAGCAATGCGCGAAGTGATGCAACGCATGGGCATTTACAGCACAGTACCGGCAGTTCCCTCAATGTTTTTGGGCACGGCAGAAATTACCCTGTACGAAATGATTGCCGCCTACAGTGTTTACGCTAATAAAGGCATTTACACAACTCCCCTTGTTGTAACCCGCATAGAAGACAACAACGGGAATGTACTTTCAACTTTCCGCCCACAAAGGCACGATGCCGTTGATGAACATACGGCATACCTCATGATAAACCTGCTGCAAAATGTTGTAAGCGAAGGTTCGGGAATACGGCTCAGGCTGAATTACGACACGTACGAAGAATACGGCGGATTTACTGCGCCTTTTGCCGGCAAAACCGGCACCACCCAAAACCAAAGCGACGGTTGGTTTGTGGGCTTTACACCAAATTTGGTTGCCGGCGTTTGGACAGGTGCCAATTACCGTAGCATCCACTTTGAAGACATTACACGGGGGCAGGGGGCAAACATGGCACTTCCGGTTTTTGGACGTTTTTTTAAGAAAATTTTTGCCGACAGTACACTTAATTACACGCAGGATTTTGAATTCGAAAAACCCGAAAACTTCAACATCGACCTTGACTGTGGTGATAAAATGGATCCCGTTCAAAACCAGAATGACCTGTACGACGATTTCTTTTTAAATTAATTGATATTTAATAAAACGACCATGAATTGAGCTTAGCGAAATCGTGCTAATCAATTTTTACATTTTAAAATAAACACACGAAAATGATTAAAATTAGCTGACGCTGATCTCCGATTCATCGGGAGTTCCTGAATGTGAAGAAATTTTTAGTTTCTTCATTTTCAGAAAACCAAAAATTTCAAACAGATGAAAATACCGGCTGCTAAAAAAATTTCAGGTGTCGTTTTCTTTTTAGGGTTTCTTGGAGGAATTGTTTCCATGACGGTACTGTCAACATCGTGCGCCAACCAGGGACAAGGCCCTTCGGGCGGGCCGCGCGACACAATACCTCCCGTTGTCGTTTTAAGCGAACCGGCCCCTTTTGAGACAAACTACACCAGCAATCATTTCGAAATATCATTTGATGAATACATTTCAGCCGACAACATGAATGAAAAGCTTGTCATTTCTCCCCCGCTGGAAAAAAAACCGGACGTTTCGATACGCGGAAAATCCGTCATTGTTAAACTCGATGAAGAGCTGCTGCCAAACCGTACTTATGCTTTCGACTTTCAGGATGCCATTAAAGATTATAACGAGGGAAATAAAATTGAAAGCCTCAGACTTGTTTTTTCCACATCCGAAATGATCGATACCTTGCGCATTAGTGGCTATGTGCTCGATGCACAAAACTTAAGCCCCCAGGCAAGTGTTACGGTTACGCTCTATAACCGGCTTAACGACTCACTCTTTACTACAACACGACCCGATTTTATTGCCAAAACAAACGAAAAAGGGTATTACCTTTTCAACAACCTTCCTGCCGGCGAATACCGGCTTTTTGCCCTTACCGATGAAGACAAAAACCTCTATTTCTCACAAAAAACAGAACAAATTGCTTTTGCCGATTCGGTATTAAAACCCGAAGCAACATTCATTAACCAGCCCGACACACTGATTTCCGGAAAAGATACGATCGTTTCGGCAGGATATACTGAGTTTTCACCTGAAGAACAGTATATGGTATTGTTTTTGGAAGCCTTTTACGATCAATATCTTATTTCATCATCAAGGCCCGAAAACGACCGGTGCCTGTTGGTTTTTAATGAACCCCTGAGCGACTCGTTCAGGGTTGACGTTTTGCCACCTGATGTTGCTAAATACCCGAAACAACTGGTACCCGGCGAAAACCAAATTCCCCATTACACCGAATTCGGCCATCGGCGCGACAGTGTAATGCTTTGGATAACCGACTCGCTTGCCGCAACCATCGATACGCTAACACTGGCCGCAACGTATTTTATAACCGATACCCTTGGGCAACCGGTTGCAACATCCGATACCCTAAGCCTGGTTTTTAAAGGAGACGATAAAAAACGTATAGCGCCCCGAGACACCCTGCAGGATGTGAAAAACACCTTTGATTTTAAGTCAAACCTTTCACGAAAGAATTTCGACCTGAACAAAAACATCATACTCGAAGCCACTTCGCCTTTGGCTGCGTTCGAAACTGAGAAAATTAAACTGGAAAAAGCAATAACCGATTCAACGTATGAAACAATTGCTTTTGAGCGGATAGAAAACGCCGGCAAAAAACGTCTCGTAAACCTGGACTATAAACCCGAAAGCGAAACCACCTACAGGCTAACAATCGATTCGGGGGCTGTAAAAACCCTTACGGGCTTTCATAACCTTGCTGTTGAAGAAGTATTTACAACCCGGGCTGCCGATTATTACGGTTCAATTTTTCTCAACATAAAAGGCATCAGCAACCCGGCAATTATTCTGCTTTTAAAAAGTGCTAAAGATGAACCACTTGTTGAAAAAAGCGTTATGCAACCCGGGGAAGAAAACGTTGTATTGGACTATTTAAACCCGGGGAAATACCTGATAAAACTGATTGTTGACCGCAACGGAAACGGGGAATGGGATACGGGCAATTACGAAGAAGGTATGCAGCCCGAACGTATTTACTATTTCAATAAAGAAATTGAGGTAAAATCGAACTGGGAAATAAAAGAAAACTGGGAAATAAACCCGGATATAATTCTTCCAAAAGAAGTTAACAAAGCCGGGGACGAAAAGAAAAAATAATTAACTTCAGAAAAAAATTACATTATGGCAAACATTAAAGATTTAAAAAAAGAGATCAGGTACCTGTGCGAAGATATTATTACCGATGCACTGGAAGTAGCTGAAATGGTTGATAAAAAAGGGAAACAAAAAGCGCTGAAACTCATTAACGAAATTGCCGTTTTCCACAACGAAATGGTTCAAAGGGCCAATAACCCCGAAAATGAAAAGGACCCCAAACAGGTAAAAAATCACTATGCAAAATTGCGTAAAGACTTTACAGCAGGACTGAAGAAATTTTACGACAAACTTTACAAACTGGTTCCTGAAACACCTACCCCTGCCGCGAAAGGAAAGGATGATGCTGAGCCGGAAGAGGAGAAACAGCCGAGTTCCTGATTCTATGGGCAAGTAAAATACCGGGCGTAGCTTCATCTATACCAAAGCCATCACCTGACAGTATTTTCGAATAACTCGTTGTGTGCAAATTGGTAAAACCTTCGCTAAACTCAACCTCCTGGTTATCAACAACAATACTGCGGTAGGTTCGTGAGCGTTGCCTTTTTGCATGATCGGGGATGTCATCATAGTCGAGGCTTAGGAACCAGCGAACACGGGCTTTTTCGAGCTCCAAAAAACCCGAGGCCTTGTGCGGCGCATACATGTGCACGGCACTTTGCTTAACCGCTCCAAATATCCACATCAGCATATCGAAAAAATGAATGCCGATGTTGGCAACAACACCCCCCGACTTTGTCACATCGCCTTTCCAGCTTTTAAAATACCATTTTCCACGGGAGGTGATGTATGTTAAATCGATGTCGTATTTTTTTTCAGAAGATTGAGAATCCATTTTTTCTTTCAGTGCAACAATAACCGGATGGTGCCTGAGTTGCAGAATGGTAAACACTTTATTTCCCGTTGATCCTTCAACTTTTTTCAGTTCTTCAATTTCTTCGGGATAAATCACAAGGGGTTTTTCACAAATGGCATGCATTGAGTTGTTTAGTGAAAATGCAATGTGGCCTTTATGAAGATAGTTGGGTGAACAGATGCTGCAATAATCAAGGCGGCTGTTTGATTTTTGCCGTTGTTGTACAAAATCGGTAAACTGGTTAAAATCGGTAAAAAAATCGGCATCGGGAAAATAGCTGTCCATTCGCCCCATCACATCGAACTTGTCGGAAGCAACAACAACCCGGTTACCTGTTTCTTTTATGGCTTTTAAATGACGTTCGGCCACAAAGCCGGCAGCCCCTATCAATGCAAAATTTTTCATAACAATTTAATACCGCTAAGACGCTAAGGTAAATAATAATACGCAACAATAATTCTCCGCAAAGGCGGGAATGCGCAAAGTTCTGTTACATTTTCCCAATTCAAAATTCTTCAGTATATTTTCATGCTTTTCTATTGAACCATTCCTTCTCCCCTCCTTAGGAGGGGCAGGGGGAGGCTTTTATAACTTATATACTTTTTCTGATTTCTCTTTTATCAAATTTCTCAAATCCACAATCAGCGCCGAATGTTTCAGTATAAAGCCGGGATCGAAAACATCGTGGTTTGTGGTAATTACCACGCAATCGTTTTTTTTCAATGTTGATTCATTCAATTCGACACTACTCAACGTTAACCCGTTGGATGTAACAACCTCCGGAATAAACGGATCGTGATACGATACCTTGCCCCCTTTGGCTTCCACTTCATCAATAATTTTGAGTGCCGGCGATTCGCGTGCATCGTTTATGTTGGGTTTATAAGCCACGCCAAGGAAAAGGATGTTGCTGCCGTTAACCGGCTTTTTCACGCGGTTTAATGCCGAATTGATTTTAATGGTCATCCGGTGGGGCATCATCATATCAATGTGGCCGGCTGTATGGATCATGCTCAGGTCGAAATTGTACTTTTTTGCAATGTATTCGAGGTAAAAAGGGTCGAGGGGTATGCAGTGGCCACCAATGCCGGGACCCGGGGAAAAAGCCTGAAAGCCGAACGGTTTTGTGCCTGCAGCTTCAATTACTTCCCAAATGTCGATATCCATTTTACCGCAGAGCAGCGCCATTTCATTTATCATGCTAATGTTAACCAGACGATAGGTATTCTCAAGAATTTTTACCATTTCGGCAACACGGGGAGAGCTAACGGGATGAATATTTTCGATGGCAATGCCATAAACCGCCTCCCCTATTTCGAGGCCATCGGGTGTTAAAGCACCGATAATTTTCGGGGTGTTTTGCGTGTTGTACAGCTTATTGCCCGGATCGACCCGCTCGGGCGAAAAAGCCAGCCAGAATTCGCTGCCGTGCTTTAAGCCCGATTCATTTTCAATAAGCGGAAGGATCAGGTCTTCGGTAGTAGTCGGGTATGTTGTGCTCTCGAGACAAATAAACGTGCCGGGTTTCATGTAGCGTGCAATTTCACTACAGGCATTTTCAATATACGAGGTGTCGGGCTTTTTAAAACGATCGAGCGGGGTAGGCACACAAATAATTATGGCATCGCAATTATTGAGGCCGCCAAAATTGTCCGATGCATTTAATTTACCCGATTGAACAAGCTCCGAAAAAAGTTCATCATCAATATCTGAAATGTAATTACTTCCCGAATTGACTGCCCAAACCCTTTCTGCTGAATTATCGAACCCGGTTACACTGACACCTTCGCCGGCAAAGGTAACGGCCAGCGGCAAACCAACATAACCCAGGCCAATTATGCCAAGGTGTATCTTTTTTTGCTCAATATTCAGTAAAATTTGTTCCTTATGATCCATCTGACAAAGGTTTTAGTTGTTCGTTTTCAATCATGTACCGTTCGCCTGTTTCGGGGCATTTCAAATAATTGTCGAGTTTTATGCCGCTGCGGCTTACCCACCCTGTTTGCCGGGCAGGCACGCCGGTCATTAAGGCATAAGGTTTAACATTGCCGGTAACCACGGCCCCCGCCCCAATGAACGAATATTCGCCAAGTGTGATCCCGCATAAAATGGTTGCATTTGCACCAATGGTAACGCCTTTTTCAACAATTGTAGGTAAAAATTCGGCCTTCCGCTCAATTTCAGAGCGCGGGTTAATAACGTTGGTAAATACGCAACTTGGGCCGCAAAAAACGTCGTCGCTTAGTTCAACCGAATCGTACACGCTCACGTTGTTCTGGATTTTTACGCGGTTACCAATACGTGCTTTACCCCCAACAAAAACATTCTGGCCAAGGGTGCAATTACTGCCAATACGGGCACCGGGCATCACGTGGCAAAAGTGCCAAATTTTTGTCCCTTCGCCAATTTCGGCACCCGGGTCGATGCAGGCTGTTTCGTGTATGAATGGTTTTTCCATGGAATCCTTTTTTACCGCTAAGACGCAAAGGCGCTAAGGTTATACTTTTTCACCGCTAAGGCGCTAAGACGCTAAGCTAATATTTTCTCTGCGGCTCTGCGGTTTAAATTAATTATTCCTTTGCGACTTTGTGCCTCTGCGGTTCATTATTAAAAATTATTTACAAACCTATAAAATCCGTCTTTTAACAATGCCTCGTTAAAGTTAATCAGAAATCCCAGTTTTTTGTTTGCCAGTTTCAAATATGAAATAATTTGTGCTTCATGCACTGGCAAAATAAAATCAACTGTTTTCAACTCGAGAACAATCTCGTTTTCAACCAAAATGTCAATTTTAAATTCTTTTGACAACAATTCTCCTTTGTAATAAAGCGGTAACTGAACCTGCCGTTGGGCATTAATTTTCCTAAACTCAAATTCTTTAATTAAACAATATTCATACACCGATTCAAGTAGTCCTGGCCCCATTTCCTTATGAACAGCGATTGATGCATCAAGTATTTGCTTCGAAATGGCATTTAATGTTTTATTTTCCATGAGGTTTTATTTTTTAACCGCTAAGATGCTGATAAGTTAAGTTTTATTCATTCTTTGCGTCTCTGCGGTTCGATTCTTCCTTCGCGTCTCTGCGCCTCTGCGGTTACTGAAATTATCGCATTCGCCACCTCCTCAACTTCCTCTTTCGTTATTAAACCATGCATTGGAAGTGAAAGAACGGTTTCGGATAACAATTCTGATACTTCAAATGATTCATCGTATGAAGGCAAATCAGAAAAAGCCTGTTGCCGGGGTAACGGAGCCGGGTAATGCACCGATGTTGGAATACCCTTCTTCTGCAGTTCTTCCCGTACAACATTCCTGTTTTGAAGTCCAATGGTATATTGCGCCCAGGTGCTGGTATTGTAATCCCTCACTTCGGGAAGAAAAACATGGCCGTTTAACAACTTTGCATACAAACCGGCAGCCAATTGCCTGGTATAAAGTTCTGTTTCAAAATGTTTCATTTTTACCCTGAGAATAGCTGCCTGAATGGTATCCATGCGGCCGTTAATGCCAATGAGCTGGTGTTGGTAGCGTTCAACCTGACCGTGTGACCGGAGCAATTTAACCTTTTGGGCCAAATTCTCATCGCTTGTAAAAACGGCGCCGCCATCGCCGTAACAACCCAACGGTTTGGCCGGGAAGAAACTGGTTACGGCAATTCGGGTAAGTGAGCATGACTTCCGACCCTTGTAAGTGGCCCCGAACGACTGGGCAGCATCCTCAACAACCCATAATCCGTGTGTATTTGCAATTTCATTAATCGCGTCAAAATCGGCACATTGTCCGAAAAGCGATACGGCAATGATCCCTTTGGTTTTTGACGAAATTTTTTCTTCAATTTTGGCAACATCGATATTGTAATCGATGGGCGATACATCAACAAAAACCGGTTTTCCTTTGAGCAAACTTATCATTGATGCCGAAGAGAAAAAACTGAAAGCCGGACAAATCACTTCATCCCCGGGCTGTAAATCTAAAGCCATTAACGCAAGTAACAGTGCATCGGTTCCCGAGCTGCAACATATTGCATGAGCAACGCCGGTGTATTCGGCAAGCTCGTTTTCGAGCAAGTTAATTTCTTTCCCGTTAATAAAGCCAGAAGTATCGATTACTGATTGAATTGCTTCATCAATTTCGGCTTTATAAGTTTTGTATTGCCGTGTAAGGTCGCAGAATTGCATGTTTGAATAAATATTGAAGTGCTATTAACTGATTTCAATTCCCTCATCCTGAATTTTTTCAAGAAAACCTGCAACATCGTGTTTTTTTTCGATAAGTATGGGTTCTATGCGATCATCAATTTCCCTTCTTAATTTCCATAATAATGGATTTATCGAAAAAAAATCACCGTCAATTTGATCAACTACAATTGCGACATCAATATCACTATCATTACGAAATGTATTTTTAGCATATGAACCATAAATGTATATCTTGTCAAAACTAATGTAATCAGTTAAAAGACGTTTGTATAATTTAACTTTTTCTATAGCATCTTTTTTATCCATTTTAAAAGCATATTTGTTTCCATTAAAATATCATTGCATTTCTTTTCGGTTAAACTTGCCAACAATCTTTCTTTATAGGAAGGATATCGCGCTTCAATATTTTACCTTTTTATTCATCAAACTTTTCAAAGTTAAAACAAAATACCAATACAGATATATTTAACTAACATTTAAACGGGTAAAATACTGTTGCATTTAAGAATGCTGCAATTTTTAGAACCGTTTATATTTTACCAGAAACGAGAAAAAGCGGAAACCAATAACGAAGTGACGAAAAAGCGTTGGGAAAAACCCATAATTATTTACCATGATTGAAAACCGCTCGCGAAGTCCTTTCCGGATGTTTTTTTTCGAAACGCCTCCGTCGAGAAAAGAAGCTATGATTAATTGTGAATTGTGAATTGAATCAGCCTTTTTAAGAATTTTCAGCATCCAGTCGTAATCGGCAGCAAAACGGTACATTTCATCATATTCAGGGGCAAGTTCCCTCGATGCCAGAAACGACTGGTGGCAAACAAGCATTCCATCGCGCAGGCTTTTCCAGGTAAGGATTTCGGGGGCTTTTAACCGCCGCAGCCCAATTTCGGATTCATCTTCGGCAACAATCATGGTTTCACCAAAAACAACATCGGGCAATTGACCGTTCAACTGGGCAAAAATGGTTTGCAATATTTCGGGATTATGCAATTTGTCGCCCGAATTCAGGAAAAGCACATAATGTCCGCTTGCCTTTTCTATGCCTTTGTTCATGGCATTGTACAAACCCGTATCGGGTTCCGACAACCAAAAGCTGATCCTGTCGGAATATTTTTCGATAATTTCCTTTGTGCCATCGGTTGAGGCCCCGTCGATTACAATGTATTCTATATCGGGATAATTTTGGTTTACAACCGATTTAATGGTGCCTTCAACATTGTCAGCATCGTTGAAAACAACTGTAATGACCGATATTTTAGGAAGCTTATCCATTTAGCAACGACTCGTAAAGTTTAATGTACTGCTTAGCAACCACCTCTTCGCTGTATTCCCTGAGCACCTTTTCGCGGCCGGCTTTACCGAGGCAATTGTCCTTGTTGTTTTCCAGCACCCATTTAATGCCCCGTGCCAGGTCTTCGGCCGATTTGTATTCGGCCAGGTAGCCTGTTTTTTTGTGATCGATCATTTCGGGTACCCCGCCAGTTTTGAAGGCAACAACAGGCGTGCCGCAAGACATGCTTTCCATGATTGTATTTGGTAAATTATCTTGTAACGATGGTAAAACAAATAAATCTGCGGCCTGATACAACTCAATAATTTTTTCAACACAATTGACTAATCCAAAGTCATGCGTAATAAACGGCAATTTGTCAGCAATTAGGCTTCCGTTTTTACCAAATAACAATATTTCAATATTTGTATTGATACTTATAATATTTAAAGCATCAATCAAATATTTAACACCTTTCCTGGAATCATTCACATTAGCTGCACCAAAAAAAATGAATGTTTTATGTAACGGCAAACTTAGGTTTTTCCTGATTTTCAGAGGCATTGAAGAACAAAATAAATCAACATTAATCGGATTGGGGATATGAATGATTTTTCCCCCTTCTAAAACTTTTGCCTTAGTGGCTTCATTCTTAAGCCAATTACTACAAGTTACAAAAGTGATATTTACATTTTTATACAAATTCTCCTTTCCCCTGAAAATGCGATACGATAAATCATATTTACCGGGCTTTTTAAGATACGGGCAATTCCCACACCCATTAATAAAGTTATAACACCCATCGTTGTAATGGCAACCGCCTGTAAAAGCCCACATATCGTGGAGGGTCCAAACCATGGGCTTACCAAGATCAGCAAGTTCCTTAACATTTTTCAGGGATAAAAAACCCTGATTAAACCAATGAAGGTGGATGATATCGGATTTTTTAACTACCGCAAGTTTTGAAATGTTTTTACCTGAAATTGCTGGAGATATTGAAAACCGAACCGACATGTTTTTTTGAAAAATAAAAAAATATAGCCTTTCGTATATAAACCTAAACCACCATTGAAAAACATCCCATCTGGATTTTGTCAATATTATTAAATTTCTATTATCGGATGTATACTTATCATATACCAAAAAATGTGTATTAATTTTTAATTTTAAGAGGGCTTTCCACAAACGTTGAGCGGCAATTGCTGCACCACCAGTTTTGAATGATTTATTGATTAACAAAATATTCATGCAAGCAAATATATTACAACAAATTAAAACGCAAACATGATTTTCATAATAAACGGCAGATTATTATTCAACTTTTTTTAGCTTTGCCATTTAAAATTTTAAATATGGATAAGGAATACTGGACAAAATATTATCAAAAATATCCCATCCCAAGCTCTCCTTCCCCTTTTGCCGTAGAAGTGCTTAAAAGACTAACAACCGGGCAAACTCTTTTAGAATTAGGTTGCGGTAACGGACGTGATTCTGTTTATTTTGGCACCCATAAAATCAAAACTACTGGTGTTGATCAGGTTTGTGGAGAGATCGAATATTTAAACTCAGCATATAAAAACGGATACCTAAACTTTATTTGCGATGATTTTACTAATCTTCAAAAAATAAATAAAAAATACAATGCAATTTACAGTCGCTTTACGCTCCATGCCATTAAAGAAAAAGAAGAGGACAATGTGATCAATTGGGTATTCAATAACCTCGAAAAAAAGGGACAGTTTTTTCTTGAAGTTAGAAGCAAAAAAGACGATTTAGCCAAAGAAGGAGATGCTGTTGTAGGAGAGAAAAATGCAAAAATCACATCCCACTACAGGAGATTTGCTGATTTTAATCAGTTGAAACAAAAAGTAGAAGTCACTGGATTTGATCTGCTTGACGCAGTTGAAGGAACAGGTTTTGCCCCTTATAAAGATGAAGATCCCATCATAATTAGAATCATTTGTCAAAAGCCCTGATGAATTTCGCTTAAAATAAAAAATAACATGCCGCTGGTTTTACAAAATGACAAAGGAATTGAATACTATTCAACAAGCGGATTAAAATTATGTCAGGATGCCCTATTAGAAGGCATGAAAGTGCTTGACAAACTGCTTAGTGAAGCAAAAATCGACTATTGGTTAACGGCTGGATCGTTGTTGGGTGCTAAACGTCACCAAGGTTTTATTCCCTGGGATGATGATTTAGATATTTGTGTCTTATCGAGTGATTATCCACGATTAATTAAACACCTCCATGATTATCAATCTGAAGATTATGAGTTTCATCCATATTTTGACGATTTTGTGGGTGGTTTCTTTTGTAAAAAATACATCCGTTTTTTTAATTCATG
Organism: Prolixibacteraceae bacterium; assembly: GCA_021740385.1. Classification (GTDB taxonomy): domain Bacteria; phylum Bacteroidota; class Bacteroidia; order Bacteroidales; family Prolixibacteraceae; genus DAIMEA01. The sequence continues at coordinate 124,950 of JAIOZY010000004.1, read as the reverse complement.
GGATAAAGGATGCATGTATCCCAAAATCGATATTTTCCAGGTCGCCACAATACCTCCTTTAAAAAGGAAAGGAGCAAAAAAATTAATTGACGAGATAAAGAAAAATAAATTTAATTTAGCTAATCAATTAATCGATTCTCTTTATCCTTCTACCAAAAAAATTTCATTTAGAGAAGCATTTCTGTATTCAGCAAAAGCAAATAATTATAAATATATACCCCTTTACAACTTCGAGAGTTATTGCTACTACGATAAAAAGGATCTCTTTCCTTTGCTTGCTATTCCCTTCGAGGATACTGTTTTTTGGAGTCCCCAAAATGCTGATCGCTACCTTAGTACTTACTTTGGCAACTACAATTCTTTTCCCCCATTAGACCAAAGAAAACCCACACATGGATTGAGAAATTGCTTACGCATTGATGAAGCATATCAAAAAGGATTATTTGAAAATAAGAAGCCCAAAAAGTTTAAACCAGCTAAGCATTTGAAAGCTGAAGAAATGCAAGAGCTTATTATTAACTACAATACCCACATCAAAAAGAACAATTTTCTGTACCGTTCCTGGGAAGCTTTTCATAACCCGGCATCCTTAATAGAAATTTTCACAGATGAAGATTTAAGCAAATGGCAATATATTTCATTACAAGAAAACAGATCTGCCATCTTAAAGGCCCTATGGAATATATTGGGCATTTCTAATACTTATCGTCGTTTTTACTTGAAACAATGGAAAGTTTTCAACCATAAGCTAAAACAAAATGGATTCCAGTTGTTCAAAAATGGATTTCTTTCCCATTTTTATAAAATTAGCCCCGGGTTGCTTATTTTTATGGCTTTGATTTTAAGAAAATTAGACAAAAAATAATTGATGAAAAATGATTGAAAAAATAATCTGGTGGTTAAGATCATTGACTTTGTATCGTTTTTTGTTTTCAGGAATTAAAGAACGATACGTCGCACGCAATTTTTTTAAATATGGAAAGGAAGCTTTAAGACGTTGTGACAAAGCCCTCCGGGATAATAACATTCAATACTGGCTGGATTTTGGAACACTCTTGGGTGCAATTCGTGAAAATGACTTCATAAAACACGACAATGACATTGATATTGGCATTCTTCATGCTGATTATTCGAAAAACATTGAACTTGCAATGGAAAAAGAAGGATTCAAAAAAATAAGGCAATTTGAAATCAACAACGGAAAAGATGGACTAGAACAAGCTTATTCCTATAAAGGAGTCAACATTGATTTTTTTTATTATTTATCTGATGAGAAAAAAATATGGACACATATTTTTGATACGTTACCCAATGAAACATTCCACAGTACCGTAAAAAAAAGAGGAGGTTTAATCCCCATTCGCGTTGAACATAAATCTCAGCCATTAAAAAACTTTACCTTCCAGAAAATTTCAACCTTTGTTCCGCTGAATTCCGAGAATTACCTTAAAGAATATTACAACAACTGGAGAGTTCCGACCAAAGACTGGATTCCCGAAAGAGATAGCCCTGCTGTTAAAATTTTAAACAATGAATTTGGCACTTTTACCACATTCCAAGTTCCATTCTTCAAATTCAAGAAAACAATAAAACACTAATAATTATTATATCAGTTTAAGAATTTTATTTCAACAACTCCGTTTTTACAACCTCTTTTAAAGCTTTCACATCCTCCGAAACCGGCATAAACCAATAAAAAACAACCGAGGCAATGCATATCAGCGCCCCCCTAATTAGCATGTCGATTATAAATTGTTGCTGCGGTATTAATTGCAGTAAAAAATATAAACCAATATAAAAACCGGCAACCAGTAATATGTTTATACTAAATGGCTGCATGCCGTATTTCTTGAGCAGGAAAACATACCGCATCAGGTTGTTTAAAAACAGGGCAACAGCTATGGCAACAGCTGCGCCTACAATTCCCCATAATGGGATTAAAAAGTAGAGCAGGGCAACTACCAAAAAAACAAGGGCGAGAATAAAATACAAGGAAACACGGTACGATTTTGAGAGGTTGATGACCATACCGTTTACCCCGGTTAACATATCGATGAGGTACCCCAGGCCAATAAAGAAAATGACCCACTTCGACCCGGCATATTCAGGACCGAGAATAACCATTATGTTGTCAATATTGGCCCATATTCCCAAAAACAAAAAACCTCCAATAACAAACTGGTTAATGCAACTTTTCCGGTATATCTCTTTAATTTTTTCCACATCGTTTTTTGCCCAGGCATCGGCAATAAGCGTTCCCGATATTTTCAGTAGCGGGCGCGAGGGGATCGATACCAGTGTACCAAAATAAAAGGCAATGGTGTAAACGCCGGTATTCCCCAAATCGAGCATTTGATTTACGATAATTTTATCAATGTTGAAAACGATGAGCGAACCCAGTCCGCCAAAAATATAAAACAAGGCAACATCGATCATTTCCTTTCTCAACGGCTTCGAAATAAACCCGGGCTTAGGCCTGAATTTTAATTCCCCTTTTCGCCAAACTACGCCAATAATTACAAACGTTTTTAAACAAACGGCTACAACAAAACCAATTATTAACTGGTTTAACGACAATACATTTAAGGCATACAAAAGCACTATCAGAAAAATCATTACCCGCTGGAAAAACTCCTGCAGGAACGTACCGGTCACGGCATCATATAGTACCTTCAGATAACTATCGAAAAGATTAAACAAAAGGAAAAAAAACGTGACGGGTATAATTAAATCGATGTAATTAGCAAACAGTTTTGATTTTTCAAAGTTGCTTTCAACCAGCTTTTCCTTAAAAAGGTAAAAACATAAAAGAAAAATAAGGAATCCGGTAAGCTGTGGAATAACGGTTGCTAGCAAATAACCTTTATGCCCGGATGCTTTATCCCTGAATTTTGGGAACATACGTAGTGTTACCCCGTTGAAACCCAAAGAAGCCAACACGCTGGTAATGTTCGAAACTGCAATTATCAACGCAAAAAGTCCAACGATTTCGGGCGTTAAAAAAGTCGTATATAAATAGGTGGTTGTAATAAACGCGACAGCTACCCCGAGGTACGACCACACCGAGCCTTTTAACGTTTGTTTAGCTACAATTCCCAAGATAAAACGGATTAAATTCTTATTTTTACCGTTGCGAAAATATAGAATTAAAACATGATGAAGAAAAATTTACCTGTTATTGTTGCCCTTCTTGTTGCGTTTGCATTCAGTTACATCTATTTCAGCCCGGTATTAACCGGGAAACGTTTAAAGGAATACGACAAACAAAATGCCCTTGGGGCATCGAAAGAAGCAATGGATTATTATCATGATACCGGCGATGTTGCGAAATGGTCGAACTCGATGTTTGGCGGCATGCCTACCGTTACCATCTGGTTAAAATTTAAAACGAACATTGCCAAACTATTCCGAAAAGTTGAAAAAGCCGGCATATACCCGGCAACACTTTTCATTATCCTGATAATGGGCGCCTATCTTTGCCTCATCCTTTTTGGTGTTAACCCGTGGTTGAGCATACTTGGCTCATTAACATATGCCCTGGCAACCCATTTCTTCATACTTGCCGATGTTGGGCACATTACAAAGTTATGGGCACTGGCTTATACGCCGCCCCTGATTGCTTCAATATATTACACGTTTACAAAAAAAAGGCTGATGGGTGCCGCCCTTACGGCCCTCTTTCTTTCCCTCGAAATTTCGGCAGTACACCCCCAAATAACGTATTATGCATTAATTGCTGTTTTCTTTCTTGGTCTTGCCCTTTTGGTTAAAGCCATCATAAACAAAACCATTAACCCCTTCTTAAAAAGCTTTGCTCTCCTGCTTGTCTCGCTGGTACTTGCCGTTGGGGTAAACGCGGGTTACCTTTTATCGACACAGGAATACACCAAATACTCAACCCGGGGCGAAAACATTATTATACCCGATGAAAACACAGGGGAAACCGGGCTCGATAAGGATTACATACTTGATTACAGTTACGATATTACCGAAGCATTAACAGCATTCATACCCCGTTTAAAAGGGGGTAGCATGCACGAACCCCTTAGCGAAAATTCGGCTTTATACAAAGCAATTGAACGAAGCCAGGGACGGCAAAGGGCACAAAATTTTGTCGAATCTGCCCCACTTTATTGGGGCAGCCAGCCCATTGTTTCGGGCCCGTTTTATTTTGGCGCCATCACCGTTTTTCTTTTTGTACTGGGACTGTTTGTTGTACGGGGCAAAGAAAAGTGGTGGCTTGCTTCCGTTGTTGTTGTCAGTTTCCTTCTTTCGCTTGGAAAATATTTCCCTGCACTGAGCCATTTTGCCATCGATTACATACCACTGTACAACAAGTTCAGGGATGTAAAAAACATTGTTTTCATTCAGCATTTTGCCATGTGGATGCTGGGAATATTGGCCCTTAAAGCGATCGTGCAAAACAATTCACCGCAACAAAATAAAAAAATATCGGCGCTTAAATATTCAACCATCATAACCGGTGGAATTGCCCTTATTTTCGCGGTAATACCCTCGCTTGCCGGCAGTTTTTCCGGGAATGTTGACCAGCAGCTCACCGCTTCGGGATGGTCGCCCGACCTGCTTGAATTGTTACGGGAAGACCGTTTATCGGTTGCCCGGGCCGATTCTTTCCGCTCGCTCATCTTTGTATTGCTGTCTGCCGGGTTAATTTGGGCTACAATTAAAGAAAAAATTAAACCCAAATACGCGCTCATAATTGGCGGGATTCTCGTGCTGGCCGATTTATTACCGGTAAACAAAAAATACCTCAACAACGACGATTTTGTATCGAAAAGAAAAACCGAAACAGCCTTCGAATCCACACCAGCCAACAAAGAAATTCTAAAGGATAAAAACCTAAATTACAGGGTCTTGAACATCACGGTCAACCCGTTTTCCGATGCGTCAACATCCTATTACCACCAATCGATTGGCGGCTATTCGGGCGCAAAACTACAACGCTACCAGGACATGATCGAACACCACATTGCCCCTGAAATGCAACTGTTGGGCAGCCGGCTTGGTAAAGTAAAAACCCAAAAAGACCTCGATTCGGTTTTCATCGGATTAAATACAATCAATATGCTCAATACAAAATACATTATTTATAACCCGAATGCCGCACCCCTGCAAAACAAAAAAGCATTGGGTAACGCCTGGTTTGTAAACAATTACCGTCTTGTTGAAAATGCAAACGAGGAAATTGAAGCAATTGATAATGTTAATGTTTCGAACACGGCAATTATCCATAAAGAATTTGAAAACATACTTGCTAATAAAGAACTAAATCCCGATTCATCGGCTGCAATCACTTTAAAATTGTACGAACCCAACCGGCTGGTTTATAAAACATCGAGCCAATCGGAACAACTTGCTGTTTTTTCCGAAGTTTATTACCCTAAAGGGTGGTATGTTTATATCGATGGAAAAGAAACCCGGTATTTCAGGGCTAATTACATTTTACGGAGCATGTTTATTCCGGCCGGAGAACACGAAATTGTTTTTGAATTCAAGCCCAAGTCGTACGAAATTGGAAATAAAATTTCGCTGGCATCATCCGTTCTGATGCTTTTAGCCATTGCGGGTGTTGTATTTTTTGAGATTAAAAAGAGGAAAAAATGAAAAACAAAAGTCCAAAACCGGTAAAAAGAAGATTGCTAAACGCTTACGTTGTTTCAACGTTAAGCATCACACTGGTTTTATTCCTTGTGGGACTCCTTACTTTTCTGCTTTTTAATGCCCGTTACCTGAACCAATACATTAGGGAGAACATAGGTTTTACGCTGGTACTCGACGAAAACGTACGGGATGTTGACCTGCTGCAATTACAAAAAATGCTTACTGCACAGCCCGAGGTAAAAACAGCAACCTATGTTGATGCCGGGGAAGCAGGCAAACTTTTACGCGAAGAACTGGGCGAGGATTTCATCTCTTTTTTGGGCTACAACCCACTTTCGGCAACCATTGACATAAAACTTTACGCAGGCTATACCCACAACGACAGCCTCGCGAATCTGGAAACGAAATTTCTCGATTTCCCCAATGTCGAAGAAGTATATTACCAGCGCAACCTGGTAACACTTATTAACGAAAACTCGGGCAAAATTGGTTTCATTATCGGTGGGCTTGCTATAATTATGGTACTCATTTTTATGGCATTAATAAACAACACAATCAGGCTGTCGGTATATTCCAAACGCTTCATTATAAACACCATGCAACTCGTTGGTGCCACCCGTGGGTTTATACGCAAACCCTTTGTTTCACGCGGGGTATTGCATGGTTTAATTGGTGGACTTATTGCAAACGGGTTTCTTATTTTTATAATTCTCAGCTACAACAGGCAATTTCATGAAATTATCAATTACAGGTTGCCTGAATTGCTTGCTGCCGTTTTTGGAATTGTTGTTTTTACGGGCATATTCCTTTCGTGGCTATCAACAACTTTTGCCGTTAATAAATTTCTGCGGCTGAGGTATGACGAACTTTTTTATTAAATCAAAACTTCACCATGAACTTTTTTCGAAAATTGCTTTTTAGAATTTTGGGCATCGAAACCTATTTGTTCGTTGTGAGCAGGCTCTTTTTCCTTGCATTCAATTTAAAAATGCTAAAAAGAAAAAGTGAGTTCGACTGCCACTATTTCGTCAAAAAACTGGTAAAAAAAGGAGATTTCATTATCGACCTCGGTGCCAACCTGGGTTATTACTCCGTTCTTTTTTCAAAGCTTACCGGTCCCGGAGGAAAAGTATACAGCGTTGAACCCGTACCACTCTTCCAAAAAATATTGAAAAAAAACACGCACCGTTTTTCAAACGTTGAAATAGTGCCCTATGCCATTGGACCCAACGATAATGAACACGTAAAAATGGGCGTACCATACAGCAAAACCCATTTCAGCCACGGGCGCACACACGTGCTTAACGAAAACGAAGAGGAAAGTACCATGACCTTTAATGCAACCATGATGGCACCCAACTCGCTGTTTCAAAACTTAAAACAACTCGATTACATTAAATGCGACATTGAAGGCTATGAAGCAGTAGCTATACCGCTCTTTGAAAAAATTATTGAGAAACTTAAACCGATAATACAAATTGAAGTTGCACCCGAAAACGTTGAACAAATAGCAGCTTTTTTTGAACGGCTCAACTATCAGCGCTTTTTTGTGAAAAACGATGCACTTTACGGGGCTCTCATAAATTCAAACGAATTATCGGGTGACTGGATATTAATCCCCGCCGAAAAAAAAGAAGCTTTTTCAAATTTAATTCATTAATTTTGGGGCGAATAAAAAAGACAACTATGGCGAAACAAAAAACCGAAAAAAAACAAGATGAATTTGCTCTTGGAAAAGAGAACTACATACTGCTTATTATTGGGATCGTTGTGATCATTATCGGCTTTCTGCTTATGATTGGCGGTGGCAGCGAAGATCCCACAAAATTTAATCCCGAAGTTTTCAGTTTCAGGCGCATTACACTGGCACCAATTATTGTGCTGGCCGGCTTCCTTTTCGAAATATACGCCATCATGAAAAAACCCAAAACAACCAACGACTAATCCATGCATATTTTTGAAGCCATTATTCTTGGGCTGATACAGGGACTTACCGAGTTCCTGCCTGTCAGTTCAAGCGGCCACCTTGAAATTGGCCATGCCCTTTTTGGCATTGAAGGCGAAAACAACCTGTTGTTCGACATTGCCGTGCATGGCGCCACGGTTTTAAGCACCTTGGTTGTTTTTTGGAGGGAAATTGTGAAACTTTTCAAGCATTCGTTTCAGCTAAAATGGAACGAATCGAACAGCTACCTTGCCAAACTTTTGTTTTCGGCCATCCCCGTAGCGGTTGGCGGGGTACTTTTCAGCGACGAAATTGAGTCGCTTTTTACCGGGAACCTGGTACTCGTTGGCAGCATGTTGCTTGTAACCGCCACGTTGTTAGCGCTTTCACACTTCATGCGCAAGGGCACCCGTAAAACAACATTTGCCGATGCTTTTATTATTGGAATAGCCCAGTTAATGGCCGTTATACCCGGCATATCGCGAAGCGGAGCCACCATTGCCACCGGCATGATGCTGGGGAACGACAAATCGCAGTTGGCAAAGTTTTCATTCTTAATGGTTATTATCCCCATTTTGGGGGCCAACTTCCTGAAAATTTTATCGGGCGATTTCAGCACTGCAACGGGCATAAACATTTTACCGCTTGTCGCAGGTTTTATTGCTGCATTCGTTTCAGGCCTGCTGGCCTGCTCGTGGATGATTAACCTGGTAAAAAAAGGGAAACTGATATATTTTGCAATTTATTGCACGGTTATTGGCCTGATTGCTATCTTTGCCGCCTGATTTTTTTAACGACTAATTTCACTTAAGTGCTTAATGAAGCAATCCTTAGCGAATATTGATTTTATCTCGGGAGCCGTTTTACCGTTTAACAAACCCCTCGATTGGACATCGTTCGATGTGGTGAACAAAATACGGCGGGACATTTGCATTAAACTGGGGATAAAAAAACTGAAAGTGGGGCACGCCGGCACACTTGACCCAAAAGCCACCGGACTGGTCATTCTTTGTACCGGCAGAGCCACTAAAAAAATTGAATCCATTCAGGCCGAAGAGAAAGAATACACCGCCACACTTAAACTGGGCGCAACCACCCCTTCGTTCGACCTGGAAACTGCTGAAGATGAACAATACCCTACAAAACATATAACCCGGAAATTGATTGAAGAAACATTAAAAAAATTTAAAGGTGAAATTGAACAGGTACCGCCGGTTTTCTCTGCCATAAAAATTGAAGGGAAACGGGCATTTAATTACGCCCGCAAAGGGAAAGAACTGAACCTTGAGCCCCGCAACGTGTTTATTAAAGAGATCAAAATCCTTTCGCTAAAAGAAGAAAAGTTATCACTAAAAGTAAAATGCGGTAAAGGCACATACATAAGGGCCCTTGCACGCGATATAGGCGAAGCCCTGAATAGCGGAGCCTACTTAACGGCATTGGAGCGCACGCGCGTAGGCAATTATTTACTTGAAGATGCCTGGAATATTGAAAATTTTAAAAAAAGTCTGGTATTAATGTAACCAATTGACTATTTTGCCGTATAAGGCGAACCAGAAGTAATAACAGTAAACAAGATATATGAAGTTATCGAAGTTCAAACTCAAACTCCCCGAAGAGTTAATCGCCATGCACCCGGCATACCACCGCGACGAAAGCCGCATGATGGTTTTGCACCGCGACACCCAGAAGATCGAACACAAAGTATTTAAAGAAATCATCGACTATTTCGACGATGGTGACCTGATGATTTTTAACGATACAAAAGTTTTCCCTGCCCGCCTGTATGGCAACAAGGAAAAAACAGGTGCCGAAATCGAAGTCTTCCTTTTACGGGAACTGAACCGTGAACAACGCCTTTGGGACGTGCTTGTTGACCCTGCCCGGAAAATAAGGATTGGCAACAAACTCTATTTTGGCGAAGACGATGTGCTGGTGGCCGAAGTGATTGACAACACCACATCGAGGGGGCGCACCCTGCGTTTCCTTTACGACGGGCCCTACGAAGATTTTAAAGCCACCCTTTTTGCACTGGGCGAAACGCCGTTGCCCAAATTCATTAAACGCCCCGTTGAGCCCGACGACAAAGATCGCTACCAAACCATTTTTGCTAAACACGAGGGGGCCGTGGCAGCCCCAACTGCCGGCCTTCATTTTAGCCGCGAACTGTTGAAACGGCTCGAGATTATCGGGGTCGATTTTTCGTACATAACCCTACACGTGGGGCTGGGCAATTTCCGAAACGTCGATGTGGAAGACCTTACAAAACACAAAATGGATTCGGAACAAATCTGGATTGCAGAAGAAACCTGCAGAATGGTGGAAAATGCCAAAGAGCGGCGTAAAAACATTTGCGCTGTGGGTACAACGGTTATGCGCACACTCGAAAGTTCGGTATCGACTACCGGTTTACTGAAACCATTCGAGGGCTGGACCAATAAATTTATCTTCCCGCCTTACGAGTTCAGCGTGGCAAACCGCATGGTATCCAACTTCCACCTGCCCCTGTCAACACTGTTGATGATGGTAGCAGCTTTTGCCGGCTACGACTTTTTAATGGAAGCTTACGATGTTGCCATTAAAGAAAAATACCGCTTTGGCACCTACGGAGATGCAATGCTGATATTGTAGTTTTTTAACCGCCGAGGGCAGAGACGCTTAGTTATTTCCCTTCGCGTCTCTGCAGTTTTGCGGTTCTTTTTTTCTGTACGTATCTTTCCCGTTTATTCAGGTAACCCGAAGGTATCAACCACAAAATCGATGTCTTTATCGCCACGTCCACTCAGGTTAATCAGTATGGATTCGCGTTGGGCATCCTTGGCCAGTTTTTTGGCAAAAGCAACGGCGTGGGCACTTTCCAGTGCCGGGATAATCCCCTCGAGGCGGCTCAGTTCATAAAAAGCATCGATGGTTTCTTTGTCGGTTGCATCAACGTAATTTACACGTCCTTTTTGTTCGAAGAGGCAATGCTCGGGGCCAACTCCGGGATAATCGAGGCCACTGGCCACCGAATATACAGGTGCCGGCTCCCCTTTTTCGTTCATTAATACTTTGCAACGGAAACCGTGAATGATTCCCGGGGAACCAAATTTCATGGTACATGCATGATCTCCGGTTTCGTAGGAACGGCCTGCAGGTTCAACGCCCCATATTTTCACCTCTTCATCGTCGAGGAAAGCGGAGAAAATGCCGGTTGCATTGCTGCCACCGCCTACACATGCCACTACATTATCGGGCAGTTCGCCGGTCATTTCCATGAACTGTTCGCGGGCTTCGATACCTACAACACGCTGAAAATCGCGCACCATCATCGGGAAGGGGTGCGGCCCCACTACCGAACCGATGCAATAAATGGAATTTTCAGGGTCCTTCAGGTATGCCTCAAAAGCCGAATCAACAGCTTCTTTCAGTGTTTTTAACCCGTGTGATACAGGCACTACGGTCGCACCCAATATTTCCATGCGCACCACGTTGGGGTGTTCTTTCACAATATCAACTTCGCCCATGTGAATTTCGCACTCAAGGCCAAAGTAAGCTGCTGCTGTTGCCAGCGCTACACCGTGTTGGCCCGCCCCGGTTTCGGCAATCAGTTTTTTCTTGCCGAGGTATTTTGCCAATAATGCCTCGCCCATACAATGGTTGAGCTTGTGGGCACCAGAATGGTTCAGGTCTTCGCGTTTTAAGTAAATGCGGCTTCCCAACTTTTCCGACAGCCGTTTGCAGTAATAAACAGGTGTTGGCCTGCCCTGGTAGTGTTTACGTATGCTGCGTAACTCGGAAATAAACTCGTGCGATTTGCTGATGGTAAAATACGCATCGGTGATTTTGTCCATCTCTTCCTGCAAATGAGGAGGAATAAAACTTCCGCCAAATTCACCAAAAAAACCCTCTTTTGTCGGGTTTGTTTTAAAGTAATTGTTCATAATATTTTGTTATTAAGGCTTGGTTAAAAAAAGAAAACAAAAGTATTGAATATGATTGAAAACGAAGAAATGAAAGTTGATTTTTTTTCAGTATAAAAACCCAAAAAGCCAAAGTGGGATAATATTCATTGTACCTGTTTCAATATTGTCCTTCACTGCATTTGAATTTGAAATGTTGAAGATTATATCGCTGGTATTTGGCGGTTTATTTGGTGTTGTGAATATTGATTGACCACCTCGGGCATTCCGCTAATGGTGGCATACTTTCTAAACAAAGCAATCAGTTGTGAATGTAGGAATTCAGGCACTTCGGAGTTTTCCAGAACCTCAACCAGTTGATCGTTTTTTGTTGCATACAAAAATTCACTTATTCCCGCACGCAACGCACATTCCGGTAGTGTTCTGTACTGCTGCTGAATTCCATGATTGATTTTTCGACTGGGTTAAGCCAGATGCAAATTGCCGCATCGGTGCCATCGGGGGTCGATGTCCAGAAATAGCCGTATTCGCCGGTGTTTAGGAACGATGTTTCGTTGTAGTAGTAACCGCCCGGTTTTAGGTTAAGGCTTAACGAGTCGCTACCGGTTAAAACGCGGTAGGCCGTTTCTTCGCCGCCCAATTCGTTAATCAGCACTTGCCAGTCGTCGAGCGAAGGCAGTTTCCATCCCTCGGGGCATGCATTTAGGGCTGTTTCCCATTGGTAATAGCGTCCGTAAGTGTCGCAATCGTCCATATCGCCTTCACGATAGCATTTACTGTTTTCGTTTGGGAACAAGGTATTTGATAATAGCCAACTCTGCTGTCCCACCTTTTTCCAACCATACCGGTGGCCGTCTCTTTCATCAGTTATGTTACCGCTTTTAACGGCCTTTTCTTTTTGCACTACATAACGTGCTTTTATTTCTTCGGAGTCGATATTGTTAATGTTAGCGTTGCCCAGGGGATTGATCACATGAACGTCTTCATTGCCTTGCTGTAAGACAAATAGTTGTTGATCGATTGCAAAAATACTATCGTAAACAGCAGGAACAATTTCCCGCCCTTTGCGGTCGATGAGACCATATTTTTCGTGCAGCTTAACAATAGAAGCACCGGAATTAAAATTGGCTGCATTGTCGTATTTCAAAGTAATAACTTCTTGTCCCTTGTTGTTAATGAAACCATATTTGCCATTTTTATTGGCTTTGTAGAAATCCAATTGATCGGCCGGCCAAACCGTATCGAAATTGTGCAACGTGTTTTCATTTCCGTTTTCATCAATAAACCGCCACTTGTCATTCAGTTTAGCGAGTGCAATATTGTTGTTAAAACCACTAATAAAGTCGTAAATAACCGGAATTATTTCTTCCCCTTCATTGTCAATGTAACCGTATCGGTTGTTTTGCATTACTTTAGCCAGGCCGTTATTAAAATTCCAGGCATAATCGTATTTCAATTCAACAGCCTGTTTCCCGTTTTTGTCAACAAATCCATATTGATTACCAATACAAACAACAGCCATTCCCTCTGAAAAATTACCGGCAACATCGTATTTTCCGGGTATTATCAGTTCTTCGCCTTTGCTATTAATAAACCCGCATTTACCATTAATGCAAACCAAAGCCCTCTTTTCGCAAAAGTTGCCTGCTTTATCATATTTGGGGAGAATAAGCTCATTTCCATCTGCATCAATATAACCCCATTGATTGTTTCGTTTAACCGCAGCCAATCCTTCCGAAAAAGGCAATACATCATCGTAAACAGCCGGTATAACAATTTTTTCATTTTTGTCCGAATAGCCCCATTTCCCGTTTTCACTAAACGGCTTCAAAGCGGAATCATCATCGCTGAGACACGATGAAAACATCAAAATAAAAAAGAGAAAATGTAACAATGTTCGTTTCATGGTTTTCTCATTTACGGTTCAATGGGTTCAGCCGGCTCAACCACGGTTTTTGTAACATTGAGGCGTAAGCCAAAATTAACGATAAGATGCTGTGTGTTTGATTTCAAAAATTGTTTATTGTCGATATACCTGTTTGAATGATATAAAGCCCCACCAAATAATGAAACGGTAGGACTCAGAGCCCATTCAAGTTCAACACCCGGCCTGAACAATACATAACGTCCGCCTTTGGCTGTGCCTGTTTTTGGCAAAATAAACAGCGTGCCCACTGCAAGCGAAGGATTAAACGAAATTGGCAACGATGCTGAGCGTATATTGGGCTTTAGGTAAAACGAAGGTTGCAGGTAGTAATAGCTGTTAAAAAAATATGATTGAAAATCGATTCCCAGGCTCCAGTTTTTCGCAAGCTGATACCCCATCCCGAAATAAAGCCCCCAAAACGTGTTGCTGTAATTTCGCTTGTCAACATCGAGATAATCGAGTAAGAGCGTGTCGATGCGTGAAAGTACATTTGTTTGGTTCAGCCCGAATGAAAATGACAAAACTGTTTGCTGCTTTTCTTTTTGCATTTCAACAACATCCCACGACACTGAAACTGTATCGGTCTTTTTCACGTAATCCGATTCAATTTCTTCCATGGTTTTTGATAGTGATTTTAGCCTTTTTTCCTGTTCCGCTTCAAGCTGATCGATATATTCAGTCAGTTTTTTAATGCGTTCTTCCAGTTCGAGCATGTTCATGTTCCTTTCCATACTGCTTTCATGCAAATTGCCCGTCTCGCTTTGCAAGGCAATTTTCAGCTCAGAAACTTCGTCAAGAATTTCACGTATACTTTGTTTCGTTTTGTCAAAGTCATTTTTTAGCCCTTCAATTTCTTTACTATTTACAGGACGGGGTTCTGTTGTAGTAATTTGCTGCGGTTCTGCCCCGTAATAAATCCACGAATCGTGAAACTTTGTTTTATATTTCGCCTCATGCCTCTGTGCTTCTTCCCTGGTGGAATAGGCGTTTAAATAAACACGGTACCGTTTCAATTCGGTAGCATATAAAAATCCAGCGTTAACAAAACCACCGGCTTTTAATTTGTCTGTTTCACCAATGGCATCATTTTTTGAAGCGGTAGAAAGCACAACAAGGTAATACCTTTGGGCAAAGGTGGAATTCAGGATAAAAAGGAATAATAAAACAGTAATAAAAAGTCGTTTGTCCATATCCGGAATTATTAATTTTTCAGACAGGTTTTAAGCCTTTTTCCAAGGTAAATAATTGCTGAAAATAAAACCTTTTACTTTAACAATGCAATATATCCATTTTTAACATCTGAGCAAAATTAGTCTTTTTATTAATTGGTTTTGAAATCGTAAAGGCACATCAATACCTTTAAAGTGTCCCAAAGTTCTGGGTAATTTTCACGCGGGCTACCCGATCAATTCCTTCGCCTTCGTAATACAATGCATTACCAATGCCCATGTGGGTAAATTTTTTATTCAGGATATTTGCCCGGTGGCCGGGTGAGTTCATCCAACCTTTTACCACGGCTGTTGCAAGGCTCATGTATGTGTGCAAGTGTATGGTATCGCCCTGTGTGTTTTTAAAATAGCCAAATTGCGATGGCGGGTAAAAGGGTTCGTTCTCTCCGATTTCAAGCAGATAAAATTCGGCAATGTTTTCGCCGGCATAAACGTTTTTCAGTCCAACTTTTTTTATGCGGTCATCGAGGGTTTTCTTTCCCGGGGCCCGGCTGTAGTGGCTAAAAAAATTGTACTTTACCATATCGTCGGAATGCCCCGTGGATAGACGCTCGAGTTTTGAAGAATGTTGAAATTGCGGCAGGCCGTGTTTTTTTCGTTCGCGGTTTGTTTCGTAAAAAATGGCCGCGTTTAAAAGGGGTATATCAACATCTTCGGGTACAATGCGCCGAGTAATTTGCGTGAATTTTTCGATATTTTCGATGGAATACCGGTTATAATCCGATGGTTTCCACGTGTTTTTTGCGCTTCCCTGAAAAGCAACAACAATAGATACGATAAAAAGAAGATGTTTCATTTCTGATTTTTTACCGCATGAATAATATTCCAATATAAAGCCTTGGCCCGTTAGCCACATAATCGGGGTAACCGGCCCCGGGAAACAGCAGGTAGTCAATTTTACCCACAAAGTTTAAATTGTGCGTTAATCTGTATTCCAGACTAAAATGGGGGTTTACAATAAAGGCACTGTAAACTTTATAAATGGCTTCATCGGGCAGGTTGTCAATATAATTGCCTTCGACCATATACAGGTCATGAATTTTACCCCCGCCAATAGTAATCCCCAAAACAGGAGTTAGGCGATTGTCAGAAAACTGGTATTCGGCCAGCAAACCACCCCAGCCAAGTTTATACTGGCCTTCGTTGTTTTCATAACCATACGAGGTAGCATACCCTTCGGTACCGGCCCTGAAGTGTTTGCCAAGCCTGAACGAAATTTTTCCGCCAATTCCGGTTGTAATTCCATTTACCTCCGGATAATCGAGCTTGTTTGTTATGTAACCGGCATGCAAAAACATCCCGCCCCTGAACAGTTCTCGTTTTTCCTGCGTATTACCCAATAACGAAATTACCAGGAAAAAAATAAGTAAAAAGCCTTTTTTCATACGTATGAAATAAAATTGTCTGTTATCGAAGGTCGCCATCTGGCGGATGGAATTCGCCCCGTTTCATCGTTAATCATTTCTTAGCGCTTCAACCAAAACCGGTTGTTTCAGTTGCAGCCACGACAACACAAAAACCCATATTATTCCGTTGAGCAAAATTAACGCAATTAGCAGAACAACAAACCCCGGTGATAAGTTTTCAACCGTACCCCTTATTGCCGGAAAAACAGAAATGAATGCAGTAATAAGCCCAGAAACAATACCGGTAAAAAGCAATAAAATGTATTCGCCCCTGATTAATTGAAGAAGCATTCGTTTTGAAAAACCCACAGAAGCAAGCAGGGCAAATTCTGCTTTCCGTTCCAAAAGCGACCGCTGCAACACAATGGCCAGGCCTACGGTGCCAATAAGCAAACCCAGGGCACCCAAAACCAGGAAAATGGTGAGGTACGTGTTTTCAATCGTTTTAAATTCGGCCAGGCGTTCAGCCGTTGGGGAAATTTGGATCCCCAAATCGCGAAAAGCAAGAGTGAGTTCATCGAAAATAGCTTCCCTGCTTTCTTCCGGCCCGTCAATTAAAAATACCCTGCTCCCGTTCGATGTTGGAAAATGGTGTAAAAAAGCTTTTTCAGAAATGATAACATTGCCCTGGAAAACAGAAGCAGAAAGACCGCCAGCCAAAACCAGGTAAATATCTTCGCCAAATTCGTTTTTGTATGTAAGGGTATCGCCCACTTTCTTCATTAAACCCCATTGAATTACTGTTTGGTCGGCAAAAGCGGGAATTACATGATCGTTTTCCGAATCGAGTGTTTGCCAAAAATCATCCTGATTGACATGTTTTGTTTTGGTTTGCAGTGAAAAACGTCCTTTAAGCTGCGCGGGATCAACGCCCAGTACCCGGGGGTTCGAAATTTTGTTCAGGTTCAGACAGCTTGCATCATCGCCATCGTTTACCCGCATTTGTACTGCCGTGAAATTCTGCATGAAACCCTGTTCCTGCCTGTAAGCACTGTTATTCAAGTTGTGGAGTAAAGGCACGCTGGTTTCGGCCCAGAAAAGGAATCCGCCGGTTCCGCTTTTTGGGTCGTTTTCCTTACTGAAAAAGTCTTTACGGTTTAAACCTGTGCTTACAACCAAAAAGGTTCCAATTGCCAGCAACGCGATAACAGTCATGCTCCTTATGCGGCTCTGTTTCAGGTTCCGAATTGCCAATGTGGTTTTGCTTAAAGGACTTAACCGCTGACGGGGATTTCGTGAAATGGCCAGCAAAATGAAAAGCATTATTGAAAGGAGCAACATGCCCCCCGCCATGAAAAACAATCCCGAATTCAGGTTTCCCTTGCTCTTCATCAATTCCAAAAGGCTCATTACAAAAGCGGCAGTAAGAAAAAACCAGGCAAAAATGTTCAGTACCGTTTTGGCCCTTTTACCAAGGGCATTGGCGGTTTTCCGCTGAATTGATGCCGTTTGTTTTTTCAAACTTCGTGAAAGCGAAAGATAAATGGTAAGTATCGCAACAGCAATGCTGACAAAAAAGCCAATTACCAGGGTTTGTACTTCAATTTTCGGAATTAAAACCTGTGTGCGCACAATGTCGTTCCACACATGGTTCAGCCCCCAAAAAACCAAGCGGTTGTAACCAATTGCTAAAAAAGAACCCAATAAAGCGCCGAGCACTGCAAAAAATAAACCTTCGGAAAGAAACAGTTTCAAAATGCCCCTTTTAGAAAAACCCAGCGAAGAGAGTGTGCCGATTTCCGAAGAACGCCTTTCGAGGTTATAGCCAAAAAGCAAAGCCGTTAACAAAACTCCCGATACCAAAATGAAAAAACTGAGCCCGAGGAACAACTGGCTGAAATCGGTTCCGTTACGGGCTGCCTGTAGTCCCTGTTCTTTAACGGCTTCAAGCTGCATATCAAGTTCAAAGGGGTTGATTTGTTCAAGAATGGCGCGTTCAAGTTCCGGTTTCGAAATTTGGTTACGGTCGAAACGGAATGCCGTAACCGAACCGTAGCGGTTTTTCCAAAGTTTTTGAGCAACATCATAAGCAACAAATGCTTTGGGCAAGCCCCGGTATTTGTACCAGTAATCTTCATCTTTATCGCGAATGGCCCCCAGGTTAACCGGCACACCGGTTTGCCAGTCGCGGCAGTTTTCGGCATCCGATAAGCCGGGGATGTGGGGCATCAAACCCTGGTCGGCAAAATACCCTTCGATGGGCACAACTTCTTTTACAGTAAAAGTAACCGAATCTTCAGTAAGTTCCCTAAGCGGACCAATGGTGTAATATTTCAGAAGCAGTGAATCGCCGGCTTTCAGCATCAAATCATCGGCCAGCCATTCATTCACCACAATATCGTTTTCTGATAACCGATCGTTGGGTAAGGTTGAAATAAAAGAATAAGGTGTTTCCCTGTTCCCTGAGCTGAAACTATTTACAAAATAGGTAAACAACGGCGATGTTTCCAATCCTGAATTTTCAATGTTTTTAGACGTAGCATCATCAATAAATACCCGCCCCGATGTCAGTTCCCACTCGTTGGTCAGGTTTGCACCCGCAATATTTAATGCGGCATCGGCAAGTGAAAAGTTTATCGAAATATAATTTTCGATTTCAGCGACAGTTTTTTCCGATGAAATGAGCAACACGTTTGCTTTTTCCCCGAGTTCCATCCAGCGGTTGAGTTCATCAATGGGAAGAAAAATGTTGAAAGGAGCGGTTTGTGAAGTACGAAGGTTTAATCCGCCAAGTTCTTCAATGGTCAATATTTTTTCAATTTTGATCCGCTTGGAAACGATTTGCCCTTCGTCGGACACGAACGGGGCATTTGCAGGGATGAGGCTTGCTTTTTCGATGCGAAGTAAAATTTCATCACCGGGTGAAAGGTTTAAACGTTTAGCGGTATTTTCGCTAATGTAAGCCCGGCTTTCATCTCCGGCCAGGAACACGGCACTGTCATTCCTGCCGGCTGCTACTTTCCAAAAACCATCATCGATACCCCATATAGCAACATTGTTCAGTTTTAGCTGCCCGCCATTTGCCGTAGCATTGCCCCGAAGTTTTAATGCTTGCGAACAAGCAATACCACTTTCATTTAAGCTATGAGCTAAATCGGTAGTAACAAACCTTTCGCCTGTTGTAAGTGCATGTGTAATGTTGCCCAGGCGCAATTCGGCTGCCTGCCCGAGGCTGTACTTTACCGAATCGCCCACGATTAGTCCGCCGGTAAGCACGGCCGTACTAATGGAAATACCCAGTGCCACCCAAAAATTGGCAGCGAAAAAGTGTTTTATATTTGAAACAAACAGCTTGAATGAGTTCATTTTCTAACAATTAGTTAATTAAACTAATTTGCCTTTGCTCAGCCGATACGTTGTATTCATCTTTTTTGCCAGCTCGGGAGCATGGGTTACCATAATGAGGCTTGTGCCCTGTTCGCTGTTCAGTTCCAAAAGCAGGTCGACCAGGTTACGGGCATTGTCCTGGTCGAGCGCACCGGTTGGTTCATCGGCCAGTATTAACGAGGGTTCGTTAATGAGTGCCCGCACAACAGCTGCCCGCTGGCATTCTCCCCCCGATAATTCGGCCGGTTTTTGAAAGCGTTGTTCCCAAATACCGGTTTTTTTCAACAAATCTTCAGCACGTTTTAATGCTCCGTTACCCTGATTTTTCAAAGGAATTGTCGGGATAAGCACATTTTCCCACAAGGTGCACTGGGGCAACAGGTGGTGCAACTGGAAAATCATCCCGATTTTTTTATTCCTGAATTCGGGACGGGTTTTTTCCGTAAGGTTTTTCAGGTTTAAATCTTCAAATATCACTTCGCCAGTATCGGGCACATCAAGCGTGCCGATAATGTTCATCAGTGTTGTTTTCCCACTTCCCGAGGGGCCAACAATTGATAGTGTTTCCCCTTTGTTTACTCCGAGCGAAAGGTTGTCGAGTACTTTATGGTCGACCAGCCCCGATGCCGAAGGGTACGATTTTGAAAGGTTCTTAATTTTTAGCATAACCTATGTTTTATGGAACGCAGATAACACGGATTTGGCGAATGACCGCTGATATTGTTTTCTGTGAAAATCCGCCCAATCCGCGTTATCCGTGTTCTATCGAATTATATACTTCAACCATTTTTCCTGCCTGAATATTGATGTCGAAATTGGTTTCAACGCTTTGCCGGGCTTCATTGCTTAGTTTTTCCAATTTAACGGGATTATCAAGTAACAACCTCCAGGCATTCATCAACGCTTCCGGTTTGTTCGGTTCATAAATTACCCCGCCACCGCCTTTACCAACAATTTCGGGAAACGCGCCCAGTTTTGGCTGCACCACCGGTATGCCCGATGCCATTGCCTCGGCGAGGTAAATCCCAAAAGCTTCACCGTTACGCACCGGAACCGAGAGCAACTGCATTCTTCCCAAAAAATTCATGCGGTGATGACCTTCAAAGCCTTCCCAGAAATGGATAAAAGGTTTGAGGCCTGATTCTTCGATTTTCTTTTTTTGTTCTTTCAGGAAACCGGCATCTTCACCCGTTGAACCGCCCGTGAGGTGCAAATGCACATCTTCGTAACCCTTCTCTTTTTTCAGCAAAAGGAAAGCATCGATGGCAATGTCGAGCCCGTTTTCGTGGTTCATACGTGAGATAAAACCAATTTCAGGCTTTCGGGAAACCGCATTTAAAAAAGTGTAATCGGCCGGATCGACACCCAAATGAACGGTATGGACTTTGTCATCGGGCAGGTTCATGCGTTTTTTTGCAACTTCTGCAAAATATTCACTTACGGCAATAAACGCATCAACATCGGCAGCCCTTTCACTCATCAGTTTCCACACTTTCTCCTGGAATGAGGGTTTCATAACATCAACCCACACATCTTCATCCTGTAACGAGCAAACCACCTTAACATCAAGTTTTTGCTTCATCCTTCGTGCCAGGCCAAGCAGCAAGGCATTTGAAAGATGGATAACATCGGGCTTACAATGTTCGGCAATCCAATCGACCAGTTTGTCGAGTTCGGCACTTTGTTCGCCCTCTTCGCCAAGGAGCATCGACACGGTCATTTCTTCAAGACCTTTTGCATTGGTCGACCCCGCCATGCCGGCTGCCAGTTTCATCATGGGTTTTGAATTCAGCAGGCGATCGAACCAAGCCGGGGCTTTCCTGAATATTGGATAAAGTTGTTTCAGGTAAACACTTATAGCCCCGTAAAAAACAGGCACATCGCCAATATCGTGTTCATCGGAAAAGAGCGGCAGGTACATCGGCACCTTTATAACATTGTGCCCCAGTCGCTTCAGCGAACTAACGAATTTGCTGTCGCGCAAACAATTACCACAATAAAAACTCCCGCCCGAACCGGGGATTATTTGAATGATGTTCAGACCGGCTCCATTATTTTCACCTCCAGAGGGGGAAGTCTGCTCCTTGCTTACGTATGTTGGGTTAAGTGTTGTTTTTTCTTTTTCCATTCATTAAATGTTTTATTGTTAATATTTTTTATAAACCTATTCCCTTCCATTGAGGAACGATTATGGTCAGGTCAACTCCTACTCCCCTCCTTTGGAGGGGTTGGGGGAGGCAAAACAATAAATACTCCCATCGCTTCCGGCAACAATTATGGTATTATCTATAACAGCGGGCGTATTCATTATACCTATTCCCAATTCGTAATTCCACAACGTTTTTCCGGTTTCACTATCGAGTAACATTAAATCACCCCGCATGTTCACAAGCAAAACGTGTTTTTTATTAACAACCGTTGATGCATCAATGCGGCTGCCGGTATTTTTTTCCCAAATAATTTCACCGCTTTCCCGGTTAAAGCAATACATAAATTTATCGCGGCTTCCTATAAAAATTTTATCGCCAATAACCGAAGGGGATGCAATAAACGGCAAATCGTTTTTTGTATTCTGGTAACGCCAACGTATTTTTTTATTCTTAAGGTCGATGCAATTAAAACCCCCGTCGTAATCGCCAATGTAAGCTGTTTCGTCAACAACAGCGGGCGATGAGGCCACGTATGTGGCTACTTCAATTTTACCCGACGTTTCTCCTGTTCCCATATCAACAATGTGTAAAAACCCGTCGCACCCGCCAAAAACGGCGTTGTTGCCCCAAACAGAAGGGGCGCTGTTCAGAAAATTATCTGATTCGTATTTCCATAAACCATTCCCGGTTTGAGCATCAATTCCATGCAGGTAGTAATCGTAGCTGCCAACAGCGAGTGTTTCCCTGCCGCCTGAAGTAATGATTGCCGGGGCACCCATTATCTGGTTGTCGGTTTTGTACTGCCATATTTTTTTGCCGTTTTTCAAATTCAGGGCATAAAACATCCCGGTCAGGTTTCCGATATAAACAATACCATTGCTTATTAACGCGGGAGCCTCAAAGGCATTTCCGGTTTTAAACCCCCAAAGCGAATCGCCCTTTAAATTAAGGCAATAGAGTGTGCCATTTGTACTGCCAACAACAATTTTTCCATCTGAAATAACGGGAGCCGATTTAAACATGCCCCCGGCCCTGAATGTCCATTTCAATTCAATTTCTTCGGGAAAACCGGCTGAAGTTACCCCGGTTAACTGTGCATTGCCCCTTGAATTTTGCCAGGAGATTTTATGCTGAGCAACCGAATGAAAGAAGAAAAACAGAAGAAATACAGATAAAGTTATTTTATTCATGACTTTTTAATTAATCGGTCTCCAAATTTAGCGATTTGAACGAATTGAAAAAAGCCCGGCACTTTTGTAGGTACCGGGCTTCAGATTTTATTCTGTTCTTACAGGCTAATACCTGTTTCTTCCCACATAGGTTGTATGCAATAATTCATGCGACTTTTTGCCCAACGGCTCACCAAGAAAATCCTTATAAATTTTAATGATTTCAGGGTTCTCGTGCGATTTACGTATTGGCAGGTTTTTATCCTCCGCGTATATTGCCTGTGTACGTTTTGCCCTTATTTCAGGATTCGTAGGGATGGGTTGACCCCCACCGCCAAGGCATCCGCCGGGGCATGCCATGATCTCGATAAAGTGGTAGTCTGCCTTTTTGCTTTTCACGGCATCCATCACCTTTTTGGCATTAACAAGCCCGTGTGCAACGGCGCATTTGAGTTCAACACCATCGAGAAAAGCCCAGTTTTCGAGCGGTTTCTCTATTTTTACTGAAGCTTCACGCACACCGTCCATTCCACGAACAGGCATGATGTTTAGGTCTTCGAAAGGCACTTCGCGCCCGGTAACCAATTCATAAGCTGTACGTAAAGCAGCTTCCATAACACCACCTGTTGCACCGAAAATAACAGCAGCACCTGACGACTCGCCCATTAAGCGGTCGAACTTTTTGTCGGGCAGCTTACGGAAATCGATGCCGGCCTGTTTGATCATGATGGCCAACTCTCGGGTTGTTAAAACAATGTCGACATCACGGTAGCCGCTGTCGTGCATTTCTGGCCTGCTTGCCTCGAACTTTTTAGCGGTACAGGGCATAACCGAGACCGAAACGATTTTTTCGGGATCGAGTTTGCGTGCTTTTGCATAGTATGTTTTTGCCAGTGCCCCAAACATTTGCTGTGGCGACTTGCAGGTTGAAACATTTTCGAGGTACTCGGGAAACATGTGCTCGATAAACTTAACCCAACCCGGCGAACAGGATGTTGTCATTGGTAATTTGACATTTTTATCTTTATCAACCAACGCTTTTTTAAGCCGTGTTAGCAATTCCGTTCCCTCTTCCATAATGGTTAGGTCGGCCGTAAAATCGGTATCGAGCACCGAATCGAAACCAAGGTTTTTCAAAGCAGCCACCATTTTGCCCGTGACCCTTTCGCCGGGTTCGAAGCCCATTTCTTCGCCAAGGCCAACACGCACAGCCGGGGCTGTTTGAATTACCACATGCTTATCGGGATCGGAGATGGCTTCCCACACTTCTTCAATGTAGTTTTTCTCGATGAGTGCACCCGTGGGACAATGGTTAACACACTGTCCGCAATTGGTACAAACAACATCGTTCATCGAGTTTTCGAAGAATGTGGCAATCTTCATTTTATCGCCTTTGTAGGCAACGGTAAGGGCATTAACTCCCTGAAGCTCGGCACAGGTGCGCACACACCGCTGGCAGCGAATGCACCGGCTGTCGTCTTTTATGATCGAAGGCGAAAACATGTCGATGGTATAATCCTTATAAGGGACAAGCCCAATAAGATCCTGCGACATGATTTTGTACTCGGCGGCCAGTTCCTGAAGCTCGCAATTCCCGTTTTTGTAACACTTTGTGCAATCGGCATTATGCTCCGACAGCAGCAACTCAATAATATGCTTTCTTGAATTCCTTACATTCAGCGTATTTGTAAGTATTTCCATGTTTTCCTGACAGGGTGTTGCACAAGATGCAGCAAGGCGTTTTTGCCCTACAATTTCTACAACGCACACCCGGCAGTTTCCGGCAATACAGAGGTCTTTATGGTAACACAGTGTTGGAATATTGATCCCGGCGCTTTGAGCAGCCTCGAGAATGGTAAGCCCCTCGTCCACTTCGTATACAACACCGTTGATCGTGATATTTATCTTTTTGCTCATTTTACTCATTTTAAAATTAATAAATCATCTCTTCGCGGAAGTTTTCTACTATTGACGAGAACGAATTGGCTACCGATTGCCCCAGACCACATTTCGCGGTATACTGCATGGTTTCGGTAAGCTTGAGCAACTTATCGAGATAGGAGGCAGGCTTAGCACCTTGTTTTACTGCTTTAATACCAATATGCAACTGCTGGCAGCCAACACGGCACGGTGTACATTGCCCGCACGACTCTTCCCTGAAAAATTCGAGGTAATTATCGAGCACGTTGAACATTGACCGTGAGCTGTTAAACAGCATCATTGAACCACCCGTGGGAAGCGAAATACCGGTAAGCTTTCCTTTAAAACCAATGGCTGTTTCGCCAAAGCGTTTACGTGGCACCAGGAAACCTGAAGCGCCACCTACCTGCACTGCTTTGGTGTCGCCGTCGCCAAATTCATCGACAAAATCCTGCAGGCTCATGCCCAGTTCGAGTTCATAAATCCCGGGTTTAGGCGTATCGCCCGATACCGAGAAGAGTTTTGTGCCCCTTGAAAACTGAACGCCCAGATCGTAGAATTTTTTCGAACCGTGTTTAAAAATGGTATACGTATGGGCCAGCGTTTCAACGTTATTAATTACCGTTGGTTTTCCCATGTACCCGGAATTTGTCGGGAATGGGGGTTTATTACGGGGTTCCCCACGCTTCCCTTCCATCGATTCAAACAGCGCGGTTTCTTCGCCACAGATATAAGCACCGCTACCCATGAATATATTTATTGTGAAGTCGAAATTGATCTCTTTGCAATAATATTCAAATTCGGCAATGATTTTTTCAAGATCGGGCTGAAGGTATTTGTATTCCCCTCTGAGGTAAATAAATCCCTTTTTTGCCCCGATAATGTAACCGCAAATGGCCATGGCCGACATTACCTTAAACGGAACTTTGGTTAGTATTTCGCGGTCCTTAAAGGTACCGGGTTCACCTTCATCGGCGTTACAAATAACATACTTTTCATCTGACACGGCTTCGTTTGCAAGCTTCCACTTTAAACCGGTAGGGAAACCTGCGCCCCCGCGCCCTTTTAATTCCGAACTGATCAGTTCGTTTATCAGTTCCTGCTTATCGCGCTGAAGTGTACGGTTGAGAATTTTTTCCCAGTCGTTTTCATTTCTGAAAATGAAATCAGCTCTTTTGAGGTTATACGTAATTGCCATAATTCCCTATTTTTTTAAATATTCAGTAAGAATTCCACGAACCTTTTCAGGTGTAAGTTCGGTATATACCTCATCGTTGATGAGCATAGCAGGAGCTTTATGGCACCAACCCAAACAGTTGGTTTCGAGCAGCGAGAACTTTCGGTCAGGCGTTGTTTCGCCCACCCCGATTTTGAGCATGTTCTGAATGGCAAGGAGTATTTGGTTTTTCCCTTTCATAGAACACGTAATGGTTTTGCATACCCTGATGATATACGTCCCCATTTGTTTGTATTCGAGAAAGGAGTAAAATGTTGCCGTACCGTATACTTCGGCAGCCGGCAGGTCAAGCTCACGGGCTATTTCAATCATCAAATAGTCCGATAAATACTTTTCTTTTTGCACCACTCCCTGAAGAATAGGCAACAAATTTTCCCTGCTTCGTCCGTAGCGGTCGGCTAAACTGGAAATTAGCTCTTGTGTTGGATCCATAGAAAAAATGGTTAATGATTGGTTTGAAATTGTTAATTGATTGCTTAATTATTGAGAATCACCGCATGTGCGGTATGGTCGCCGGTGTTTTTCAAAAAGGGACAATGCCCCGATTGAAAACTCTTCTAAAATAAACAAGAAAATTTTAAAAAGCTAAAGACTTTTGGCAGAAATATCACTTATAAAGTTGTTTTTCAACATATAAATTTATGTTATGAGGGGTTGACTTTTGGGAAATTTTTTTTAAAACAATTAAGGCTGCCCTTTGGGGACAGCCTTATATTTTTTTCAGTTTTTTGTTTTTACAACAATGCATCAATTTTTTGCGCTAAAACGGTTTTTGGCACGGCGCCAACCTGTTTATCTGCTTGTTGGCCTCCCTTAAAAAAGAGGATGGTTGGGATATTGCGGATACCGTATTTTTGCGGTATGGCCGGGTTACTGTCAACATCCATTTTTACAAATATTGCCTTACCCTCATATTCCTCTGCAAGTTCTTCAACAATGGGGCCTATCATTCGGCAGGGGCCACACCATTCGGCCCAAAAGTCTACCAACACGGGCAATTCCGACTGGAGGACAATCTCATCAAAATTTGCATCATTTACTTCTATAGCCATAATAATTATGTTTTAATATTTTAAATTTTTTATTCTTAATAACAGCGCAACAAATTTAATTGATTTTGAATATAATTCCTTCTTTACTTCTCAAATAATCGATAAAAACATCGTTGGGGTAAACCCGCATGTTACGTGAAAAAAGCTGAATGCATGATTTTGTTTCATGATCGCTGATTCTGAAATCGAGGTGTGCTTTTCCTTTATTCAGTTCACAAAGCCGCGAAAATTCGTTCAGGAATGAATCGGTAACAAGCTGGAGCGGCATTTCGAGCGAAATGGTTTTTACCCGCTCTTTTCGCACCTCCTGCAGCAATTCGATGTTCGATATTTTGAATTCGAGCACTTCGGGGGCATTGTCGTCGCGCCGGTAGCGGGGCACAACTTTCCCCCTCACCAAAAGGAATAATCCTTTTTGACAATACTTACCAAAATTGAGATGATCGTTCCGGAAAAAATAAGTTTTTAAGGAGCCTTCGTAATCGGTTAATGTTAGGCTCGAAAAGCGTGTGCCTTTTTTGTTCAGCCCTTCGTAGGCATCGGTTACCATCCCGGCAAGGTTTAGCTCCCTGCCCTTAAAATCAGCCATGTTTTCGTTTAGCATGGCCAGGTTTACCCCTTTGGTGCAAAAAGTGTCAATTTCAAGACTGTAATCGTCGAGCGGATGTGCTGTAAGGTACATGCCAATGGCGTTTTTCTCGTGTTCGAGTTTTACAATGCTGGGCCACTCGTCGTCGGGAACAGGGCGCGGTTTTTTAATGTCGATTTGCTGCATGCCCCCGAACAGCGATTGTTGTGCCATTTGCCGTTCGTTTTGAATGAGGTTCCCGTAGCGCATGAGGTTTTCAATGAAGTTGAGCTCGTTTTTATCGGGTATGAAAAACTGCGAGCGGTAAAACTCGGAGAGTGAATCGAAACCGCCCGAGTAAACCAATGCCTCCCATGTTTTTTTACTTACCGATTGCAGATTAACCCGCTCGGCAAAATCCCAAATGCTTCTAAACAAACCGTTCTGATCGCGTTCCTTTACAATATCCCTCACGGCAGCATCGCCCACGCCTTTTACACCAGCCATTCCAAATCTGATCTCGCCGTTTTTGTTCACGGTAAATTTATTGTACGATTCGTTTACGTCGGGGCCAAGCACCTTTATGCCAAGGTGATGGCACTCGCCCATGAAAAGTGAAATACGGTCGATGTTCGACAGGTTGCGGCTAAGCACGGCTGCCATAAACTCGGCCGGGTAATGGGCTTTGAGGTAACCGGTTTGATACGCGATGTAAGCATAACACACCGAGTGCGATTTGTTAAATGCATATTGGGCAAAAGCCTCCCAGTCTTTCCATATTTTTTCGACCAGTTCTTCGGGGGTTTTAATTTTCGTGGTGGGCTTAAATTTATCGGTAAATTCATTGTTTTTCAAACACCCCTCTTTGAAAAGCGTTTTCAGCTCTTCCATCAATTTGAATTTTTTCTTGCCCATGGCTTTCCGAAGGGTATCGCTTTGCCCGCGTGTAAACCCGCCAAGGGCACGCGCCTGTAACATTACCTGTTCCTGGAAAACGGTAATTCCGTAGGTGTCTTTCAGGTAGGTTTCCATTATGGGATGGTCATAGTGGATCGCCTCTTCGCCGTGTTTGCGCTTTACATAGTTGGGTATGTATTCCATGGGCCCGGGACGGTAAAGTGCATTCATGGCAACGAGATCTTCAAAGCGGTTGGGTTTGAGCAGGCGCAGCCATTTTTTCATCCCGTCGGATTCAAACTGGAAAATGGCCGTTGTATCGCCCCGGCTGAAAAGCGCGTACGTCTCTTCATCGTCGAAGGGTATGGCATCAATATCGATGTTATGCCCTTTTGAAAGTTTAATATTATCGAGGCATTCCTTAATGATCGAGAGGGTTTTGAGGCCCAGGAAGTCCATTTTCAACAAACCAATATCTTCAACAAACCGGCCATCGTACTGGGTGGTAAGCAACGATTCCTCTTTCGTGGGCATCAGCGGTATGTGTTCAAACAACGGCTCGCGGCCAATAATGATGCCGCAGGCATGTACCCCCGTTTGGCGCACCGAACCCTCGAGCGATTCGGCAAAACGGATGGTGTCGGCAATAAGCCTGTTCGTTGATTTCTTCTCAATTTCGAGTTGCGGGTTTTCGGTGTAGGCTTTTTGCAGGGTGATTTTCGGGGTTTCGGGAACCATTTTTGCCAGGCGGTCGGCTTCGGAAAGGGGCAGTTGCAGCACACGTGCCACATCGCGAATGGCCATTTTTGCAGCCATGGTGCCAAAGGTGCAAATGTGGGCAACCCTGTCCTGCCCGTATTTTTCGGTCACCCAGTCGAGCACCTGCTGGCGGCCATCATCATCAAAGTCAATGTCGATATCGGGCATTGAAATACGGTCGGGGTTCAGGAAACGTTCGAACAGTAAATCGAATTTTACCGGGTCGACATTGGTTATGCCCACGCAATATGCCACCACCGAGCCGGCTGCCGATCCGCGTCCCGGGCCAACAATCACGCCCATTTCACGGGCAGCGTTTATAAAGTCCTGCACAATAAGGAAATAGCCCGGAAAACCCATTTGTTTGATGGTATTGAGCTCGAAATCGATGCGGGCCTGGAGTTCTTCACTTACATCGGCATACCTGTTTTTTGCCCCGGTTTTTACCAGGTGAGCAAGGTAATCGGCCTCGAATTTTATGCGAAGCACTTTTTCGAAACTTCCAAAACGGGCATAGTGCTCAAATTCCTTTTTGAGGTCGCCTTCCGAATATTTTTTTTGGTATTCCTCAATAGTTGAGAATTCGGCGGGAATGGGAAATTCGGGCATAATGGGCTGTGAATCGAGCTCGTATACTTCAACTTTATCGGCAATTTCCTGTGTGTTTTCGAGCGCTTCCGGGATATCGGCAAACAGTTCATTCATCTCTTTGGTGGTTTTGAACCACTCCTGCTTGGTGTACCTCATCCGCTTTTCATCGTCGATATTTTTTCCGGTATTCAGGCATATCAGAATGTCGTGGGCATCGGCATCTTCTTTGTTTGTAAAGTGTACATCGTTGGCAGCGATGAGCCTTACCGCGTGTTTTTCCGACAGCTCAATCATTTCCTTGTTCACCAGCACCTGGTTATCGTACACCTCTTCCCGCTCCCGGGGCGATTCGGCCGGGTGGCGGTGCAACTCGAGGTAAAAATCTTCGCCAAACAGGTTTTTGTGCCAGTTTATGGCTTCCGAGGCGCCGGCTATATCGCCGGCCATGATTTTCTTCGGCACTTCGCCTCCCAAACAGGCAGTTGAAACAATCAGCCCTTCGTGATATTTTTCAAGTAACGACCGGTCAATACGCGGTTTATAATACATGCCCTCGGTGTTGGCAATTGAAATGAGCTTGAGCAGGTTTTTGTAACCGGTATAATTTTTGGCCAGCAACACAAGGTGATAACCGGCACGGTCTTCTTTGGTGGTTTTGCTTTCAATGCCACGGGCAGCCACGTATGTTTCGCACCCGATAATGGGTTTCACTACGAACCATTTTTCGCGGGGCACATCGTTGTTCCCGTAATCGGCCGATTTACATGCATTCCAAAATTCCTTTACCCCAAACATGGTACCGTGGTCGGTTAAAGCAAGCGCTTTCATTCCATCGGCTTTTGCCTTATCGACCAATGCCCTGATGTTGGCCTGGCCATCGAGAATTGAATATTGCGAGTGGACATGTAAATGAACAAATGGCTTCATATTAAAAATTACGTTTGTATTGTTATAACTAAAAGGGCAACCCTTACAAATCCGTTAAGCAGTGTTGCTTAAAAAACTTTCCCGTTCACGGTTTTAGGCGGATTAAAATTAAGGAATATCCGGGGCATGACGAAAGGATGTTGATAAGTTGCACCCGGACAAAAAAAATCCCTGCCCGTGATATTATCACAGTCAACAGGGAAACATGCCTTGGGGTTTAAAAAAAGTTACAAACAATATTTTATTATGGGCACACGGTTGCAAGCGTATCGAAAATCACATCAAGATATTCGGGTAAATATTTATTCTTCGTAATTTTCATATTCCCAGGTAAATTCGTTTTCACTGTTTGTCGATATGCACTGGAGATCGAACGATGACGCAGCCGTTTCGAACATAAAAGCCATAACCACCACGCCGTATGTTTCTCCGTCAAGGGGTTGGGTGCTCAATTCCCATCCGTAAGTGTACGGGGTTATTGAAAAAGCGTTTTGGTCGTAGTTCAACAGGTCGGTTTGGAAAACAACCTTTTTGCTTTCATTTATCAACATAACGCGGTAACCGCATTTGTCGCAAGCGCTTTCCCACTTCACCGTAAACCGCTGATCGGTTGTATCAAAAACAGCTTCGGTAACAACGGGTGGAAAAATAACTGCCGTATCGAGAAAATCGGCCGATGTATGTTGCGAACCGTCGTCGAAAAAGGCATCGAAAACGTATGTGCCGCTGTCGGGGGGCGTTAACGTGTAATCATCGCCGCCGGGTATGGAAGCATGGGTATACCGGTACTGAAGGGTATCGAGCGTTACCTGAAAAGGTTTGTTTAACAGGCTCACGTTTACTTCGTCCATCCTGTAATAGGAATAGGCATATAAATTCAAACCATAATAAACCGTATCGCCACGGTTGATTGTCGAAATAAATGCATCGCCGTAAGCCGTTAATGGCTCATCTTCCTTGTCGCACGACCAAAAAGCGGCCAACATACCCACGAACAAAACCGGCACGATTAATTGAAATTTTTTCTTCATAATAAAATTTTAAACTGTTTTACCATTTTTATAAACGATTTTGCCCGGTGGTTTGTTCCCTTCTTTGCCTGCCGGCACCGGAACATTTAATAAAACCGGAAAACAAACCGTTTTCAGCATACAGATACAACCGATGCCTGAAAGGTTGCGTAAAAATAACAAGAAATAACCGGGTAAGGCCGAAAACTAAAAAGAAAGTATTTGAAAAAGAAAATAATATTGTACTTTTGCGCACTCGAAAAAATTAGTTCAATTTAAATTTGAAATTATGCCAGTTAAAATTCGATTGGCCCGACACGGCCGAAAGAGGAATGCTTACTACCACATTGTGGTAGCAGATAGCAGGGCGCCACGAGATGGTAGGTATATTGAAAGGATTGGGTCGTACAACCCGGTTACAAATCCTGCTACCATTGAACTGGACTTTGACAAAGCCTTATCGTGGCTCACGAAAGGTGCCCAACCAACCGAAACGGCAAAAGCCATTTTGTCGTACAAAGGAGTATTAATGAAAAAACACCTGCTTGAGGGTGTGAAAAAAGGCGCGTTTGACGAAGCTGAAGCCGAACGCAGGTTTAATGCCTGGAAACAGGAAAAAGAAGCCAAAATTCAGGCCAAAGTAGACAAACTTGCCAAGGATGCTGATAGCCAATTGGCCGACCGCTTACAGGCAGAAGCTAAAATTAAAGAGGCACGTGCTGCCGAACTTGCCAAAAAGAATTCCGCATTAGCTGAAGAAGCCAAGGCCGCTAAAGCCGAAGCTGAAGCACCTGCCGAAGAAAAAGCCGAAGCAACCGAAGCTGCTCCTGAAACAAAAGAAGAAAAACCTGCCGAAGAAGCCAAAGCGGTGAAAGAGGAAGCAAAAGAAGAAAAAGCTCCTGAAGCACCCAAGGCAGAAGAAAAGAAAGCAGAAGAAAAACCGGCAGCCAAAGAAGAAAAGCCTGTAGAAGAAGCGAAGGAGGAAGCAAAAGAAGAAAAAGCCCCTGAAGCTCCTAAGGCTGACGAAAAAAAGGCTGAAGCCAAGGATGAAAAAGCGGATGAAAAAGCCAAGGCAGAACCGGCTGAAAAAAAGGAAAAACCGGCGGCTAAAGCAGAAAAGCCTGTAGAAGAAGCCAAAGAAGCGAAAGCGGAAGCAAAAGAAGAAAAAGCTCCCGAGGCAACTGAGGCAAAAGAAAAAAAGGCCGACGCTAAACCAAAGGAAGAAAAAGCCGAAGGGAAGGCCGAAGAAAAAAAGGACGATAAATAAAGCTGATTTATAACCGTTTGACTGAACAGGGTATCAGATAGTAAAGCGTCTCCGCAGAGGGGGCGCTTTTTTTATTTATCGTAATGATACCTGCAACTGTAAATTAATAATTCACCATTCCCGAAATCAGCTTAAAAAAACAGGGGAATTTTCCATTTCTGTACTGACTAAAATAGTTTATGAAGTAATGCCGGTGCAAAAACCTAACGCATTAGTATACAATTGCCTTCAATTGCCTTCAACCGTTTTCCATTGCCTGATACAACTACCCCGAAAACCATAATCAATTAAAAACTTAAATTTTTTTCCGTTTTAATGGTAACCTTTTCCCCGTTTTTGGAATAAACAGGTGAACACACCCCCGGAACGGCCTGCCTTTTTACACAATAAGCCCCACGAGTACCGGTTATTTTTAAAAAGAAATATTGCATAAAATTTGGAACTATGCTGTTTTTTTTATTGATTTGCCAATAATCATCCAATAACTAAACACAATTATGAAAGTTCCCCTGTTTCCCGAAACAGCACAAACCGATAATACAACAACCAGATTCGTTGGTTGTGTAAACCATAAAAACATGTTGCCTATGGAAAATAGCTGAATCCCGATGTACATCGGGACCGGGTTGTCATGAGTATTGCCATGCACCGGGCAGGGTGCATATCCGGCTAAGGATCATGAAATTACTTTTAAACGTTAGTTGGCCATACGTGGCTAATATAAAAAAGTAAGGCAACACAACCCGAAGATCATGCTGCCTTATTGTATAACGAACCCAGGGTTAGTGGCCCATAAGGGTTCAATAAACAACACAAAACTATGAAAAATTTAAAGATTTATTTAGTAATGACACTGTTAAGTTTTAGTGCAGTGGTTTTTAATTCGTGTTCGAATGAAGATGAACTTATAAACAGCAATGACCTTAAAATAGAAGAATGTCCCAATATTTTGTATTTTGAAAATGCTGAAGAAATAAGTAATGAACTCAGTTATGTTTTAACTTTAAATACTGAAGAAAAAATCAAATGGCAGGAAGAAAAGGGATTTAAATCGCTGGGAGTTGAAGCTGAAAAGTTTTATTCTACAATTAATCCTAATGAATTTTGCAGTAAAGAGGAAATAGAAAGATTCGTTAAGAAAAACAGAAAATATTTGCAAATAACATCCGACGAGGGGGAACAAACTGTTGAACCTGTTTTCTCTGCAAATCCCTACAGATTTTTGATTAACGAAGACCAACTATTTCAAATTGGTGAAAATGTGATAAAAATATTACAAAACGGCTATGTGGCAGGGCATGAAAGCAAAATTGATAAAATCAAGGTTATTAACGATAATAACATGGAACAATTTAATCAAGATGAAGATTTGAAAGTTTACGAAAAAGAAACAATATTAAAAAGCGCAGGAGATTGTGATGATGGTGAAAGTGCTTTTAGCGAAAGAATATTCAGCACGGGCGGCAATTGGTACAGAACTTATATTAAAGTTGAACCAAGATATGTTGATGATTTTTTTATCGGCAGCTTGGCTCAAAGTTATTACAAGGCTGGTTGTCAGATTTTAAACATGTTTTGGTGGTGGCATAGAACCAGAATATATACCAATGTAAGCACTCAAATGGTTTATAACTTTCCATCTGGGGGTCTTATTCTTTCACGCACAGTAGACACATATGAGAACACAAGTTTTGCAAATGTGTTTCCTTTTATTGAGAGATTTTCGAATTATCAAGCAAGTATCACAACGGGGTTTGATCCAAACCCATATTTTAACAGCTACCATGCAGAATGCCATTCCGACGCACATGTTGGGCCAAATGGAGAAGGAAAAGTAATAATCGACTGCGATTAATTTCAAAAATTAGGTTGGGTGTTTATAAAAAAAGCACCCAACCTAATTTTGTTACAAATCAACATGTTAAGTAAATATAAAATAAAAACATTATTATTAACTATAGGTGTGGCTTTGTTTGGATGCCAGTATCTGGTTACTGAACAGTTTCCAGATTTTGATTCAATCCCTACCATCAATTCTGTTTTGGTTGAAGGAAAGCCTGTTTCAATAAATATTGATTTAACAGGTGGTTTGGATAGTTTGCCGCTGCAGAAGGTGAACAACGCAACGGTTAACCTTTACATCGATGGTCATTTCTCAGAAAAGATGGAATATACCCGGGAAGGGGTATTAACATCAAAAACAATCGTTGAACCAGGCAAAGAATACCAGTGCGAAGTCATTATTCCGGGCTTTGATACTCTTTTTTGCAAACAGGTTATCCCAATACCCGGAAAAATTTTGAAGGTTGAACATAAGGCTAATACAGGAATGACCGATGATGGCTACACCCTTTCTTCGAAAATTTTAACGTTTAAAAATAATCCTTCGGAAAAGCAGTATTATGAAATAAAAACAAAAGGTACCGGTAAATACGACAATATAGATACATCGGATTATCTTTTTCATAATTACATTCAGCCTATGCCCCAAATTACCGATCCGGTGCTGTTAAACGAGGGTATACCCATTGCTTTGTTTAGTAATGAAACGATCAAAGATTCTGTATACACAATGACCTTACATTACACAAGCAGCGGTTCTAAAATTTATTCCTTTATAATTGAACTCCGTTCGGTTACCTACGACTATTATCGTTACCAGAAGCAATATTACCTTTACGGGGAAGGCAAATATGGGGACATCACAAAAAAAGCGTTTGCTTTCCCACTCTATTCAAACATTGAAAATGGTTACGGGATTTTTGCCGGGTACTCGGTTTCACTGTCCGATACTATAACATCTGAAATGTATGAGAATCATTAAAATACTTCTGATATTCACAATTTTTCTGAAGTTAACCGCACCGGTTTATGGCCGGTACAATATTTCGGGATTTGTAAAAGACCGGTTGACCGGGGAAGTGCTGATCGGGGCAAATATTTTTGAACCGGGAACCACAAACGGAACTTCAACCGATAACAACGGGTACTTTTCGCTAACAATTTTTGGAGATAATATTCAGGCCTCTTTTATCGGGTACAAAAGTAAAAGTATTGACGTATTTTCCGACACCCTTGTAACAATTACCCTCGAAAGTGGGGAAATGCTCGGGGAAGTTACTGTAAGGGGAGAACAAGCGAAAAGTTTCAATGTTTCATCGCTTAACCGTAAGGAAATGCTGAACATCCCATCGATAGGTGGGAAACCCGATGTGTTGAAATCGTTACAGCTTTTACCGGGTATTCAATCGCAGCAGGAAGGATCAAGCCTGTTGAATGTACGTGGTGGCAACCCGGGCGAAAACCTATACCTGATCGACAATATCCCCTTAATATATGTTAACCATCTTGGCGGACTTTTTTCCGTATTTAATCCCGATATGATCAATAACATCGAATTGTACAAAGGGGGTTTCCCTGCAAAATACGGGGGGAAACTTTCATCAATTGTAGCCATCACTCAAAGGGAGGGAGACAAATCGGGTTTAAAAGGCTCACTGGGGATTGGCATTACCGATTTTTCATTCACCCTTGAAGGGCCTCTGTTAAAAAAGAAGGCCAGTTTTATCGTTACCGGCCGTAAAACCCTCACAGAACCTCTGTTCCTGTTAACCACTAAACTCATCGACAGTGAATACGATGCAATTTATGGTTTTCACGATTTCAACGCGAAATTCTCGTGGCACCCCGACGAAAAAAACAGCCTGTATATCAATATTTACCAGGGCGATGATTATTTTACAATTTGGGATGATGGTAAAGGTACAGGCAACGCGGAATATGAAATTGCGAATATATGGGGAAACTGGATGGCAGCGGCCCGATGGAACCGGGTAATCTCACCCCGGCTTTTTGTTGATAACACTTTCTCTTATACCCATTACCGCCTGAAAAACAGTTTAACTTACAACGATATTTCCGGGTTTGACACCATCGATTTCAGGAATAGTTATTTATCTTCGGTCCAGGACTTTTCTCTCCGTTCCGACTGGAAATACAATTTTTTGAAGAATTGGGCTATTGATTTTGGAGCAAAAGCTTCAGCAGTTACATTCATTCCCAATAAAATATTTCGTTCAACCCAGGAACAGCAACAAAAACATGAATTGATCAACACAATTTCGACAGCTTTATACTTCAATAATGAAATTAACCTATTTAAATGTGTTGATGCCAACATCAGCTTACGGATGATCGGTTATCATAATGACAACTTTAATGACCTTTCATTTGAACCCCGGATAATGATCAATGCCCGTTTGGATGAAAACCATACCCTGAACTTTTCTTACCAAAACGTGAACCAATTTGCACATCTATTGCTAACCTCGGGCAGCATCATGAACAATGAAGTTTGGATTCCTGCCGGTGAAAATATTAAACCCGCGGGTTCGGTACAATATTCTTTGGGCTGGAAGGGGGGTTTTTGGAATGAAGGAATTCAGGCTGAAGTTAACATCTATTATAAAGAATTGAACCAATTATCGACATATAAGGAGGGCTATTCCAGCCTGATGGGTGATGGAGGCTGGCGGACAAAAATTGAAAGCGGGGGGACCGGTATAGCGAAGGGTATCGAATTGCTGGTAAGAAAAACAAAAGGCAGGTTTACAGGTTTTGCTGGCTACAGCTTTTCAAAATCGACACGGAAATACCCGGGGATCAATAACGGGGAAGAGTTTTTGTTCGATTACGACCGGCCTCATTCGTTCTCGGTGAATGTGAATTATGAAATAAGCGAAAAATGGTCGTTCAATGCTTCATGGGTGTACCAGACCGGTTTGCCCTATACCCCTGTAATCGGGCGACAGATAACACCTGTAATTAGCAATATTGTAACATACACCGAAGAATATATTTATGGAAAACGAAACAGCGCGCGGATGAAAGATTACCACCGATTGGATATTGGTTTCACGCTAAACACAAAAACCCGTTGGGGCAGGAAAGCAATCTGGAATTTTTCGGTATACAACGTTTATAACCGTCACAATCCCGGATTTTATTACTATGGTTACAGTAAAGATGGCTTTGACCGATACGATCCGGAAAATTACAAACCATTGAAACAATACCAGACCAGCTATTTCCCGATAATCCCTACAATATCGTATAAAGTGTTTTTTGAAACCAATCCAGACCGGAAAACAAAAGAGAAAAAGAGTATCAAAAAAATCATTAAAAACTATTTAAACTATGAATATGAATAAAAATGTATCAAAAAAAAACCCACTATTTGTAATAGTGCTGATTTCATTTACAACATCAATCAGTGCCCAAAACTATTCTATAAAAGACAGGTGGAATATGAACCTTGGTTATTCGGGGTATTCACAATTGGGTGCCGGGGACATAAAGGAAATTATCCCAACTTTTCAGGCCGGAGTAAATTACGGCATTCTTAAATTTATAGAAATCGGGCTTTACACCGGCTATGGATCAATTAATACTATCAGCGAAAAAATACCCGATGGCTATTTTAGTTACACAAGGGCCAATACTGTATTTTATGGAATTAACAGTAATTTCCATCTTTTACCCTTTATAATTAAGTCAGAAAAATTCAGGTTCGATGTATATTTATCGGGAAAATTAGGAGGCTTCTATCGTTTTTCGGATGAGAATATGTTGCCAGCCAGAGGCCATAACTGGGATTATGGTGTATATGTTTGTTTAGCCTTTTACCCTGGTAAACATTGGGGTTTCTTTGGCGAATATGGGCTGGGCAATAATACCAGCCACCGGGTGGGTTTAAGCTTTAAGTTTTAAGAAAATTTTCAGTTTTGATGGTAACCTTTCTCCCTTTCCCGGAATAAACAGGTGAACACACTCCCGGAACGGCCTGCCTTTTTACACAATAAGCTCCACAAGTACCGGTTATTTTTAAAAGAAATATTGCATAATATTTGGAACTATGCTGTTTTTTTTATTGATTTGCCAATAATCATCCAATATCTAAACACAATTATGAAAGTTCCCCTGTTTCCCGAAACAGCACAAACCGATAATACAGCAACCAGATTCGTTGGTTGTGTAAACCATAAAAACATGTTGCCTTTGGAGAAAACCTGAATGTTTTAGGTGTTGCTTTGAATATTGCCTTGCACCAAAAAAGGCAGGGTGCACATCAGGGTATATTGGTGGTATTCTTTATTTTTAGCTGGCTTATTTTCAATGCCGAAAAAAGTAAAAAAAATATGAAACGAGCCATCCCGGCCGGGAAAAACAAGGATGATAAAATGTATG
The DNA here is from genome assembly GCA_021740385.1 of Prolixibacteraceae bacterium. Taxonomy (GTDB): domain Bacteria; phylum Bacteroidota; class Bacteroidia; order Bacteroidales; family Prolixibacteraceae; genus DAIMEA01. The sequence continues at coordinate 85,799 of JAIOZY010000004.1, read as the reverse complement.
GCGAGTTCCATGAGATGCCAAAGACTTTAAATTTAATCGAATGAAAAATTTAAAGATTTATTTGGTAATGGCACTGTTTAGTTTTAGTGCAGTGGTTTTTAATTCGTGTTCGAATGAAGATGAACTTATAAACAGCAATGACCTTAAAATAGAAGAATGTCCCAATATTTTGTATTTTGAGAATAACACAGAAGTATTGGAAGAGTTACATTATATTTCAACGTTAAGCTTTGATGAAAAAATAAATTGGGCAAATAAAAAGGGTTTTAATTCTTTTGGTATAGAAGCAACAAAATTTTACAACACGATTGATCCTGAAGGCTTTAAAGGCGAAGAAGAAATATATGACTTTATTCACCAAAATAGTAAATATATCGAGTTAGTTGAAAGAGAGGGAGAATACTATGTGGAACAAAAATATTATAGTAATCCATATAGATTTATTGTCAATGAAGATCAATTATATCAAATTGGCGATACTATTTATAAACTATTAGATGAATGTCGAATTTCGACTTCTATAAATAATTTGGATAAACTTGAGATTATTGATGACAATAACATTGAATCATTTATCAAAGATAGTGATATTATAATCATAAAACCGTTTTTAAATAACTTAAAAGGAGCTTCATCTATCTGTAGTCTTGGCGGTTATGGTGAAAGCGAGGAGTTAGATTATAATGGAAAAACTTATAAAACAACTGTACATATGTATGTGGAATCAGAATATAGTAATCTTTATGGATGGTTTGTCCACGTTAGCGGGGATGTATGTTGTAAGGTTAAGGGATTTTTGGGTTTCTGGTATAATCATAGTACTGGAATCTGGTCTGACTTAGAGTATGTTGTTCGTTATAAAAAATATTATGGAGGGTACTATTATGCAACTAGTTCAGACTCATGGAATGACTTTGAAAATCCAACAACAATGGTTGATTATGATGAATATTTTTATGCCCATCAATTTGGGAGTACTAATCCAGATGCAACTTTTGTCAGTTATAGACTTAAAGGAAGAACTTACGTTCCAGGTTCTGAAATTGAAATCAGTGATTGAAATCAAAGGTGGAATGTAAAATAAGTATTAATTAAAGGATAACAGAGACAAACCTGTTAGCTTTTATATAGCATATATTATGCATTATTTATATATTGATAAACATAACACCTTAAAGCTTGAGAGGAAAGATAACTTTCATATTAATACTATTCTTATGCAGTTGCACCGAGCTGGTTACAAACAGCTTCCCGGAATTTGAAAAAGTGCCAACGGTAAACGCAAGCTGTATTGCAGGGAAACCCATTACGGTAAAGTTATCGTGGACAGGGGGGCTCGACAGCCTGCAACTTGAATGGATCAACAATGCGGCAATTGATTTGTTTGCCGATGGCACTTTTATTGAGCAACTGACGTTCGACAGCGCGGGATTTTATACATCTGAAACTATCGTTGAAGTGGAGAAAGAATACGAATGCCGCATAATCATCCCGGGTGAAGATACCCTTGTTTGCTCCCAGACCTTGCCGGCCCCCAGCCCTGTTTTAAATGTTGAACACATCAACATTAACGGCAGGGATGAAGCAGGGAATGTTTTTCATGGGTTTGAACTGACCTTTAAAAACGATTTGACACAAACCAGGTATTATGAAGTCACCACATCGGACGGTTTTTTTGTAAATTTCTCCGACCCGCTTATTTTAAACGAAGGCCTGCCCCTGGCGCTGTTCAGCAATGAACAGATTACGGACTCGGTATATACGTTGACACTTAATTACCGAACAAACTATATTCGAATTAATCAAAACGGGTACCATGTACTTAATCCCTTTGTTATAACCCTTCGCTCGGTTACCTACGATTATTACCAGTACCAAAAACAAGCCTACATTTATGAACACGGGAAATATGCCGACATTAATTCAAGTACCGTTGCCATGCCTTTTCACTCGAACATCGACAACGCGTATGGCATTTTTGCCGGGTACTCAGCATCTGTTTCCGACACCATAACCCCTTAGCCTTATGTTGAATATTAGGACTATACTTTTAATTACAGCCCTTTGCTTTTGTATTGAAACATTGCAGGCAAAGTACCACATTTCGGGTTTTGTGTGCGACAGGCAAACCAGCGAGCGCTTAATTGGTGCCAATGTAATTGAGGCCGGTACCGGCAACGGTACAGCAACCGACAATTCGGGCTACTTTTCCCTGGTTACCAATACGCCGGAAATTAACATCTCGTTTGTCGGGTATAAACAACAGTGCATAACATTTTCACGCGATACCGTAGTAACCATTTTTCTTGAAGCCGGGGAAGAACTAAGCGAGGTTACCGTAGTGGCCAATACGCCCCGCTTTAATGTATCGACCCTGAGCCGGATGGAGATGCAGAACATACCGGTTATTGGCGGCAAACCCGATGTAGTAAAGGCCTTGCAGTTTTTGCCGGGCATACAATCGCAACACGAAGGTTCCAGCCTGATGAACGTGCGCGGCGGAAGCCCAGGCGAAAATTTGTACCTGATTGACAATGTGCCGCTGATTTATGTGAACCACCTCGGCGGGTTTATGTCGGTTTTCGATCCCGAAATGATCAACAATATTGAGGTGTATAAAGGGGGGTTCCCTGCACGTTACGGGGGAAAACTTTCTTCGATTGTAAACATTACCCAGCGCGAGGGCAACCGGTCGGGGATGAAAGGAACGTTCAGCCTGGGGGTTACCGATGCTTCGTTCAGTTTTGAGGGCCCTTTGCTGGATAAAAAAGCCAGCTTCATAATCACCGGCCGCAAAACCCTTACCGAGCCCCTGATGCTTTTGCTTACGTCTGTTACCGATCAGAATTACTACATGTATTACGGTTTTCACGACATTAACGGCAAATTTTCATGGCACCCCAACGAAAAGAACCACCTGTATGTAAACATCTACCAGGGCGACGACTATATCCGGAATTGGAACAAGGATTACAGAAGAAAAGGTGAAAAGAATGAAACCAGTTACCTTTGGGGAAACTGGATGGCATCGGCCCGCTGGAACAGCATGATCTCGCCACGTTTGCTGACCGATAACACGCTTTCGTATACGCGGTACCGCTTAGAAAATTCGGCATCGTTCACCCCGCTTGACGATTCCCTTTCGCTGGCCTATACAAACCGTTACTTTTCAACGGTAAATGATTTTTCGTTCCGTTCCGACTGGAAATACAAAATGGGAAAACACTGGTCGGTCGATTTTGGGATGAAAGCCTCGCTGAACCAATTTATCCCGACAAAAAGTGAACTGTCTAAATACACGGTTCAAAAGGCGTATGAAATTATCCGTCCAATCGAAATCGATGCCTGGTGTTCAAACCGCATTTCGTTGTTTAACCGACTGAATGCCGATATTGGTCTGCGCGTGGTAAATTACCGCCTTCAACCCTATTCCGACTGGTCGTTTGAACCCCGCGTAGACTTGAATTTCAAAATTGCACACAACCATACACTCAATTTCACATGGCACAAGGTGAAACAATATGCCCACCTGGTAATGACGGCGGGCAATATTTTCAACAACGAAGCCTGGATACCTGCCGACAAAGAAATTGCCCCATCGCGATCGGATCAATATTCCGTTGGTTGGAAAGGGACGTTTCTGCGTTCTTTCGATTTTGAAACCAATATTTATTTCAAGCAGCTAAACGACCTTGTAACCTATAAGGAAGGTTATACCAGTTTGCTGGGCGATGGCAATTGGCGATCGAAAGTGGAAACAAACGGCAACGGCACATCGAAAGGCATCGAATTGCTGGTGAAAAAAACCGAAGGCAAATGGACCGGCTTTGTTGCATACACCTATTCGGAAACCACCCGGCAGTTTGGTAATATTAACGGGGGCAGGGAATACACGTATGATTTCGACCGGCCACATTCGTTTGCCATCAACATTCACCGTGAACTGAATGAAAAATGGGACTTTAACCTGTCGTGGACCTATCAAACCGGTTTGCCCTATACGCCCGTTTTAGGCCGGCAAATTGTTATGGTTACAGGAAAGGAAACCGCATATACCGAAGCGCACATTTATGGTGAACGCAACAGCGCCCGCATGAAAGATTACCACCGGCTGGACGTTGGCTTTACCTATAAAACGCGAACACGCTGGGGCGACCGTGTGGAATGGAATTTTTCGGTATATAATTTATACAACCGCCATAATCCCGGGTACTATTTTTACGGTTACGGCGAAAAGGGCACCGGCCATTACGACCCCTTCGATTATAAACCTTTAGGCCTGTTCCAAACCAGTTTTTTCCCCATTATACCATCGGTGTCGTATAAGGTATATTATGGCGACAGGCCTGAAGGGGCAAAAAAGAAAAGAAGGGGGATATTCCAGAGAATAAAAGATTATTTTAATTATGAATATGAATAAGCTTCGTGAATCTTCGAGACTTGGTGTCTTTGTGGCATTTAATTGTTTTGCCACTAAGACTCAAAGGCTTTAAGAAATCACAAAATCAGGTATTTAATAATTTAAACCGAAAACAAAATGAAAAAATTATTGACCATCTCTTTACTCATCATTTCAACAATTTTAATAACCGAAACAGTTCACGCACAGGAATATTCCATTAAAGACCGCTGGAATATAAAAACCAATTACGACTTTTATCCCAATTTAGGCCATACAACCCCCAACAGTGTTGAATTTTCGCCTGTTTTCGGGATTGAAGCAAATTACGGGTTACTCAATTTTTTGGAAGTTGGCCTTTACTCGGGATATACCCGGGTTATAGGGATGATATTTACTTCTGTTACTGAAACTGGGGCATTTGGATTTGGAAAAAATGTTCCTGTGCTTTTTTACGGGACAACGGCCAATGTTCATCTGTTCCCCTTTATTTTAAAAAGGGATAAATTCAGGATCGATTGCTATTTATCGGGGAAGTTTGGCGGTTTTTATATTTATGCTGAAGAGCGTGGGGATTATAGAGAGCCTGAAAGGGGGAACAGGTTCGATTACGGTGTTTATGGCGGCCTGGCTATCTATATTGGCGAACATTGGGGTATTTATGGCGAATACGGCTACGGCAACTATTGCAAAAGCCGGGTTGGCTTAACGTTTAAGTTTTAGGCCAATCCACTTCTTGAAAAAGTGTGTGTGTATATTGGCTGTATATGAGTTGCTAATCACTAACTCCGTGCTTTACAGACTGTGTGAAAGGCGGAGTTAGTGAGCAGGCTATACTGCCTAAAAAAATGATCACTAACTCCGTGCTTTAGAGACTGTGTGAAATTGAGATTTGAGACGGTGAGATTTCAATATTTAAGAAATTGCACGTATAGGTATACGAATATTTCATCCTCATTATTTCATTTTCACACACCCTGTTTAGCACGGAGACAGAAAGAAATAGCATGTTTAACCAATCGGGCTTTAGCCCAAAAACAAGTAATATTAAATACTTTATTAAACCGAGAACAAAATGAAAAAATCATTGACCATCTGCATCCTCATCATTTCAACAGTTTTAATAACCGAAACAGTTCATGCACAGCAATATTCCATTAAAGAACGCTGGAATATAAAAACCAATTACGACTTTTATCCCAATTTAGGCGTTACAACTCTTAATAGTGTTGAATTTTCGCCTGTTTTCGGGATTGAAGCAAATTACGGGTTACTCAATTTTTTGGAAGTTGGCCTTTACTCGGGATATACCCGGGTTAGAGGGATAATATTTACTTCTGTTTCTGAGAATAGGGCAATTGGCACAGGGCACAATGCCCCTGTGCTTTTTTACGGGGCAACGGCCAATGTTCATCTGTTCCCCTTTTTTTTTAAAAGGGAAAAATTCAGGATCGATTGCTATTTATCGGGGAAGTTTGGCGGTTTTTATATTTATGCTGAAGAGCGTGGGGATTATAGAGTGCCTGAAAGGGGGAACAGGTTCGATTACGGTGTTTATGGCGGCCTGGCTATCTATATTGGCGAACATTGGGGAATTTATGGCGAATACGGCTACGGGAATTATTGCAACAGCCGGGTTGGCTTAACGTTTAAGTTTTAATGATGCAGTATCCATCCGGTTGCCTCTGAAACTGACTAATTCTACATATTCACCATTAAACCGTTAATATAACGTGGTTTGCGGGCTGATGACACAACGCCTAATATCTCAATTTTTTTCAGAATGTGGATATAGTCTGATTAATTCATAAATAAATACATCTTAGTGAAAATTAGTGCCTTGGTGCCTTTGTGGCTAAAAAATTTGCCGCTAAGCCTCTAAGACACAAAGGAAACACAAAGTTTATGAATTATGCAGGATAGATTTGGGTTTATTGCAATTTGATCAATTACTTTATCAAAATAGGCATCGACTTTGGCAGCTACTACAGCCCCGAAAGCATTAAAGACATAATGATGGATTTCTTCATATTCTTTGTTTGAACGAGTGGAGTAACGAATGGGGTATGGCATTCTTTAAAAGTTGAATTTTTCTTTTTATTACAAACTTAATGATTTTTCCCCACTTCTATAACTTGAATATCCGCTTCACCAATCTCCCCCGAACCATACCCCTGCTTTTCGGCAATGGCCAGGTAAGGGATCGTAGCCGGGTCGATGCCAAGAACGCGGCAGGCCATTGCATCAGCCAAAACCGGGTCGGTGCTGATGATAAGGGTACTTTCATCCACAATATCGATAACGGTAAGCGCAGGATTGCAGGTTTGCAACAATTCCGAAACGTAATCTTCACTGTTATGTCCTGCAAAATTGTTTTCGAGTGTAAGCCCGGCAAGGCTGGCAATTCCGGCTTCGAAAGTTTCTCCGGGTATGGGAGTTGCCACGTTAATGATCAGGTCGCAATTTTTTGTAAGTTTATGAAAATGCAGCTTCCCCTCTTTGGGTTTGATGTAGTATTCCTTTAATCCCGAAGGTATTACTTTAGCCAGCGCTTTTTTGGCCGTCTCCTCCATACCGCTGTTTTTGTAACAAGCCCGCCAGTCATCAATGGTGTTGGCCGTTACACTTACCCTGTCCGATTTTGCATCGTAACAATCCGCAATGATCATCGCAAGCAAATCGGGGCTGGTCGATAAACCTGAACCGGGGGATACGTCCCATTTAAGCGTGGGTTTTACCAACACTTTTTGCCGTTTGATATTTATGCGGCCCAGGGTACCAAAAGCTTGTATGCCCGTGTGATAACGGTCGGTTACATTGCCACCTTTAACAACAATTAAATCGGGATGCCGGGTATCAAGGGCTGTCTCTTTTGGTTTTTGGCAGGCAGGGATTATTAAAAATACCAACAGGCAAAAACCGGCAAGGGTTGTTGTGGTTATGCTCAGAAATTGAATGCGTTTCATATTAAGGATCAATATTAGTTGCCGTTTTTATTTAAACAATCTTTTATCAAAGTTAAATTTTTCAGTCTGAATGATTCTAACCTCATTAAAGTCTGAATGTCCTGGATTTATTAAAATATTAAAATCTCCCTGAACCACAGCCGATGGAACTTTTATATAAAGATATTCATTGGCTTCAATGAATTTCTCTCCTAACTCCTGAGTTGTTTTAGAATATGGGAATTTTCTCCAATTATCGGGCAAGTTGTCAGGATCAACTTGTTCTATATTAGAATAATCAGGAATTTCAATTGTTATTAGGTAATAATCTATCGGCATAATTCCAACTGGAGTATGAACGGCAATTTCAGCCATACATAATGCCCTGGATTCTGCTGTGTATAAAAGTTTTGTGCCTTTAAAATTCCACCGTCCGCCTGTCATCTCTGCTCCGGAGCCAGAAAGGTCATTGCAATATTTTTTGTTTGCAAGTCGAAAAACTATCATGCTAAAACTCCATGTTCAATTCTAATCAACTCGTCTTTAACCATATTTATACCAAATGAATTGTCTAATAAATCAATTGGTTTAATCCCTCCCAATGGGATACTTTTCGAATTTATCCATGCCAAAAAATTTGAAGTGTTACCAAAAACACTAACTCCTTTTTTGAAAAGTAACATGATTAAAAGAAATTTTTCGCTATGAATTGAGTCAAGTCGCTTTTTTTCCCTCTTATAACGTTGAATTGTCCTTTCAGACATATTTAAGATTTTGGACCAGGTAGAAGAATTTAATGGATACGAAACAGTAAAATCCTCGAATGTTTCATAATCTACACCTTGTCTTGTAACATCAATTAATTTGAAGATGTCATTATTTTCGAGCGATTTAAATGTCAAACTATCAGTTTTCATGATTCTACATTTTTATAAAATCAAAGATACGACATATTTCCTATAAATCGCGCCAATTGTCGCATAATTTAAGTTGCCACTTACTTGTTTATAACATCACCAAACTGAAATTCTGTATTTTAGCGAATCCTTTTTGCAGAAACAAAACGGTCCTTCCCGTTAATATCTTTTACTATTTGGGCTTTGTATCCAAAACTTCGGCACAACTCCTGCACTATTTCACCGTAAGCTTCATTGATTTCAAAATACAGTTGCCCGTTTTCATTTAAAAGGCCGGTTGAATGTTTTAAAATTGCATTGTAAAAAAGCAGTGGGTCTTCATCGGGCACGAAAAGCGCCCCGTGCGGTTCAAATTCAAGCACATTTTTTTCCATCAACCCCTTTTCCTTTTCGGTAATGTAGGGCGGGTTGCTCACAATAACATTGAAACGGGCAGTGGTCATTTCTTTTTGTAAAAGGATATCGGACAGGAAGAAACAAACCTTAACGTTATTTTTTCGGGCATTGCTTTCAGCAATTTCAAGGGCTGTTTTCGAAACATCGGTTGCCCACACTTCAGCATCAGGGATAAACTTTTTCAGGGCAATGGCAATGCAGCCGCTTCCGGTGCCAATATCGAGGATTTTTAGGTTGCTGCCCTTGTACGTTTTCACGATGCGATCGACCAGTTCCTCGGTTTCGTTGCGCGGAATGAGCACCCCCGGTTTTACGTCAAAGGGCAAGGTATAAAACGCGGTTTCGCCCAGGATGTATTGAATGGGTTCAAAATTTTTCAGGCGCATTACAATGTTTTCAACTTTTGCCAGATCCCCGTCGTTTACCGGGGGAAGTTCATTTAAAATAATCGCTTTCCTGTCAACTCGAAACAGGTGTTCAAGAATGAGGAAAACAAACGATTCGGTTTCCCGCTTTTCGTACAATCCTTTCAGCGATTTCCGTATATGGTCGATAGCCCGTTGCATTGTTCGCTAAAATACAATATTTAGTCCTATTTTTGTACCAGCCTCCCCCAACCTCCGCCAATTGGCGGAAGGGGAAGAAGGAGAATTATAAAATAGTAAATTGGAACAGGTAAACGAAACATACATGCACCGCTGCCTTCAACTGGCAAAATTGGGCGATGGGCACACCGCGCCAAATCCCATGGTGGGCTGCGTAATTGTGCACAACGGAAAAATTATTGGCGAAGGCTTTCACCAAAAATGCGGCGGCCCCCATGCCGAGGTGAATGCCATCAATTCAGTAAAAGATAAAGTGTTGCTCACAGAGTCAACATTATACGTTAACCTTGAACCCTGCTCCCATTTCGGCAAAACCCCGCCTTGTTCCGATCTGATCATTCAAAAGAAAATACCCCGGGTAGTGATTGGCACACCCGACCCGTTTGCAAAAGTCTCCGGTAACGGGATTAAAAAACTGAAAGCAGCCGGTTGCGACATAACGGTTGGTATTTTAGCCAATGAATGCCAGCAACTTAACCGTCGTTTTTTTACTTTCCATACAAAACAAAGGCCGTACATAATTTTAAAGTGGGCACAAACGGCCGATGGTTTTATTGATGTTATTCCTGAAAAAAGAAAATCCGGCCACCCCAACTGGATTACCAACGAAATGGCCCGGGTGGCTGTTCACAAGCAACGCTCGACCGAAGGGGCCATTTTAATTGGCACCGAAACAGCCATGAAAGACAACCCCTCGCTTACCCTGCGCGACTGGCACGGCAAACAGCCTGCACGCATTATCCTCGACCTGAAAAACAGACTGCCTGCTGGCCTGCATGTTTTCGACAACCGTGCCGAGACGTTTGTACTGGCAAGTAATCACTACCCCGATAAGAGGAATGCAAACATTATTAAAACCACGGCTGAAAACCTTCACAACGACTTGCTGGAATTTCTTTATCGAAACGGCATACAATCGGTAATCGTTGAGGGAGGCGCAAAAACCCTTCAGGGGTTTATCGATAAGGGATTATGGGACGAGGCCTTCGTTTATACCGGGGATATTTTTTTTGGCAATGGCGTAAAGGCACCTAAACTTGACGGACAAGACATTGCTGTTGAGATTTTTGGGAACAGCATACTGAAAGTTTTCAGAAACAGGACTATTAAATAGACAGGTCAGATTGTCGACTCTATTAGACAAATTAATGTGATTTTTGTCGATCGGTTTCGACAAAATATATGGTTTCGTAAGGATGAGTAAAAACAAAAAACCGAACAAAAAGAAAATATCCCAGTGGTTTGATTTGGTGTACTATCGATTTTATCTATTTTTGCAGCACATTTTTTGGCCCCATAGTTCAACGGATAGAATAGCAGTTTCCTAAACTGTAGATACAGGTTCGATTCCTGTTGGGGCTACAACCAAATATCTTTATCAATCAACATTCATCGCGCCCCGGCCAAAACTCCGGTAGGTATCGGGCTCAATATCCACATCGGGTTCGGTAAGCGGTTTTTGATGCGGGCAGAAACTGAGGTATTTTATGGGTATTCCCCTTGCAATCCACTGTTTTTCGTAAAACGTTCTGATTTGCAAAACCGGCTCAACGGGTTCAAGCGCATGCACATTTTCAATGTTTGCAATGATCTCAAAACGGTTTTCTTTGGCCATTTCAAGCGTATAGCGGTATTGAAAATTGCTGTCGGTTTTCAGGTGGATGATCCCGCCGGGTTGAAGAAAATTCCGGTAGTACTCGATAAACCGGGTTGAGGTAAGCCTTTTGCGTGTTTTTTTCATTTGCGGGTCGGGAAAGGTAAGCCAAATAGCGGCCACTTCGTTTTTGCCAAAAAACTGCCCGATCATTTCGATGTGTGTACGCAGAAAGGCAACATTTTCCAACCCGTTTTCGGTGGCAAATTTCGCCCCCTGCCAAATCCGCGCCCCTTTTAAATCGACACCAATAAAGTTTTTCTGCTGATCTATTTGTGCCAGGCCAACCGTGTATTCGCCCTTTCCGCAACCCAGTTCAAGAACAATGGGTTTTTGGTTTTTAAAAAACGTTTTGTTCCAGTTATTTTTTAACGGATGATCTTTTTGTTGAATGTCGCGATACGGAACCTGTATAACATTACTGAAGGTTTCCATATCGGCAAATTTTGAAAGTTTGTTTTTTCCCACAACGCGATTTAATTTTTTTCAACCCGCAAGCCTATATCGCTTATCCCTTTCAGTTTGTCTTCGCGCATGGCTTGTTGCAGTGTGAATGTATAAATGCCTTTCCGGGGGAAATAAACGTTTTCCCTGAAAATGAAATTATTTGAAAAAACGGTATTTCCTTTCCCTGTCCATTCACCGTTGGGCTTGGCCAGTACATACTCAACGGTATCCCGTATTACCGACGAATCGGGTGCCTGAACTTCGGCAAAAAGCCAAAGGTTGCTGTACTGATAATCGCCCAAATTCCGCACATAAATATTGATGTCGAAAGCCGGGGCTGTATCGGTAACCTGAACATTGAAAGAGATTAGCGAGTCTTTATCCCAGCCTTCATTCCCGAACGAGCGGTAATCTTCGTACAGACAACCGGTGTTGCACGAAGCAATCATCAGGCAAAAGGCTGCAACTACAACTGCGGTGTTTCGTATCATGACTGCCGTTTTTGCGGTTTTCCTTTTTTACGTGGCCGGTTGTAATTCCTGTTATTGTTCCGGTCCTGGGGCTGATCGTTTGACGATGTCCGTTTCTTAAATTTCCGCCTGCCCCTTCGCCTGTCACCTTTTGGTTTGTCAAATCGGGTAAGGCTGTCCTGCCCCACAACGTTCTCGTAATCGTTGACCGCCTTCACTTTTAAATTGGCAATATCGTTGAAATCGATCAGTTTATCGGGTTTTTTGCCGTTGCGGTTCATTTTTATAATTTCCTGCACCCTTTCAACCGTTATGCCTACCTGGCCGGATGGGGTGTTCGATTCGAGCGAGTACCAGTAAGTACGCTTGAAAACATCGGTTTTAAAATAGGAGTATGTTCCTTCCCCGGTTTCGAGCTTAATTTTTGGCGGGAAATATTTTTGTTCGTCAATGTAACTGTCGACCTCGTAGTTTATGCAACATTTGAGTTTACTGCACTGACCTGCCAGTTTTTGCGGGTTCATCGATATTTCCTGGTAGCGTGCAGCGCCGGTGGTAACCGAGCTAAAATTCGACATCCACGAGCAGCAGCACAATTCACGCCCACAAGGGCCAATCCCGCCAATGCGGCCGGCTTCCTGCCGTGCACCAATTTGTTTCATCTCGATACGGATGTGAAATGTTTCGGCCAGCACTCTGATTAGCTGGCGGAAGTCGACACGATCGTCGGCTATGTAGTAGAAAATGGCTTTGGTGCCGTCGCCCTGAAATTCAACATCGCCAATTTTCATATTCAGGTTAAGGTCGGCTGAAATCTGGCGGCTTTTGATCATGGTTTCGTGCTCGCGTTTCATAGCGATTTCCCACTTTTCAATATCAACGGGCTTTGCTTTCCGGTAAATTTTTTTTATTTCGCCGTTAACCAGGGTTACTTTATGACGTTTCATCTGCCACAGCACAAGGTCTCCCGTAAGCGAAACCATGCCAATGTCGTGCCCGGGGTTAGCCTCAACGGCAACAAGTTCCCCCACTTCAAGTTTCAGGTTGTTCACATTCCGGTAATAATCCTTGCGGGTATTTTTGAAACGTATTTCAACAAATTCATCTGGGTTTGATGTATTCGGAACATCTTTTAACCAATTGTATACTTCTAATTTTGCGCAGGTACCGGCCTTTTCAGTTGAAGGGCAGCCTCTGTATATCGGATCTCCTGTATTCATAATAAATTAACTTGTGCCCCGGTATACCCGGGGAATATATAGTTGGTTCAGCCTACAAAAATAATTATAAATGTGATTGTTGAAAACGATGGGCTATTAAAAATGAGAACCGGGGTTTTAAAAACCGGGATATTGGCAAAGCATTAAGAGAAAAAATAATGACAGAGATAAGCGGTATCCGGGTTTTAAGGATTTCATGCCCGTATCATTTTTGAAATTTTAAGCGACAGGTCGAGAAAAATGACCCGTGGGTTCCCGTTTTGGGCTATATCGCGGTAGGCCTTTTCAAACTCGGTGAAAAAAAACTGGATATTCCGTTCGTTAATGAACGGGCTGAATTTTTCGGAAAACCCGTTTTCTTCATCGTCAAGAAATACAATTTCGGGGCGTTTCAGGTTTTTGATAAAATTCTCGCGCAACATCCGCATGCTGTATGTAAGAAAGTTTTTTTGTTTTTCGCGGCCAGTTGCAGCCATTTCATCGGCCCATTTAAAAAGCGCCAGCCAGTCGCGTTTATAGGCCAGCCTCATTATATCGGTAAATTTTTCAAAATACAACCCGGTATCTTCATCGGGAAAAATCAGTTCCCTTGCCTTCAGGTAACTCCCCCTGGCCAGGTGCACCAGCCCGCTTATGTCCTTACCTTCCGATTCGGGAATTTCACCAATGGCCGCAGCCAGCGCTCTGTTTTCGATGCCCGTGAATTTAATTAACTGAACACGCGAGCGTATGGTTGGCAACAGGGCTTCTTCGTTTTCGGTAATAAGTATAAACAGGGTATTTGGCGGCGGTTCTTCCAGAATTTTAAGCAGTTTGTTGGCACATTGCACATTCATGCGCTCGGCCATCCAAACAATCATCACCTTATAATCGCCCTCAAAAGTTTTTAGGTTCAGCTTGCGGATAATCTCACTACTCTCGTGTACAAAAATGTGTCCCTGCGCGTTGGCTACATTTATGGCACTATACCACATGGGCAGGTTGAAATAGGGACTCTTTGAAAGCATTTCACGCCATTGTCCGATATAATCGTCGCTAACCGGTTCTTTAAATTTTGATGATTTCACAACCGGGAAAACAAAATGCAGGTCGGGGTGTATGTATTTTTCATATTTTTTACACGAAGCACACACACCACAGGAATCGTTTTCCGATGGGTTTTTGCAATTAATGTATTGGGCATAAGCCAGCGCCATGGCCATTTTCCCCACCCCCGAAGGGCCGGAAAATAACTGGGCATGGCTTACACGCCCTTCTTTTACGCCATCGATCAGTTTCTTTTTTATGGCAGCTTGCCCGATAACACCGCTGAATTGCATGGATACAAATATGAAAAAAAAAGGTGAGTTTTGGGAGGGATGTTGATAAGTATGCTAAAACGATTTTATCTACCCGGCTCTTCGCAAAGTTTCTGCAAAGCATAGGTACGTGCGGGTTATTGTATGAAAAAAATGCGATGTCTGGTTCAAATACAACATCCGGATTCAAAATCCGGATCAGCAGAGCAACAAAGCATATCTATTTCCCCTTGTTTTTTTTAAATGCATCATTAACCGCTGCTTTAAAAATGTTGTACGACCAGGTAGCTCCGCTAACGGCATCAACCGAATCGATGCTTTGCTTTTTAAGAAGTTCCTTCGGGTAATGCAATACCCCCTGCCAGTCGTTTCGGCATTGCTGGCGGTAATGGGCATTGTCGGGGTAATGCTTTTCATAATCCGGGCCAAAAACTTCGTTGTTCAGGGTATCGACAATTTGAAATCGGACACTGTCAATTTCATTTACGTTGAAACTGATCGTTACAAAACCCATGTAAGGTTCACTGTTATAAACCGATTGGGAACGCCCGGTATATTCATTTCCTTCGGCACTTGCCGTTAAAGTGGCCAATAAAAGCATAAGCCAAATTGCAAGTAATAAAAATAGTTTACTCATTTTGTTGCTTGTTTTATGTATAGTGTTCACAATGAAACCCGCATCTATGATCATAATTTTATGGAATCAATGGATACTCCTGAAACCTGAACTTTTATTACTTCATTACATTCCATTATGTTTTGATTAAAAATGACTAAATTATTTCCAATGTCGTGAAGGGAACTTCTGAATTTTATTCCTTGTACATTGGTAAACACCCTGATAAATTCACAGATAAATTGAGTTGGGATATAATCAAGTTCAGAATCATATCGTCTCATTGGCTTTGATAAATCTCTACTGATAATTTGTTTTAACAGAGTTGATTTTATCCTCTGATTTACTTCACTTTGAGCATAAAGAGAAGGGGTTTCTGTAAAATCGGAAATAATGATATCCTGAGATAAATCTTGTTTTATACGAAAAGAAGCGACAGAAACTTCGTCAAGATATGAAGCTCTTATTTCATAAAGAATTGTGTCTTCACTATCGCTTAAATACAAATATGGTATTCCGCTTGGATTAGCACGTCCGGCAGTAGAGAATTCTTTTCGGGGACAAAACATTTCATCATTTGAGAAAAGTTTCTCATCTGCATTTTTATGTAAACGTGCCCTGTAAAAATTGTCGTCTTTTCCGATTATTGTTTTGCTCTCAAAAAAGCTATCCCAACCCAAATCATCTGTTAAGTAACCAATATTTGTCAAATAGCGTCTTTCCCATTTTAGTTGTTCCTTTAACTTGAACCAAAAATTTACATTTTCAAGGATTTCATCATTAAAATCAACTAATTCATCAGGACTTTTTATTGGAGAGTCTATTTTCGCTAAAGTAAAATTCAGGATTTTTTGTCCGTTTTCCAGGGTACTAAACAAACTCCAATTATCTTGAATTTTAGAGATAAAACATTCACCACTTGAGATCGATTGGAAGTTTCCAAACAATTCCTTAAAGAAATCAAACAACTCCTCTATTGAAATAATTTCAACATCTTTACTTCCACAACAACCACAATCCCCAAATGTATTTTGAGATACTATAAAACCTATTAACTCTTTATCTGCAAAGCAGTTCTTACAAACAAATTGCATAATCAATCCAAAAAGTTACTTACCATTAGTAAATGGTTTTTAATAGAAATCTTTTTAACTGTTCCCAAGCCTGGATATTTATGGGAAATGTAATAATTGCGTAGCTCGGCAATTGCGGAATTGTCTAATTGTAATTTATCACAAAATTTAATCGCTTTTTCAGCGGCTTCGGCAAATTTACCTTGTACGTTAGATATTGAATCATTTGTTTCAGAAGTAAAATGCCTTATCCAAATTTGTCTATCCTTTTGCTCGTCCAGATATGTTAAATGGACAACAACCGCCCTTGGGGTACTTCCACCATCTGAATACTCTCGGGGTAAAACAGTAAAATCAGCAAAACCATTGTATCTGTCCTCTGAATAGAATAAATGCTCTTCCGTAAATTTATGTTCTGCAATTTTTAAGAAATCAGCATTTTTCTGTTGTTTTTCAAACGGGTCATCCAACCTAATATAAAATTTTTCAAGACCTTTAATAAATCTATCGAGACTTCTGTATTTATTTGGCTCTAAGAGCATTATATGACTAACCTTGGGGTTCTGACATAAATTTTTAAACCCTTCTTCATTAGAGAAATTATCTAAGCAAATAAGCATACAATCCTGTAGTTCATATTCTTCCATTTTACTATTTATGTAGTCTGAATTATCTGAATAATGGAACGCAGGAAAGTACTTTGAATCTTCAAGCCCAGAAATATAATCTAAAAAATAATTGTTATCGCCAGCAACATCTCCTTCAAACGGATTGACAATTAAGTATAAATAGTAATCGTTTTCCAAAAATATCTTATGAGCTAAGTTCAAATTATTAAAACTCTCTTTAACTGGTTCGATAACAGGCGTAATCTTGCCTTGTAATGCTCCTTCACCAGCTAAATCCCGAAGCGTAATTAGTTCAAACTGTCTTGCTCTTAAATATGGGAAATACATAATTATACCTTATTGGTTTTTAGTGTCTTAATCAGATTATCACGCTCCATTTTTTTCAAATTTAATGAGAGGCAAATTTGGTTAAACTCTCTATTTACTTTATTGAAGAACATATTATTAATATTTCGCTCTTTCATTTTGCTTATAAATAATTCGTTTAATTCTTTATTAGGGATTTTTGAAATTAATTTTTTACAAATATTAAATTGGTTAAACGAGTTCATTTCAGGAATATCATCAAAATATTTTCTGACAATATCAAGATATTCTCTAGTATGAAGCACTTCCATTAAAACATCCACATCAATATTACTATCGAAGACTGATTTTTGAATCAACTCAAAATTATTAGAACTTGAATCATATGTGATAATCCCAATATTTCTATGAAACTTAATATACTTGGAAAGAAACTCTTTGGAAACAATTAGATAAACCTCATTAAAAAGCTTTTTATATTCTTTAAGTTGATTTGATAAACGATATTCTTTATCTAAAATGGTTTTTATCTCAAACACTTGTGATATTCCATTAAACATTGCCAAATCAGCAATTGCTTTCCCTATTCTTAGTTCATTAAAGATTATAGAGTTACGATTACCTAACTCTTCTTTAAGCCATTGACTTAGGAATTCATTTTTTAAAATATACTCATTGGGATAATGCTTTTCCAATACTTTATATATCTGTTTTAATATATTCAAATATGAATTTCCCAGATTTTTTTCTTTGAGTCTATATCTCTGAAGTTTTAATTCAATTGATTCAAAATCATCATTAAACCAACGAAGAACTTCACTTCTTAAAAAAAGAGAGGAAAAATCCCTTAGTTGATTTATTGAATATGGCATCTTGATTTTTCGTTTTTGTAAAGATAAAAAAAATATCACAATTCGTTAATTCAAAATAACCATTAATATTAATGAAATCAAGATAGCAAGGTTATCCTTAACGCATATAGTATGTTTGCTCTAACTTACAATTCCTCTCCTTTTTCAATTTTCAATGCTTATCTTTGTGGCTTGAAAATTTGAAAACAGTCAATAATCAGTAGAGACAGAAAGAACGAAAAAGAATATTATTCTTAGATAAGTTTTCTTTTTATCGCTGTTCGGTTGAATCGCCTAAAAGTCATGTTTCAACTATTTATTTTGAAACATTTAAACAAAGCAGGCCTAAGAACCAATGACTAATGACCAATGACCAATGACCAATGACTTTAATAATATGACAGATTTCAAACGCACATTGATCACATCGGCCCTGCCCTATGCCAACGGCCCGGTTCACATTGGCCACCTGGCCGGAGTTTATGTACCCGCTGATATTTATGCCCGTTACATGCGCATGAAAGGAGAAGAAGTGCTTTTCATTGGCGGAAGCGATGAACACGGTGTACCCATTACCCTGAAGGCAAAAAATGCCGGGATTACCCCGCAGGACGTGGTCGACAAATACCATAACATCATTAAAGATTCGTTTGCACGTTTTGGCATTTCATTCGATGTATATTCGCGCACAAGCGCAAAAATTCATCATGAAACCGCTTCGGATTTTTTCCTGAAATTGTACAACGATGGAAAATTTATTGAAAAAACCACCGAACAATATTACGACGAAGAAGCCAAACAGTTCCTGGCCGACCGGTACATTACCGGCACCTGCCCAAAGTGTGGCAACGAAAAAGCCTATGGCGATCAGTGCGAAGCTTGTGGAAGCTCGTTAAACGCGACTGACCTGATCAACCCAAAATCGGTTTTAAGCGGCGCTGTGCCGGTGAAGAAAGAAACTAAACACTGGTACCTCCCGCTCGACCAATATGAACCCTGGCTGAAAGCGTGGATCATTGAAGGACACAAGGAATGGAAAAGCAACGTGTACGGCCAGTGCAAAAGCTGGATTGACGGCGGGCTAAACCCACGTGCCGTAACCCGCGACCTTAACTGGGGCGTGCCCGTTCCGGTTGAAGGGGCCGAAGGCAAAGTGCTTTACGTTTGGTTCGATGCGCCAATCGGCTACATTTCGGCCACCAAAGAATTAACCCCCGAGTGGGAACTTTGGTGGAAAGACAAAGATACCCGCATGTTGCACTTCATCGGAAAAGACAACATCGTGTTCCATTGCATCATTTTCCCTTCGATGCTCAAAGCCGAAGGCACTTACAATTTACCCGACAATGTACCTGCCAACGAGTTCCTCAACCTCGAGGGCGATAAAATTTCCACCTCGCGAAACTGGGCCGTTTGGCTGCACGAGTACCTCGAAGAATTTCCCGGGAAAGAGGACGTACTGAAATACGTGTTAACCGCCAATGCCCCCGAGACCAAGGATAACGATTTTACATGGAAGGATTTTCAGGCACGTAACAACAACGAACTGGTAGCCATACTCGGCAACTTTGTTAACCGTGCCTTAGTGCTTACTCAAAAATATTACGATGGCATTGTTCCTGCAGCCGCTGTGTTACACGATGTCGACAAGGAAACCCTGGCCCAGCTTTCTGCCTTAAAAGCTGACGTTGAGAAAAGCCTCGACCATTTTCGTTTTCGCGAAGCTTTGAAACTTGCCATGGACATGGCCCGGCTTGGAAACAAATACCTCGCCGACATGGAACCATGGAAGGTTGTGAAAACCGATCCCGAACGGGTCAAAACCATCATGAACATCTGCCTGCAAATTACAGCAAACTTAACCATCGTATTTGCACCGTTCCTTCCGTTTTCGATGAACAGGCTACGCAGCTTTGTTAATCTGGAAGAACTTGACTGGAAACAACTGGGCCGCACCGACATCATACAGCCAGGCCACCCGATAAAAAAGCCCGAATTGCTGTTTGAAAAAATTGACGATGCCGCGATTGAGGCCCAAATGAAAAAACTGATGGATACAAAAAAAACCAACGAAATTGAAAATTCAACGGCAACGCCTCAAAAGGAAGTTTGCAGTTACGACGATTTTCAGAAAATGGATATCCGTACCGGTACAATTATCGAAGCAGAGAAAGTTGCCAAAACCAAAAAATTACTGAAGCTTAAAGTTGATACAGGTATCGACCAGCGCACCGTCGTTTCGGGCATAGCCGAATACCATAACCCGGAAGACATTATTGGGAAACAAATTATGATATTGGTAAACCTTGAGCCCCGGAAAATACGCGGCATTGAATCGCAGGGCATGATACTGATGGCCGAAGATGCCGATGGAAGCCTGAAGTTTGTCAGCCCGGTTGATGCGGTAAAAAACGGATCGGAAGTAAAGTAAAAGCCCCATCCTAACCTTCCCCCAGGGGGAAGGAAATGTTATTGCAAGTTCTAAACTTAGCACAACAATTTTCTGGCTCTATAAGCTTTTTGCCAGCTGGTTGAGAGAAAAAGGGGGGCAGTTATTTTTCGTAAACTGCCGTGCTGAATGGCGTAGCTCGGTTGTTTACCCTAACTTTGCAACATGTTTAAAAGGATTATCATTAAAGATCTTGAACAACGGCTAAAAAAAACAGTGCCAACACAGCGTTGGCGCTGCATACGTAGATAACCGTGCTGACCCGATCATTCGGGACAGATCGGTTTCCTACACTAAATAAATAAGGCCATCCTTGTACGCAAAGATGGCCTTTGTTTTATTTTAATATTGTTATTGCTGTTCAATTTCTTCAATAATGTTTTCTTGATGACCGGCATTTTTTTCAGTTAATATGGCCTGGTACAAACTGGCAAACGATGCACTGATTACGATTATTGCCGGGAAAATACCAACAATTAAACAAAGCAAGCCAACAATAGCAATAAAGAAGGAAAGGATTGCCAACCCGAATATTGTCCAGCCGTATCCCCGGGTCATACGCCAGCTTTCCTCTACAGCCTGAATTGGATCAAGGCCTTTGTCCATTACGAGGTACGATACAAAAGCAAGCCGGCAGGCCAGTATAATACCCGGTATAATAAGGGCAACAATTCCAATACCGATAATTGCTACCTGAAGCAAATGGGCCAGTACAATGTTGAGGTAATTTTTCTGAAAACCGCTGATGAGCCATCTTAAATTGGGTTTCTTGTCCCGCACGGCTTCAACAAACATCATATCGGCACCAAATGTAAATACCGGGCGCACAAAAAGAAAGATTACAACACCGATAATGGCTGCAAAAATGATCCAGGGAGCCATAACAAATCCCGAGTCGGCATCGAAATTGTACTGGGCAGGACCCTGAAAAATGCCGCTGATGATGATGGCCAGGAATAACCACAAAAAATATTTTTTCATGGTGTACCAGGCGTTACCAATACTTTCGCTGATGGTTGGGCGGTGAAAATAATTTATGTTTTCCATGACTATAAATTTTTAAGGTTTAAAAAAATCTGTTTCGTTTTTAACAATCATTTGTCCAAATGTAAGCTATGCTGTCTTTTTATTTTAGCTACTTTGGTAGTAATTGCCCTTTTTACTACTTTGGTAGGTGCTGTATTTTAATTGCAGTTGCTTAAATTTGGCGTAGAAAATTTTGCATTAGTACCTTTGTTAACATTAGCCTACATAATTACTTTTATCCTAACGCTGTCAATAGCAGCATTGGGCGTATTACTTTCAGAAAGTATACGAAAACAAAATCCCGAAAACCGTACTTTTACTATATTAATGTACCAACAAATACTAATGTATGTATTTGCATTCTATGCTATATGGGGGCAATTATTGTTAAAATGGATTATTAATAATGAAATAGCTGAGCAAGAATTGATGAATAAAATTTTGTTCGCCCTCTTTCTTTGCTCAATCCCCTTTTTGTTGTTTTCATGGTGGTTTTATACCGATATCTCTATACATGCCTATAAATTTAATGGGAAATTATTTGTGCAGTTTTCCATTTTCACTTTGTCAACTGCCCTGAGCGTAGGTTTTTTCTTTTTTCTCTCAAACGAAATTCCAATGATTAACCGTGTCATTCAATCGCTTTCTTTTGGAAATATGGCAATAATGACAGCTGCTGGTATCTTCTTCTTTTTTAAACCCGGTGAAAAAGCCCCTTTTCCAAAACGGTTTATACTTTTAGTAAGCTTTTTGTTGCTTGGGTTTAGTATGATAGCCGGGGCAAAATATTATCCTGAAAACCATTGGCTTGCCATGGTGTTTATTCTTTTTGTTTTTATTGCAGCCGTTTTTTTACCTTTCATATTTAAGTATGTAATAAATGTTGAACAAAATACTACGGGTGAAAACTTCACTGCTTTTCAAGCATTCTGCCAAAAGTTTGGAATATCAAAAAGAGAAGCCGAAATTATTGAGCAGGTATGTGCCGGGTTAACAAACCAGGAAATAGCCGATAAGTTATTTATTACCCTCCAAACCGTGAAGGATCACGTGAGCCGAATTTACCTCAAAACAAATGTCAGGAATCGAACTGAGTTGGCCAATTTAGTAAGGGAAATTCCAAAAAATTAAGTTGCAAAATTCAGTAGAATCAGGGAAATTGATTCTTCAAATCGATTGGCGGATTTTCCAAATCCGCCTCCCTACATCGTCCATTTAACCCCCAATGTAGGGCAGGCCTCAAATCCCTTCACCCCGGCAAAATTGTAACCCAGCTCCACTTCCCCGCCCACTGAGAAACTCCGGTTAATGTTGAACCAAAACTGCGGCTCCGAAAGGAACACAAAGCGGGTATCCATTGCAGTTTGTATCTCCTGCCAGAAGTCGGCAAAACCGGTTAACGAAATCTTCCCTTTCAGCAGGTTCAGATACCATACAGTGGTAAACTGGTAATTGTGAGGCGAGGGGTTTCCCTGGATGTATTTGTACATCAAGGTGAACGAAATGCCTTTCGAAAAATCGGCCGCGTTCCATGAATAGGTTCCCCCGGCAAGGTAGGCGTTGTTTATCTGGAACGAAACGCGGTCGCCATCAGCATTCAGGTTGGTATGAAGCCCGCCATCGTATTCGATATGCACCGTTAAAGGTGCATCCCATTTTTTTAGCTCGCGCGAAATTTCCCAGTACGCTTCGGTAGGGCCATTAATATCGTAATTGAAATCGACAAAATAATAGGTGCTTCCCAGCAAATCGGGGGCAAACCGCTCAAGGGTTGATGTAAGGTAGTGGCGCCCCTGGCCAAAGTCGTAATGCAATTGCAGGTTTTGCGACCACAGTCTAAATCCTGTAAATACCAAAATAAAAATGATAACTGCTTGTTTCATTGTGTGGGTTTTTTGTTAATCTTCAGCAACGGTTTCAATTGCCTCGTACAAAAATTCATTGAACGGAACCATCAACCTGAATTTCGTAACAATAAAATCAATAATGTTGCTTTCTGACAGTTTCAATTCACTGAAATTCATGAGCGGCGAATACGATTTATACCGCAATAATTCAATGTGTTCAAAATCTTTTGGGAAACCTTTTGGCGCTGTTTTCAATTTATCTTCAGCATATAAAGTAAAATTCTTTTTAAACGAATCTGCTTCAAGTATTTCGATAAATTCAGCCGTGTTGTCAAAAATATGTTGCCGTATTGCTTTGAGCTTTTCAGGCGGTGGCATGTAAATACCCCCGCCAAGGAAACAGCCCCCGGGTTGTATGTGCAGGTAATAACCCGGGTTGCCACCCTTCCGACCCCCTTTGGTAATGTAACTGCCGTAATTGGTTTTATACGGGCGCTTATCTTTCGAAAAACGAACATCCCTGAAAATACGGAACATGCAGCCTTTAGGGTTCAGGTAAGGTATCTGCCTGTCGAAACTCCTGATTTCGTTTATCAGCAACTCGGTAATGCGCAGGAATTGTTCCTTTGTTTTGAGGTACAAATTTCGGTTTTGCTCAAACCACTCCCGGTTATTGTTGGCTTCAAGACTTTTTAAAAAGTTGAGTATTTCTTCCATAAGGTTTCTTTGTTATCTTTAACACGAATAATTCATGAATTATTCCTGTCTCTCCCGATGGTTATCGGGACGACTAAGATTCAGTAAAGCTTTTTTTCAAAAGCTCAACTTCATCTATGTCGGTGTTAACCTGAACTTTATTCATAATAACTGTAATTTATGAATAGTTCAGGTTAACATGAAAAATGACCGTTCAATTTACTAAATGAATTTTAATATTTGTGGAATCAACAACAGAACCCATAAAAAAAATTGCCCTGGTTGTTGCCGGTGGCAGCGGTAGCCGCATGAAAACGCCCGTACCCAAGCAATTTCTGCTCCTGGGCGGCAAACCGGTATTAATGCAAACCATACAGCGCTTTTACGATTTTGACCCTTCGTTTGAGATTATTGTTGTTTTGCCCGATAAACAGTTTGGCACATGGAAAACGCTCTGTGCTGAACACCGGTTTGAAATAAAACATACCCTGGTAAAAGGGGGCGAAAACCGTTTCCAAAGTGTAAAAAACGGGTTGGATGCTATTGAAGGCGATGAGGGCATCGTGTTCATCCACGACGGGGTGCGCCCGCTGGTTAGTCATGCCACCCTTCAACGCTGCTTCGATACGACAATTCAAAAAGGGAACGCCCTGCCGGTTATGCCCGTGGTGGAATCGGTACGTGAAATAACGGATGACGGTAACAAACCTGCAGACCGGTCAAAGCTTTTTACCGTTCAAACTCCACAGGTGTTTATGGTGAAAGAAATTAAAGAAGCATATTCATTGGGCTACGACCCGGCATTTACCGACGACACCATGGTGCTGGAACGCCTTGGCAAAACAATCAATTTGGTTGAGGGCAACCGCGAGAACATTAAAATTACGCATCGGGAGGATTTGACGGTTGCAGGGGCATTGCTAAAATTTTAGGGAATAACTTACACTTGGCATAATGGGGAAATAACTTTGTTGCATTAACTTAACCCCCCCTTTGTTATCGCTGACATAATAATAGAAATACGGGTTTTGCCGGTTGTAAATGTTATATATTGTAAAATTCCAAACCCTTTCTGTTTTCTTTCTTTTTTTCGTATACGTTAAAGCAACATCAAGGTGATGCACAGACCGCATACGCACAGAATTAATATCTCCCCAATGATCCATATTGACTACTTCACCGTAAAAATCAAGTTCGCCAGAGTAGCTCCCAGGTGAACCCGGTGTTGGATATTGGGTTGAAGCAAGGGTAATGGGGTATCCCGAGCCGAAAGTCCAGGTACCCGACAATACCAGGTTATCGGTTAAAACATAACTGCCAACAAGTGAAATACTGTGCCGCCTGTCGTAATTAAAAGGGAAGGTTTTCCCGTTGTTTTTATTTTGAAAATGGCGGTCGGTTTTTGACAGGGTATAACTAAGCCATCCGGTAAAGCGGCCTTTGTTTTTTTGCAAATAAAATTCAATTCCTTTTGATGTACCTGTGCCCCCGGTTTCAAGTTTCGACTGCCAGTCATCAGCCCCAGAAAAAAATGAAGCCCCGTCTTTATAGGCAATCATATTTTCAAGGTATTTGTAATAACCTTCGATACTGATTTCGTACATACCGTTGCAAATGGTTTTATAAAACCCTAAAGCCCCTTGTTGTGAATGCCCTGGTTTTAACTGGTTGGTAGGCGGCAACCATAAATCGCTGGCCATGCCTGCCCCCGAATAGTTTAAAAGGTGAATGGTTTGTACCATTTCGGCATAAGAGGCTTTTATGGCGAAAAAATCAGGGATATTGTAACGTAACATAATACGGGGCTCAATTGAGGGGTATGTTTCATTTTCTACTAAAAAATAAGAATTCCGCAAACCGAGGTTCATCTCAAAATTATGAATGGGAGAATAAACTGCTTCAAAAAAGCATGAAGGCTCAAGAGCGTTAATTGTTTCAAAATTAATGGTGTCGGTTGGGGTAATTTCATCCAAAGAATTGTATTCACTTGACCCTGGAAGATACCTGTGGGAAATGAACTGACCCCCAAATTTAAATTTTAAACCTGGTGCCGGGATGTAGTCCACCTCAAGTTTTCCCGAAATGTCCTGCACATTTGAACTGTAATTGATATACAGTTTATTATAAACCGTATCGCCTTCTTCTTTGAAGTTGTATTCACTTCCGTTAAAATATTTGTATTGGGTATAATAGAAGGTAAGGTTGGAAAATATGTTTTTACCAAATGCCCTTGTATACTTAATTGCCCCCATCAAATTACTCCACGTTGTTGTGTTCAGGCCATAATTCTCTTCATCGGGTGTTTTTTTAATCTCCAATTCATCTCCGCCATTGTAAAAACTTATCAAAAGCTTATCCTTTCCCGTAATGTCGGCACTCACTTTGGCGCTTAAATCATAAAAACCGTAAGAAAATTTTGTGTTCATGTTTGACGTAATCAGGTTTAGCATGTATTCTGGCCAGAACTTCCGGTAGGAGAAGAAAAATGAAGCTTTGTTTTTAACAATGGGCCCTTCGATAAATGCATTGCCCGACAAAAGACCTAATCCCGCTTCTCCATGGAAACGGCTTTTATCGCCCTCTTTCATCCTTATGTCGAGAACCGATGACAGCCTGCCACCATACCGGGCAGGGAAAGCCCCTTTGTAGAGTTCAAAATCCTTTATCGTGTTATTATCGAAAACCGAGATCATGTTACCGGCGTGGTTCACGTAATACAAGGGGACATCGTCGAGAAGGATAAGGTTCTGGTCGGCGCTGCCGCCACGAACGAACATCCCGGCGCTTCCTTCAGTCCCTCCCTGTATGCCTGGCAGGTATTGTATTGTTTTGATCAGATCTTCCTGGAAAAGCTGGGGCAAATATTGTATCTCTTTCATCGAGAGTTTCATCATGCTCATGGTGGGGGTATCTTCGACTTTCCGTTTAGATGTTATTTCAATTTCTTCAATTTCAATTCCAGATACGAGCATAAACATTAACTGTTGTTTACTGCTGCTAATATCCCAATATCCAGTTTTATAACCTATGAATGAAATAACCAGGCGGTTTTTCGAAATATCTTCTGGTATTTTCAGGGTAAAAAAACCGTAGCTGTTCGAAGTTGTACCAAGCTGTGTTTTTTCAACGTAAACACTTGCCCCGATAAGTGGCTCAAGCGAAACCGAATCTTTAACAAATCCCGATACTACAATATCCCCGGCAAACGCTGTGTTCAGGATAAATACGAACAGAAAAAGAAAACGGATTTTATTTTTCATTTTGACATTTCATTTATTTTCATGGTGGAGTAAAAAACAGCGTGCAGAATACCCGGCGAAAATTCCATAGCCGTTGGTTACATTTGAATACATGGGAACCGGCTCAATGGGATTCCAAAATCCATATCCCGAAACAATATGCCTGATCTCCTGTTTCCTGTATTTATATAAGGTTTCGCTAATTCCTACAACATAAAGTGCGGTGTTTAAACCTTCTGCTTCATGGTTAATATTACAGCGTGTTGTCACTAAAAATTCAAAATTTGTTCCGTTAATTATTTCATCGCAAAATAATAGCGGACCTTTATAGAGATCCTGATCGCCTTCATTAACAATGAAATTTTCATTGCTTTCCAGGCGTACACTTATAAAATTTTCTTTATCTGTTAACTCGTAGCATTTCATTTCATGGAAATTTTTTGTTTCTACAGGATCATTTAATGTTATATAAATATCATGATACCTGTAATTAGAAAGGTCAATATCGTACCTGTCGGTAGAAATCAGGTACACGTTTTCAATATTGGGCGGCAGAGGTAACGAATCAACTGCTGAGAGGGTTTTATATCCCGGAACATCAACTATTAACCTGTATGTTTCATTGTATTGTGGATAATACGTGGTATCGGAATAATACCCGTTACCCTGGTAAGAAAGTTCCTTTTCTGTATTGCTGTTAAGGGCTTTTATGGTAACAACAGCATCGGAAACGAAATGATCCAATGTATCTCCATAAAAAGTTGTTTTTGCAACCAGCACTTTGAAATAACTGTCGGCAGTAAAAAGGCAATTTACAGCTATGTTATCTTCAACATTTTCTATTTCAAGTGATACTTCTTTTTCACAACCAGCGAATAATATCAATAATATAAAGCAATTAAGTGTTATCCTACGTTTAAATAGGATAACACTTTTAGAAATACAATGTGAATACATATGCTTTAAAATAATTAATTGCATGAAAGACTTGTCGAAAAAGAAACATAATCATCTTCATCGCTTTGGGCTGCAAAATGTTCTGTTACATTATAATAATCCAAGCAGACAAAAGAACCTTCGTATATAGTATGCTGTATGTAACTAACACTATCACCATCTTGACACCAAAAAGAATCAGGCGTTACAGTGTCTGCATCATTCTGTAAACTATATCGAACTTCTGGTTTTGTGTCATAAATCCACAATTCAATACCTTGTCCGTCTATTCGTCGATGTTCTGCAATTAATATGTTATAAACGATATATTTGCTGTATCTAACTCTATATTCTGTATGCCCCTGATCTAATTCGTTATTGTAAATCCAACCAGTACTTGCAACAGAACAAACAGATTGTACGGATTTCAGATTAGTATCCTTCTGGAATAACCATGAAACGTCATCATTAAAGTCAAAAACTAATTCTTCATTTTCCAAAGAGCTTTTTAAATCACAATTATCAATATCAATTTTACGGACAACTGCCTTTTCAGTATCAAAATTGAGCTTAAAATAGTATCCCTCAATTATAATTTCATTCTCGGGATTAAGTAAAGTAGAAAAGGTTAAACCAACCTCTTTAATCAGTTCAGCATTGTTCCCAAGCACTTTGTTAGAACGTAATAAGGAAGCAAACGGGTTAGCCGCCAAAGCATCGACCCGAATGCTTCTGGTTAATATTAAAATTGGGCGATGAGTTTTCATTGCCCTTTTTTTATTTTAATCATGTGCATTGATTTTCATGGGGCTATCAGTTTATATATATTGCTTTTATAAATCAAAATTATGCAAAAAAAAACAAACATCAAAATTTGAAGATATATTTAACTTCAGTTTGTTGCAATTTCTGGTTTTCGAATAATTTAATCGTATGAAAATCATAATCCCTATATTTGTATAAACCGAATATGTACATCATGAAAAATATTAAACTCCTTATCCTGATTATTGCCGTATCAGCCATTCTGCAAGCCTGCAGCACCGGCCAGTCGGCACTACGCCGGGGCGATTATTACCTCGCAACCAAACAGGCCGTTTCCCGGCTCAGATCGAACCCCGATTCGGAAAAAGCCATGGCAACCCTCTTAAAAAGTTACCCCATGGCGCTCGATTATTACCGGAAACAAATTGACAGGGTTGGCGCATCCAAATCGGATAATAAATACATCAGCATTGTTGAAATGTACACCAAACTGAACGAATTGGCCGACGAGATTTCGCGCTGCCCGGCCGCCCTCGATGCCGTGAAACCCGTGGTTTATTTCGACGACCAGCTCCAGAAAGCAAACACCCTGGCCATTGCCGAGCAATACAACAACGGTGTACGCTTGTTGAAGAAAAACACCATACCCGATGCCCGCGAAGCCTTGAAAAAGTTTGAATGGGTACAGGAACGAAACCCCGGTTATGCCGATCTTGAGAAAAAATTGAAAGAAGCCGAGAACATGGCTACCCTGAAAATTGTTATTGAGCCCCTGCCCTACATGGGCGATGTTTATCGGGAAAACGTCAGCCGCTTTTACCACAACTTTTTTTCCGATATTTCGAAAAACAACCGGAAACGTTTCGTGCGTTATTTTCAGCCCGATGAAGCCGAAAAGTTTGATATTCGCCCCCATCATGTGGTGAAAATGCAGTTTGTCGATTTTTCGGTGGGTAATATTTTTGAAAAAGAATCGACTACCGAATACACCTCCGACTCACTTGTTGTTGGCCAGTATAAGGATGCTGACGGTGTTACACACGATGTAATGGGCGTGGTAAAAGCCAAAGCCACCGTTCACAAACGGAACATTGTATCGCGGGGAATTCTCGATGTTAAAATAATCGACTACTATACTAAAAAGGTGCTTGAAAACAAACGCTTCCCGGGCGAATATACCTGGCGCAACAACTGGGCCGAATACAACGGCGACGAACGGGCCCTGCCTGCCGATGTTAAAAAAATGGTGAATGAAAAGAAACGCGTACCGCCACCACCACAGGAGCTGTTTGTACTTTTCAGTGACCCGCTTGGCTCCGAAGCTGCGTCTTTGGTAAAATCG
The DNA here is from genome assembly GCA_021740385.1 of Prolixibacteraceae bacterium. Lineage (GTDB taxonomy): Bacteria > Bacteroidota > Bacteroidia > Bacteroidales > Prolixibacteraceae > DAIMEA01. The sequence goes on along the minus strand of JAIOZY010000004.1, from coordinate 55,673 downwards.
TATTACCAGAAATGGTGATTTTTTTAAGCCGTAATTTGGTTCAAATGTCTTCAACAATCAGCACTACCGTGTAGTTGTTGAGCGATTCAATGGGCTTGCCGGTATACGGTATGGGCGACACTTTATAAATTTCGACCCGCCGGTTTTCAATGGTATCGCACGATTGCAACTGTCCCGGAATTTCGCTGAATTCAAGGCAGGTTTCGGCAACACTGTTTTCAGATAGTACCCGCAAATTTACGCTAACTTTTCCCGGATCGGAACATACAGAACCTATTGGACACCGTGAATCCTGAATGTCCAATACTTCAAGCAAAAAACCGTCTTCAGCACGTTGCTGAATTTTGTACTTCAACATCACACTCCCCTCGGGATGCTCTTTCTCGAATTCGGTCAGATTATTGTTACATGATACGAAAAAGAATAGAAATACAATTACCCCAATCAATTGTAAAACTTTCATGCTTAATCAAAATTAAAAATTCCCCGTTTCAAATATAGTATTTTTTTCAATACGAAAACACTGATATAAAACATATAACAGGCTTGCGTCCTGTCGTATGAATAATATTTCACAATTAATGTTTATATTCAAAAAAAAAGAATAGAACAAAGATGCTGTTGGAAGCGTGGCATAATTCGCTAAAAATCATTAATTTAAACGACTCTGACCTTGAGCATGAGCACTGCATGCTGCATGAAAATCAAATACATAATGGCGAAACAGACGACCTGCAACAGATTATCGCAATGAAAGGGTGTTTCATCATTTATGGTTCACATAAGGGTAAAGAAAGTTTAATCATTGAATCGAAGCAGGATACCGACCTGGGCATTTTATCCTTCGAACTAGGGGGCGGTTTTAACGTTCGTGAAAGCAATTTCGAGCCATACCGCCATTTTGAAAACGATTTGCACCTTACTTTCTTTTCAACAAAAAGGGAGCTGAAATTTGAAGTCCCTCCCGTTTTTGAAAGTTTCAGGGTATACCTTGCACCAAATGTATTTATTAAACAACTGGCCAAGTTTCATGGCCGGTTTTCCTCTTTTTCTGAAAAGATAAAACGCTCCGAACCTTTTAACCTGTACAAAAGCCCACTTCCGATTACACCAAAGATGAAACTGGTAATCCGTGAAATATTGTCGCACAAAATTGGCGACCCTTTGCTATCGAACGTGTTTTATGAAACAAAAATTACCGAGCTTCTTGGTTGCCAGTTTGAGCAGATTCATGCCATTAAGGCCCCCAAAAAACAAACTTTCCTTTCATTATCCGATAAAATAAAAATTGAACAAGCAAGGGAAATTTTGTTAAGTAACCTGGCAGAAGCCCCATCTATCAGCCAACTTTCGAGGCTGGTTGCTACCAATGAGCATAAATTGAAATCGGGATTCAAAGAGATATTCGGGAAAAGTATTTATAACTATTTATTGCACCGGCGAATGGAACATTCAATTGAATTAATGACCGATGAAATGCTCTCGCTCGACCAGATTGCCGAACAGGTTGGGTATGCCGAATCGGCTCATTTTTCAAGGGCATTTAAGAAAGTAAAAGGTTTACCACCTGGTGTGTTCCGTCGCAATCTTCTTCCACGCTAACCAAAACGCTTGTAAAATTTGCGGTACAATAAAAACAGGTACAGCGCATGAATTACTAAAGCTCCTAAAAGGTACCATCCTGTATGTTCATCGAGGAGAGCAGCCCTTTCGACCCACCATATTGGAACAATCGATAAAAACCACCGCCACGGGCCTTCAAAAAAATAGTCGGCAATTATGGCCAGCAATAAAATCCCAAAACCTTTCGACATCGCAATTCCTTCCACTTTGTCGTTTGCAAAGGCACCCAAAAAAAGGATCATCAACGGGGCTTCAAAGGCGATAATGACCGATAGTGCCACTATTTCTAACGGTGTTAGTGTTTTGCCCAGCCCGGTCAACAATATGTACACAATGTTGTATACAAAAGCGATAACCACGGGAATAATCATCCGCAAACTTAAGTACCCCGTTTTGCCCAAAGGGGTTACCGACAAATAGCTTACCAGCCCGGCATCACGTTCATCGAGAAGGATGAAACCATACACCATACCTATCATCATCGATACCAGGGGCAGGAAAAAGATGTATCCAAACGGGAAATACCCTTCAAGGGGAAAATTGAAATGTTGAGTTGTCAGTTCCGAAACAATCGGGAACAGGAAAAGCACCAAACACAGAATCAGCAATGGGGCCAGATACGCGATAAAAAGCATCGGGTCCCTTCCAATAATTTTCCAGTCACTTTTTACAAGCCGAATATATGAAGCCATAATCTTATCTTTTTATCTTTCGAGTACATATTTTTTAAACTGATAGCGGGCAAAGAGATACCCCAGGATATTCCAGCATATCAGAACCGACACATCGGCAATGATCCCTTTAACGCTTTGGACCTCGGGCGGGGTAATCATTAAATCGATGGTGGCGTTCACGGGAAAAACAACCGAGATTTCGGGCCAGATAAAAAACAAGGCAACAGGCGCACCCAAAATAAGCCCTCCCAATATGGTACCGGCCAGGTAATCGTTCAGTGAATTTGCCCCCGCTGAAATACCCAGCCCAAAAAAGGTAAAAAACATCGAAGAGAGTATTACCGCAACCAATGTCCACAACCAGTTGCCGATCATTCCGCCCGGGATAAAACCAATTACAGCGCTTACAATAAGGGAAATAAACACCAGTGACAGCATTTTTCCTGCAAGATAGGTACTGAGCTTCAGCGGGGTAATAAACAAACTTTGCAGCACGTTTTGCTGTTTTTCGAGCAAAACCAGGGCACCAACAAAAGTCAGCCCGATTATTGTTGTATCCGACAGGATGAGATACGCGGTAACTTCTGTCCGCACATCCCCCGGGAGGTTAAAAAGGATCAGGATATAAATCAGCGAAAGGATTCCATACACCAGGTAAAAACCCTGCTTAAACTGGAATAAGATATCGTATTTTGTAATTTTCAATAACATAATGTGCAATTTTATGAATCAGGCCAATTGCTTCCCGGTTACCTGAATGAAAATATCTTCAAGCGTGGCTTCCTGGGTATGGATGGTTTCAATTTCAGCCTTGTTAATGATCGATAAAAATTCGTTGTTTGCTCCCAGTTCTTTCAGTTCAAATTCCTTTGTTTCTGGTTGGCCGTTCAGCCGGTATTTTACCTTCACTGTTTTTTTACCGTGTTGCAGTTTCAGCTTTTCAGGCGTATCAATAATGGGCAACTGACCTTCGATCATAAACGCCAGCCGGTCGCACAATTCATCGGCATCGTTCATGTTGTGGGTTGTAAGAAAAACGGTTGTGCCCTTGTCGCGAAGTTCCAGGATAAAGTCCTTCAGCATGCGTGCATTTACAGGATCGAGGCCGGCTGTAGGCTCATCGAGGAAAAGCAAACGGGGTTTGTGGAGGATTGACCGGATAAAATTGAGGCGCATGCGCATCCCTTTCGAAAAAGCTTCCACCCGGAGGTTGCGGTCTTCCCATAACCCCACCCGTTGAAGCAACTCTTCGGCATCGTACTTTTCACATTGGTAAAACGAAGCAAAAAGCTCGAGGTTTTCGAGGGCTGTAAATTTCAGGTAGAGGTTCGGAAACTCGAATGCCACACCGATGTTTTCGTAAAACTTTCGTGAGATGTTGTTCACTTCCCTCCCCCTGAGCATAACACTGCCCCGGTAATTTTTCAACACGCCGGTCAGTACTTTCTGAGTGGTGCTTTTCCCGGCGCCGCTGGGCCCGAGGAAACCAAAAATTTCCTGGTCGTCAATGCGGAAAGAGATGTTCTTTAACGTAGGTAAATTTTGCCCTTTGTAGGAAAAGAGCAGGTCTTTAACGGCAATCATAATTTTTCAATTTATGGTTTCAAAGGTATGGTTATAATTAATGAATGGCCTTGCCCAAAAAGAATTGCTTTTTGCCCGAAAAGGATTAATGGGGGCAAGACACTTTCAGGTATTGCAGCCGCTGAAAAGTCAGGTAAAATATTCTCGGTCGATTGCGCCCTGAAAGGTCAAATTAATCTATTCACAGGTAGCCCTGCACATCGAAAATATTTTTATTCCATTTCAAAAAAAGTTTCTAACTTGTTTTTCTTACCTGTATTTCGATATTTGTGCATCATGTTTATACTTAAAAGAAAAAATAATGGGACTTGATTTTTTTAAAGCCGTTTTATCGGCCACGTTTTGGATGACCTTTTTTTTAGCCTTCTTGTTTTTTCGTAAACGCGAAGCAGCCGGAACGCGTTTCCTGGGCTGGTTTATGATAGCCTCTGGAATTTGGGTTGGCGGTGTATTGCTGGGGTTGCTGGCCAAAACCGTACATCTGAAAGAAATCTCGCTGGCATTATCTTTTGCCGGCATTGCTTTTACACCAACCCTTTTCCTGGCCTTCGTGCTTGATTACATTGGGCTGAAAAAGTGGCTAAAATGGCGGTTTTTTTTGCCGGCCAACATTTTTCCTTTAACCGTTTTGGTTCTGTTGGTTTTACCGGGCCGGATGAATTGGGTATGGAGCATAACCAAAACGGGTTCTGAAAAATTTCTTTTCGATTATTCTTTCGGTTTGTTTTTCATTTTATTTATCGCTTACGGGTACTTCATTATCGTTTCATCGGTTTTTTTGCTGCTGCGCGAATTGAAGGTTTTTTCCAGCTTTTTAAAACGGCACACGCAAATTTTCCTGCTTGCTTCGTTTATCCCTTTCTGCTTTAATTTATTGCACCTGCTAAAAGTTGGAGTATTCCGTTATGTCGATTTATCGCCCGTTGGATTTGCATTGGGCGGCACCCTAATTTATTTCGGGATTTTCAATTACCGCACATTCCAAATTGCACCCCTTGCTTATGAAACCATCATGCAAACCATTCGTGAAGCGGTTTTGGTTACCGATGCAAAAGGGAAAATTGTGCTGTTCAATTCAAATTTTAAAGAATGCTTTGCCCCACAGACAACACGGCTGGCCGGAAAAAATATTTACGAAATAATGCCGAAACTTGCTCTCAACCTGCCCAAAAACCATAAAACCGATTATTCTTTTGAATTCAGCCATAACGACAACACATACCTGTTAAGCATTAAGTTTATACGCAAAACCGGGGAAAACATCGTGGGCATGGCTTTTATTATTGAAAACAGCCATTAACTACCCGGTTAGATAATTTCAGATTTCTTCCTCGTATTTTGAAAAGAAACCCTATTTTTGCAAACCATTATCAAGCCTCTTTAGCTCAGCTGGTAGAGCAGCTCATTCGTAATGAGCAGGTCGCGGGTTCGAGTCCCGTGAGAGGCTCGAAGAGACTCGAAAGGGACGAGAAGTGAAGCGAAGCGCAATCCCGATGAGTGTAACGACATCGGGAAGTCCCGTGAGAGGCTCCAGAGGAGACTCGAGAGGGACGAGAAGTGAAGCGAAGCGCAATCCCGATGATCCCGATGAGTGAAACGATATCGGGAGACATCGGGAAGTCCCGTGAGAGGCTCGAAGAGACTCGAGAGGGACGAGAAGTGAAGCGGAGCGGGATCCCGATGATCCCGATGAGTGAAACGATATCGGGAGACATCGGGAAGTCCCGTGAGAGGCTCCAGAGGAGACTCGAATGGGACGAGAAGTGAAGCGAAGCGCAATCCCGATGATCCCGATGAGTGAAACGATATCGGGAGACATCGGGAAGTCCCGTGAGAGGCTCCAGAGGAGACTCGAGAGGGACGACCTGTTGCTTAACCCGAAAGGTCAGCTCGAAAAAGCCAAAACATGGAAGAAGGGGTTGTTACAGAAGATGTTTGTGTAAAAATAGTCTGAACTAGTTCAACTTTTTCGATATGTTTGTTTTCACGGCATAATCGTTACTTTCAAAACAAATTCGCCCCAAAAGTATTGCCGGATTAATCCCAAAATTTTGCGCATAAGAAATCACAAGGTCATCATTCACTTGTTTTTGTTTATTGCAAAACTTTACATGTGAAATGATTTTCCAATTATTTTTTGGAATTAATTTTTCTTGTGCAAATTTATCTGCTTCATCTTCAAACACACCAACTTGCTTTCCTCCTTTCAAGTCCAGAAAGCTTCTGCCTTTATTGTTCAACAAATGAAGTTGAATATGCCCAATTTCGTGCATTAATGTAAAAGCAAAATTATCTATACGGCTATGTCGTAAAGTTAATGCAATGGCAGGGTTATTGCCTGACCAAAAGGAAAATCCATCAACAGGGGTTTTAGCAGGTTTTTCAATGAGCAATAGCTTAATGCCATATTTATCTAAAGTTTTATAAACTTCTACAATAGTGTTTACATTCCTGAAAAAAATGGCCTTTAATTCTTCACTCAGTCTGTTGAGATTGTCAGGATTAAAACTATTTACTGTTTTGTTATGGGCTTCATATTGTGCCAATGAACTCCAGGCAAAGATATTTTTTTCATCAACTTCAAGCTTTTCTGATTTCCGGTAAAAAGCACTTTTATTTTGTGCAAAGTTTTTTATCAATTGCTCAATATTGGTTACTGCATAAATGGTTTTAATGGTCAATATATCTTCAGTTAAATTTTCTTTTAAATACCCAAGTTTTCTAAAATAATGCACCGGGACATATTTTTTAATCACACTCCAAACCTCCATGTTTTTTACACGAAGAATATTTTTCTCTTTTATTCGGGATTTATCAATTTCGTATTGCGATTGAAATTTCATCCAATAATCTGCTGAAATACCCAAAGCCTTTTCAAGAAGAATTGCTAAATCTGCCGTAATTGGGCGTTTCCCTTTTATAACCTCATTTAAAAATGACGGTTTAAGCCCTAACTGAATGGCCAATTCTTTTTGGTTCAATTCAGGAATCGCATCTATTTCATCTTTAATTAATGTTCCGGGGTGCGTTGCTTTAAACGGTGTAAGGTCATTCATTGTTTTCATCTGTTTAATTTTTAGGTTTTTCCTGGCAACTAATGGAATTCTCATTTAAATTATAACGATTGGTGAAAAAACTATCTCATGCACATTTCATCGAATTGTTTACTTATAGTGACTACTTAATTCAATTATCGAGCAAATGGTAATAATATCCGGCTCATTACCTGTAACAGAGGTTCTAAATTCTATCCGGTATTGTTGATTTACACGAACAGATTCCAGTCCTTTTTTATTACCGGTTAGCTTCTCATAATTTAAACTTTTAATTGGATACAAATCTTCAACCCTATTAGCAACTCTTAACTTGTCAATGGTTTGTTTATACTTCGTTATAATATGTTTTTGAAAACGATATTTTTTGCTTTTGGCTTTCCCATGTGAGTATAACTGCTCAAGATATTCTTTCTCGAATTCAATTTTCATAACAGTTTATTTCATTTTGCAAAGATATATAAATATAAACATATTCACTAATTTAGTGAATTATTACAGATATTGAAGTCTTTTGAGTTTTTTTTTAATATTAATATTAACACAAGATAATCATGTTTCATTTCTTGCTAATCAAATCAATACTGTTATTTTTACATACGTCTTAAAAAGTTTCAAATGAAACGAGCATAAAATTTTAGACATTTTATTGTTAAATAGTGCTTTGCCAATCGGAAAAATTACCCGAAGAAAAATGGTTGGAATAATTGGCATCTGAAATCAATGCAAGTAAATATTTTTAAACATAATAACGATGAATAAAACTATTTCAATTTTAATGATCATCATTACTTCATCTGGTTTTTTGAAAGCGCAGGAAACAGGTACTTTTATAGATGAACGGGACGGGCATGAATACAAATGGGTGAAAATTGGAGAACAGGTTTGGATGGCTGAGAATTTGGCTTATAACACAGGCAATGGATGTTGGTCATACAACGAGGATGAAGGTAACGTTGTCACCTACGGACGTTTATACAACTGGGAATCAGCCAAAACAGCCTGCCCTGCAAGTTGGCACCTACCTACTGATGATGAATGGAAACAGCTTGAATTTGCCATTGGCATGAGCCAGGGCGAAGCAAATAACCTTTATAACCGTGGCACAAATGAAGGAAACAAATTAAAGGCTACTAATAATTGGAGAAATAATGGCAATGGAACCGATGTCTTTGGTTTTTCCGCTCTTCCAGGCGGTAGTCGTAGCAGCGATGGTTATTTCGATTTCATTGGCGAATCAGGTTCCTGGTGGAGTTCTACTGAGCAAAATAATAATCGCGCATGGATGCGACACATAGCCCAATATAACACTACAATTTTCCGAAATCACACTAAAAAGGTGCTCGGTAAAAGTGTACGTTGTATAAAAGATTAAACCAATGCCACACCAAAGCAAACAAATATAAGAAGATAAACTCATCGCCCAACTGAAGGAGCTGGGATACCAATACGTTACCATTAATGATGAGGCCGACCTGTTGCTTAACCTGAAGGTTCAGCTCGAAAAACACAACAACATTTTCCTTACCAACAATGAATTCAAAAAGGTAATTAACCACCTGAACAAAGGCAGTGTATTTGAAAAGGCCAAAACCCTGCGCGATAAAATGCAACTGACCAAAGACAACGGCGAGAGTATTTACCTTGAATTCATTCAGCAGGAACATTGGTGCCAGAACCGGTTCCAGGTAACCCGGCAGGTTACCATGGAGGGGTCATACAAAAACAAGTATGACGTAACAATTCTTGTGAATGAATTACCCCTTGTACAGATTGAATTAAAACGCCGGGGACTGGGACTGAAAGAAGCATTCAATCAAACCAACCGTTACCAGCGCCATTCTTACGGTGCAGGGGTTGGACTGTTTCAATACATCCAAATCTTTATCATCAGTAACGGGGAGAATACAAAATACTACGCCAACAACCGGAAAGAAAGTTACAAGCAAACCTTTTACTGGAGCGATAAGCAGAATAAGCCCATCAGGCAACTATCGGACTTTACACAGGAATTCCTTGAACCCTGCCACATGAGCAAGATGGTGACCAAGTATATTGTGCTGAATGAAGCATTAAAAATGTTGATGGTGCTTCGTCCTTACCAGTATTATGCGGTGGAGGCCATTGTTGAACGGGTAAAAAACAGTCATAAGAATGGCTATATCTGGCACACTACCGGATCGGGTAAAACACTGACCTCTTTTAAAGCCAGCCAGATCCTGAAAAATATTCCAAAAGTCAACCGGGTAGTATTTGTGGTTGACCGGAAAGACCTCGACTACCAGACCCAAAAGGAATTTGATGCATTCAGCAAAGGAAGTGTAGATGCAACCGAAGATAGCCGGACAGAGCTGGATATTGAAGTGGAAGATACTTGTAATGAGCTTGTCGAAGGTATTGATAAAAAGGAACTGCTGGAATCGGATGACCGGTTGGAAAAAATTGTTGATTACATTATTGCCCATCACGACCGGAAAACCCACAGCAAACAATTTACGGCCATGTTATGTGTCAGCTCGGTAGATTGCCTGATAAAATATTACGAACTGTTTAAAAAGAAAAATCACAATCTGAACATTGCAACCATATTCAGCTATACAGCTAATGAAGATGACAAGGATGCCAATGGAATGATTGAAGAGGAAGAATTGGCTATAGCCGATAAACCATCCGGGAAAGGTATTAACAAGCATACCCGGGATAAGCTGGAAGATTTTATTGGCGATTACAACAAAATGTTCAATGCCAAATTCACAACAAAGGACAGCCAGAGCTTTTACAATTATTACAACGATATTTCCAAAAAGGTCAAAAACCGGCAGATTGATATCCTGCTTGTAGTAAATATGTTCCTGACCGGTTTTGACAGTAAAACACTCAACACCCTATATGCTGACAAGAACCTGAAATATCATGGGCTGATATTGATGATATCCCCGAAGCCTTTGAAAAGTACTGGAGCGAAGAAGAAATCAAAGCAATTGAGGCGATTTGTGAGCAGGAGGATCTGGTGCCTGATAAATTCCGGGAAGTATTGGATAATTACATTTTCACCCAGCGTGAACCATTAAGGGATGATGTGTTGGATGCCCTGAAAGGTCTGCGGCCGGGAATACGTGAAAGAAAAACTGTTGCCGAGCGGATCATTACCCGCATAACCGATTTTGTTGAGACCTTTATGAGCGGGATGGATGGGTAAATTATAAAACATAAAAATCCCGAAACCCTTTCGAATTCCGGGCCATTACAACCGCTTTGTTCGTGTACTTTATTCCAACTAAAACTGTTTATTTTAAAATCAAATATTCAAATGCTCCAAGCTGAACCGTTTCTTCCAATTCGACATTTTCACCGGTAAGTAAATTGGTTTTAGTGACCGATTGCAGTTCGCCGGGCAAATTAAAGTCAATTGCCTTGTTCCGCACGTTAACAATCACAACCACTTCTTCACTGCCTAAAACGCGTTTAAATGCAACAACATCGTTGTGGCTGTATTTCTCCAGCGATCCTTTCCGAACCGCATCGTTGCCTTTTCGTATGCCCATAAGTTTTTTGTATTCGGATAAAATTTCCGGATTCAAATTCCAGTTAATGGGTGTTTTGGTAAAAAACGAAAGCTGGTACGGGTATCCAATTTCCTGCCCGTTATAAATTAACAGAACCCCGCCAACAAAAGTTGATGCCACAAAGGCAGCCATGGCACCGCGCTGGTTCACAAACAATTTATCGGGGGTATTGTCCCAGGCATTGTCGTCGTGGTTGGTAATAAAGTGCAGCATTTCCACGCTGTCGGGCACATTGGTATAGTCGCTGGCATGAGCGGTAAAAAGCCCGCCTGCCGGTTTATTATCGGCAATAATCCCTTTTATGGAACCGTAAACGCGCCAGCCAAAATTGATATCGAAACCGGCCGAATAGTTTTCCTTTCGTGTGCCTTCGGCAAAAAAGATCAGGTCGCGGCCATCTTCATCACGCACCTCTTTCAGCGCCGTTTTCCAAAAGTCAACCGGCACACCATCGGCATAATCGCAGCGGTAGCCATCAATATTGGCGGCATCTAACCAGTATTTCATAGCATCGATCATAGCTGACCGCATTTCCTCGCTGTCGAAGTTCAGATCGGCCACATCGGTCCAGTCGTTGGCCTGAACAATATTCCCATCGGCATCCTTGGTGTACCAGTCGTCGTTTTCAATCCATTCGTTATCCCAGGCGGTGTGGTTAGCCACCCAGTCGAGAATAACAGCCATATCGAGTTCATGCGCCTTTTCAATCAATTCACGAAGGTCGGTCAGTGTTCCGTATTCTTCGTTCACTGCCTTGTAATCTTTCACACAGTAAGGGGAACCCACGCCTTTCAGCTCGCCAATCGGGTAAATGGGCATAAGCCAGATCACATTAACACCTAACGCCTGAATGGAATCGAGCCTTACCGTTACGCCGTCAAACGTACCTTCGTTACTGAAAGCACGCATGTTTACCTCGTACATTACCACATCGGAAATATCGGGCAGGTTTTGAAATTTATCGGGATTGTACGTTTCTTCTTTGGGTTCATCCTCCCCGTTGGGCGGGTTAACAACCAACGGGTCGTCGGAATTACAGGCCGATGAAAACATCAGCAATACCGATAATAACAGTGTATACATGTTCTTTATTTGAAAATTTTTCCGTTTCATCATTTGCTCTCTCCTGTCTTTTTTATCTTCTTCAAAAATAAGATATTAAAGCCAGTAAACAATCTGCATTTATTTCTGTTCACCGAAGGATAAAGGCCGGGTATAAAGGCTTATGTTGTTTGTTCGTTTTTAAACCTGCACTGCCCGGCACGATGCCTTATCGGTTCAGCTTTATCGTTATTTAATTCAATTTCAGTTCGTAGCTATAAGCTTCCGGGTTGCTCAAATCGAGTGTAATGGTATAGTTTCCGGTTTCGGGCACGGTTAGGTTTAACAAACCGGCGGTATAGCCCAGCACCGGGTGGTCGGCATACAGGAGTGTTCCTTCTTCATCCACGCCAAAATCGATTATCCAGGCATTGTTTGCCCTGAATTTGAACGAACCGGCAGTACTCATGTCGGCTGTAACCTGCCAAACATTAGCCCCGGCATCGTACTGCATGGGCGTGTCGGTTTCCCAGCCTCCGGCGGTGGCATCACCAATAATGCTCCACGAAGTTTTGGTAGCTGAGTAAGTCATTTCGGAAAGGTTGGCCGTTAGCATGTAGTAACCGGCATCAGGTACCGTGATGTTATCACCCTCATAATTCGCTTCAACGAGTACACCTTCTTCCTGCGATCCGTAAGCCATGGGTTCCCACGCAGCCTGCGCCGTAAATTTGAATTGACAGGTTCCCCCGTCGGGAAAATATACATATCCTTCGTAAATGCCCGTTTCGCGATCGACAATAAACGGTGCAGTTGCCGGGTTCCAGCCCTGGTAATCGCCCGGCACCCAGAGGGCGGGCAATGTCGGTTCGGGCCCCGGTTCGGGCTCATCCACTTTTTCGTAAGGTGTGAAGCGAATGGCAACCGGGTCGGAGTATGCATTCCGGTCGACATACGATTGCACCCTGATTACCAAAACGCCCTGAACGTTGGCCTCAAGACCAAGCCTCAGCGCGTTCTTGTTTAGGGTATTGGCATCGTATGTTGCCGTTAACACATCGGTTCCAACTTTTACGGTACGGGCCTGGCTCCATGCAGCAGCGCCCACCGTGTCGTTCGGAGTTGTAAACTGAACAGCGTAATCAACCGGGGCGCCAATGCCGTAATCAACAGCCGGCCAGGTTATGGTCAGCACATCGTGTTTTAAGTTGCTTTCGGTAACCACCACTTCATCGGTTGAAACCTGTATGGCTTCGGGAAAAACAATGTCACGTAAAACGGTCAGTTCTGGCTCATCGTCACAGGCGCCAAAAAACCAAACCATCAAGAAAAGTGCAATATATTTTGTAATCTTCATAGTTGCTTCATTTTAAAATTAATAACCGGTGTTCTGACCCAGATTCGGATTGGCATTCAGTGCCGATGTGGGAATCGGGAACAGGTTAAAATGATCGCCCACTGCAGGTGCAAGGCCGTGAGCATTGGTAAACGTTCCGAAGCGGATCATGTCCTGACGGCGATGCCCTTCCCATGCCAGTTCAAACCCGCGTTCGTTGTAAATATCTTCAAGCGTTGGGTTCGATGCCAACCCGTCCAGACCGGCACGCTGGCGCACCTGATCGATAAAAGGTTTGGCAGCAGCAGCATCGCCCATGCGGACCAGGCACTCGGCTTTCATTAGCAGGATATCGGCATACCGGTAAATGGGAAAGTCGTTGGAAGCGCCACCACCATTGAACGGTTCAACCGGGAAAAATTTCATGTTACGGATACCGGCATCGGGTTCAGCTCCCGGGTTATCTAAATTATCCACGGTCAACGAGTAACGAATAAAACCCGAGGGTTGTGGACCATAGGGATTATCGCCATGCCGGAACTGACGGATGCGGACGTCGTTTTCGTCAAATTTTTCATAAAAATCGTACGGTACGATGGATCCGTTCCAGGTACTGGCTCCCCCAAGCAACGCGTTTCCGTCGGCACCGCCCAGGCTGCGTATGGTATAAATATTCCGCCCTACAACATCAACAGTGATAAAAATTGAAAGGATCACTTCATCGGTCGGGCAAACATCGCCAAACAGTTCGAAATATTTACTTCCCAGCACATTTGAATCATCAAGCGTCCCCGGGTGCAGTTTAAATCCACCGGCATCAATTTTATTGCAGGCATCGAGGCATTCCTGCCACATGGGGGTACCGGTATACACTTCGGCATTTAAATACACCTTTGCCAGCAGGGCATAGCCGGCCCATTTGTTGAACCTTCCGTAATAATCACCGCCAATGGTACCATCGAGGACTTCAACATTTTCGGTCAGTTCCTGAACAACAAAGTCGAATACATCTTTTCGGTCAACCTGTGGAATCTGGTCCACGGTAAGGTTGTTTTCGGTGTAGAAGGGTACATTTCCCCAATCGTCGATGAGCAGGTAGTAGAAAAAAGCCCTCAATACTTTGGCTTCGGCAATTTTTGATGCTTCGGCATTGGCCGACTCCAACTGTTCGATGGCCAGGTTTGCCAGGAATATCGAACGATAGAGCCAGTTCCAAGTATTGGCAATAAACGCATCGCTGGGCAAAAACTCACGCAGGTACAAGCGGGCAAAGTCGAGTTCCCAGTCGCCCGTGTTGCGGTGTGGCACTACCTGTTCGTCGGTCGACATGCTGTTTAGATCGTACCAGCCGCGGTCGGCGCCGGCATAACCAACCCCGTCCCAGTTTCCGGCTATTTGTGCATACACACTGGCCAGGGCTGCATCGGCCCCGGCTTCCGAGGCGTAAAAATCCTGTGCAGCATATTTATCATATACATTTTCTTCAACATCGACACAGCTTATGAAGAAGAAAACTGAAAGTAATGCAATTGCTATTTTGTTCATTTTTAAAGCTTTTATGATGTTAGAAAATGATGTTTAGCCCGGCTGAAATACTTCTGACCCGCGGGTAAATTCCCGCATCGGCACCCGATCCGTTTCCGCCGTCAACCCTGATTTCAGGGTCGAGCCCGGTATATTGGGTAAACACGGCCAGGTTGTTACCGGTAAGCGAAAAGCGCATCGACTTGATGTAATCAATTTTTTCGGTATTGATTGTATAACCGATGGTGAGGTTGTCGAAGCGCAGGTAATCGCCCTTTTCAAGCCACAGGTCGGTGCTGTATTGCGAGGTGTACAGGCCCAGTTCGGCAGCACTGCGCAACAGGTTCGATTTTCCGAGGTTTTCGAAATAGCTGAAACTGCTTTTAATGCTGTTGTAAATCATGTTGCCACCGGAACCCCGCCATACCATCGACAGGTCGAAATTTTTGTATTTTACTTCAGGAATAAAGGCATAGGTATAAGTTGGCAGTGCCGATCCGGCAAAATAACGGTCTTCGCTCCGGTCGCCCTGGTCGATGATGCCGTCATCGTTACGGTCGACTACCGTTTCGGCATTCGATTCGTTGCGCCCTTCGTGCTGAAGGATGTTGAAAACACCAATGGGCTGTCCTTCTATCAGATAGGCATTGTATCCCATCCCTACATAGTCGGTCATTAAAGGGATGCCGTTTAACGTGCCGCTTAACTCAAGCACCTCGTTGCGCAACAGGGATAAATTCCCTCCAAGTGTAACTTCCCAATCATTCGTATTTACCAACCGGTAATTCAGCACCAGTTCAATTCCTTCATTTTTCAAACTTCCCACGTTAGCCGCTATCGAACTGAAAGGATAAGGCGGCTGGGGCACGGTATAATTAAACAACAGGTTTTCGGTTACAGCGCTGAATACATCAACAGAACCGTTCAGTTTTCCGCCAAAGAAACCAAAATCGAGCCCGACATTGGTTTGGTAGCGTGTTTCCCATTGCAAATCTTCGTTGGCATTCTGGGTTACAGCAAAATTCGTAATCAGTTCGCCGTTGAAGTTGGTTACCCCCGATTCGCCAATTAACTGCATCGATTGTTGCGGGTAAAGGCCCTGCTGGTTACCGGTGATTCCGTACCCGGCCCGCAGTTTCAAATAGCTGATGGCCTCAATGCTTTTCATAAAAGGTTCTTCGGAAATACGCCATGCAGCCGATGCCGACGGGAAAGTACCCCATTTGTGATTGGCCCCAAAAACCGATGAGCCATCGTGACGGACACTTACCGTTAACAAATATTTTCCATTAAACGAATAATTCAACCTTCCAAGGAACGAGATCAGTGTACGGTCGTTTTTGTACGACGTAATGTCGCCCGGCAACACATTACTGATGGTACCCAGTTGCAGGGCGTTGTAGGTGGTTATATCGTTAATAAAGCCGCGGGCTTGAGCAAAATGTCCCTGGTAGGTTTGCCGTTGCCATTCGTAAACAGCCACGCCTTTCACACCGTGTTTACCAAACTCTTTGTTGAAATTCAGGCTGATGTCCATCAGTTTTTCATCCTGAAGGTTAGTGGTAACATTGGCTACACCGTTGTGGTCGATGGCATTGGGCAATGTTGAGTTTACCGGTTCGTAGTAGCCACGGTTAATATCAACTTTGCGCCAGCTTCCAAACCACCCTAAAGAAATGCCTTTAAACACTTCAAAATCGGCACGCAAACTGCCAAACATGTTGTGTGTTTCGCTTTCGTTAATCACTTCCTGTGCAACCGCGTATGGGTTGATGTATTGAAAAACATCTTCGTCGTAGAAGTAGCTTCCATCCTGAAACAATACCGGGTCGGTAGGTTTCGACCAGTAAGCATTGCTAACGAGGTTTGAGCGAAAAGCAGCACGTCCCACGCTGGCCGGGTTTCCCTCGTAACGGCTCACACCGCTGTTCAGGTTAACTGAAAGGGTGAGTTTATCGTCAAGCGCTTTTTGGGTAGCCTGTACCCGCGCCATGTATTCATGGTTCCGGGTGTTCAGCACCAAACCTTCCTGCAGGATTGCGGTTGCCGAAGCCCGGTAATTAAAGTTTTTGGCCGATCCACCCATCGATATGGTGTGGTTTTGTGTTGTTCCGTTCTTAACCAGTATGTCGTACCAGTCGGTATCGGAACCGTGGTCGGCCGAATAGGGAACACCCCAAACCTGCGCCATTTCGCGCCATTCGCTGGCAGTAAAGGTTTCAAGTCTGTTCGACAACATGTCCACCGAGGCCGTACCGTGGTACTCCATAGTCGATTGGCCTTTATCATTTTTCTTGGTGGTAACCAGAATCACACCCGGGGCACCGCGTGAACCGTAAATAGCTGTGGCCGATGCATCTTTCAGAATGTCGATGGAAGCAATTTCGGAAGGCGGGACCTGGTTTAAAAGATCCATGTTACCCTGTATGCCATCGACGACCACCAGCGGGTCGTTCCCGCCTATTAACGAAGTAATGCCGCGTATGCGCACACTGGGCGTTGATCCCGGTTCGCTGCCTACCTGTGTAACGTTTACCCCGGCAGCACGGCCGGCAACCTGTTGTAGCGGGTTGGTAATGGCCCCCTGGTTCATTTCATCCGACGATACGGTAGTGGTTGCACCGGTAAGATCCTGCTTTTGGGCAACGCCGTATCCCACAACCACAACTTCTTCAAGTCCCACAACATCGTCGCTTAATACAACATCGATTGTTGAAGCATTACCCGCTTCAACTTCCTGCGTAACATAGCCGATGAATGAAAAGATCAGCACATCGCCCGGGTTGGCCTGCAGGTTGTACTTTCCGTCAATGTTGGTTACAGTACCGTTGGTCGTTCCCTTAATTACAACCGTTACACCGGGAAGGACGTTTCCGTTAGGGTCGTTTACTGTTCCTGAGTATGTGCTTTGTTGTAAGGCCGCCAAAGCGGTTTGGGAATTTAATAAACCCCCTGCGGCAAAACACAGAATGAGAACAACAGTAAGCTGTTTCAAAATTTTTAATGATTTTAAATAAATGCTGTTTTTCATACGATTAAATTGTTTATTTTAAAGGTATCGTATGGAACTCGCCCCGACAATTCGGGGCTCGTTTCATATTGCCTGAATAAGATTAATTAGTTGCATCATGTTGTGAATGCTTATCATCAGGAACAAATTTCAGTTTTCCGCTATCCAAAGTCAAAAAGTACAGTGAGAATATAATGGAAAAAGCAGCAAGGAAAAACACTAAAATACAGAATAACATACTTTTGGTGAACTTTTGATGATCCAAAGACCGGCAAAAAATATAATGGATTTCAGGATGACTTGTACCGGGAGTTGGTTACAGGTTTTCGGGGTAAATGGTCGATTTTGGATGTTTGCTCTCAACCTCAACCTTCTGCGACGAAGGAGAACTCCCGCAAAGCGGGAAGAACTCCCGCGAAGCGGGAAGCAATCCCGGTTTACCGGGAATCCTGAACCTCAACAACGGTTTATCGGGTAATGAGTTCGTGGCAACGACATTAAATCGACTGTATCTTCAGTATTTCTTTTTCAAACTCATCGTTTGAAACCACCGAACGGTTTTTAATTTTGGTTTTGTAGGTGTTGATGGTATTAACTGAATAATCGAGGATATGCGCAATTTTTTCGGTGTCGGAAATACCCAGACGGATGAGGGCAAAAATACGCAAATCGGTGTTCATCTGTTCGCTGTGCTTCAGTTCCACCCGGTTTTTCTCGTCGAAAAGGGCATTAAATTTTTCAACAAAATCGGGGAAAATGCTCAAAAAAACCGAGTCGAAATTGCGGTACATGGCTTCCCGTTCTTCTTTAATGTTTTGCTTCTTCAGCAAGTTGTTCAACTCATCGAATCTTCGGGTCATCACCTTGTTCTCGATGTGCTGGCGAAAAAAATCGAGTTTTTCGATCAGGTCGGAATTTGTTTTGAAAAACTGCCCGATGTATTCATTCTTAATGAGATTTACTTCCCTGAGCTTTTCATTGTTTGATTTTAGCCGGGCATTGGTTTTATTTATTTCCCACTGGGCCGTTTTCAGCTTTTTAAACTGAACAAGCAATGCAAACAGGATAACAACAATTACAAATGAAAGCACACTGACAATTAATGTTAAACGCTTAAACCGCATTTTTTGGGCTTCGGTCATTTGTAAACGTGTAGCTTCAACAATGGGCTGGATTTGCGAAATCTGGAATTTACGCTGTAAAGCGCCATAAGTGCTGGCATCTTCAAGTGCAACGTTCAGGTATTCACTGGCCCGTTCGATTTTGCCCTGATCGAATAATTTATTAGCCAGGTTAATCAGGGCTACATTTTCCCTGTTGGCCAGCTTTATATCTTCTATCGCAGCTTTTATGAGCCACTGCATCCCTTCCTCCAGTCGCCCGTTTTGTTCAAGCACAAAACCATAAGTACTGGCATCGATGGCAAACTGGCGGCCTTCGGGATTAAAATTTCCGAACAGCAACCGGTAGTTTTCACGGGCTTGTTGGTAGTTGTGTAACCGTACCATTTTTAAGCCGGTAAGAGAGTATTGCTTTACTGAATTTTCAGGTGTCAGCATCAGTGCTGTATCGAGGTATTGTAAGCCCAGTTTGATATACTTGTCGATTAAAAACGATCGTTGATAATAATCAACCATATCGAAATAGAGCCGCGAAAAATCGTAATAGTATTCAATTTTCATACTATCGGGCAGCACGTCAGCATTGATGCTTTCCAGGGTATCTTTCGCTTCGTTGAAAATTCCCGATGCCAGTAATGTTGCGCTTAATTTAAGCTTTGCCAGCGACAAATATTGCGGGTTTAAAAACTGCCGGGCCATGTTATGCAACTCAAGTGCATACTTCATAGCTGAATCGTAATTGAAGGTAAAATAGGCTTCGTGTATTTTTTGTACGGCCTGAAAACGTTTTCCCTTCGGGGTTTCGCTTTCTTTTGGTAAGCCCGATTTTAACCGGTCAATTTGCTCCATTTTTTGTTGCACATAGAAATTCTTTTCGGCAATCACCTTATCCAGCTCCTGAAAATAAACATTATTGACTTCGTTAGCAGCAATGGGCGTTAACAAAAACGTTATCAATGTGGTTATGACAAAAAAGAATTTCATGGTGTACTATTTTCGTTTTCAAAAATAACGAATTAAAAACCGGATCATCTATTATTTCGTGTAACTTTTAACCCGCGTCATCTGCGTTCCGTTTGTTATGAAAATTTCATTAATTTTATCCAATGAAATTGAAAGAGATTATCAGACTGATTGAAGATGATGGCTGGTATTTTGTACGACAAAAAGGTAGTCATAAAGTATACAAACATAAAACAAAAAATGGTATAGTTGTTGTCCCTTATCACGGGCAAAACAAAGATGTTCTTTTAGGGACAGAAAACAGTATTTTAAAACAAGCGGGACTTAAATAGCGGAATTATGAGAAATTATGTAGTAATTATAGAAGAATGCAAAAATGGAGGTTATAGTGCTTATGTTCCTGATTTGCCGGGTTGTGTCAGTGTGGGAGAAACAATGCAAGAGATAGAAACAAATATTAAAGAAGCTATTAGCCTTTATATTGAAGAACTTCAGACGGATAAAAAACCTGTACCCTTTCCACGTTCTCAGGCCATAAGTTTAGCTGTTTAATCCTGACTTGTCCGTTTTAGTGCGGCAAATATAAAACATTAAGGTAATTCATAACTTTGTCGGCGTATTTTGTCCTTATCCTAATCTCTTTGTTGGTCAAGTAAACGAAATAGCGGTTGTTTTCAGCATCATAGAATTTGATTCTCCGTATTTTTTCAGGATAACTTGCCTGTCAGACAGGGATTGGGCGGATGCACACAGATAACTTTTTTCAAAAAACTTTGATAGACAAACAAAAATAACGGACAATTTGGGAATCAGATTCCCAAATTGTATATTTGGGTTATGATATTCAGAAAAGCGCAAGAAAATTTGATCCAGCTCTCCAGTCAATTTAAGGCAGTTGCCATAATTGGCCCCAGGCAATCGGGGAAAACTACACTGGCAAAGGCTGTTTTTCCCGATAAAGCCTGTGTTAGCCTTGAAAATCTAACAAATAGAGAGTTTGCAGTATCTGATCCACAGGGTTTTCTGAATTACTATTCCGATGGTGCGATAATAGATGAAATACAGAATGTGCCTGAATTGTTTTCCTATTTGCAACAAATTCTCGATGAAACAAAAGAAACAGGCAAGTTTATACTAACGGGCTCTAATAATTTTTTGTTACAGGAAAACATTACCCAAAGCCTGGCAGGCAGGATTGCTTATCAAATTTTGTTGCCTTTCTCAATCAATGAAATTGAAACATCGACTGTGAAAGATCAAATTTTAAAAGGTTTTTATCCACCCCTTTACGACCAGCCGGTTAATTCAACAATATGGTTGGAAAATTATATCACAACATATATCGAGCGGGATGTCAGACAGTTAAAAAACATTAGTAACCTTGGTAACTTTAAGCGTTTTGTTCAATTATGTGCAGGAAGGACCGGGCAATTATTAAACATGAGCAGTATTGGGATTGAATTGGGAATCGATCATAAAACAGTTCAATCATGGTTAAGCATCCTTGAAAGTAGTTTCATTATTTATCGCTTATATCCACACTATAAAAACTTTAATAAGAGGTTAGTAAAAATGCCTAAAATCTATTTTTACGATACTGGATTATTATGCAGTTTAATGGGAATCAGAAAGGTTGAACAACTGACTTTTCATCCATTATACGGTAGTATTTTCGAAAATTTTGTTATTTCTGAATTTTATAAAAAGAAGTTGAATTTGGGAATTCATCATAACTTCTATTTCTGGAGGGATAAATCAGGGCATGAAATTGACCTGATAATTGAAAACGGTCTTGAATTGTATCCCGTAGAAATAAAGTCAGGAAAAACAATTACTTCTGAATACTTTAAGAATATTGACTATTGGAAAAGACTATCAGGAAACAGTAAGGCTACCATTATTTATGACGGCGATTCTGTTCAGAAAAGAAGTAACGGTACAGAAGTTATTCCCTGGAGAAATATTTTTGCTGATAATCAACTTCCTGTTTAAAATATATCAAAAAACCGCCTCTCCTAATCCTGAAAAAGCGGTTCATATTTTTAGAAACGGTTAATTTCTAATCCGAAAATTTTGCTTTCAAATATTCCCTGTTCAACCTTGCAATGTGCGAAATGCTTATTCCTTTGGGGCATTCCAGCTCGCAGGCACCGGTATTGGTGCAACCGCCAAAACCCAGTTCGTCCATTTTTGCTACCATGGCTTTTGCACGGCGTTTGCCTTCCACCTTGCCTTGCGGAAGTTTGGCCAGTTGCGATACCTTCGCTGCCACAAACAACATGGCCGATGAGTTTTTGCAGGTTGCCACACAAGCCCCGCAACCAATGCAGGCAGCAGCATCCATGGCCTCTTCTGCATCTTCATATCCAATGGGGATGGCATTGCCGTCGGGCACGCCACCGGTGTTCACTGAAACAAAGCCGCCGGCCTGCTGTATTTTTTCAAAAGCAGTACGGTCAACCATCAGGTCTTTGATGACCGGGAAAGCGCCGGCACGCCAGGGCTCGATGGTAATGGTTTCACCTTCGTTGAACTTGCGCATGTGTAACTGGCAGGTTGTAATGTCGCGGTCGGGACCGTGGGCACGGCCGTTTACGTACAAGCTGCAAGTTCCGCATATCCCCTCACGGCAATCGTGATCGAATGCAATCGGGTCTTTCCCTTCGCGGATCAGTTTATCATTCAAAATATCGAGCATTTCGAGGAACGAACTGCCCTGTGAGATGTTTTCCACCTCGTAGGTTTCGAAGCGGCCTTTTGCCCTGACATTGTTCTGTCGCCAAACCTTCACGTATATTTTTTTTAAAATAACATCTGCCATAACAATTTTTATTAAAAGCCCATCCCAACCTTCCCAAAGGGAAGGAGTTTCCCCCCTTAGGGGGGATTAAGTGGGGCTTTATTTATAACTCCGTTGCGTTAACGCTACATTTTCGAACTCCAAATCTTCCTTGTTCAGCACAGGTTCTGCATCTTCACCTTTGTATTCCCAGCACGAGGCGTAGGTGAAATCTTCATCATCGCGTTTTGCTTCCCCTTCATCGGTAACCGATTCTTCGCGGAAGTGACCGCCGCACGACTCTTTCCGGTCAAGTGCATCCTGCGCCATAAGAATTCCAATGTCAATGAAATCGGCTACACGGCCTGCTTTTTCCAGTTCGGGGTTTACATTGCTCATTTCACCCGGCACAAGCACATTGGCCCAGAACTCTTTTTTCAGCTTTTTCATCTTTTCAACTGCCGTTTTTAAGCCTTCGGCATTGCGGCTCATGCCCACGTAATCCCACATAATGTGGCCCAGCTCTTTGTGGAAATGGTCAACCGGTTCGGTCCCTTTAATGTTAAAGAGCTTTTCAAGGCGCCCGGTAACTGATTTTTCAGCTTCTTCAAACTCGGGTATACTGGTGTCAATTTTCGGTGTCATAATTTCATTGGCCAGGTAGTCGCCAATGGTGTAGGGCAACACGAAATAACCGTCGGCCAGTCCCTGCATTAAGGCCGAAGCCCCCAGGCGGTTAGCGCCGTGGTCGCTGAAGTTGGCTTCACCAATGGCATACAAGCCGGGAATGTTGGTCATCAGGTTATAATCAACCCAGAGCCCGCCCATTGTGTAGTGGATGGCCGGGTAAATCATCATGGGTTCTTTGTATGGATCGACATCGGTAATTTTCTCGTACATCTGAAAAAGGTTCCCGTAGCGGGCTTCAATCACATCTTTTCCCAGCCGTTCGATTGAATATTTGAAATCGAGGTAGACGGCTTTCCCGGTGTTGTTCACGCCAAATCCGGCATCGCAGCGTTCTTTTGCGGCACGCGAAGCCACATCGCGCGGCACCAGGTTACCGTAACTCGGGTAACGGCGTTCGAGGTAAAAGTCGCGGGCTTCGTCGGGTATGTCGTTTGGGCTTATTTCACCTTTTTGCAGTTTTTCGGCATCTTCTTTTTTCTTTGGGACCCAAACACGGCCATCGTTACGCAACGATTCCGACATCAGCGTCAGTTTCGATTGCTGGTCGCCATGAACCGGAATGCAGGTTGGGTGTATTTGTACGAAGCACGGGTTGGCAAACCACGCACCTTTTTTGTAGCACTGCCAGACAGCCGATCCGTTGCAGCCCATGGCGTTTGTCGACAGGAAAAACACATTTCCGTACCCTCCGGTGGCAACCACCACGGCGTGTGCACCAAAGCGTTTCACTTCGCCGTTAACCATGTCGCGGGCAATAATGCCACGGGCTTTCCCGTCGACAATGACCACATCGAGCATTTCGTGGCGGGTGTACATTTTCACACTTCCTTTTGCAACCTGCCTGTTTAAAGCACCGTAAGCACCCAACAGCAACTGCTGGCCGGTTTGGCCGCGCGCGTAAAAAGTCCGGCTAACAAGCACACCTCCGAATGAACGGTTGGCCAGTGTGCCGCCGTATTCACGGGCAAAAGGCACGCCTTGTGCCACGCACTGGTCGATGATGTTGGGCGATACTTCGGCCAGACGGTAAACATTTGCCTCGCGGGAACGGTAATCGCCGCCTTTAATGGTATCGAAAAACAAACGGAAAACCGAATCGTTGTCGTTCTGGTAATTTTTTGCCGCATTGATTCCGCCCTGTGCCGAAATGGAATGTGCGCGGCGGGGACTGTCCTGGTAACAAAACGCATGTACGTTGTAGCCCAGTTCGGCAAGCGATGCAGCTGCCGAAGCGCCGGCCAGGCCGGTACCCACCACAATAACATCGAGTTTTCGCTTGTTTGCAGGACTCACTACTTTGATCGATTCCTTGTGTTTCGACCATTTTTCGGCGAGGGGCACTGCAGGTATTTTATTGTCTATTTTACTCATAGAAATAATTTTTCCGGTTAAAACTTAATCAAAAAATAGAGGGGAATTACCGAGAAACCAATGGCAAAAATTGCCCCGATAACCTGTGCCAGCACAAAAAGCCTTTTCCGCCAGATATGGTTGTTGAAACCAATGGTTTGAAATGCCGACCAAAAGCCGTGCGAAACATGCAGTCCCAGAAGCACACCGCCAATTATGTATACGATGTCGTAAATCACACTCTCTTTAAAAAGTGTTGCTACAAGGGCATAAGCGTTTTCCATTTCAACCGGCACTCCTGCCTGCATAACAGTAATGTGTTCGAGGAGCGGATCGCCAGCAAATTTCATTTTCCACCAAAAATTGTACAGGTGGATACCAATGTAAACAAAAAGCATGGCGCCCAGTATAAACATGTTGCGCGATGCCCAGGTGCTGTTAACGGCCTGGTTCGATTTCAGGTATTTCACGGGGCGTGCCCTCATGTTCTGAATGGTAATGATGATTGACCACAGGATATGAATGGCAAAACCCAGCGCCAGAACCGGTTCAATTATCTTTATAAACGGGTTGGTTGCCATAAAGTGGGCCGCGATGTTGAACAGGTCGCCGCTGTCGTCGAAAATCAACAGCAGGTTAATCGACATGTGCACCAGAAGGAACATGATCAGAAAAAGCCCGGTAATGCTCATCAGGAATTTACGGCCAACAGAAGCGTTCAGAAAACTTCCTTTGCTCATAAGAATCTCGTTTATTGTTTATTAAATAATATTTTTCAAAAAAGAACCACAAAAATAGGGGAATCGGATACTCTGCCCAATATTTTAATCAATTCAGGTATAAAAAAAACGAATATTTAATGAATATTTTTTCAAACAAACAATTCTGAAAAGAAACCTTGTTAAAATAATTTCCACCAGTGGGGATATGTTCATTTTTAAGGAAATTTTTCTGAATAATTAATATTTCCATTTGTTGGCAAGCCAAACTAACGACAACATAACCGGCACTTCGACCAACACGCCAACAACCGTTACCATGGCTGCCGGCGATTGCAGCCCGAACAAAGAAATGGCCACAGCCACGGCCAGTTCGAAAAAGTTACTGGCGCCAATCATGGCTGCCGGTGAATTTATCGCGTGAGGCAATTTGATTTTTCTCCCGGTAAACCAGGTAATAAAAAATATGAAATACGTTTGAATGACCAGTGGAATAGCTACAAGCAAAATAATCAATGGCTTTTCAATGATGGTAGTACCCTGGAAAGCAAAAAGCAAAATCAACGTGATAAGCAGAGCTATAATTGAAACGGGCTTGAACCGGGGCAGGAATTTGTTTTTAAACCATTCTTCGCCCCTTTTTCTGATAAGCGCTTTGTGTGTTATGTAACCCGCCAAAAGCGGAATTACGACAAAAATAACAATGCTGGCAGCGAGCGTATCATACGGTATGGAAATATTTGCAATTCCGAGCAACAGGCCTACAATGGGCACAAAAGCTACAAGAATAATCAGGTCGTTTACCGAAACCTGGACCAGGGTATAGTTCGGATCACCATTGGTCAGGTAACTCCAAACAAAAACCATGGCCGTACAGGGTGCAGCTCCGAGAAGGATTGCCCCCGCAATGTATTCACCGGCTTGTTCGGGAGAAATGAAAGCGCTGTATAGTTTTGTAAAAAAAATCCAGGCAAAAAATGCCATGGTAAATGGTTTTACCAGCCAGTTTACCACCAAAGTCAGAATGATTCCACGGGGGCGTTTGCGGATATTTTTTATGCTGGAAAAATCGACCTGGAGCATCATGGGATAAATCATCAGCCAAATTAAAATGGCTACCGGGATGTTCACTTTGAAAACTTCGATATCACTTATTACCTGGATGTTATCGCCGGCAAAATGGCCAATGCCAATTCCGGCAGCAATGCAAACAGCTACCCACAATGTTAAGTATTTTTCAAAAAAACCGATTTTCCTATTCTTTTTATTCATGCCGTAAAATGTTTTATTACTGATACGTTACTTTTTTTAACAACACGAAGTTTTGTTTTCCCCTGTTGCATTACAACCACAAGAGGGCTCTGTATTATTGAGAATTCCGTTTAATATACCGGCAGCACATCCAACTCCTGAATTTACAGTAATGGCACCAAACTGACAATTCAGGGCACAAGCACCGCATTCCATACAATTATCAATATTTGCAATGCGGGCTTTTTTGTTCACAATTTCAAAAACAGCATGCGGACAAACGATAGCACATAATCGGCAACCTGTGCATAAATCGCCATTTAATTTTAAGGTAACTACATTTCTTAAATATTGCATTTTATATCAGTTTTGAAATTATAAATAACAGCAATCCAACGGCTGCAAAACCAATCTGAAAGGGTATTGACCATTTCATTTCAAGCTTTACACCAGATAGTGAAGTATAAGTTGTTGCACCTGTAAAATTTAAAGCGGCAAAAGAAGCTACAGCTATACCCATAAGTGCCAATGCAATTCTTTCAATGTTTGGTGCAATAAAAAACAAATTCAGAAAAACGATGAAAATTAATCCCCACAAAGCCCCTTTAAGTGAAAAAGCCCTTGCAGGAATAACCGGTAGCAACAATGGGGTAATTACCATTCCAGCCAGGTAACCGGTAAAGATGTTCAATGCCGGGAACAATGAAGTATGAAGCATTTTGGTAAAAAGGAAACCGGAACGGTCGAGCCCCGAAAAAACAAATACAACAAACAAGGCTGCAAGCAATCTGTATTTCCAATATACTAAATCGACCGGAATTAACTTTGCCCGTTCATAAAAAGGAAAGTTTATTTTTCGCATTTCGGGTGTAGCTTTATAGCCTGCTTTTACAAATTCAGCAATATCAGCGGCTTGAACAGGCCCGAAAATCACTTTAAAACCGGTCTGCTCCTTAATTTTATGAGCGGCCACTCCCACGGCTCCCAGTTGCGGTACAATTAACCTGCGATGGCTGACGATACTCTTTAAAAAAGTTTTGTCGATACTTCTAACCAGGGTTTCTGTGCCGAAATTACCTTTGCCCGCTGCACACCAAACATTTACACCCTTAGTGTCAATGACAAGAATCCAGGCATTAAATGACTTCAGATTCTTCCTCAGGATATCAAATGATAATTTATAGTTTGCCGAAACAAATACATCAGACTGGCTATCGGGATTTCCAATCTTATAAACCCCGGGAGTGACTTTCGAACTATTCCGTCCGATTCCCCAACGGACTTTAACAGCATCAACAAAGTCACGGCCGATCCATTTCGCCGATACCGAGGGAAAAGATATCGCCAAAGGTTGTAAATTCTGATAATCAATAGGGCTAGGCATGTTGTGGATTAATATTTTCAGTATAAAAGTTCCAAAAAGCTTCTTTAATTTCATCGCGCACACGGATGAATTCACTCCAGATGAACTCTTCGGTGCCCGTTGCATGTGACGGGTCGTCGAAACCAATGTGCAGACGGTGTTTTACCTTGCCCAAAAAGGCCGGGCATACTTCGTTGGCTCCGCCACAAACGGTAATTACATAGTCCCATTCATCGTACAGGTATTTTTCAACGGGATCGGACGTATGGTGGCTGATATCAATGCCAACTTCGGCCATGGCTTTTACCGCCTTTTCATTTAGTTTGCCCGATGCTTCGGTTCCGGCTGAACATACGGTAAGCTCGGGATTGAACGATTGTAAAAAGCCGTGTGCCATTTGGCTGCGGCAACTGTTGCCGGTGCATAGAATTAAAATTTTCATCTTATTAAAATTGTTTATTCATTCGGTATAAGATGTAACTCCCAATAAATTTTAATCATTTTCGTGAGTGTACTTTAAAATGTTAAAATTGATTAACACGATTTCGCTAAGCTCAATTCATGGTCGTTTCATATTCGTGATATGTAAGAATTTGAACAAAAAAATGCTTATTGGCATTCGTAATTTGTACAGTTTATTTCTTTTAAAAATGATTCACAATAACGTTGAAGCTCTTTTATTTTTACAGGGTTCAGACAGTAATTTGTGTGCTTTCCGCTTACATGTCCCTGAATAAGTCCTGCTTTTTTTAATTCGGCCAGATGTTGGTTAACGGTTGTCCGGCTCAGGGGCAACTCTTCTGAAATATCGCCGGTAATGCACACTTTGGTTTCTGCCAGATAGCGCAAAATTTGCAAACGTGCCGGATGTCCCAATGCCTTGTAAAGCAGAGCGGCTTCCTGCATATCCGTATCGAATAAAGATGTTTTTGCTACGACCATGATTCTTTTATTTGACGCAAATATACGTCATAAAAGTGAGGTATCATTTAGGAAATTGTTAATTTTTTGGTAAGATGCCGTTAATTCGGGCAATTCAACAATATAACTAAAAAAAGGAATGGGTTAAAAAATGGCATATCTGTAGAAGGAGTCCCTTAAACGACATAATGCAACCCGATACTCTCTTTTCGCGAATAAGCATGTTTAATAACGAGGTAGCCCACATTAATGAGGTTTCTTAATTCACACAACGGTTTCGAAATTGTGGTCATTTTATACAAAGCTTCGGTTTCATTGTAAATGGTCCACAATCGGTCATAAGCCCTTTTAAGCCTGACTTCACTGCGCACAATCCCAACATAAACGCTCATAATTTGCTGAACTTCTTTCAGGCTTTGTGTTATCAGCACCATTTCTTCGGGGTGCGATGTGCCTTCGTCGTCCCAATCGGGGATCTCATTTTTAAACTGAATATTTCCAAAAATTTTAGAAGCATCTTTTATTGCCCAATCGGCAAAAACAAGCGCTTCCAGCAGGCTGTTCGATGCCAGGCGATTGGCGCCATGCAGGCCGGTATTGGCCGTTTCGCCGGCAGCATAAAGGTTTTTTATGGAAGTACGCCCATTTATATCGACCTTAATTCCGCCGCAAATGTAATGTGCAGCCGGTGTAACCGGAATGGGTTCTTTGGTTATGTCGATACCCAGCGATAAGCATTTTTTGTGAATGTTGGGGAAATGTTCCAGCAAACCTTTTTTGTCGAGGTGTGTACAATCGAGCCAAACGTGGTCGTCGCCCGATGCTTTTATCTCGTTGTCGATAGCCCGGGCCACAATGTCGCGCGGTGCCAGGCAGCCCCTTTTGTCGTACTTGTGCATGAATTCTTTCCCGTCGAGGGTTTTCAGCATGCCACCAAAGCCCCTTACAGCTTCCGAAATCAGAAAAGCAGGTCTTTCACCCGGATTGTACAGGGACGTGGGATGGAACTGCACGAATTCCATGTTATCAACAATGCCTTTTGCACGGTACATCATTGCAATGCCATCGCCCGTTGCGGTTATGGGGTTGGTGGTATTCATGTAGAGGTTTCCGGCACCACCGGCAGCTAAAAAAGTGAGCTTCGATAATAGTGTTTTTATCTCGCCACTTGCGGTATCAAGCACATAAGCACCGTAACACTCCGTACCGGTATGGTGGCGTTTAACCAATTGCCCCAAATGATGCTGGGTAATCAGGTCAATGGCAAAATGGTTTTCATAAACGGTAATGGCATCATTTTTATTAATCTGCTCAACCAATGCGCGTTGCAACTCATAACCGGTATTGTCTTTATGATGAAGGATCCGTTTTTCTGAATGGCCTCCTTCCCGTGCAAGGTCATATTCTCCCGTTGGGGCCTTGTCAAAATTTGCTCCCCATGAAATTACTTCATCAAGTAATTTTGGAGCTGCCGAAACCACTTTCCGTACAACCGCCTCATCGCACATTCCTGCCCCGGCATCAAGGGTATCGGCAACATGTTTTTCAAAATCGTCATCTTCGGTAATTACCGCTGCAATACCGCCCTGGGCATAAACCGTATTGTTGTCGTTTAGCCCGGCTTTGGTTACAATGGTTACACTGCCGTATTTTGAAGCTTTAATGGCCATGGTAAGCCCCGCAAGCCCCGACCCGATAATTAGAAAATCTGTTTTATCCCTCATCGCTTTATAACTTTACTTTAAAAAATTAGTGAACAGACAAATTTCGGGCTTTATTTTAAGAAGTCCGAAGGGAATACCCTGGTTGCATTCAATACCGGTTCCACTTTCCCCTCTGCTGTTATAATTAATTCAAAAACCAAAAATAATGAAATATGTATAAAGGCAGAAATTGAGAAACCGGCCCAGCAACACTTACCGGTTCTATTATTACAATCAGGGTTTTATTTTGTTAAAAAGCCCCAACAATTTGGTATTTAAAATTTCTTTTATCTCAGCCTCACTTTCACCAATGGGTTTAACCGGAATTAAGTCTGTTATTTCTTTATAGCTTAAATTGCAGTTGTACATCAATTCCAGTGAGGCTTTTAAAGTCTCGTAAATAGCCTTTTTACTTTCCTCTTGAGTTAAGCCCATTCTCTCCGATACTTGTTCCATCTCGTTCCATTGAAACCAGAAATAAGTCGGTAGCATTGCAGATGATATAGCATAAGCTTCAAGCTTACTTTCTTCAGTTTCAAAGGTATTGCCCAAAGTGCTTAACACTGCCAGAACTGATTCTTTTTTAGGCTTATTAATTGCACTGCTAAAACATACAGGATTATACCCAAGATTCACAAAAGATGTGGCATTGGGTATCATGCGAATTATTCTTTCTGTACCCAATAATTCTGAAAGTTTTTGAATGCTGAATTTTGGGGCAAGCGAAATGATAAGTGCATTTTCGTTAATCACCCCCTTCAATTTTGAAATTGTTTCTCCGATTACAGGAGGATGCAGAGCAATAAATACGACTTCTTTTGAAGCCGCATCGCTTGCATTTTCAGTTGTTTCAACAAAAGGATAATCCTTTTTTAGCTTTTTTAGGTTTTCGTCATTTGTATCACATACCGTAACCGAATTAAACGTTACATTTTTGTTTTGAAATCCTTGCAGAAAGATTTTGGTAATCCTTCCACCTCCGATAAATCCGATTGTTTTTGTTTTCATAATCGCAAATTTTTTCAATGATTAACAATTTTCTATATTTCTTATCATTATTCATTCCCAATAAATTGACAGGTTTACCGTAATTCAGTGTAAATCATTATAATCGCGGCAATTAGTGATGTAGTGGCAAAAATTATTTTTAATAATTTGGGGTTACTGTTCAATGTTAATTTTGTGCCAATAATTGCTCCTAAAACGCCGCCAACAGCTATGGGCAAGGCCAATTTTATATTAAAATGCCCCGTGCTCAGGTGCCCTAAAAAGCCTGAAAGGGCCGTAACCAAAACCAGGGTGGTGGATGTACCTACAGCAATCTTCATGGGAATTCTGATAAGCAAAACCATTAAAGGAACCAGAAAAGAGCCTCCTGAAATACCGACCATGCCCGAAACAAAACCGGTAAACAGGACAATGGGGACAACAATAAGCAAATTGATTGAATGGGCAATGCCGTTAATGTTTATGCTTAAATGGAAACGTCCCTTTGATTTTACTTCTTTTTTTAATGGCCATAACATAAACAATGCTGCCAATGAAATAAACAGGGCAAATACAATTTTTAATATTCTGTCGTTAAAAACATCCGAGAAAAAACCGCCCAGGAATGCCGAAATAAAAGTCATTGTTCCGATTATCAGCACCAGCTTCCAATTTACAACCCTGCTTTTCCCAAAAACAAGTGTAGCGAACAACGATGAGCACACTAAAATAAACTGTCCGGTTGTTGCTGCTTCGTGCATGCCAAACCCGGCAAGGGCAAGTGTTACCACGTAAAAATTTCCGCCTCCACGCCCCGACATGGTCATAATAGCAGCCATAAAAAAAACAATAAGGGCTAACAACCAACTATCCATGTCAATATTTTGTTTGAGTCTGTTTCGATATTTGTTAAATCTACAAAATCTTTGCTACATGGCTCCAAACAGTAACCCTGAAATGGTTGCCATTACAACTACCAGCGCAACATAAACCAACGTTTTTTGTGTTCCCATAACCCCACGTATTACCAACATATTCGGCAACGATAACGATGGCCCGGCCAATAACAAAGCCAGCGCCGGGCCTTTGCCCATACCGGCTGCCATTAATCCCTGTAAAATGGGCACTTCGGTAAGCGTGGCGAAATACATGAAAGCGCCAACAATGGAGGCGAAAAAATTCGAGAACAGGGAGTTTCCGCCAACGAGTTTCGCAATCCATGCATTGGGGATGATGCCTGCCATGGCCGTATTATCGTGCGTTGACCCGAGCAGGAAACCAGCAATAACAACACCGATTGCCAGCAGGGGCATGATTTGTTTGGCAAACCCCCACGTCGAAATTGTCCACTCTTTATTGTCGGGGTCTTTTTTATCAATCAAAGTAATAATGCTTAAACCTGCAATTCCTACCACCATGGGTATTAATGGCGAAGGGCTGATAAATGCAGATGCCGCTGTTGCCAAAGCAGCCAGTATAACATGCTGCCATTTTAACTTCAGGATAAATATTAACGAAAACATCAATACCATTGCAAATACCGATGTGATATACCACTTATTTGACCACAGCCAGAACCATCCACCGCTTGTTACATCGTTGCCCGGCTTGCCCCAGTTGGCAAAAACAAGAATTAACACAAGCGTGAAAAAGTGAACAGCGGTTTTCCATACGGGACGTTTTTCCGGCATATCGGGAAAGTTAATTTGTTCCTCCCGTTTTGCTTTTTCTTCTTTACGATAAATTAGTGACATAGCCGAACCAATTACAATGGCAAAAACAACGGCCCCGATTATTCGGGCCACACCCATCTCGAACCCCAGAATGCGGGCAGTAAGAATAATTGCCAGTATGTTGATTGCCGGGCCCGAATAGAGGAAAGCCACCGCAGGGCCTAACCCGGCACCCCGTTTATGTATGCTTGAGAATAAAGGCAATATGGTACAACTGCATACCGCAAGGATTGTTCCTGAAACGGATGCAACCGTATAAGCCACCCATTTTTTTGCTTTTGCCCCAAAATATTTCATTACGGCCCCCTGGCTGACAAAAACAGCTATTACCCCGGCAATAAAGAAAGCGGGCAATAAACACAGTATTACATGTTCTTGTGCATACCACTTTGTTAAATCGAAAGTTGCCACAATGGCTTCTTTAAACCTTTCGCTCTCTACGGGCATAAAGAAAGCAAAAACAAATACGGCCATGATCCAGCCCAATATTTTAATCTCTTTTTTCCATTCCATATTAATCCTCTTCAATTGTTCGTAAAAATACGAACATCATAAATAAAATTTTTTAGAAAATAATCGTTATTACGTAATACAATCCAACAACCATAAACAATACTGCTATTACGCGCCTGAACCAAATTTCGAAGAATTTCAGCTTATTGTAAACATTTCCTAATGAACCTACGCTAAAAGCAATAAGCCAGGCAAAAATAATTACCGGTATACCTGTTGCAATGGCGAAAATTACCGGCAGGTACAAACCACTGGCACTGCTTATTGTCATCGGGATCAACATTCCGAAATAGAGTACACCGCTGTATGGGCAAAAAGCCAAAGCGAAAACGATTCCAAGCAATAGAACGCCCCAAAAACCGCTGTTCGTTTTGTTTTCCATTTTTTGGGTTAACGAACCAATGCCCGGAATTTTAAGCTTTATCACACCAAGCATAAACAGGCCAATTATGATTAGGAGCGGCCCCAGGATTTTTTCGCCCCATTCCTGGAAAAACCCCTCGAGCTTAAACTGACTGGTACCAAAAAAGAACAATAACCCAATTGCAGTATAAGAAATTGCACGGCCCAATGTATAAACCAACCCGTTTACGAAAACTTTTCGCTGGCTGGTAATATCCTTGCTTATAAAGCCAATGGCAGTAATGTTGGTTGCCAACGGGCAGGGGCTTATGGCTGTCATAAGCCCCAGTATAAATGCCGTAAGTATTGGAAACTGCGAAGCTTCCAGAAAATTCTGCAATACTTCCATGCTTACATCATTGAATCGATGGTCGTTTTTAACTTGCTTTTAAATTTTTCAGGTTTGGTACGTGCATTCAAAAAAGCATCGTTGGTTAAATTCACCACTTCATCGCCTTTAATAATCAGCAATGTTTGCCCGCTTATTTCATATTTTTCAATCAGCGGGTTGTCCTTTTCCTCTTCCCGGTTAATTGATGTAAAAG
Organism: Prolixibacteraceae bacterium; assembly: GCA_021740385.1. Taxonomy (GTDB): domain Bacteria; phylum Bacteroidota; class Bacteroidia; order Bacteroidales; family Prolixibacteraceae; genus DAIMEA01. The sequence goes on along the minus strand of JAIOZY010000004.1, from coordinate 21,222 downwards.
CCACTTTATCGCCATAATACTCTTTTAGCGCTTCTTTTGTAACGCTTTCAACAGCCTGGCAGGTTGCACAACGACGTGTTGCATGGAAATAGTAAGCCTTTACTTCAGATACCTCCCGGTTTTTATCGCAACAACTTTTCGTTACGGTTTCAGCCTTTTCTGCTCCGGCACAACATTGTGCATTCGTATTTAATAAACCCGTTGTAAAAATCACGGTCAGGATAACAAAAATTCGTTTCATGGTTTATCGATTTATTTGGTTATTAATTTTACAATTTCATCAACAGAAGGAACCCGTCCTTTCACCAGAATTTCCCCATCAACAACCAATGCCGGGGTTGTCATCACGCCAAACTGCATGATTTCAACAATATCCTCAACTTTGCTTACAGTAGCGTCTACCCCTGCTTTTTCAACTGCTTCGTTGGTTGCCTTTTCAAGCGATTTGCATTTTGGGCAACCGGTGCCCAGAACTTTAATCTCCATTTTTGCCAGTTTTAAATTATTCTTGTCCATTGAATTTATAATCTTACGTTCGTTATTCGTAAAACAACGAACATTATGTTTAAAAATTTTTATATTCTCAGAAACTGTTTAAAAAGGAATTGTGCCTCTTTCCAGTTTTCCCTGTTTAAACAATATTTAATTTTTGGTGCTTCAATTTCGCCCTGGATCAGACCTGCTTCCTTTAATTCTTTTAAATGTTGCGAAAGGGTCGATTTTGCAATGGGTAATTCTTCGGTTAAGTCGCCACTATAGCAGCAACTTTGGCTTGAAAGCAGTTCCAGCACATACATACGTACCGGGTGCCCCATTGCCTTGGCATAACGTGCAGCCCGTTTTTGCTTTTCGGTTATTACTTTTTCGATGTTCATTTTGTTCGTAAAATTACGAACAAAGGTAGGTGGTTTTTTCATTTCAACAAAAGAATGCTAATTTTTTTTATTTGTGAATAATCCAGGTTAAAAAAGAGTCAGCGAAAAATGCCAATCGTGAAAAATACCGGTATAAATCCTATCCCCATCTTATTTTATCAAGCCCTCAACTTCTGCATTAATGCTTTTCCACATTTCGGCATCCATGCGGGCCCCGTAAACGGTAATGACTTTGCCGGCAACAATGGAACCAATATTCCCGCAGGTTCCAAGGGGCAGGTTTTTCGACAGCCCGTATAAAAATCCGGCAGCATACAAGTCGCCGGCGCCGGTTGTATCGATACAGGTTGTGCCAACAGGTTTGGTTATGTATAAGGTACCCCCATGTTTCATAAGCGACCCTTTGCTTCCAAGTTTCACAACAGCTATGTCGCAAAGCCCGCCCAAAAATTCAACTGCTTCAAATGAGCCTTTCCCGGTAAAGGCCCCGGCCTCTTCATCGTTGGCAAAAAGGATGTCTACATACCTGGAAACGATGTCTTTCAAGAAGGCGAGATTATCTTCAACAACATTGAAACTGGCCAGGTCGAGGGCAATTTTTAGCCCGGCGCCGTGTGCCAGTTCAGCGGCTTTTTTTACCAGATCGTGGTTTTGCACCAGGTACCCTTCAATGTAGGCAATGTCGTAACCACGAAACAGGTCTGCGTTTAAATCATCGGCTGAGAGTTCGATGGCAGCACCGAGGTATGTGCCAAAAGTTCGTTCCGAATCGGGGGTGACCAGCGCCATGGCCACGCCGGTTGGAGTAGTTGTTTTAAAAAGTTCGGTTTTGGCACCCATTTTTTCCAGTTCCTGCTGGTAGAGCCATCCCAGGTCATCGTCGCCTACCTTTCCAATAAAAGCGGTAGAAGCGCCAAGGCTGGCTAAGCCGCTTATTGAATTGGCCACTGAACCGCCCGGGGCAAGCAGTTTGTCCATGCCATCGGTTTGTTGGTTCAGGCTTTGCGAAACAGCCGCATTAACAAGGGTCATGCTGCCTTTGGGCAAGTTGTTTTTTTGAAGTATTTCCTCGTTTGGAAGTTTTACTACAACATCCATCAGGGCATTCCCGATGCCGATTATTTTTTTATCTGCCATTTTGTGATTTTTTTAGTGTCCGACAAAAATAACGATTTGGTTGAAAACAAATGTTACTTGTATTATTGTTTCTTACAGATAAAACGAGCGGTTCAGCAAAAATTCTTTAAAGCTTTTTACCCAAACTGAACAGATTTACACCGTTATTTATCAGCCATAATCTACAAAATTCTTATCAACAGTGTTCTATATATTCTTACTACAACCTGAACGTGCGCGACAGTACGGCCGAGAAACCAATCCCGCTTCCAAGTTGTGTGCCGTTAAAATACTGGTAAACCGGCAAATCGACCATGGCGCTGATGTTCCATTTTTCGTTTAGTACATAATTGATTTGGGGTACGGCAAAAAACAGGCAACTGCCGGTTGAATGGTTCAGTTCGCTACGGTCGGTATCTTTCAACCTTATTTCGTTCCGGAGTTGCAGTATAACCGTCCAGTCGCCTTTCAACCAGGGAAACATCAGATGTTTCGACACGTAAAATGCCGTAAAAATTGAAGCACCCGGGATGTAGTTTTTCTGATTGGCGCCGTTCAATTCTACCCGGTTTGTTATGAAATAGCGAATTCCCTGACCGGAATTTTCTTTTACAAAAGACGAATTCAGTATAAAACCGAAAGCACCCTGCGAAGGTTGCAGTTGATAGGGCAGTTCAACGTAATTTACGCTTTGGTATTTTCGCGATGCAGGGACCTTGATCCCGGCGGCACTCGAAAAATAAACACGTTTTACCAAATCGGAATAGAAATTATATTTCAGCAAAAAATTGAGGTTAGAAAGTCCCCATCCGGTTAATTCAATATCACCTTCAACGCAGGGGGTTGTGGCATAGGTTACGTTGCTGCCCGAACCGAGGATATCTCCTGCAGTGGCGCTCCAATAATACACCAGGCCGGTACCTCGGGCTATTGCGGTCAGGCGTGCTTGTTGGCCGGGGAGCAGGGTATCCCTGTTGGTTGTAAGCAGTTCAAAAACCAGTTTTTCTTCATTACCTCCCGGTTTTTCAGGGTCTTTGTCGCATGCCGCTGTGCTGAAAAAAAGCATCAGCACCAAGCATATCGGTATTGGTCGTTTTATTCTTTTCATCACTCATTGTTTTTAATGCACCTGACAGAAAACCCGTAGCTTTTCGGAAAAGTATTCCAGCGGCCAACGGTATCGTCGTAGCGGCTTAAGCACCTACGCCAGGCAAAATCGTCATCAAAAGGGGTCGATGTCCACATGTACTCAAACATGCCCTGGTAACCGAACGAGCCGTTGCCGTTACGCCGCCCCGACATTAAGGCGTTGTACCCCGACGAACCTTCGGCTTTCAGTTTTGTACCAATGTTCCGGCCACGCCATGTATTCACCATGTCGGCCTCTTCGCGGGTCATGCCGAGTTCCATTTCAAGTATTTTGAATTCTTCATCGCTGGGGATGTGCCACCCTTCGGGACAAATGCCCTGTGCCATTTCAACAATTGAACCGTTCATGGCTGCATCCCAGATGTAAAGCATCCCGTAAATTTCAGCATTGGTTTCATCGCCGTTGTATGCATAACATGTAACGGCTGTTCCGTTGGGGTCATGGGTTACCCTGAGGTTTTGCTGCATCCACACCTGTTCGCCAATTTTGATGTATAAATAGGCGTTCCCGTCGTAATCGCAAACCGAATCGGTTAGCACAACTGTTTCACTTTTAAACTGTCCAATAGTGTCGCTTACAGTAATGCTGTAAGTACCTGCGGGGATGTTTTCCAGGTTTTGTCCGGTTTCTCCGTTCGACCATGAAAAGGTGTAGGGCGGATAACCGCCACTCACGTTGGTGTGAATTTCACCGTCGGAAGCGCCTGTTTCGGAAGGATGGATGATGGTTTCGATGCTGAAAATAAGTGCATCAGGGGCCGGTTCCGACAAGGTTACACTTTCGGAAACCGTTGTGCCCAGGTTGTCGGTTACCGTGAGCCGGTAGGTGCCGGGTTCCAGGTTTTCGATATCGGGTGTTACTTCACCATTTGACCATTCGTACGAATAGGGTTGAACTCCCCCGGTTGCGGTTGAATAAACAGCCCCGTCGTTTTTACCGTATTCGCTTACATCAAACGCTGAAAGCGATAACGCCAGCGGTTCCGGATCGGGTTGGTTAATAACGGTTGTGTCGGTCAGGGTAGAATCGATGGCATCGATAACGGTTACAATGTACGTTCCGGCTTCAAGTGAATCGAGGTCTTCCGATGTATCGCCATTCGACCACAAATATGTATACGGTTTAACCCCGCCGGTAACGGTGATGTCGATTTTACCATCGGTTAAACCGTAAGCCGAAACGTGCGTAACTGTTTTTGCGAAAACAAGCGAATCGGGCACGGGTTGACAAACCTCGAAGGTGTCGCTATTTATTGTTCCTTGTATATCGGTAACACAAACCCAGTATATGCCGGCTTCGAGGCTGTCGATATCCTGCGTAGTTTTCCATTCGACCAGGCATACGTATAAGGTTCCGTTCCCCCTGAAACATAAATGTCGATAGCCCCGTTGTTCCCGTTGTATTCCGACACGTGTGTAACCTGGCCCAGTATTTCAATGGGCAGGGGTTCAACAATGTCTTCTTTACATCCATAAAAAAAGAGAAGCACTGTTACAAAAAATAATAATTTTCGTTCAAGGGTATTCATTTAAAAAATTCTCGTTATCAGCGTTTTCCTGTTTTGAAAACTATTCTTTTTCAGGAGGCAAAAGCGTATGAATAAAATCCCAGTCGGGTTCGAGCGGTTTTAACTGCTCGTAATCCCAGTGGTAGAGACCAAAGTCCCCTTTGTATTCCCAGTTACACCAGGCCACGCCGTTATCCTCAAATACCTTTACCTGATCGGCATAAAATTTCAGGCGGGCATCACGGGGTACGGTAGGCATGCACCCGAATTCGCCGCAATAAAGTTGCAGCCCTTTCGCATTGGCAAAGTCGAGCCCTTGCTGAAAAACTTCGACCAAACGTTCGGGGCCCCAGTTTTCGAGTGCTTCATTGTAAAACTGAAACGTACTTTCGTTGGTTGAATCGACATTGGCAGCGTAATCTTCTTCGCTGATGATGGGACCGGGATAGCTTACTTCCCCATCGAAGTCTTTGAGTTGGGTCCAACCCGCTTTGTAATGAGTAAGCATCATGGGCGAATAAGTATGGAAGCTGAGGATGATGTTTTTATCGCCTTCAGGAAGATCTAAGTAAGGCAGGTTGGGCGCTATCTGCCACATGTTGGGGCCTGCCACAATAACCCGGTTTGGCTCACGCTCCCTGATGGCGGCAATGGCCTTGTTCAACAGCTTGTTCCACTGTTCGTGCTCGGGAGCAACAGCCTCGTTCAGAATTTCATAGGCAACTTCATTTACCGGGTAATTTTTTAATTCATCGGACAGTTTCAACCAGAACCCGACAAATTTATCCTGCTCGGCGGGATCGTCCCAAAGGGTATTTTCGCCGCCCTCGTTTTCAGCGTTGAAGTGGTGTGCCCGAATGGTGTGTAAATCAACAATGGCATTCAGCCCGTATTTATCGCACCATGCCAGGCAGTTGTGCAATTGTTCAAAGGCCTCTTCAATGGGTTGCCCGGCATCGTCCCACATTTCAATTTCGTCAATGGGAATACGCACATGGTCGTAACCAATGCTGTCGATGAAACGGATATCCGCCTCTTTTACAAAGGAATACTTGGGCGCCCAGCCAAAATCCTGCGAAAGCCAGTGGCTCAGGTTAACACCTTTTTCGATTTCAAAGCCGGCAGGGTTTTTACCGGTTTCTTCTGTTTTCTGATTACATGCCATCAGCAAAAAAATTCCAAGAATTAATGTAGTTAGATTAATAAAATGCTTCATCTCGTTCGTTTATTAGTGTTTTACAATGAATTTTCCTTTTATTGTTTTATTGTCGGTATGTGCTTTGTAAACATACAATCCGGTTTGAAGGGCGCTAATGTCAATGCGGTTTGTGCCCATTACATTTTTACTGATAAGCCGTTCCCCGCTTAGGCTGAACACTTCGAAGAACAGTGTTGGTGAGTTCAAACCAACAGTAACAAAGCCCGTTGCCGGGTTGGGATATACCTTCACGTCATTCCCGGATGATGCTCTAACTGATGATTCGCCCTGAATTTCTGAATAACAATAGGTTGTTACGTTTGTCATGGTCAGTTCGTTGGCAATGGTATCCCATTCATATTCCGAACCCGATTCAATTTTATGGGAGTAATACATGTATGAATACCTGTTAGGCAGCAATATTTGGTTCATCGTGTAATCATAATCGAAGGTGTATTCTTCCAAAACGTTTACCCTGTTCTTCCATTCGCGGTTTTCATCGTCCCACTCAAATGAAAGGTATTGTATTTGGTTCCCGTTTTCATCATAAGCGTAATGCGTATTCGATTCCCCTTGCCAGTATCCCGCTTCATCGTTCCATATACTTTTTTCATAGCGGGTGCGCTGCCCGGCTTCGTTGTATTCAAAAACCTGCCGTTCGAGATTATTCCAACCGCCATCTTCATCCGACCATTTATACCTCATATACCGGGTGTTGTTCCCCAGCGAATCGAATTCAAACGTTTCTTTGTATTGCTTGCCCCATGTTCCTGTATCGGGGTTGTAGCCTTCTTGAACCGTACTATCGAGAACCAGTTCATAATCAGACATTAACCCCATGCTTGCCGGCTGGTTATTATCCTGTACGATGAAATTTCCGATTATGTTTGCTTCCCGGGGCTGTGCTGTTGCCACGTTTATGGCAAAAAGCAAACAAGTAAACGTGATGTATTTTTTCATGAGATGAAAGATTGGATTTAGCTTCTGAATTGTTAAGTAAAATTAACAGTAACTTGCATTCAATCCAAATTCTGATTCGTTTATTTTTTATAGTTAAAAAACCAGATATCTTTTTGAGTTTATGCCGTTTCTTTTTTAAAACATACCTTTGAAAAAACCAATTTTTGCAAAAATTAAATGACCTGTAAAATGAGAGAATACATTGAAAGCAAACTGATATTATTTGTTTTGGTTGGCGTTTTTCCTTTTTGCCTTCACTTAAAAGCAGCAAACCACACCGACACCGTTTCCGTTTTAATTTCCCCTCCCGAAAACCGTATCGACTGGTCGGTGGCCGGTGTGCAGGGTGACATTCCCGAATATGCCAATATTATTGATGTAACTCAGCTTGGGTCAAAGGCCGATGGTACAACCAACAACCAGCCCATTATACAGAATGCAATTAATGAAGCACAACCCGGCACGGTGTTGTATTTTCCACCGGGTGAGTATTTCTTTTCAGCCACGCTGGTGATGAAAGACAGTGTTGTAATCAGGGGTGCATGCAGCGATCAAACTACCCTGAAATTTGACTTGTCGGGTGAAGCCGCACCCAGCGTTTGGTTCAGGTCGAATGATGTTGGTAACGAAACCCCTGTAACTGCCGGCTACGAAAAAGGATCGGACGTTATCACGGTTGAAGGCCCTTCCCGTTTTAAGGTTTCCGAACACCTTGAAATACTTCAGGATAACATACCGGAAAAGATGTACACCGAGGATACATGGAATACCAATTGGGCACAAAACGTAACCGGCCAAATGATTAAAGTGGTTGAAATTAACGGCAATCAACTCACCCTTGAACATCAGCTGTATTACGGCTTTTCGCCCGAATACAATGTGCGGGTAAAACCGGCAAAAATGATCACCGGCGCCGGGCTCGAAAACCTGAAGGTAATCAGGCTTGATGACGGCAACGATTACAACCTGCGATTTTATTATGCATCCAATTGCTGGATCAGGAACATTGAAGGTTCATACAGCGACCGCGGACACGTTGAAATACTTTTTTCATCACACATCGAAATCAGGGATTCCTACTTTCATCATGCTTACGATTACGGTGGCGGGGGCCATGGCTACGGCGTAAACCTGGCCGACCATCCTTCCGATTGCCTGATCGAAAACAACATATTCCATTACCTGCGCCACGCGTTCCTGGCAAAAGAAGGAGCCATTGGCAACGTGTTTGCCTACAACTATTCACGCGAACCGCACGGGAACCCCAACGACATTGCCATGCACGGCCACTATGGCATGTACAACCTAATTGAAGGCAACATTGTGCAGAAGATTATCGCGGGCGATTACTGGGGGCCTTCGGGGCCGGGTAATACTTTTTTTCGCAATCGCGTTGAAACCGATAACATTATTATTCAGGATTATACCCACGACCAAAACATAATCGGGAACGAAATTGTAAAGGGCGGCATTTCCATTGCAGGTAACAGCAAAAACACTTGGAGGCACAGCAACTACAACAGCAAAGTACTGCTTGATGATTTCTTTGATGGCGATTTACCCCCGTCGCTCTATCTCGATGAAAAACCCGCGTTTTTCAACACCCTGCCCTGGCCGGCCATTGGTCCCGAGTCGGAAATTAATGAACACACCATACCGGCAAAAAAACGGTGGGACGATGGTGAACAACTGGTTCCCTGTATAAATAATGGCAGCAGTTCTTTTTATGACAACAAAAAAAACAGAATTCCATTAAAGATATTTCCCAACCCGGTCAAAACAGCCTTTACTTTGATACATGATTACAATAATCCTGTTCATGTTAAAATTTTCAATATCTACGGTAATGAAATACATAACACTTGTTTAACCCAAAAAGAGAACGAAATTAATTTTGAAAGATATTTAAGCGGAATCTATTTTCTTCTTATCAATTCAAAAGAAGAAACCTGGTCGGGAAAAATTTTGAAACGCTGATATTTCCTGTTCTTTTAATTCTAAACGCAACCTTTAAAAAGTCAATCTGATCATAATGGAAAAATAAATGATCATGTTGTTGAAAGAAAAAATAGTATTTACAATTTTACTACTGATTCTGTTTGTTGGCTGCAAAGAAGATTTTTCTGTATTTCCTGGCAAAAATCAAAAAATTCTTTTCCAATGCGAATACATTAACCATGCCTGGGGGTATCAGCATTCAGGATGGTTGATTGACTCTTTTGGGAATGTACATTGTTATAACCTACCTGAAAACTGGTTTTTTTGCGATTCCCTTGGGAAAATCAGTTCAGAAGACATGGAAATGAATTTAATGAATACCGATTCGATTTGTCTCAAAATTGATAAAAATGAATTGAACCATAAAGTGGAATTGATTGGCAAAGCAACACGGGGAACAATTTCTGAACCTGCACATGAAATGTGCGATGCCGGTATAATTGCGTTTTCTGCATTTATTTTTTATAATGAAGCTGATGTTTATCAAAAGCTGATTTTAAGGCAAACCGGAGATTTCAGGATTGAAAATGATTCAAAAGCAGCAACTGAATTATGTCATTGGATGGATTCGATCTGTTTAGAAATTGAAAAAGCAATAATTGGTCCTGTAATATTCAATAAAAATCATTCGTATTAATTTTTCAGTTCCCATTCAAAGCCATCTTTTTTGTCCTTTATTTCGAAACCCAATGCTGTTAATTCGTTCCTGATTTTATCGGCTGTTGCCCAGTCTTTGTTAGCTTTGGCTTCAAGGCGCAGGTTTAAAAGCAGGTCGACAACATTATTCAGGACATCGTTATTGCCTGCTTCGGATTCTTCGGTTTTAAGACCAAGTATGTCGAAAACAAAATCGTGGTAAAGCTTCTTCAGTTTCCCGAGGCCGTCGGCGTCAATTTTCTCTTTGCCATCGTTCAGGGAATTGATCATACGTACGCCGTCGAACAAGTTCGCAATAACAACGGGGCTGTTGAAATCATCGTTCATATTGGTGTAGCATTTTTCTTCAAGTGAAGCCACATCAACAGTCGGTTCACCCGAGGGTTTAATTTTTTCAATTGCCTCAACCGCTTTCAACAAGCGATCGAGGCCCTTTTCGGCAGCCTGCAGGGCTTCGTTCGAAAAATCGAGGGTGCTGCGGTAATGGGCCTGTAAAATGAAAAACCTGATGGTCATTGGGCTGTATGCTTTTTCAACAAGCGGGTGGCTGCCGCTGAAAAACTGATCGAGTGTGATAAAATTGCCCAGCGATTTTCCCATTTTTTGCCCGTTAATGGTAATCATGTTGTTGTGCATCCAGTAGTTCACGCTTTCGTGCCCCAGGCTTGCACAGCTTTGGGCAATTTCGGCTTCGTGGTGCGGGAAAAGCAAATCCATGCCCCCGCCGTGAATATCGAAACGCTCGCCGAGGTATTTGGTACCCATGGCAATGCACTCGGTGTGCCACCCGGGGAATCCGTTGCTCCAGGGCGAAGGCCAGCGCATAATGTGTTCGGGCTGTGCTTTTTTCCATAATGCAAAATCGAGTGTGGAGTGTTTCTCATGTTGCCCGTCTAATTCGCGGGTATTGGCCAGTAAATCTTCAATTTTCCTTCCGGAAAGTTTTCCGTATTCGTAGTCCTGTGCATATTTTTCAACATCGAAATAAACCGACCCGTTGTTTTCGTAAGCAAACCCTTTTTCGATTAGTTTTTTTACCAGTTCAATCTGTTCAATAATGTGGCCGCTGGCAGTGGGTTCAATGCTTGGAGGCAACACGTTCAACTGGTCCATGTTGCGGTGGTAACTGTTGGTATAGGTTTGCACCACTTCCATGGGTTCAAGCCTGTCGGTTTTGGCTTTTTTGGCAATTTTGTCTTCCCCCTCATCGGCATCGGCTACCAGGTGCCCCACGTCGGTAATGTTCCGTATATACCTAACCTTGTATCCAATATGCTGCAAATATCTAAATACCAGGTCGAAGGTTACGGCAGGGCGCGAATGGCCCAGGTGGGCATGGCCATATACGGTGGGGCCGCAAACATACATACCGGCATAACCCGGTGTAATGGGTTTGAAAACTTCTTTTTTCTTGCTCAGGGTATTGTAAATCAATAAATCTTGTTCCATTATCAAAAATTTGTCCGACCGGCAAATTTAACCCAAAAATACCGAATGCCAATATTTTCTGGTGCCATCATAAAAAAAGAGGAGAAACATTTCTTTCTATAAATACCTTAAAAGTGAGGTTTAAAATTGCATTTCATCTTTTTGTTCAGTAATATTTTTTAAATTTGTTAAAGTTCAATTTTTGGAGAAGATAAAAATATAAACATGGCGTTGAAACATATTCTCCCGGCAATTTGCCTACTTACATTTTCTTACATGCTTTATGGGCAGGAAGAATTTGACCAGGCGGAAGTTACCGAAATTCCGTTAAACGAACTTCAGGCATTAATAAAACTGTACAACGAGACCAACGGAGACTCGTGGATGGAAAACCGCAATTGGTTAATTTCAAATACTCCCTCAAGTTGGTACGGGGTTTCTGTTATCGATGGTCATGTTGTTGAATTGAGCCTCAACTCGAATAACTTAACGGGCTACATTCCGTACGAAATAACCCACCTTACTTATCTTAAACGGCTGTTCCTTTTTAACAACAACCTTACGGGCCCCATTCCCCAACAAATAGGCCAGCTTGAGGCATTAACAAAGCTTAACCTGGCCAACAACAAATTAACAGGCCCAATACCCCGGTCGATAGGTTATTTAACGAAACTGGATGAGTTGATTTTATCGTATAACGAGCTTGAAGGACCCATTCCTTCTACAATTACAAATCTGAAAAAGCTAAAAGGTTTATCCCTTTCGTACAACAAGTTAACGGGAACTGTTCCTGAAACGATCGATTTACTGAACGAACTCATTTACCTTTCATTTTCAAACAACGGGTTTTCGGGCAATATCCCCGGTACGTTGCAAAACATGAAAAAGTTACGCTGGTTGAATTTATCCAACAACAACTTTTCGGGCGAAATACCGGCAGCATTATGCAACATGGAAGAATTGACACGGATTCATATAGGTTTTAACCAACTATCAGGCCAAATTCCCGAAGAGCTGGCCAAATTAAAAAAACTCAATTACCTGAACATTTCGAACAATAACCTCACCGGCAATGTTCCACCGGCAATAAAAAGCATGAATACGCTCAGGGGATTAATTGTTTATAACAATAAACTCGGGCTTTAACCCCAAATTTTCACATTCCTGATTGATCTCTTTTATCAAGTCTGTTTGTAGTTTCCAAAATTGGATTTACTTTTACATCCGATTAAAAACACTTCACGCGTTTTTTAATTATAAAGAAGTGGGTAGAGAACGGGCTCAACAATCCACTGGCAACCTCCCGGCATGGGAAAGGTGCCAAAACCCGACCGTAGAAACGGAGTGATAATTAAACTATATTTCAATGTCAGTTACAAAATCATATTCAGAAATAAACAAAAAAATTAAACAGGGCAGTGCTGTAATACTCACAGCCGAAGAAGTGGCCGAAATGGCCAGGACAGCCACACCAGAGGAAATTGCTGAAAAAGTTGATGTTGTTACCACCGCAACTTTTGGGGCCATGTGTTCGAGCGGTGCATTCATAAATTTTGGACATGCCGATCCGCAAATCCGCATGGAAAAAATCAGGCTTAACGGTGTTCCGGCCTACGAAGGACTTGCTGCTGTTGATACATACATTGGTGCAACTGCTGTAAATCCCGATAACCCCACATACGGTGGCGCACATGTAATACAGGAACTAATTGAAGGCAAAGACGTGGAACTGGAAGCCTGGGGCAAAGGTACCGACTGTTACCCCCGGAAACACATCCACACCGTGATCAATAAAAACTCGGTTAATGAAATGTTCCTTTTCAACCCCCGCAATGCCTATCAAAATTACAACGTTGCGGTAAACACAACGGCAAAAACAAAATATACGTACATGGGCACCCTGCTACCCAATATGCGGAATGCGACCTATTCAACTTCGGGTGAACTGAGCCCCTTGCTTAACGACCCCGAGTTGAAAACCATAGGCATTGGCACCCGCATATTTATTGGTGGCACAACCGGTTACGTTGTATGGCCGGGTACACAATTTCACACCACACGCCCAAAAGATGAAAACGGGGTACCCGTTACCAATGCAGCCACGCTGGCCGTTATCGGGAACCTGAAAGAAATGAACAGCGAGTTTATTCAGGCAGCTTATTACGAGCGTTATGGGGTAAGCATCTTTATTGGTATCGGGATACCCATCCCGGTTATCAATGCTGAAATTGCACGAAGGGTTTCTATCAACAACAGCGAGATACAAACCTCGGTGCTCGATTACGGTACGGTTGGAACCCCGAAGCTTGGTCAGGTTACATACGAACAACTTCGCTCGGGCGAAATTGAGGTAAACGGTCAAAAAATACGCACGGCTCCTGTAGCAAGCCTTGCCAAAGCACGAAAAATTGCAGCTCTGCTTAAATCGCAATTACAACAAGGACAATTTTGGGTTCAGGAACCCGTACAGCTTTTCCCAACAAATACTTCGCTGAAAGCATTGAAAGATATTGAAGTTAAGGAAGGAGGTAATGCATGATCCTAATTAAAAGACGATACATATTGCGTTTCCCGCCCCAGAGCGGCGACAAGCCATTGAGCTATGTCCTGGTAAAAGATTACGATATCAGCATAAACATCCTGAAAGCGGAAGTCATGCCCGGGAAAAGGGGCAACCTGTTACTCGAGATGGAAGCGACAGAGGAGAATATTGAAAAAGGCATTGCCTACCTTAAAGAACACCATGTAGAATGCCAGCCCTTGGACAAACAGATAAAACTCGACCAGGAACGGTGTATCAGTTGCGGGAATTGCACGGCTGTATGTTTTGCCGGCGCATTAACCATGAACCCCGAAACCTGGGAGCTGGAATTTAACAAAGACGAATGCGTGGCCTGTGAACTTTGTGTAAAAGCATGCCCGCTGGGATTATTCGAAATCCATTTTAGCAACGGAGATTAATCCCCTCCCCTAAAGCGGGAGGGACGATTGGCCAGTGTAAAAAGGGAGTAATTAATATAATTTTTCATTACTGTCCGGTTTAAAAAAAGAGATTGCTCACTCTTTTTTATTTTCCCGGACAACAGTGATAATTTTTACATTAACGGCTTTATCCGGAGTGTTTTATTTAGCAAAGCTTGAAAGGCTTATATATTTCATCCCGGGGCAACGCCCCGGTAAAAAGAATAATCAATGGATTGTGCTCTGAAAGGGCAACACGTATTATGAATCCTGAAAACCAACAAAAAAACAGAGGTGTCGAATCCCGTTTCTACCGCTCGGGAATGGGTCAGGGGCGGTTCAATTCATTCGTGGTTGGCTACAAAGATTCTGACCTTTGGATTGGCATTAACCCTGAAAGTTTCCGTGATGACATACCCCTTTTTGCACAACAACAGCTAATCAGCCTCAGAAAAGAACTTGAAGCATATATCCTTTCGAATCCCAATTTTGCCAGCACTTTCTATCCGGTAGAAATTTCAACCTCTGCCCCCGGTATTGCCCGGGAAATGGCCGGTGCTGCAAAAAAAGCCGAAACCGGGCCCATGGCGGCAGTGGCCGGCGCTTTTTCGGAATACATCGGGAAAGCCATCCTGTCGGAATTTAAGGTGAAAGAAGTTGTGGTTGAAAACGGCGGTGACCTTTTTCTTTCGTTAAAAAAAGACCTGGTACTTTCAATATATGCCGGGGAATCGCCTCTATCGGGGAAAGTCGGCATTGAAATTCCTGCAAGCGAAACACCCCTTGGCATTTGCACCTCGGCCGGTACGGTAGGACCGTCGAAAAGTTTTGGCAAGGCCGATGCCGTTATGGTTGCCTGCAAAAATACCTTATTGGCTGATGCATGGGCAACAGCCCTGGGCAACCTTGTAAAAACTGCTGGCGATATAGATATAACGCTTGAATATGCCCACAAACAAGCTGAAATTCTTTCGCTGGTAATTATTTGTGACGGGAAAGTTGGTGTACGGGGAACGTTTGAGCTTAAGCCGTTTTAAAACATCACTAACCCAAAAATCTGAGATAATCTTAATCTTTATAAAAATGATATATTTAAAATTTACTGCTTGCAGGCAATTTTACTCCAACAACGAGATTATACTATCGCCGCAATGCAATTTTCAATAATTCGCTTTTTAGATTTGGCAAATCAAGTTTTATTGTTTCCCAAACAGCATAGAGGTCAATGCCTAAATAATCATGAATTAGTAAATCTCTCATACCTGCCATTTTTTTCCATGGAATATCAGAATTTTTTTCCCTAAAATCGTTTGATATATTTTTAGTCGCTTCACCAATAATTTCAAAATTCCTAATCACGGCATCTTGTATCAATTCATTATCAACAAATTCAGAAGCATTTATGGAACCCGTGTATTTTTCAATCTTGCTAATTGAATCAAGAATATGTTCAATGTAAACAAAATCATCTTTCTCCATCATTCATAGATTATTTTTAAGTCCCTATTGATATAATCCTTAATCCTCTTGTTTACTGAACGTTCCGTCACGATATCGACCGGCCTTTTTAATAATTCTGTAAGATCATACTTTATGCCTCCTAAATCAAACAGGGAAATTTGTCCTTTAAAATCCACCAGGATATCAATATCGCTAAAATCATTACCATCTCCACGCGCATATGAACCAAAAATCCCAATCTTTGCCGGAGAATATTTGATTAAATAAGATATTATCTTGTTATTTATATCTGATCTCATCCTTCTTTTTTTTATAAAAATAGCAATAATTTATCATTCATGTTTATTACGGTTTCGAAATCTTTAACTTATCATGACATTCGGCAAATTGTAAGTCGTCGTTACGGATTGCGGGTGAATACCCGTCCGCAGAACTAA
Source organism: Prolixibacteraceae bacterium (assembly GCA_021740385.1). Lineage (GTDB taxonomy): Bacteria > Bacteroidota > Bacteroidia > Bacteroidales > Prolixibacteraceae > DAIMEA01. The sequence goes on along the minus strand of JAIOZY010000004.1, from coordinate 5,474 downwards.
AGACAATCATGTGGAAATCCGAGGCGAAAAACCTGCACTGCCACTGCAATACAATTTTCAAAATGTTGTTAACGACAATAATTATTGTTTTTCTAACTTTTTCACCATCAATAATTTGAAACAAGTATTTTGATTGCTAAAGTCAATGAGGTATTTATTACTAATGCAAATCTATTTTTTATTTGTTCTTTGCCTTTTATACGCATTCATATAACTGAACAAAAAATGCCAAACATTCAGGTGCTTTCTCCTCCCTAATTATCGTCCCTAACTTTTCCGGGAGATGCGTAGTGTGCCTTTTTATATCCTTTTTAACGCCCTCTAAATTAAGTCACAATATAGTTATTTCAAACTAATGGGGGCGTTTTATGGGGCAGTGCACGGGAATATTTCCCGCCTTTGACATTATAACAATCATCAACCCCTAATGCAGTAACGTTTTAAATTTTGCTCCCTGTTTCACGGCTTTCATCGTAAACAGGTCGGCATGGTATTCATTGTTGATGTACATGTCGGTTTGGCTGCAGTAAAACCGCGAGGCCGGAATGCCCGATGTACCGGTTGGGATAACCGTTTCGGATTCGTCCCAGTTGCCGCATGTAAAAATGTGTCTTTCCGATGCCCCGTGGTTCGCAATAAATTCTTTGTCCATGGGATAACTGTACGGGCAAACGGTATGGTAACTGCCACCAACAGAATAGGGGCCGCGGTTCACACCAAAAAGTTTACGTACCATTTTGTTGCTGCCCATGGGATGGTTAAGTTCAAGAATATGCAAACGGCCCCATTCCCATGAAGCCGGGTCAGCACTCAGTTCTTCGGAATAGTTGCTCACAGTCAAACTGAACGCCTTGCAGATATTATCATCGAGGGTTTCAATCTTTTCTGAAGTCGTAACATCATCGAGCCAGGCCGAGGTACGTGTTATCCTGATTTTATCGAGCAAATACGATGGTACCAAATCCTGTGCGATCAATTGTTCGTATAGCTCATCGCCCAGTTCATCGTGGAAAACCCCTTTCATCAGGTTGTTGTATATTTTTTCAAAAATAAGCGAGGCGGCTTCATTTTTACCCATAACAAAGTCCCAGTTTTTTAAAATTTTCAGGGCTTGTTTTTCCATTTCGTTCAAATCGGTCCCTTCAAGCGCACGAACAAAAACCGGTGTAAACTTCCGTGCAAAAACAGAAAGTTGGTCACACTGGATGGCTTTAAAATCATCGACCGATAATTTTTCTTTGGCCGAAAGCATTTCCCTTATCCGTTCAATTCGGTTGGGCAAGTCGTACCAGTAGCTAATGTAATACTGATAATCGTCGCCAACAGTTCGGTTATTTGCGCTTGAAACCATGCCGCTTTCGGGGTTGTACGAATATGGAAGTTCATCGAAGGGGACAATACCTTTCCAGTCGTAAAGGCTTGTGTCGCCCGGATAAATCAATGCCGGGTTTCCTTCCCGTATTGGCACCCCTGCGCAGACCTGCAAGCCGATATTTCCTTTTTTGTCGGCATAGGCAATGTTTTGTGCAATGGAGGTAAAATGGCTGGCCGCCTCGCGGAACTCATCCCAGTTTGTAGCCCTGTTAAACCGATATACCGTAAGAATTTCATTACTGAACCCGTTACCAACCCATGCCATAGATATTGCACGGTCACTTATGTTTTTAAAATCGCTGATGACCGGTCCGCGGTGAGTAAATTTATTTTCAACAACTACCGGTTCGTCTTCACCTTTAACACTGATAGTTTCTTCAACAACTTTCAATTCTTTCCATTCACCATCCAGCAAGTATTGGTTTTCGTTTTCGGGGTTCAGGGTTTCCAGGTAAAAATCAATATCGTCGAGCATCACATTGGTCATGCCCCATGCAATGTCGCTGTTATGGCCGCAAACTACGAAAGGCTGGCCGGGAAGCACAACGCCAGTAACGTTTAATCCGCCCTCGACAACCTGGTGCATTTGATACCATATCCCGGGTGCCATTAGCCCCAGGTGCATGTCGTTAGCCAACATGGGGTACCCCGATTCAGATTTTTTGCCCGAAACCGCCCAGTTGTTCGAACCACTGAAAACCTCAAACCCAAGGCTTTTAATAGCCTTTTCAATTTCATTAAACGCCGTTTGAAACTCCAGTTCGGAATTGTTTTTCATGAAATCGGGGAAAATGGGTGTTTTCTGGTAATCCATATCCGGTATAAGTTCCATGAACTTTTCCTCGTCAACCTGTTTTGAAATTTTGTACAAGGTCACTTCAATGTTCCACGACATGGAAAGGTCCCACGCCATGTAACCAATCATGTTGCCAATGTGAACCCTTTCCCAGGGCTCGGGTTTGTAACCAAGCAGAGTAAATTCAAACGGAAGCTTCTTTTTATTTGCTTCGATATACTGATTAACGCCGTCGCAATAAGCATCAAAACATTCAAGTATTTTTGGATCCGTTTTTTTGAGCACCTTTTCCGTTTTCCCTGAAAAATCGAGTGCCCGGAACATCCGGTCGGCTTCTACCAATCCCGGATCAAGCACCTCGGATAAACGGCCGGTTGTTATCCGCCTGATCAGGTCCATTTGCCAAAGCCTGTCCTGAGCCATAACATAGCCTACTGCCCGGTATAAATCGGTTTCGTTTTGGGCATAAATGTGGGGTATTGCATATTGATCGCGATAAACTGTAACTTCATCAACCATGTTTTCCAAATCGATGGTCGCGTTGTAATCGGGAATGGCCTTGGTTTTTACATGATTCAGGAACAAATAACCGGCAATAACAGCAATGATCAGTACAAAGAGGATAATTTTCAGGATGAGTTTAAATTTTCGCATTGTGATTCGTTTAACAGGAGTTTACCGGTTAAAGGTATGAAACGAAATAAAAAAACAAAAAACCCGGCTGACCACAATGTAGTCAAACCGGGAGAGTGTAAACATTATTTCAGCATGTTGCCAATTTTCAGTCCGGTATAAATGGTGCGCGGCAAACCGGGCCCGTAAACATACCCCGGGTCACGTTCAATGCCTTCATCAAAATCACCCTGATAGGCATTAAAGAGGTTTTTAACGCCGGCAAAAACCTGAAGCGTAGCCCCGTTTAGTTTAATGTTGTACCTGGCTTTCAGGCCCAAATCGAGAAACGGCGATGTTTCAACCAACATGCCCGCTTCGGGGTTGTCGATCCGGGGGCCAAAATAGGGAACAAGCATTTTACCTGTGTAGTTGGCCGTTGCCGATATACCCATTTTTTTCAGGGGCTGCCAATCAACGGTTAAAAACCCGTACTGGTCGGGTGTGCGAAAGAAACGGAACTCGTCAAACTCCTGTATTTCATCGTATTCACTGGCTTGAAATGTATAGCCTGCTTTTAATAAAAAAGCTTTTTGGGGCACCAGGTTCAACTCTAAGTTAATGCCTTTAACGGTTGCCCCTCCATCGGCATTTTTCCGGGTATACACCACCACACCGTTTTCGTTGGCTTCGCCATATTCATTTACAAACGCATCGTTTAACCGGGTATAGAAACCTTCGGCCAAAAAACCGATGTTTACTTCTTCAACCTTTTTATTAAAATCGATGGATGCAATGTAGCTGTGGCTGGTCTCCTGTTTAAGGGCCGGATCGTTTTGATGCAAAACCTGGCGTGAGCCCGAAGTTTCGATGTGAAGGTCTTCATCGAAAATTTGTGGTGCCCGGTAGCCCTGTGAATAACTCACCCGTGCCTGCAGGAATGAGTAAATGTCGTATTTTAATGTAAGTCGCGGACTGAAAACATCTCCTTTTTTAGCGCTTTCACGGGCAAGGTTTGTAATGGTATAATGGTCGAAACGGCCCCCGGCCGAAACGTTGAGCCTGTTCCATGTAACGTCAATCTGGGCAAAGCCTCCCAGCGAACTGCTGTGCTGGTCGGCAACCAATGTATTTTCGGTATGAGGTATTTCAACAATTTTACCGTTTTCAATCACGGCATTTTCAAAATCGGGGTAAGCAAGCTTCTGATCGGTGAGCCATTCTTCGCGGTTTTCCACACCCACCGTCACATTCGCATGATCAAAATGCGCATTGTACTGCGTTCCCAGGGTATAGGTGAGACCTTTCGTATTTCCATAATCCTGTAACGATTGTCCGGCACCGTAGTACGAATCGCGTAAAACTTGCTGTGCCGAAAAATAGGTCGACCACAAATCGGTGCCACGTGTAAAATGGTCGAGCGTAATTGCCCCGGTCGTGATATTGTGGTCTACGGCTTCGGCAATTCCTGCCTCGTGTTTCGGGTAATCGAACATATTGCCGCCCCGGCGTTCTTCTTTAATGTTAAAAAAGTCGGCCGATATTTTTGTTCGCAGGCCGAAACGGTGGTAAAACCGTGTACCAAAGGTGGTATTGCTTATTTTTGTTAATTCTGAAAAGCCATCATTGTTTGCATCGAACGGGTTACGGTTGCGGTAAAACCCGTATAATGAAAGGCCGGTTTTACTGTCGCCGGAAATAACAGAAGCATTTGCGTTTACACTGTAATCTGTTGCCGGGTCACCCGAACCGTTCATTCCAACTCCGGAAGCGCCCCCGTTAAATCCTCCTTCGTATGCATTGGCTATGGGGTCTTTCAAAATCAGGTTAATGGTACCGGCAATGGCATTGCTGCCGTACAGAGCCGAACCGCCACCCCTGACCACTTCAATGCGCTCGAGCATGTTGGCCGGGATCAGTTCGAGGCCATACACACCGGCCAGTCCGCTGAAGATTGGGCGCCCGTTGATCAATATCTGGGAATAAGGGCCTTCCATGCCGTTCATTCTAATTTGGCTAAAACCACAGTTCTGACAATTGTATTCCATGCGCAGCCCGGGGCAAAAATTAAGGCCTTCGTTCAGGGTTACAGAATTAATGACGTTGAAAAGTTTCGGTGTTAGTGTATTTACAATTACAGCTGCATCTTTTCGGTTTTTTTCATTCCTGTCGCCGGTTACAACCACTTCGGCCAGGCCAAGTACGTCTTTTTCGAGTTCAAAATTCAATTCAAAAGATCTTCCTTTCTTGAGAACTATTTCTTTCCTCAACGGTTTATAACCTACCGATCGGGCCTGAACTACAAATTTACCCCTGGGAAGGTTATATATTGTATAATGACCGGTTTCATCGGTTGTTGTTCCGATAATTGTTCCTTCAATTGTTATGGTTACAAACGGAAGATGCTCACCTTCTGAAACAACATGGCCGAAAAGGTTTGCGTCGGTTTTTCCTTTTTGTCGTTGTCCGGACAAATTCAGCGATAAAAGTACAGATAACAATAGCACTGTTACGTATTTAAATTTCATGGTTTTGTTGTATGGATATGTTTACAAATCATTGTTGTCCGGTAAACCGGAATAGTTATAAATTTATTCTTTTAACGCTCAGTTAATCAGTATCTGTATTTTGCATTTTCAAAAGTAAGCCCCCTCCATCTGGGGGAATAGCGAATTTTGATATTTCGTTTTGT
>JAIOZY010000107.1 GCA_021740385.1 Prolixibacteraceae bacterium | reverse complement strand
AAATAACATCGGAAGTTAAAGCATGGGAAAACCACAGGAACAACAAAACCGCAAAAATTAATTGGCAGTTTACAAACGATCAGGCACGGATCAAGCTCAAAAGACTTTATCCGTCAATTTTAAGTTAACACAACACTAGGTCTAATGTAGAACCATAATTACTCCCCCAATTTTCTCCATCACAAGAACTCGGGTTTTTCCGTTCTCCGCAAGGGCTCATGGCACCAACGGCTATAATGTCAGAATTACTGTTGGCAGGATAATTAACACTACTATTATCATTCCCTGTAGAAAAAACAACGACACATCCTAACCCATTTCGTCCCAATTCTAATGCATAACTTATTTCATCATTTAAAACAGAGCAGGATGATCCTCCACCCCATGAGCAACTAATAACGTCGACATCTGCTGTTTCCTAAGCATAGTTCATCCCTTCTGTAGCATCATCATCATAGCTAACAAAGTTATTTTCCATAACTCTAACAGGAATAATTCTACAATTAGGAGCTACACCTTTTATTCCAATAGTATTATCAATAGCAGCAATAATACCGGCACAGCATGTCCCATGTGCATAATTTCCAGAGCAATCACCATTCACAGCCCCGTCCGAGCCGTCCGTAGCATCATATCCTGTTAACAAATTCCCAGCCAAGTCAGGATGGTCTAAATCCACACCCTGGTCAAGTACGGCAACAACTATATCATCGCATCCTTCTGTTATTTGCCATGCCTCCGGGGCATTGATATCAATACCCGCTGTGCCTCCGTTTTGCCCGGTATTGTTTAGCCCCCATTGGTCGGTATAATAGGTTTTTAAACTTGTCATTAAACGGGCAAAAGTAGGTTGCGCATGTTCAAAACAGCCTGATTCGTAGAGAAGATTTGCTGTTTCAACAGATTCCCCGTTTTTTAGAATAATTAAATACGAGTTTTGATTATGACCAATACGCCTAAAATTCTCATATTCGATATTTAGCTTATCCAAAACTTCCTTGATTTTATAACCTTCTTTAACCCTCGCCAATATTTTCTCTGTGGGTATCTGTATTGTGCCATCACCATATTGTAACGATTGATTGGCATAAACAACAGAGCTATCACTTTTTAACTTATTATAATCAGGCAGATTATTTTTATCAACAGGGATACAGATTCGCTTCTCTATTGAGATTCCTGAATAATTTACCTTTGAGTTTACTGATTGAACAACAGCAAGCTTTTCGTTATTGCCTGTCCCGTCTTTAAATTTAATTTGGACAATACTATCTATCCTTTCAAAATATTCTTTTGCTCCATTCCTGTCATATACAAAAACATCTTGTGAATGAGCAGGAAAAGAAAAAATAAATACCAATAATCCAATTATAATCGATGTTCTCATTTGTTATATTTTTTTAATGATACTAAAATATTATCCGTAAATGATGTCCAACCACCGATTGAACCAACTGACTTACAAGATTTAAACACATCGGCAGAATATGAAATTACTATACCATCGGAGGGGATTTCCCATTCTCCAGCAATTTCCGGGAAATTGCATATATAACTAATCTCTTTTGCCAATCCAATTTCTTGTATTAATCCTTTATATAAGTAATAAACGGCATTATTAATTTCAGGTTTATAGCAAACAAAACAGGAACTGTCACCAACTAAAGATAATTCCTGCATTTCGGATAATGTAGTTTTGGTTGTATCGAACAACATTATCTTATCCATCGTAACTTCTTTAATAAATTCCGTTTCCGAGTCACAAGGGCACTTGGTATATTCCAAATAAACATTTTCATAGGAATCTTCGCACCCTGCCCCAAGAAATACCACGCAAAGCGGCAGCAGGAGCAGGAAAGTTGAAAGTGTTTTTAATTTTTTTGGTTTCATATTTTCACATTTTATTGGTTAGACATAAAAATTCCTGAATACCTTTTTAAAAGGCCAACTGAAGTACACCGGGCAGGCGGAGGGCGTTCCATCGCATAATCGTTTTTAGTTAATAATTAATTTTCTCCCCCGTGTTTTACACGGGAGTGTCATTAAACTTTAACCATTTCACAAACGCAACTATTAAGAAGATGAGTAAAATACAAAAAGGTTGCGTGAAAACTCAAAAAAAATTAAAAAAAAATAATCATACCGCGTAGAAGATGAAAAAGAAACTGAAGACGTTGCGTGGAGATGGATATATAATTTCGGGTGGTGGTTGTATGCTAAACGCCGCCAGGTTTTTTAAACGGTGGCGGGTTGGGCCCTGCGTAACAAGGCGCTTGAAGGGCATAAATCCCCATGGTGCTAACCCAACCCGTTTCATTCAACAAGCACAAGCTCCTGGTAAAGGGCATATTTGGTGCAGATGTGCAGGATGTAATGCCCTTTTTCAAGCCTGCTGACATCTATCGCCTCTCTTTTGTTTTCCGATTCAAAAGCCATCACCTTTCCCTTTTTTTCATGCCATATTTCAACGGTGTATGCCTTGTCCGCTGCCCCTTTTTCAGGAACCCCGTACACTTCGACAGGCTCAAGTACCGCACGGCCGGCAGCTTCTTCAACCGTTAACTGCTCAACGGTAAGCACCGTGCTTACGGGGTTGGGCGAAATGGCATAACGGTAAGCCCCCCTACAGCCGTTGTCGGCAAGGTAGATTTGAATTACCCCGTACCCTGTACCGCAGGCATTGGTTACATCGCCGGTAATGGGCGAGCCAATTGTGCCGTGGGCATCGAAGCATAAACCGTTACCGTTTGGCCCCCAAACAGTAAAACCTTGCGGCAGGTGCCAGGTATAATCTTCCGCTATTACATCCATTTCTTCCACTTCCGGTTCGGCATCGAAACAATTGATGGTACTGGGGCAAATCTGTGCCACCTCGTAATATTTCACCTCTTCGCCGTTTACCTCGGTATAAAAGCTGTACATGGTGGGTATGCCTGCCCAAACGGTCATGCGGGGCAGGTGAAGGGTATCGCAGCCGGGCACGGGTACATGGGCCCCGACCCAGCCCTCGCCATTGCCCGTTGCCCGAAGGGCTATCCAGGTATTGCCGCCATAGTACGATTCAATGTTGTTGCTGTATTCCCAGCGGACATAAACCCCGGGCGGTGCATTGACCACGCTGTATGTTGCGCCGGAAGAGCAAAGATTAGCGAGACCGGAAATATAAGGGTAGACTGCATGTACCGCAGCATAAGCATTTACCCGGCCATAACCATAAGTATTATCGAATCCGGAAGTTCCCATATCGATTGCCGTCTGTTGCAAGACAGAACGTACTTGTGATTCGGTTAAATCAGGCCTGACAGACAACATTAAAGCAGCAACACCTGATACTTGCGGGCATGCTGCAGAAGTGCCACCAAATCGATCAGTATAATTTCCTGTTTCATATCCATCACTACCTTCCCTATCAATTGTGCGGACATCTCCAATTAAACCCAATGCTCCTGATGGTGCAACTAAGTCCATTTCGGATCCACGTGAACTGTAATTCCAAATACTCCCATTTTTATCAACTGCACCAACTGTAATCACTCCATCTACATTTGCGGGAAATGTTACACCAGAAAAATCTTGATTGAAATTTCCTGATGCAAATACAACGATACTACCAGATCCGTTCCTTCCTTGATTTCTTGCCCTTCCTATAGCAGCAATAATTTCATCTGCATCAGGAATATCTTCGGGGGCGGTTGTATTGTATCCCCAAGAATTACTTAAAATATCTGCTTCTGCATCACTCCATGCAAAATCAATTGCAGCTGCATTATCCAGAGCATCTTCTGAATAATAAACTTTTCCTGAATAAATAAACCAGTCATTAAAGATATTTATAGGAACAACATTTACTTCAGGAGCGACACCCCTTATCCCCAATGAATTATGGGTTGCCCCTATTATTCCTGCACAACACTGGCCATGCCCGACAGGACCGTCTGGAGGATCATTTTCATTTGGGCCACCATGGGTATCAGGATTCAGTAGTGAGAATTGAGGGGTAAACCCTTGTAGTACCCTTCCATTTAAATCCTCGTGATCCTCAACACCATCATCAATTACGGCAACTGTAACCGGGCAGTTCCCGGTTGTTATCCCCCAGGCTTCCGGTGCATTGATGTCAATTCCTGTAGTTCCTCCAAATTGTCCCGTGTTGTTTAAATAATACTGTTCGCTATACTTTGGGTCATTAATCTGGAATTTTTGCCTTGGGGCAATAAAGTTCGGATGGCAATACTCGACCAAGCCACTTTCATAAATAAGGTTCGAATATACAAGCAGCTTATCCCAATCATCTGTTTCCAACACATAGGTGTTGTACTTTGTCCGATCCTTAACAGATACCTTATTGTTCACCAGCTTAAGAATATTTTCAACAAAAACATTATCCTTCGGGTGCATAAGAATTTCACCGGTAAGGAAGAAAGGCAAATCGCCTAACTGATAAACCGGCATTGCATTTGAAAATTCCTCATATTCTTTTAACTTTTTCGAATTAACAAGAGTATCATTGGCAACAATAATCCCCAGGTTCCTTTTCATTATTGTTAATTCTTTAAGATTTCTGTCACTTTTTATTTTCCGTGCATTATCAAAAGTCAGTTCTTCCTGAAGTTTAACTACAAATGCATTAGTCTGCTGCTTTAGAAAGTGCTTTTTGCCGGCTGACCAGTAATAATCGTTTTGAGCATATACAAACGACGTGAATAAAATCACAATTAAGGTTAGATTTATTTTTTTCATGGTTTTTATTTTTTATTTGCAGTTAATGATTTTGTTTATTATCAATCTCTTAACAGAAGGAGGGCCATAAATTGACGGGCAAGTAATTGGAGGATCAGTTGCAAAAAGGCTAGGTTGATTCCTTTCTTCCTCGGTTAATTCCCTGTATTCAAAATGTAACCAGGTCCCAATAGTTTGAGGGACAGAATCTGATATTCCAATTTTTGAAAAATAGGGAACGCCAATAGCATTTTTGTAGGTTATTGATTCATCTTCGCCACCCGGATAAGAAAAAGTTCCGGAAAGTCCAATTCCTTTTGGGGTTTCCACCTCTATCAGTACAATTTCCCCATAACATCCTCCCGTAACTTCAATAATTTCCCCTTTTGCATGACAAGGAGGAAGTTCGTCATTTTTTTTGCAACCTGCCCCAAGAAATACCACGCAAAGCGGCAGCAGGAGCAGGATAGTTGAAAGTGTTTTTAATATTTTTGGTTTCATATTTTCACATTTTATTGGTTAGACATAAAAATTCCTGAATGCTTTTTAAAAAGGCCAACTGAAGTACACCGGGCAGGCGGAGGGCGTTCCATGGCATAATTGTTTTTGGTTAATAATTAATTTTCTCCCCCGTGTTTTACACGGGAGTGTCATTAAACTTTAACCATTTCACAAACGCAATTTGTAATAAGATGATTAAGGTACTGAATAGGTTGCGTGGAGGTTAAATTTTTTCGGTATATATTAAACGGTGGCGGGTTGAGCCGCTTTTAAAAGCTACTTTTTCACCATCAACTTCCCGGTTAACACTTCTTCCCCGTATTTTACATGCACAATGTAAAGGCCTTCTTTCCAGCCCGAAGTTTGGATGGTGTATTTATTGCCCTTCAGCCCGGTTCTCTTTTCTTTCATAACAAGGGTTTCGGAATAAATTTCCAAATCCCATTCCGTTGTCTCATCGAGTGTTGTTTCCTTCGAGTCACTATCGATGGACAAAACGGTTTCGCCCGAGGTTGGGTTAGGTGTAAACACAATAGAAGCCGCTGCAGGTACGCCACCCCCGCAGTCGTCAACCCAGAGGTATTCTGAATATTCCGATGACGAGCCACAACTGTTGGTACCCTTCACGTACACGTAAGTACCATAAGGGAGCGGGCCCGAGGACGTGGTGAAATGCACCTCTTTGTAGTCGGGGGAATGGTACGTAAAATTGGAAATGTTCCTCCACTCGTAGGTAGTAGCGCTAAGCGCAGTGTTATAGGCCCTGGCCTGGGCAATGACTGTTTGGTCTAAACAGGGTGTTGATGGGGTAAACCAGATATCGTACGGTTGGAATGGTTTACCGGCCCATACTTCCTTTTGCTCAGAATACACTGTTGTTCCTGAATATGGGCTAAAAATTTGGCACTGAATCCAACCAGCCCCATTATTTGTTTTTGTCGCTAGAATAGCATAATTATTTCCACTTGTTGACAACTTTTCACTACTTCAGGAATATGTCGCGCCAGAAATATTTATTGTTGAATATGTTTCTGATGAACATACGATATCATCGCCATCTATTAAAACTTTATAGTATTGTAGGTTAGATGAAACATAGGGACAATCTGTTGGCGAATGCCTGTATCGTGGCCATGCACCCCATTTTGATTCAAACAAATTTGATGAAATAACCCTAGCAGAATGGTCGCCATTTGAATAAAAAACTTTTGAAGTACTGACACTTGATGACTGTTGGTAGGTTGCTGATGAACCGGACCAGTATTTGGAAATATTTGGCCAATTGTACCGATTATATTGATTTACCCAAAATCTGTTGCCTCCGTCTGAATTATGCCATGCGTAGTTATGACAATTATAGGTTCTGGAAGCAGGCGCAACCCGTTCAGCATCTGAATCATGATCATCTATCCAATCAGCAGCATCTTCTTCAAGTTGTGCAAGCACTCCTGATGAATATTCAGAATAAACTATTGCCTCAACAGTTACATTTGTCGGGGTTTTTATTGTAGTGTATTGGGCATGTGTAGCCAGGCTAAACAACACTAATGATATTGCTATTGTTAATAAGTGCGGAATATTATTTTTCATTTCAGTTATTTTTAAGTTGATTCAAAAAATTCTTCGATAAAGTAAATACGAGTTCAACTGTTTCCATATCAACAGGCCCGTAATAATTAATCAGTTCTTTTACTAATTTATTTTCCTTGTATACATTTAGAAAAGGCTCATATTCTTCTTGCAACATTAGCCTTCCCAACAAGGTGGTTGAAACCTCTAAACCAAATAAAGCGTGATTTTCAATATCACCCTTTTTTTCTTCATAAACAGACAAGGCTTTTTCTAATAATTCAATTATTTCAAAATCCGTTAGTGGTTCCAGATTATCCTGCTGGCTAAAAATTATTTCAAAATAATATACATTTAAAAGGTAACGGCCTATCTCTACTAATTCCCAATTGGGATCGTAGCCTGACGGGGCAATAGTTTGATATTTTTTTAGGAGGCAGGAACCCCTATCTGGCCTGGTTTCGAGTATACGTACTCCCAGAAACCGGGCTTTCACAAGTGCCTCATAACCTTGCTGTGGATTTGAACCAGCCATAATTAATCTTAAATCCGGATAGTTAAGGCATGTTTCTATTAATCCTTCTGTTGAAATACACTCCCCAATATCTTCAGGCAGATCCCAATATTGGGTAACCTCCTCACTTGTCATGTCATGGTCTTCTGGTAACTCAGGGAACTGGTAAACCCCGTCAACCAAAACATCGCAAGGATTATCATTCTTATTACAGGAAATAATACAAAATGTAAGAATTATTAAAAGTGCCGTTCTATTCATTCTTAAGTTGGTTTTTGTAATTTTTTGCAAGATTGACGATAGCCGATAAAGAAGATTTGTCATACAGTATCGAACTATCAATAAATTTTCTTAAACACTCATCACCTTCCGCCATAGAGATATATGCCTGATATTTATCTGTGTCGAGTAATCGCCCTAATACTAATGACGAGGTTTCTAATCCAAATGAGGCATAATATTCAGGTAGGTTAAGTTTTCCTTCGTAATTTGAGATGCTGAGCTCCAATAATTCTTTTTTCGTATTATTACTCATACTTAATAGTAAAGGTCTTTGAGCCAATAATATCTCTAAATAGGTAAATCGAAAAACAAATCTTCCCTGCTCAACTAATTTATCATAGGCTTGAACATCAACAGGGTTCAACTTCCTATATTCATTTATTAATTGATTTCCGATATCTTCACGCTTTTCAAGTTCTTCAAAACCATTAAATATCGATTTCAAATAACCATAGCCCTCCTGTAAACTATTTCTTGTCATTATGAGCCTGAATTCCGGATATGCCAAACAGGTTTTAACCAGTTCCGCCGTACTCATATTTTCTAAAATATCCCCAGGTATATTATAGGCATTAAGTCTTTCATCATAACTTTTTAAGTTTGACCATTCTTTGGTTTCCGGATTTATTGGGTAATCCCAGGTTACTTCTTTTTGGGCAAATAATGTTAGTGGAATGATTATTAAAAATAATAGGATAATTCTTCCCATTGTACTTAATTTCATAATTGTTGATTTCATATTTTTAGTTTTATTGGTTATACATAAAAATCTCTTTTGCCTTATGAAAGGCCAACTGAAGTACACCGGGCAGGCGGAGGGCGTTTCATAGTTTTACTGTTTTTGGTTCAAAATTTATTACTCTTCCCTATGTTTTACCACAGGGCCGCCATCAAATTTTAACCATTTCACTAACGCAATTTGTAATAAGATGATTAAGGGAATGAAAAGGTTGCGTGGAGGTTAAACCCAAAGCCACGTTTCATTCAACAAGCACAAGCTCCTGGTAAAGGGCATATTTGGTGTAAATATGCAGGATGTAATGCCCTTTTTCAAGGCCGCTGACATCTATCGTCTCTTTTTTGTTTTTTGAGTCCATCGACACCACTTTACCTTTCTTTTCATGCCATATCTCTACCGTGTACGAACCATCGCCGGCATCTTTTGCCCCGGACTGGCCGTACACTTCCACAGGTTCGAGCACCGCACGGCCTGCTGCTTCTTCAACCGTTAACCGCTCAACGGTTAGCACCGTGCTTACGGGGTTGGGCGAAATGGCATACCGGTAAAGCCCTCTACAGCCGTTATCGGCAAGGTAGATTTGATTTCCCCGTACCCTGTACCGCAGGCATTGGTTACATCGCCGGTAATGGGCGAGCCTATTGTGCCGTGGGCATCGAAGCATAACCCGTTACCGTTTAGCCCCCATATAGTAAAGCCTGGTGGTAGGTGCCAGGTATAATCTTCCGCTATTACATCCATTTCTTCCACTTCCGGTTCGGCATCGAAACAATTGATGGTACTGGGGCAAACCTGTGCCACCTCGTAATATTTAACCTCTTCGCCGTTTACCTCGGTATAAAAGCTGTACATGGTGGGTATGCCTGCCCAAACGGTCATGCGGGGCAGGTGAAGGGTATCGCAGCCGGGCACGGGTACATGGGCCTCGACCCAGCCCTCGCCATTGCCCGTTGCCCGAAGGGCTATCCAGGTATTGCCGCCATAGTACGATTCAATGTTGTTGCTGTATTCCCAGCGGACATAAACCCCGGGCGGGGCATTGACCACGCTGTATGTTGCGCCGGAAGAGCAAAGATTAGAGGGGCCGGAAATATAGGGAATTTGACCATTTAAAGCCAAATAAGTTCCCAAAGATAGAGGCGTAGAGTTATACTGTGGAGTTTCTGATCGTGTGTCATGACTTTGTGCATAAATAAATGCTTCTGACATTGAAACAAAACCATCATCATTAAAGTCAGCATCAACAGCTGTGCCTTCTGGTGTCTCCCCCGCAATTGCGGAAATCCAATAATAGGTAAACTCGCTATATAAATAGTCAGGAGGCATAGGATAAGCACTTTCATCATAATCGCAGGAAGTTGTAATTACACGGTTAGTCGCTTGTAAATCATCAATAAAACCTCCACTATGGCATTGTACCATACAAATATTTACTTTTCCTGCATTTATTTTATTAACCTCTGTTGCAAATTCATCATCCCTTATTACATCTCCCCAAAGATTTAAATATACATTTAATCCAGACTCCTGTCCACCGTGGTCTGTTGTATAAATAAAAAGATTGTCATTTGAAGTTAAAATACCTTGCAGAGTATTGAAAACACTAGTGACATTTGCTTTTGTGGCTGCGAATTGTATATCGGTATCACCATCCCCATCTAAATCTAACGGAGAAGACATATAAGTACCATCATTCATGTGTCTGTCGTTTGCCGGATTAGTTCCATCAGAGTTAAGTACATAAATATGATCGTCGGAATAACCATAAACATCAACCAAAGCGGAATACATTGCTGAAATATGATTCCAGTATCTTTCCCAATTATTATCCACATCTCCACCACCATTAATTATAATCGCATATTCATTTGCTGATGAACATATATTTTTGCCGGAACTTCTGTAGTTACTGAAATCAAACAATTTCCCGGTAGTTTCAATTGTCTGTTCAACCAGTGTCTCCATAAAACTGAGCTTAGGTGGTTGATTCTTGTTAAGTACAGTAACACTGCCATCCTTTGCATTCACATATACATACCTGCAAGGATGAGACCAACTTGCAAAAGGGAAATCGTCAATAAAGAAAAACCACGAATCAAAATTTGGTGACACTTCGCTTTGGAACAAAGTTTTAATTTGAGTATCAGCCTTTACAACATCTTTGGAAACATAAATATTGACTTTTCCTTCCTGTCCATCAATTATTTTTTCCTGTAATATTTTATAGGCATCGTCTTTTGATATAGCTATATCACTTTGTGCTATTACATTGTTTGATAAAACTGTTAATACAATGGCTATTATTGTACTAACTCTCAATATATTTCTTTCCATAATTGTAGGTTAATTTATAATGTATGTACTATCAGTTGAAAAATTAAAAAGAAGCTTAAATTCTGATTTGATTCTAGTGCTTCTTTTCAAAACAAATAGATATTCCCCATATTCCAACGGGCCAATTTTACATTCTATGTCATACCTGCAAATACAATCACAACCCGCTCCTGTTTCATCCTCCGTAAAAATAATAGAAGTACTATCTAACTCCACATTTGTAATTAATTCGTCAAAGCAGCAATTAAAATACACATCTTTATGCTTTATCTCAAGGTAATTACCATCTGCTACTTTATATTCAATTAACTCGGTATCTGCTGATTCTTCAAGTTCATTCTCGTTTTTACAGCCAGTATAATTAAAATCTTTAATTTTTATTTTTCCATTAATAGCATTATCATCTTTGCACCCACTCCCCAGCAAAACCACACAAAGCGGCAGCAGGAGCAGGAAAGTTGAAAGTGTTTTTAATATTTTTGGTTTCATATTTTCACATTTTATTGGTTAGACATAAAAATTCCTGAATGCCTTTTAAAAAGGCCAACTGAAGTACACCGGGCAGGCGGAGGGCGTTCCATGGCATAATTGTTTTTGGTTAATAATTAATTTTCTCCCCCGTGTTTTACACGGGAATGTCATTAAACTTTAACCATTTCACAAACGCAACTATTAAGAAGATGAGTAAAATACAAAAAGGTTGCGTGAAAACTCAAAAAATTTAAAAAAAATAATCATACCGCGTAGAAGATGAAAAAGAAACTGAAGACGTTGCATGGATGATGGATATATAATTTCGGGTGGTGGTTGTATGCTAAACGCCGCCAAATTCTTTAAAAACCCAAGGCTGCTGCGGATATGTCATCCGCAGCTAACAGGTTAGGGATCTGTGATCCCATTAATAAATAATTTCCTTATTTTTATACACATGGGAATTAGAAACAAAATATTTCCAGGTTACACAAGCTATAATAGAAGCGATAAAGGAAGTGCCTGAATGCAGGCGTGATTGCCTGTATGCCGCAGCTTTAACGAAGGCATAGTTATTAAATTTGTTTGGCATGCCGGTAATACCGATTATGAATTTGTTTGAGCCATCATTTCATTTCATTCATTCTGGCTTACAAATTCTATATCGGCATTATCCCTTTAGAGTCAAGAAAGTAGACAATTCTTTTTCAAATATGGATAAAAACAACA
>JAIOZY010000034.1 GCA_021740385.1 Prolixibacteraceae bacterium | reverse complement strand
CCTGCCCGAAGAAAATGCCAAAAATGCCGCTTGATGAAAATGGAAATCATAAACACCTAATAAACAGCAATATAGAAAATTTTGAAAATATATATTTAATTGAAAGAAAATACTTTAAATTTTAGTGCGAAACTTGAGTGGGTTATTACCGCAATTTTTTCGCGATCGATTTAAGCGATCCAACTGCCGACTACGGAATAACGCTTCCAATAACAAGCGCTGTTCTACGTGTTGAAAGGTATGTGTCTGAACCTCCAACCGGTTTTAAGGGATATACACTTCATTCGGTTACAACCCCCTGGGCTACTATAAATCAAAATTACCCAATGGGTTCAACCATTGGCAGTTCAATTTTTAACGATTTTGGCGAAGGAGATATTTTCGCTAATATTTTAATTGACAGGAGTTTGACGGGGATTCTCGAAATTCCGTTAAATGCAACAGCAATAAGCACGTTAAACGCTTCTGTTGGTTCAATGTTTGTTTTAGCAGGCAAGGCTGTTGATCCTGCTGAATCTGTACCTTTCCCATTTTGGGTAATTGTTTCAGTATTTGGCTTAATTGCAGTAACATTGGTATTGCGTTTCAGAAAAAGGATTTTTGCATAAAAAGAGATATTAGCAAAATAGTTATATCCGGTATTCATTGGATACCGGCTTTTTTGTGCAAAAAAAAAGAGGTTGTATGGCCTCTTTTTTTAGAAATACTGTAATATGCTTATTCAAATAAATTCATGTCGTCAAGTACGTCCATCACCTCCTTAACCGATGCTGCCGATTTTTCAAGCAACGCTTTTTCTTCTTTGTTGAGGTCAATTTCGATAATCTTTTCAATACCGTTTTTGCCCAGTTTAACCGGTACGCCGAGGTAGATGTTGTTTAAGCCGAATTCGCCTTCAAGGTAAGCACAAACGGGGAAAATACGTTTTTGGTCGAGCACGATGGCTTCCACCATTTGAGCCGCTGCCGTGCCGGGTGCGTACCAGGCTGATGTGCCCAGCAGTTTTACCAGTTCACCACCCCCTTTTTGGGTACGTTCAATAATGGCATTCAGCTTATCCTGTTCGATGAGTTCGGTAACCGGAATTCCCGAAACGGTTGTGTAGCGCGGCAGTGGTACCATGGTATCGCCGTGTCCGCCCAGCAACAATGCCTGTATATCTTTCGGGTTTACGTCGAGTTCTTCGGCCAGGAAAGCCCGGTAACGTGCTGTATCGAGGATACCTGCCATGCCGAAAACTTCGTTTTTTGGTTTTTTAGCTGCGAGGTATGAACAGTATGTCATTACATCGAGGGGGTTTGAAACGATGATGATTTTTGCATCGGGTGAATGCTTAACAACATTTTCGGTTACCGATTTTACAATACCCGCGTTTATCGAGATCAAATCATCGCGGCTCATTCCCGGTTTGCGTGGCAGGCCCGATGTGATAACCACTACTTCCGATCCGGCCGTTTTTTCATAATCGCTGGTCGATCCGGTAAGCCGTGAATCGTAATATTCTACCGGTGCCGTTTGCCACAAATCGAGGGCTTTACCCTCGGCAAGCCCCTCTTTAATATCGAGCAATACTATTTCATTAACAATTCCCCTTAATGCAATTGCCTGGGCACAGGTAGCGCCCACATTTCCCGCTCCAACAACTGTAACTTTCATAGTGTAATTTTTTCAATGAAACCGGACTGAAACCGATGCTGAAATGAGCCATTCAGTTTTATCCGTGTGTTTAAGTAAATAATTGAACTTTTAATAAAAAATTTCCGTAAATCGCGGAGCAAAAATAGGCCTTTTTGCCCATTTAATCCGAACAAAGAAAATGTCCTACATTCAAGTTAACAATTCGATAAAGAGAAAGTTTTAAATGTTGTTGTATCATGTTTTAAAAAAAAAATTGTTAATAAAAATTGAATATCATGAAAAAATTTCTTTTCTCTTTTTTCTTATCTGTAGCAGTAATAGTTGCCATTGGACAAGTAAAAGATTTAACAACAACAGGTGGTACACCTAATGTAACTCTGGATCCGGGTGCTACAATGCCTTCGTTAGGTGCAGCACCGGCAGTAATATGGGACAATGGACCTTTAATTAATAGTATAGGAACGGGTGCTGGAGGAGCTGATGAAAGTGTTTTACAGAGTGTTACTCTTAGCATGAACACACTGGGCTTCGGTTTTCAAACTTCAGCAGGAAACATCATTGCCGATGATTTTGTTCTATCTGACCCTGCCGATATTTCTTCGATATTGGTATATGGTTATCAAACTAATTCACCAACAACATCTACCATAAATGCTGTTTATCTTGAAATTTACGACGGTGAACCCGGTGCCGGTGGCAATGTAGTATGGGGGGATATGATCACTAATCGTATGGTTTCTACTGCATGGACAGGAATCTATAGAGTATCAGAAATAACTACAGGAAGTAGTGCGGATCGTCCAATTATGGAATGTGTTTGTGAAGTTAATACAACTTTAAGTGCAGGAACTTATTGGTTAGCTATACAATTAGATGGTTCTTCCAGTTATTCAGGCCCATGGTGTCCACCTGTAACCCTTACAGGACAAACAACAACCGGAAATTCAGTACAATATGTGGGTGACTGGTATCCAACAGAAGACAGTGGAACATCGACCGGACAGGGTGTTCCTTTTGTAATTATGGGTAATTCAATTGTTCCTTTCAACATTTATTACGTTCTTGCTGCCTTTGTCCTGATAGGGATTGGCATTGTTGTTAAGAGAAGGTTTTTCTAAAAAAAATATATCTAAAATAAGAAAGGGCGGTTTTTTCAAATCGCCCTTTTAACTTTTCAGATTGCAATATATTATCGGCGGTGAACATCACCCCCGCTCGATTCACGCACGTGTTCACGTTCGGGTTTTCCGTAGTAAACAATATCGCCCCCGCTGCTGGCATCGGCATCAATCGAACCGGTAACGGTAACGCGTATATCGGCACCGCTCGAAGAATTTACATCACAGGTTTCAACAACCAGGTCCTCGGCCTTGATATCGGCACCCGAGCTGGCATGCCCTTTAAAATGTACGGCCTTTCCTTTTATGTTGGCATCGGCGCCGCTCGATGAGGTGCAATAAATTGTTTCTGCTTCAACTTCAACTTTTATGTCGGCAGCGCTGTTTGAATTAATGTCGAGGTCGCGTGTTTTAATCGTGTTTTTTCCGACTACATCAGAGCCTGAAGAAGCATGAATTTTGTTCAATTCCCTGAAGGTAACGTAAACGTTCATTTTGGTCGAACGACGTACATTGCAATCGATATAACATTTCAGGTCAGAGCCCTTTACTTCGGTTATGACACATTCCTGCAGGTTTTCGTCGGTTTCAACAACCACCTTTTCTTCGTTTCCGGCATAAAGGTACACGTTTATGCCTGCGCTGGCTTTTATGCCATCGAAGGGTTCAACAATGCGGTTTTCTTCTGTTACATGGCCGTTTCCGCGGACAGAGCGCCACCAGTTGCCTTCTGTGGCTTGTGCCGAAAATAGTGTTGCCAAAAAAATGGCCAGTGCTAAAATGAGTTTATTCATCGTTCAAAGTTTTAAAATTTATCAAATACTTCCTTGAAATAATCCGGAAAAACGGTTTGTCGTTACCGTTTTTCCGGGTTTTATTTTCATCGGATGTGAAATTAAAAAGTTTGTGTTTTCAAAAGCTATGACGAAAATACGATGATGGCGTTACACCCTGTAGCAAAAAAATGCAGATTGCAGGTTTTTATCGGTAAAAAGAAGAAAATGGGGTTGCAAACAGAAAAATTGAGTGCAAAACATAAATGGGGATACAAATTGAACATTCAAATTCAATTATTGCATTACAATAAATCAACGCCCGGGCTAAAAAAGTACGAATATCCCGGATATTAATCGGGCAGAAGAACTTGCCGGTAGTCCGGGTTGTTTGCCAGAATTTCTTTAGCTTTTGCAATGGTTTTATCGTCTTCAATTGATGCAATTGATGAACCGCGTTGGAAATAATAGCGTGAAACAATTTCGTTACGAAGCAACATGGTTATTTCTTTGCGAAATTTCTTCAAGTCGCGGTCGAGGTCGGGTTGTAGGGTTTTTTCGAGCATTTCAAACTGTCCGTTTACGAGGTCGAAATATTTTTCCGATTTAGCTGTTTCTTTCAGCTCCTCCATTGCTTTTTGTGTTTTGGAAGTATATGTAAAATCCGAATCGGTAACAAAAGCCATAAACTCACCGTAGGTTTCATCGTCAATATCAAATTCGGCAGCCGGGCAAATGGAGTCGTTTTCGCTACGGAATTTTGTTGCAAAATCGAAAATTTTGAATTGCCTGATCAGGTGAACCGACAGGTTGCTGAGTGTCGTATCTTCAATGCTGATGTCGGGCCTGATGCCGCCACCATCATAAACCGTACGTCCGTTTTTTGTCGAGAATTCACTGATGAGCGAATCGGGCATGTGACCAACGCTGCCGTCTTCGTTGCGGTGCGAATAATCGAGTGCCTGTATGCAGCGCCCGCTGGGTATGTAATATTTTGCTGTGGTAACTTTTAATTTCGAGTTATAGCTCAAATCGCGGGTGGTTTGTACCAGTCCTTTCCCGAAGGTGCGCGAGCCAATTACCACGCCACGATCGAGGTCCTGCATGGTGCCCGAAACAATTTCCGATGCCGATGCTGATCCCCGGTTTACCAATACTGCCAGGGGAATAAGTGTATCTACCGGGTTGCCGGTTGTTTTATAGGTTTTGTCCCATTGCGATACTTTTCCTTTGGTGCTGACAACTTCAACATTTTTGCCCAGAAAAATGTTGCAAAGGTTAACCGATTCGATAAGTAATCCGCCGGGGTTTCCCCTCAAATCGAGAATAAGCCGTTCGGCCCCCTGTGCCTCTTTCAGGTCAAGGAACGCTTTTTTAACTTCTTCGGCACAACCTTTTGTGAAGTTGTTCAGGTGAATATAGCCGGTTTTGTCATCAAGCATGCCGTAATAACTGATGGGGTCGATTTTAATTTTTTCGCGCATGATTTCAATCTCGATGGGTTTTTTCACCCCGTAGCGTTTCATTTTAACTTTTACGGGCTGTCCGGCCGAACCTTTCAGCAGGTTGCTCACATCTTCGGTGTTCATGTCATCGGTTGGTTTACCGGCAACTTCAAGGAAAACATCGCCGGCACGCAAACCGGCTTTATATGCCGGAAACCCTTCGTAGGGGTCTGAAATGACAATTTCATCGCCGTGTTTGCTAATGAGGGCGCCAATGCCGCCGTATTCGCCGGTGGTCATAAACCGGTAGTCTTCAATGTCGCTCTCGGGTATGTAGTTGGTATAAGGGTCGAGCGAAACCAGCATCTCGTCGATGCTTTCCTTCACCAGTTTGCCCGGTTCAATTTCGTCTACATAAAATGTATTTAGCTCCCTGAAAAGGGAGAAATAAATATCGAGGTTTTTGGCAATTTCAAAATTCTTGTTATCAATGTTGTTCAGCCCCATCAGCACAAATCCCGATAGCACGAGGGCTGAAACAATAATTAATGGTTTTCTTCGAATCTTCATCCGTTCACTGTTTTAAATACAAACCACAAAAATAACATTTCAAACGGGAAAAGGGCTTGAAAAAAATATTAAAGAATGTGAAAGGATTTTTATTCGCAATCGGGAGCTTAGCGTACCAATGAAAAACGCCAGGGCTTTTCGGCCCAGTTATTTCCGGCGTAATCGACCCCGATACGTTTTGACCGGGTAATTTTCACCGGTAAGGGATTTTCTTCAACCCAAATCCTTCCCGATTGAGAAAGGTTTTCGCCGTAAAACGATTTATCGAGTTGCAGTTCCCGGCCAACCCTCCCGGGGCCTTGAAAACCCTCGATACCCCTGATTAATGCTGCTGCCGGGTATCCTTTTTCTGAAGTGACAAAATTCAGCAGCCAGTACATACCGTAAATGAAGTAGACATATATAGCGCCCCCGGTTTCGTACATTACTGCTGTGCGGGGTGTTAAGCCCTTACTGGCGTGGCAGGCTCTATCTTCTTCACCCCGGTATGCTTCGGTTTCGGTTATTATGTAGCGACGGGTTTCTCCGGTGTCGAATTTTCTCGCGAGGGTTTTTCCTATCAATGCGGGGGCTACATCGAGCACATCGTTTAAAAAGAAAGAAGGATCAAGCCGGTTGTTGATCATCAGTACTTTGTTTTGTTTTCACTCTCAATCCAGGCTTCAAACGGAAAAGGGGTTTCGGGGTTTAGCAGTTTAATGTGCGGTATGGAGCGTTCATCGGGGTTAAGTTTTATTTCATTGTAGATGAATAAATCGTCGAAGCCTGCTTTTGCCGCGTCTTCGCGCGAGGCGGCATAATAAATGGATGAAATATGTGCCCAGTAAATAGCCGAAAGGCACATGGGGCAGGGCTCGCATGAAGAGTATATTTCGCAGCCCGAGAGGTCGAAAGTGCCCATTTTTTCGCAGGCTGCCCGAATGGCCTGAATTTCGGCATGGGCTGTAGGGTCGTTTTTAACGGTTACACGGTTTACCCCTTCGGCAACTACTTTTTCATTTTTTACAATCACTGCCCCGAAGGGCCCTCCTCCGGTTTCAACATTTTGCATGGCAAGTTTAATTGCCCGGGTCATAAATACGTTCATCATAATGAACAAAATTATAAAAAATCTAAATTCCAAATAACTAAAAGTATATTCTTTACATTTAACGAAAAATTTATTGATCATGGAACAGGTACAAAACGTTTCTTTCCCCAAAAAAACGATCATTGGAATTCAGTTTTTATTTGTGGCTTTTGGCGCAACAGTGCTCGTTCCGCTGTTGGTGGGTATTGAGCCATCACTTGCCCTTTTATCGGCAGGAGTAGGCACTTTGATTTTTCACCTGGTGACAAAAGGGAAAGTCCCGGTTTTCCTGGGAAGCAGTTTTGCTTTTATTGCCCCGATCATAGCCGCAACCAAACAGTTTGGTTATGCGGGCATGTTATCGGGGATTATTGCTGTTGGAGGTGTTTATGTTTTGGTCTCAGCCCTTGTAAAATGGAGAGGAAAGAAACTGATTGAAAAGATTTTTCCAAAGGTTGTTGTGGGGCCTGTTATCATGGTCATTGGTCTTTCGCTGGCACCCACTGCTGTTGATATGGCTAAAACCGATTGGTTGTTGGCCATCATCTCATTAATCACGGCCATTGTTGTTGTTATTTTTACCAGGGGACTGATCAAACTGATCCCGATTTTTATTGGCATAATTGTGGGATATTTTGTAGCCCTTTTACTTGGCAGGGTCGATTTTTCTTCTGTTGGTGAGGCATCGTGGCTTTCACTGCCTGCATTTACCATGCCCCAATGGAGTTGGAAAGCCGTTGTTTATATGATACCTGTTGCCATTGCACCGCTGATTGAACATGTTGGCGATATTTACGCCATTAGCGCTGTTACCGGGAAAGATTTTGTGAAAAGCCCGGGGTTACACCGCACCATGTTGGGCGATGGGCTGGCAACAGCGCTGGCCGGTTTCATGGGTAGCGTACCAAATACAACGTATTCGGAAGTAACCGGTGCGGTTACACTCACTAAAATGTATAATCCTGCGATATTGCGCATTTCGGCAGTAACTGCCATCTTGTTTGCCCTGGTGGGTAAAATCGGGGGTGTGTTGAAATCAATACCGCAGGCAGTACTGGGTGGCATTATGCTGTTGTTGTTTGGAATGATTGCGAGCGTGGGTATTAAAACCCTGGTTGGCTCAAAAGCCGATATGAACAAAACCCGGAACATGGTCATTGTATCGGTTATCCTTACCGTGGGCATTGGAGGGGCAGTAATCGATATTGGCAGCTTTTCGCTGGCCGGGATAGGGTTGGCATCGGTTGTGGGGGTGTTGTTGAATTTGGTACTTCCGGATAAGAAATAATGGAACACGGATGACACGAATTGGGCGGATTCGCACGGTAAAAAAATCTATATCAGGTTTTTTACGTTACAGGCTTTCAGCCTTTGGTTAATATTTATTGTTTGTTATCACAGGGTTTCGCTATGCTTCACCCTGTGCTGATATGTTTTATTCCTTCGGAATATTATTCGGATACTTAATAATTTCTATTTTCTTTATTTGAGCAATATTAAAATTAATTGCCGGTCCGATTTAAGGGCGAAGCCCTGATACTTGATAGCATAGGGTGCAACCCTATGTTACCGGGAACCGGTTAAACGAAATCCTGAAGGGATGACAGTCAATCCCAAACATATTTTTCATCAAAATCAATATTATATTCTTTGAAAAATTTCCTTAGCTCATCCTTGAAACTCATTTTTTGATGATGTACCGGTTGATTTAAAATGTACTTTTTTACTACCTCAACTTTTGATGCACTTACCGAAAAAATTGAATACCCATCCTGCCATTGAAAATTTGATACTCCTTTTTCTTTTATCCATTTTGATGAAGATGTTTTGATTTTTTGCAATAAAGTAGCAATTGTCATTGTTCGTGATAAACTGCATAATATATGAGCATGATCGGGATTTACATAAATCTCATGAACAAATATTCCCAGTTTTGAAATTGTGCCGACTATGTAACCTTGCAGTTTTTCCCTGATTTCTTCTTCTACAAAATTTTTTCCGTGTTTCGTTCTAAAAATTATGTGAACGTAAACTTGTGATAATGATTGGGGCATGATTAATAATGTTACAGGCTTTCAGCCTTTGGTTAATATTTATTGTTTGTTATCACAGGGTTTCGCTATGCTTCACCCTGTGCTGATACGTTTAATTCCTTCGGAACATTCTTCGAAATTTGTATGTAATCAAACATTTATTTTCCTTTCTGATTTTCATTATTTGCGTTTTGGAATTATTTGATTCTTTATTGTTCCCCCCAACCTTCCCGGTCCAAACTGCGGTACTGGATGGCCTCGGCCAGGTGGTGCGCTTGTAAGTTTTCCTGATCTTCCAGGTCGGCAATGGTGCGGGCAACTTTTAAAATGCGGTCGTACGCACGGGCCGATAAGCCCAGTTTTTCCATGGCCGTTTTTAATATTTGTGCACCGGCTTCGTCGGGTTTTGAATATTTCCGCAACAATTTCGAACTCATTTGAGCGTTGCAATATACATTGTCGACATCGGCAAACCGGGCATCTTGTATTTGCCTTGCCCGTATTACGCGCTGCCTTATTTCGGCACTGTTCTCAGCCGCGGGCTGGTTTTGCAGTTTGTCGAACGGAACCGGGATTACTTCGAGGTGAATATCAATGCGGTCGAGCAGCGGGCCCGAAATGCGGTTGAGGTATTTGGTAACCATGCCCGGGGCGCAAACGCAATCGCGGGTGGGGTGGTTGTAATAGCCGCACGGGCAGGGGTTCATGCTCGATACCAGCATTACGCTGGCGGGGTATTCAACCGAAAATTTGGCGCGGGAAATGGTTATCCGCCTGTCTTCAAGCGGTTGGCGCATCACTTCAAGTACAGCCCGTTTAAATTCCGGTAACTCGTCGAGGAACAAAACACCGTTGTGTGCCAGCGATATTTCGCCGGGCTGAGGGTAGGTACCGCCGCCAACCAGCGCCACATCGGAAATGGTATGGTGCGGCGAGCGGAAGGGGCGCTGGGTCATGAGCGACGTGTCGCCATCGATTTGTCCGGCAACCGAATGGATCTTGGTTGTTTCGAGCGCTTCGTGCAGCGTGAAAGGTGGCAGGATGGTGGGGATGCGTTTGGCCAGCATGGTTTTGCCCGAGCCGGGAGGGCCAATCATGATGATGTTGTGTCCGCCGGCTGCGGCAACCTCAAGGGCGCGTTTCACGTTTTCCTGTCCCTTTACATCCGAAAAATCAATGTCGGCGTGCATCACGTTTTCAAAAAATTCTTTGCGGGTATCAACAACGGTTTCTTCCAGTTGGCCCCGTTCTTCAAAAAAGTCGATCACTTCACGGATCGATTCAATGCCGTAAATTTTCAGTTTATCGACCACTGCTGCTTCCCGTGCATTTTGTTTGGGCAGGATGAAGCCTTCAAACCCTTCCTCGCGGGCTTTAATGGCAATGGGCAGTACGCCTTTTATGGGTTGAAGGCCGCCATCGAGCGAAAGCTCGCCCATGATAATAAAGCGTTCGAGCTTATCGGTTTTTATCTGTTCCGATGCAGCCAGTATGCCCATGGCAATGGGTAGGTCGTAAGCCGATCCCTCTTTGCGGATATCGGCCGGAGCCATGTTGATGATCACTTTTTTACCCGGCAACTTGTACCCGGTTTCACGCAACGCCGATTCGATACGTTGCTGGCTTTCGCGCACGGCATTGTCGGGCAGGCCCACAATGTGAAATTTGATGCCTTGCGTGGCCGTCACTTCAATGGTAATGGTAATGGCATCGATGCCGTGTACTGAACTTCCGAAGGTTTTTACTAACATAGTTAGAGGATTTGCGTTCAAAATAGTAAAAAAAAATGAAAGTTGAAATTTTATAGGAACACGGATAACGCAGATTGAGCGGATAAGTACGGAAAAAATCCGCCTGTGTGAGTTTTAAGATGTTACTTTATTCTTTTTCCAATCCTTTTATCATCTGGGTTTTGCCGACAATCCCAAATCATAATTATTAAAAGTAATTGATCGAAAATTTCATATATAATTTGATAATCTCCGGTAATTAAAACTCTGACAGAATCAAAATCAGTTTTAATGCCGATAAAAGGATTGCGGGCTATAAGTTTGATACTTTTATTAATCTCGGCATTTAATTTTTTGCTGTATTTTACGCTCTTATTTCTATGAATATAAAAATCTAAAATGTCGAACAGGTCTACTCTTGCATCTGTCGACCATTTTATTTTGTATTTAGCCATTGATCAATTTCATTTTGCATATCGTTATTTGAGATAGCCTTTTTTTGTTTGAGTTCATTTCTTGCAACATCAATTCTTTTTTTTTGAAAATCGCTTAATTTATATTCTCCTTCAGAAACCTTCGATTCGACAATAGTTTTAATCGCATTCAGAAAAGATGCATCATCGATAAGTGAAAGTTTTTCTGTAATTATATTTCTTAACTCAATTGTACTCATCGCAAATCATTTATTCAAAAATACTTATTTTTTCCTCGAGATACAATTTATGGGAGAATCAAATTGCTAACAGCTTGATGCTGTCTGTGGGGAAGATTACTCACAAAAATTCAAAATGAATTCAAAATATCTATAAAAATTATCTTATGATATAATAGGGTCACTTTCTCAGTCTTTATCAGGAAAGTATTATCTGATTCGAAAAAGGTTTAAAAATGTTGTTTCTGTGAAAAAGTCATTTGAGATTCAAAAAAGATTTGATTTTCAATATTACAATAATCTACATATATTATTCAATTCTTGAAAATTAGTTTTTCAATCAATGAAATTGATAAAATAGTTGTCTTTTTAATCCTAATGGCAAACGCCCTATTTGTTAACGATTCCTAAACCGTTTCCGAAGCCTGAAAAAACCCTTATCTTTGCAATTAAAATAAATAAACAGGATGGGACTTTTTTACACGCCAAAACCAAAACAGTATAAAGTTGAACCGCGCTTCTGGGACCCTGAAAAGGAGAAACGCGAAGCACGGGAACGAAGGATAAAAGCTGAACTGGGCATTAGGGACGAAGACGGCGTATACCGTCCGTACCTGAGCAAGGGCGATTTTCGCAGAGGGTTGGCCAATACAAAATGGGCACCCAGTATCCAGCGACGCCGGTCAGGCATTCGTTTTCTTGTTCTGGTTGCCCTTTTAGCTGCACTGTTGTATTTTATCCTTAGATAACTAACGTTGTGCCCGATATTATTCACTTGTTACCCGATTCGGTAGCCAACCAGATTGCAGCCGGCGAAGTGATACAACGCCCTGCTTCGGTTGTGAAGGAACTGGTAGAGAACTCGCTCGATGCCGGTGCCACCAAAATTACTGTGCAAATTAAAGATGCCGGGCGTACCCTGATACAAATTACCGACAACGGCAAGGGCATGTCGCCCGCCGATGCCCGTATGGCTTTTGAACGCCATGCCACATCAAAGATAAACGATGCTGCCGATCTGTTTGCCATTCGCACCATGGGTTTCCGCGGCGAAGCGCTGGCCTCGGTTGCTTCGGTGGCCGATGTTGAAGTGAAGTCGAAACCAGAAGGCGAGGAACTGGGCACATTCCTGCATATTGCGGCCTCGGAAGTAAAAAAGCAGGAAGTGGCAACATGCCCCGGGGGAACAACCATTAGCGTAAAGAACCTTTTTTTCAACGTTCCGGCACGGCGGAAGTTTCTAAAGTCGAATTCAACCGAACTGAAACACATCATTACCGAAATTCAGCGTGTAGCGCTGGCAACCCCCGAAGTGGCTTTTTTGCTTATCCATAACGGCACACCCGTGTACGACCTGCCTGCAGAGAACCACCGGAAACGCATCGTGGCCATATTTGGTAACAATATGAACCAGAGCCTGGTGCCTGTAAAAACCGAAACATCGCTGGTGAAAATAACAGGCTTTATTGGTCAGCCAAAATATGCCCGAAAGTCGTTTGGTGAACAGTTTTTTTTCGTGAACGGGCGGTATATGCGGCATCCGTTTTTTCATAAGGGCGTAATGCAGGCCTACGAAAAAATATTGCCTTCGAATTTAATCCCGGCCTATTTTATTTTTTTTGAAGTTGACCCGGCACAAATTGATATAAACATCCACCCCACAAAAACCGAAATAAAATTTGAAAATGAAAGTGCAATCTGGCAACTGCTTCATGCTGCCGTGCGCCAGGGATTGGGCAAATTTAACGTGGTGCCCAGCATCGATTTCGACCAGGAAGGCAGCGTTGATATACCGGTTCCCCCGCAGTCGGCCGAAGGGCTTAGAAGACCTGATGTTGAGATCGACCCATCGTTTAACCCCTTTGAAAAAGATACGGTGTCGATACCATCAAAAGGTTTTTCTTCCGGTTCGGATAAAAACAATATTGACCATTGGGAAAAACTCTATGGCGGGATGGGCGAACACGGTGAATCCAATTTTGAAATACAGCAACAAAGCCAATTCAGGCAATCGTCCATTTCGGAAGAAGGAGAAGGGAAGCCGGTTGAACATACGCGTAATTTTGTCATTTTAAAAAACAAGTATATCCTCACCCCGGTAAAATCGGGCTTAATGGTTATTCACCAGCGTGGTGCGCATCAGCGTATTCTTTTCGAGCAATTTGTAGAAATGTTACAGCGGCACGAGGGGGTTTGCCACCAGTTGCTTTTCCCGCAAACCATTGAAACCAACCCCGCCGATACCGCGCTGTTAGCCGAAATGCTGAAAGAGTTGAATGCCCTGGGTTTCGATATCAGGCCTTTTGGCCCCGATTCATTTATCATTAACGGGGTGCCGGGGATTATTGGGGAAACGGATGCCGCAACCGTTGTTGAGGCTTTTCTTGAAGAATACAAAACAAGTGCAGTATCCGTTAAGGATCAGATATATGAACGTGTGGCTGCATCGCTGGCAATAGCTTCGTCAATATACTCGGGGCATCAACTGATGCCCGATGAAGCCGGACAATTGATCGACAGCCTTTTTGCCTGTAAAACACCCAATTATTCCCCAACGGGCAAACCCGTGGTGGAGATCATTAAGATTGAAGAGATTGAAAAGAAATTTAGGAATTAATCGGACACTATGGCAGGCATTTTTCATTCTGGCGTTTAAAACCGTTTTGGTTCAATAGTTGTTAAGTACCTGCTTAAATTTTTAAAAATGAATTGTTATTATGGCAGCAACGTTTCGGTCGCCTTTTCGTCAAACCCCACCGGTAACAAAAAACCTGATCATTATCAACGTAATCATGTTGTTGGCTACGTTTGTGCTCGCACCCAGAGGCATCGACCTGAACCGGTGGTTTGCTTTGTATTATCCCGGCTCGGAACATTTTAAGATACACCAGTTTGTAACCCACATGTTTATGCATGGGGGTCTTACGCATTTGTTTTTCAACATGTTTGCCCTGTGGATGTTTGGACGGGTACTGGAAAATGTATGGGGGCCACGCCGTTTCCTCATCTTCTTTTTTGTTACCGGGTTGGGCGCAGCAGCTTTACACACATTTGTAAATTACATCGAAATTGCGCCCATGGTAAAAGCAGTAACAGCCTTTTCGAATACTCCTTCGGCCGATTTGTTTTCCTCTTTTGTAAATAAATACCAAAGCACCATAAAAAACATGGGGTTTGACCTGCCCCGCATTATCGATTTTGCTGCCATGTGGCTCGATAATCCCAGCTCGATGGGCTACGAACAAGAGGCAATTGGTTTTATGAATAAACTGGTAAACGTAAAGATGAATATACCCACGGTTGGCGCATCGGGGGCCGTGTTTGGTGTTTTGCTCGGGTTTGGCATGTTGTTCCCCAATACCCAGCTGATGCTGCTCTTCCCGCCTATTCCAATAAAAGCAAAATACATGGTAATAGCATACGGTGTGCTGGAACTGGTTTTGGGTTTATCGATGCCCGGAAGCAATGTTGCTCACTTTGCACACCTCGGGGGTATGATTTTCGGGTTCTTCCTGATTAAATACTGGAATAAAACAAGTAATACGTTTTATTAGTTTCGCGCACGTTTTTTTTTATTAAGCCAATAGAAAATTGTTAAATTACAACCATGGATATTTGGGGTGAAATAAAAAGTACGTTTAAACGGGGATCAATTGTTACCCGGTTAATTTATGCTAATCTTGCAGTTTTTCTGTTTGTGCGGTTGGTTTATATAATCTTTTTTCTTTTTAAAAGTGACCCCGGATTAATTGAGTGGCTGGCATTGCCATCCGATATTGGCTTGTTGATATACCGCCCCTGGACACTGGTTACGTACATGTTCCTGCATTACGACTTTATCCATATCCTTTTTAACCTTTTGTGGCTGTATTGGTTTGGAAAAATGTTCCTGATGTATTTTGATGAGAAAAAACTGCTTGGCCTGTATGTTTTGGGCGGTTTGGCCGGTGGCATCCTTTACATTGCGGCTTATAACCTGTTCCCGGCATTTTCCGACATAGCACCTCACGGGATGTTGCTCGGGGCCTCGGCATCAATCATTGCCATTGTAGTTGCCACAGCCGTTTATGCACCCAATTTCAGGGTTAACCTTTTGCTGATAAGTTCCATTTTTGGACCGATAAAAATTGTTTGGATTGCAGCCTTTTCTGTTTTGATTTACGTGCTGGGAATTACCGGTTCGAATGCTGGTGGCAATATTGCACACCTGGGCGGGGCTGCATGGGGTTTTCTGTACATGATGCAGCTAAAAAAAGGGAAAGATTTTACTGCCGGTTTCAACAACTTCCTGTATGAATTGGGCAAACGGTTTAAATTTAAAACAAAAAAAAGGATGCGTGTAACCCACAGGGGCAATTCTGCACAACGCATGACCGACTGGGAATACAACAAAAAGAAACGTGCTCAAAAAGAATCGATTAACGAAATTCTTGATAAAATTGCCAAATCGGGGTACGACAGCCTGACCAAGCGCGAAAAGGAAATCCTGTTTAAGATGGGGAACAGGAAAGGGAAACCCAATTAATTTGCAACCAGCATCAGCATTGAAACCGGAGGTACAAAAACCGAATGTGATTCGTGTTGTGAAAGTCCGTTTTCATCAACAGCCAGCCCGTTGGCAATTTCTTTCCATATTCGTTTTTTTACCGGGTAAATTACCGGATCGGGGTTGTTGTTAAAAATAACAAAAATGTGTTTCCAGTCATCGCCGTTTGCATTTTTGCTCAATTCGTAAGCAACCACCCCGGGCATGTAATGTTCTGAAAATTTCAAGTGTTTTTTTACCATTTCAGCGCTTGTCATCCTGAATGCCGGGTGCTTTTTTCGTATAACCATTAACTTTTGAAAATAGCGGGTTACATACGAAAACATCGCTTTCCGGCTCCAATCGATCATGTTAACCTCATCGGGCGATTTGTAACTGTTGGCATTACCGCGTTTTGTGCGTAGCATTTCCACACCCGCGTGTAAAAAAGGAACACCCTGCGAGGTGAGCAATACAGCCCCTGCCAGGCACACCATTCGTGCCAGTTCGTGCAACGTGGCATCGGGCTTCGACAATTTTAATTTGTCGTAAAAGGTGTAGTTGTCGTGGCACGAAATGTAATTAATGCTTTGCCCGGGTGAAAGCGACCATGCCCACTTGGTTGAAGCAACATAATTGTAAACGATTTGCGGATGGTGGGTTGCACCAACAATGGCATATTTCACCGATTCCTCGTTGAGTGTTTGCCCGCTGGCAAAACCACGGCTTGAAGGTTTTCCCCAGTGCCCTTTCATGGCATCCCTGAAGTCGTCGTTAAACATGGCTGTGCGGTCCAGTTTCGGGGCATTGTCTTTTACGACCCTGTGCTTTTCATCCATTGGGCTGGGGGCAGCAGTCCAGCCCTCGCCGTACATTACAATGCGCGGGTCAATAACATCCAGTTCCTTCCTGATTTGTTTCATTGTATCGAGGTCGTATACCCCCATCAGGTCGAAGCGAAACCCGTCGATGTGGTATTCATTTGCCCAGAATTTCAGCGAATCGACAATGTATTTGCGTACCATGGCCCTTTCGGTAGCAACTTCGGTGCCGCACCCGCTGGCATCGCTGAACGAACCGTCGTAACGCTGCCGGTAAAAATACCCCGGCACGGTTTGGTTAAAATAGGAGTGGTTGATGAGGGCAGTATGGTTATATACAACATCCATTATTACACCGATTTCTGCTTCATGCAGGGCCATAACCATTTGCTTGAATTCCCTTATACGGGTTTCCCCGTTAAACGGATCGGTGGCGTATGATCCTTCGGGAGCATTAAAGTTCAATGGGTCGTAGCCCCAGTTGTACTGTTTTTTTTGGGGGTGGGCTTCGTCAACGGTAAGGAAATCGAAAACCGGTAGAAGATGAACATGGGTTATGCCCATTTCAACAAGGTGGCCAATTCCGGTTTTTAAACCTTCGGGCGATAGCGTATTTTTTTCGGTGAAGGCCAGGTATTTTCCTTTATTTTTTATTCCGGAGAAATCATCAATGCTGAAGTCGCGGACGTGCAATTCGTAAAGCACCATATCGGTGTAATGTTTGGGCAACACCCGCTGATCGGTATTCCACCCCGGAGGGTTTGTGTGGTTAAAATTGCAGCACATGGCACGCCGGCCGTTTACCCCAACGGCAAAAGCATACGGGTCGGGGATTTCGTCCATCCAGTGACCATCGATCATGCATTGAATCGTATAATAGGTTCCGTGATGATTCCCTTCAAGCTGATAAAGCCATTCCCCTTTTTTGCCTTTATGCATTTCGAAAACTTCGAAAGGCTCACCATGAAAACCATCGGCATAAAGCCTAAATAGTACTTTCGTTGCCGTGGGTGCCCATATTGATATGGTGGCTTTATCATCGTTACAAAACATACCCAACGGTTTTTTGTCGTAGTATGGGTATACCGAAAAGTCGATATGGTTAAATTTCCAGTTCATCGGTTGCTTCTGAAAAGTGTTGGTTTTAAAAGAAGGTAACGAGTGTTATGGGTTTTGCCCTGTTCTGTGTTTACTTCAATTCGTAATCGTGCCATCTTTTTCAGTTCAGGGTATTTGGAATAAAAAGAGACCAGGGCAATTACAATGGTATGGTTATTTCCTGCTTCGAGAAAAAGCGGATATATTTTTTTGCCGGCCACCCGGGTTATTTTGAACGATCGTTTTTTATTGAACCCTCTGAAGGTGAGATTTACAGAGCCAATAACAACGGCGTCTTTTCGTTTATTTTTTACCGAAAGGGTAACGGTTTCGGGGTGATAGATTTTATTTTTTTTGATTTCAACTTTTAAAGTATTGAACGATAACCAGGAATGCCCTTTTTTTCGAAGTACAAACCATGCCCCGAAAGCAATTGCCACGAGAATCAGAAAAACCCAGATTAGTTTGTGCCCCTCGGGGCCAACGGTTTCTATTTGTAAAAGTATTCCTGATGTTAATTTATCCATTGTTTATGTGCTTCAAACCCGTAAAAGTAGAAAATATTTACACCTGTTGGAGAATGTTTACCTGCGGAAAGTAGGCTTTGTTAAAATATTGGGCGAACATAAACCAACAGGTAAATCGAGTTTGTGCGAAATACGTACCGGGCAAATATCGATACCGCCCCGGCGCGTATACAAGCAGGTTACCAATAGTTGTGAAGGTTGAAAACGGTCGGATAAGCGCTTAAAGATTGTTTCGCAAATTTCTTCGTGAAAGTGGTTTTTGTTGCGTAACGATACAATGTATTTCAGAAAACTTTGGGCCGTGGGAAGGTTGTCCCCTTTCATGTATACATACGCCGAACCCCAGTCGGGCTGGTGGGTAATTTTACAGTTGCTGCGCAACAGGTGGGTGCCCCATTTCAATTCCCCCGGCAGGCCGGTTTCATCCAGTAATTCGGGGTTTTCTGTATACTTGTTACAAGTCATGTTTTCGGCTGCAAGGGTGTCTTCAATGATGGTATATTCTTCAAAACCGGTGGCGTTTGTCATACTAATATGATCAAACACTGTTGCCTGAACATCGCACCGAAGTAATTTTGAAAGGTCGGTTTTAATTATTTCAACGATTTCGGCAATGCCTTTTTCGGGAGTTTCGCCAAAGCGTTCCATGTTAAACGAGTTGAGGTATAGCTTTAGCGATTTGCTCTCGACCAAAAAATCGCTGGTAGCCGGGTAAACCAATTTAAGGATACCGACAACGGGCAGTCCGTTTTTGGAGAGAAAGCTGAACTCGTAAGCATGCCATACATCCACACCGGAGAACGGAAGGTCGCTATCAGTTAACCCTAAATGTTTTCGGTTAAGCTTGCGGGGAACCGCTACAAGTACCGAGGGATCGTACTGTTGCGGGTAACTGCTTTTTTTTCCAAGATGTGTTGCTTCGGGTTGCATAAGGGTTTAATTCTAAGATTAATCAGGAATCTTTCGGATAATCAAATTACTAATATTTTTTTTCGTTTCTTAAAACGATTACTTCAATTTCTTGAAGTATGGCTTTTATATCTGGTTCATAACAGGGAACAATGCTTTTATATAAGTGCTTGTGATGCGGAAACGATTTTAATTCACGGTGATGATTTGCATTGTCGTATCTAAATATCAGTTGATTATCGTGTGTTTGGTAATGATAGCGGTATTTAATTTTTGAACCTGTTTCTATGTTTTTAACTTCACTGAATTCAAGAATACTATCATTAATAAAAACTAATTTTCCATCAATGTATCCTTTTGCATCACTATATGTTTTGTCAGTTAAGGAATAGTCTTCAATAATGTGATTGTACTTTTCTATTTCATTCCTAATCTGTGAAAAATATTTTTGAATCATGACAACTGATTAAGCTTGTCGATACTTTCCTTATTCATTTCGTAAAGTCCTGCCCAAATTATATAATCACGATCATCGCTATAATCACCAGTCTCAAACTTTTTATAAAATTCCTGACTGGAAATTTTATATTTCTGTTCAAATTCATTTAAATCGATTTGCATACGGGCTATTTCCTTTTTCAACTTTTTTTTGTGGAATTCAATAAATTTTTGGAAAAGCAAATCCTTACTGCCAAATGATTTGATGTATTTGTTAAGTTTCTTAGCGGTTTCAGAATCAATGTCAAGTGTTATTTGCGACATATTTCGTCAATTATTTGTTTAAATGATCTTATAAAATTACATCAATTTATAATAATAATGAAATAATTCAAACCCCTGCTTTTCCCCCAAAATAGTTTATTTGTAACCTTGGGCTGTACCGCCAGCCACGTTCAATTGCAGCCTCGACAGCTACCATGCGGGTTTGTAGCAATTCATCGGGTGTGCTGCCCAAAGGCATCAAAACAACATCATCGGGTTTCCAGCCGTTTAAGCAATTCAGAAAGTCGTTTTCAATTTCTTCAATTTCACTATGGTTTTGTACCACAAATTTCAACTGGAAATCTTTCTCTTTTGTGGCATTACAATGATCGATTATTGATTGAATAACCCGAATATTACGTCTGGTTTTCTCGGCCTGGTCAGGCTTAAAAGGTATCACTGTTTTGGTTTTATCAAGCTTCTCTTTAGTTGGAACCGAATTTTTCAGTTTGGGTGAAATGCTGAAAAAATCTACAGCCTCGACCAGTTTTTGGTCAAACAATGTTCCGTTGGTTTCAATGCTGATATGCAGGTTTTTTTCTGTTTTTAACATCGAAATCAGTTCAACAAGGGAACCGGGCTGTATAAACGGTTCACCCCCCGAAATAACCAGGTGGTTTAGCATCCCAATATTTTGAAGGATGGTGTTCTTTACCGTTTCAACAGCCACGCGTTTTTCGCCCGGGGTGTTGAACGAGGCATAGGGTGTATCGCATAGGCTTACTTCACCATTGGGCAGCGACCACATGCAGCGCAGGTTACACCCGGCCGTGCGGATAAACAAAACAGGTATGCCGGCCATTTTGCCTTCCCCCTGGAGGGTTCCGGCCACGGGAAACCCGGTTGCTGGTTTGTTGTTCAATGCTTTCCCGTTTTCGTCTTTGATAATGGGAAAAACGGCTTCAGGTGCAAAAAATATATAATTTGATTTAGCTTCCATTGGATTTGTTCATTTTTCAATAATTTTCAATATTTATAATGCCCTTCATTTTTGATGCAGGCCTATTCAAAACTTACAGGGTAAAAACCCTGAAAAGTTAATCCGTTGATTCCCCTCCTTGGGAGAGTTTATCCCGATTCGGGAGGTTAGGGGAGGCTTTTAATAATGCCGTATCAACCACGCCGGCTTCGGCAAAGGCTTTGGCCCGTAACAGGCAGCTGTCGCAAGTGCCACAGGGTTTTACGCCCCCCCGGTAGCAGCTCCAGGTCAGGCTCCAGTCAACACCAAGTCCCTCGCCCAGTTTTATTTCCTCGGCTTTGGTTTTGTGTATAAACGGGGCATGAACGGTAATTGGCTTTCCTTGTTCTGCTCCCATAACCGTGCCTTTGTTAATGGCTTTTTGCATGGCTGTGATGAATTCTTCGCGGCAATCGACATAGCCCGAATAATCGACCTCGCTCACCCCGATGAAAATATCCTGAGCGCCAATGGCCTCGGCATACGACGCGGCAACCGAAAGGAAAACCATGTTGCGCGCCGGAACGTAAGTTTGTGGAATGTCGGTGCGGTTTACATCGCCGTCTTCAACATCGATGCTGGAATCGGTAAGCGAACTTCCGCCCCAGAGGTTCAACTGCAAAGTAACAATGTTGTGCTGCACGGCTCCGGTTTTTTTAGCCGTGGCTTTGGCACATTCCAGTTCCTTGTTGTGCTTTTGCCCGTAGTTGAACGAAAGGGCATAAACCTCAAATCCTTTGCTCCGGGCTAAATGAATGGCTACCGACGAGTCTAACCCGCCCGATAGCAGTACAACGGCCCGTTTCATTTTATCGATATGAATTTGTGAGGTCTAAAATCTGTGACGCCCATTTTCAGGACAACATCGAAATGTAATTTGTTCTGTTTCATTTTCCGTAGTTTTATTTATAGACAGGATGGTTTCGAACTGTCTGTATTAATTTCCTGCAAAAATAGAAAAAATGTTTGGTTCTCTTCAAATTATGAAGATTCATGTTCGTATGTTTGTACGTGAATTCAGAAAATATATCGCATGATGAGAAAAAGAGCTCCGAAAAAAGTTGCACTTGTTTTATCGAGTGGTGGTGCCCGGGGCATCGCGCATATTGGCATTATTGAAGAACTTGAAAAACGCGGTTACGAAATTGGTTCTGTTGCCGGAACATCTATGGGGGCTTTTGTAGGCGGGATGTATGCATCGGGAAACTTCAAAAAATTTAAGGATTGGATGTTTTCGCTCTCAAGGGTAGATATTTTCAAATTGTTTGATGTAACCATCAGCATTAATGGACTGGTAAAAGGGGAAAGGCTTTTCGAAACATTAAGCAAAATTATCCCCGATCAGAATATTGAAGATATGTCCATTCCTTATGCAGCTGTATCAACCGACATTATCAATTGCAAAGAAGTGGTTTTCGATCGTGGCAGCATGTATAAAGCCATCAGGGCCTCCATATCGATACCGACTTTTTTCAGGCCGCTCGAAAGTGGCGACAGCTACTTAGTTGATGGCGGTTTGCTGAACCCAACGCCCATCGACAGGGTGAAACGGAACAAAGGCGATGTTTTAATTGCCGTGAATGTTGAGTCGAATACACCCGACAAACCTGACGAGGTAAAAGACAAGAAGAAGCAAAAACCAAAGAAAAATTCGTTTTTTCCGTTCAGGGAGAATGACCTGCCGGGTTATGTCGAGCTGGTTAACAAAACCATCGGTATAATGCTGAACCGTATTTCGGAGCTCAACATCGAGAAATACAACCCCGATTTGGTTATCCGCCTCGAACGTGGCTTATACGGTACGTACGATTTTCACAAATACGAAGAGATTGTTGAGCGGGGAAGGGAGGCCGCAGTTAAGGTGTTGGATCAGTTTGAATCGGGAAAATAATTTCAAGATAAGGTCATGGCCAGGGTAAATTTTTCGGTTTAATTCGAAAAATTTATGACTAATTTTTCGTTTTAGGATTAACGAAATGAAAACCATAAACCCTGAAAACATTGAAGAATTCCTGCCATTTTAACAGATGAAAAGTTGATGTTTCATAAAGTATGCAACGGATAGGGAATGCTAATACAATTTAAACATCATTCAAAAAACTTCTGCATTTGCCTGATTGCTTTTATTCTTTTCTTAAAAGAACCCCAGCTCCAACCGTGCTTCTTCGCTCATCATCGACTTATCCCAGGGTGGTTCAAAGGTGAGTTCGATGTTGGCCTCATTAACACCTTCAACCGACATCACGTTTTCGTAAACGTTTTGCACAATCATGTCGGCCACGGGGCAGCCGGGTGCCGTAAGGGTCATCACAACCGAAGCGGTGCCGTTATCTTCAACATCGATGCTGTAAATTAGACCGAGGTCGTAAATGTTTACCGGTATTTCGGGGTCGTAAACCTCTTTAAGCATTTCGATGATGTCCTGTATAATCTGATCTTTTGAAGCAGCCATTTTTTCTAACCGTTAATTTTTTTAAATGCAACAGCGTAAAGCTTAATTTGTTTAATCATGGCCAGCAAACCGTTCGATCGGGTGGGCGAAAGGTGTTCCTTCAGCCCGATGGCATCGATGAACTGGAAGTCGGCGTTGATGATTTCATCGGGGGTACGGCCGTTAACTACCCGCAATACAAGCGAAACCAGGCCTTTTACAATGAGTGCATCGCTTTCGCCCCGGTATTCTATTTTACCTTCGGAATATTCGGCGTTGATCCATACCTGCGACTGACAGCCCCGGATGATGTTTTGGTCGGTTTTGTACTTTTCGTCTAACGGGGGAAGTTCGTTGCCCAGTTCAATCAGGTAGGCATATTTATCCATCCAGTCGTCAAAAGCCGAAAACTCGTTAATAATTCCCTGTTGTACTTCGTCAATGGTCATAATTCAAATTCTTTGAGGTAACAAAGGTGTGATTTTTTAGGTAAAAATGCATTACATGGTGCAAAAAGAAAAGCAGCATGAGACAGATTAACATAAATTTTTCTTACCTTTAAAGGAAAAATAGCACAAGTAAACTATTTGGAATATTTGTTAACGCACATATATCCATGAAAGTAAAACGCAAATATCAGTATTTCACAATAATTTTTAGAATTATTGTCCCCTTATTCGCGGGTGTTGGCATTTATGCACTTTGGCGGAGAAATAATGTTTAACCCTTAAAACCTGAAATATGAGAAATAGAAATGTTTATTCACTGGCCATTTTGGTGCTGTTTTCATTTTTGGCTGTTGCCTCTTATGTCGAACGAAAGTTTTATCAGTCGTATTCAACCATTCCCGAAAACGGGGAAGTGAAAGATAATGCAGTGGTATTTGAAGATGAGCGCTGCAAAGTGTCGTATAACCTCTGGGCCGAAGGCGGCGATATTGGCTTCGTAATGTACAACAAAACCCCCGACTTTATAAGTATAGATCCACAAAGGTTGTTTTTTGTGCTTAACGGGTTTTCGTATGAATACGGCTACGGGAAAATTGTTGTTCCGCCCAAAGCATCAGTAAAAGTTACCGAGTTTATGGTAACCGACAAATTTTACAACAGTTGTGACCTGGATGAATATCCTTCAAAAAAGGATATCAAAACAGTTACTTTTACAAGAGAGACTTCACCGTTTGTATTTTACAATTTGATAGCCTACAATCACAAAGGCGTTACCCACATGATGGAGAACCGCTTTTACGTTAGTGAAATAAAAAACCTGCCGAAAGACGAAATGGTAAAAGAAACAGAAGTGACAAAGTGTGGGAAAAAGACGAGCTCGAAGATCGAAGTTTTTAAAGAGGCTTCTCCTACAGGTTTTTATGTTTCATATTCAAAAGTTGGTGATGATGAAGAGGAAGAAAATAACGAATAGCTTCTTCCTGCGGTTTCCAAATAGAGCAGACAAATCTAAACCGGTTTTATTATTTGTTTTTCCCCTGAAAAAAGGAAAATATTTCAGTCCAATTAACAGGAAAAATGAACAAAGCGGGGTATATGTTTTTTTTATAAAATTAATATCTTTGTAGTATAGGGTGTAAAACAAAAAAATGGTTTTATGCAAGAAAAAATTATCGAATTGTTTGAAATGCTGTCCCGCGGCGATCAACTTGAATTACTGCGGCAATTGAACATGATTGTTGAAGAAGAAAACCCGGTTGTTGACGTAAATCTCAGATGTCAAAGCAAATTTGGTAAAAACATTGAATTCAAGATTACAACCAACAAAGAAATTTCGCCCCCTGTAATTACAGCCGAAATTATTACCCCGTGGGGCATATACTTTGCCGAAGGAAGCAACAAAAAAATTGCTAAAAACAAAGCAGCTGAAATTGCCCTGGCTGCCTTGTCCGATCAATCCTGATTTGCTAAACCCTAAAACGAAAGGTTTAGCCGCACATAAAAATTCCGGCCCGGTTCAACGCTAATGCTTCCCCGGTTTGTTGCCAGGTGGTTTGTATAAGCTGTATTTGTGAGGTTATCTATTCCGGCAAATACCTGCAATTTTACAACCGACAAATCGAATTTTGCTGAGCTAAGCGCCAAATCAAAACGCATATACCCTGCTGTTACCTCTTCGCCCCGGGCAACTTTATCCTGTTGGGCTGCACCAACAGCTGTAAACTCAACCGAACCAGCAGGATGGTATGTGTAACGCAAACCCAGCCTTCCGCTAAATGGGGGTATTAAAGGAAGGTTATCCCCGGTATCGGTATCTGTTCCCCTGACATACGAAAGGGAATTAAACACCACGAAATTGTCGAAAAAGTTGTATTCAAAGTTGTAATCGAAACCGTAAAGCAAGGCTTTGCTCACATTTGTATTGATAAGGGCGTCAACGGTATCGACAACATTTGATGTAAGTGTGTAAACGAATTCACCCGGCTTTTCAACAACCATGTTGGTCAGCCTGTTAACAAACAAACCTCCCCTGAAGTTGATTTTTTTGTCCCATACCCTGATTCCCAGATCGGCTGAATACCCGCTTTCGGGATCAAGATTGGGATTGCCCAGCCTCACAAGGTTTCCCAGGTCGATGTATTTATATCGCTCCTCAAGTGATGGTGACCTGAAAGAGCGGGCCAGGTTCAGCGATGCATCAACGTTACGGGTAAGTTTGTAAAGCAAACCGGCATTGGCGCTCCACGATATATCCATGTCGGTGCTTTCTTCAAATGTAATTCGCTGTGTGGGCGGGGCATCG
Organism: Prolixibacteraceae bacterium; assembly: GCA_021740385.1. GTDB lineage: Bacteria > Bacteroidota > Bacteroidia > Bacteroidales > Prolixibacteraceae > DAIMEA01. The sequence goes on along the minus strand of JAIOZY010000034.1, from coordinate 31,812 downwards.
TTCCGGTTACCGTTAACAATCAAATAATCGACATCGGTACCCTGCTCATTTTTAACCTGTATACCATCAAGCCTTCCGCCAAGGGTAAGGGTGAGTTTGTCGTCTAACAGGCGGGCTTCATCGTGAAAAAACAGGCCTGCACTGCCAAAGGTCGATTCCGGAATGGGTGTTTCGCCCCTTTCAATGTTGTTGGTTATTAATACACTTCCATCGGGGTTTAACACTTCAATCTTTATGAATTTTTCGCGTTCGGTTGTAAGCTTCCGGCTCCATACATCCAAACCTGCAATGAGCGTGTTTTTTTCCGTTAATTGCCAGGTGCTTTGCAACTGGCCGCCGTTTGTAACATGCAGTCCGGTGGGAGTGATCAGTTCAGGTGTTGTCTGCTGTACATTTCCGTTAGGCAATGTTGCCTGTTTTACCGTGTTGGGTACCATCGACACATCGCGCAGGATGTACTGGTAAAAATAACTCAGTTTTAGGGATGCCAGTTTCTCCGAAAGGTTTTTAATTTCATAGCTCGCGTCCAAAAGATGCCTGCCTATATCGGTATAGGTTGCTTCGGCAGGGCTGGGGAAGGCTGCGCCGCCCGGTATGCCTACGTCGGTTGCCCAGTTGCGCTGGTATTGCATTTTAAACAGGTGATTGGAAAATGGTTTCAGGCCAAGTTTAGCCGAAATGTTATTCGCGGTGTACTGGCTGTTGGGCAAAACCCCCATTGGAGTGGTTATGTCATCGGCTTTATTGTATGCACCGCTCAACCTGAGGTACCAGTTTCCCGAACCGGCGTTAATTGCTGCATGGCCTGTTAAAAGGTTATTGGCCGAAGCATACCCCGAAATGACGTTCCCCGACAGGTAAGGCTTATTGGCAAAACGGCCGTCTTTTGTTATGATGTTTACGATGCCGCCCATAGCGCCTGTACCGTAAAGTGACGATTGTGCCCCTTTAATGATTTCAACCCGTTCGATATCGTTCACGTCAATCATGCTGAGTGAAGCAGTGAGGTCGGTAGCTGTTTCAACCCGGTTACCGTCAACGAGGGTAACCAGTCGGCTTTCGCCCATTCCCCGTATGTTAATGTTTGTAGCCCATGCCCCGTCGCTGCCCATGGTAATGCCGGGTTCGCTTTCCAGGACATGGGAGATGGTAAGCGCCGAATTTTTCTGGTAGTCGTACTCACCCAAAACGGCAATCGAAGCGGGCAGTTCTTTTAGCTTCCGGTCGACACGCAGGCTTGATACCACAACTTCACCAACCGAAATGTTACGTGTTGTGTTAAACGATGAATCACTTTTTTCTTCCTGGAAATTATTCTCTTGTGCATGAGCTCCTAATGTTACAACAAGAGCAAACAATGCAGCCAAAAACTTTTTCTTACTCATCTTTCTTGTTCTTTAATAGTACCGATTTTACCTGAATGCCATCTATGCGGCCGAGTTGTCCGGTAAGCGATCCAATCTCATCGGTGGTACCTTCAAGAACAAGGGAAATGATGCTAAGGCCGTTGCTGCGCGGCAGGCCCTGACGAGCAATAATAATGTGTGAATGTTTCGAGATCGTGTCGTTCAGAAGCTGAACGTTTTTGTGATCTTCAATCTGGATTAATGCTGTTCCTATTCTCTTTTCCATCAGTGTACCTTTTGGATTAGATTGTTAAAAATCTGTTACCTTGATTAAGAAGCCGATGCCAACTTAACCGCAGTTTGTACAGGTTTAAATTTTTAATTTCCCGATAAAGGTAATTATTTGTTGGAATGTGTTGGTTATTTTATGTGTTTTTTTGAGGTTATCCGGCAATCATAAAAAAATCAATCAGGGAGGCACCACAATTATTGGTTAACCTCGGTAAAAAAATTGCACGCCTTATTTCTGAGGGAAATTTGATAGCTTTGTGAAAAGCTTTAAGATTTATGCGAGGCAGAATACTTTTATCTTTAGCAATTCTTGTTTGTTTTTGCAGTTGCAACAATGCAAAAAAGCAAACATCAGAAAAGGCATTTTTTACTATTGCTACCCTAAAAGGCCCTTCTGCAATGGGTATGATCAAACTGATTGACAGCCTGAGCCAGACGGATAACAGCATTTTTAAGATAGAGATTCTGAATGAGCCAATCATGGTTCGGAAAATGATGCTTGAAGGTACGGCCGATTTTGCCATACTTCCCGGTACCATGTCGGCCATAACTTATAACAAGGGGCTGGATTACAAACTGATTGCTGTACCGGTTTGGGGTACGCTTTACCTGTTTGGAAGCGATTCGACCATTCACGATTGGGCCGATTTGAAAGGGAAACGGATTCACTTGATGGCCAGGGGCATGACCCCCGATGTTCTTTTCCGGTACCTGCTCACAAAAAACGGTATCGACCCCGAAACCAATGTTACGCTCGATTACAGTTTTCCAACTCATATCGATTTAGCGCATGCCATTGCTGCCGGGCAGGCTAATATGGGCGTTATTTCCGAACCTTTGGTGAGCCTGGTGATGCAAAAAAACAAAAATGTACGGCCCGTTTTCAATTTAGACGAAGAGTGGAAAAAAGTAATGAACACGCCACTGTTTGAAACCGCATTTATTGGCAAGAAGGACGTTTTGGAAAATAACCGGCAAGCAACTGAAGAACTGATCTCGGCCTACCGGGCATCGACAAACTGGGTGAACAAAAATCCTGAAAGCGCGGCTGAACTGATTGTAAAATATGGTATATTGCCCGATTATAACGCGGCTTTGCATGCAATTCCGCGTTCGAACCTTAAATTTGTAAGGGCTAAAGAAATTGAGCAGCAGATAGAAGAATATCTCAATGTTTTTTTTGAAATGAACCCTGATATTATTGGAGGCAAAATCCCTGATGAAAATTTCATTTACAAATAAAAAACATATTGGTGCCGCATCGGTAGTTTTTATGCTGTTGATTTGGAAATTGGCGGCTATGTATTTCGATTCGGATTTTGTTGTGCCCCACCCCGAAAAAACATTTATAACGGCGGTTAAGCTTTTTGCCGATGCAGGGTTTTTAAAAATTGCAGGAACAACAATCCTGCGAGGGATATTCGGGTTTGCATTATCGTTTATTCTTGGAATGGCCTTTGGAATACTGGCAGGGATTAGCGCAAGCTTCAACGCTTTTTTGCGCCCGATATTGGTCACAATCCGTTCGGTGCCTGTAATTGCGCTTATACTGCTGGCCCTTATCTGGCTAAGCCCCGGGTCGGTACCTGTATTTATTGCCATGCTAACCATGTTCCCGTTTATCTGCACAAATGTAATAGACGGGATAAACAGCGTTGATACAAGCCTGGTTGAAATGGCCCGTTTTTACAAGGTAGGCCATAACCGGATTATCAGTGAAGTGTACATCCCGGCAATTATGCCGTTTATTATTAGCGGGGCATCAAGCGCCATGGGCATTGGCTGGAGGGCAATCATTATAGGCGAAGTACTAAGCCAGCCAACTTACGGCATTGGAACGGTAATGCAGGCGGCCCAGACATTTTTAAACGTTGATGCTGTTATAGCCTGGACAATCATAGCCGTTGCAATCAGCTATGTTTTTGAAAAATTGATCAGGTGGAGTGAACGAAAAATTGTAACCTGGAAAAAATGAGTTTACAAGTAAAAGGACTTAAGAAAGAATTTGACAGTATAACGGTTTTTCGGGATTTCAACATTGCTTTCCCCGAAAGTTCCATTACTTGTATTTTGGGTCCCTCGGGTTGCGGGAAAACCACATTGCTGAATATTTTGGGAAAAATTATTCAACCAACGGACGGTGAGCTTACCGGATTCGATGGAAAGAACTTTTCATACATTTTCCAGGAACCCCGGCTCCTTCCATGGAAAACCGTTGAGGGGAATATTGAGTTTGTTATTAGTAGGGAAATACCTGCAAAAGAGCGAAAAGAAATTACCGGCCAGTTTATTCAACTTGTTGAACTTGATGCGTTTGCCGATTTCTATCCGCATAAGCTTAGCGGTGGTATGCGTCAACGGGTTTCAATAGCGAGGGCTTTTGCATACCCGTCGGATATTATTTTGATGGACGAGCCGCTTAAAGGGCTTGATGTCGCGTTAAAACAAAACCTGATACGGGCATTCTCCCGTATATGGCAAACCGACCGGCGAACGGTTATTTTTGTTACCCACGATGTGGATGAAGCACTGCTGCTGGGTAACGAAATAGTTGTTTTCAGCAAGGCTCCTGTTGATATCAAATTACGCCAAAAAGTAGATTTGCCCCTTGCAAGCCGGTCGCTTGAATCAGATAATCTGAAAAAGTTAAAACGTGCCCTGCTTCGGGAGTTAGGATAAAAACATAAAAAAAATTTACATGAACGTAACTAAATTTGAGAATTATCCCTTTAAAAGCGTATTGGTTTCAAACCTGGTCTCCCTTACTATTTATGCGCTTGGTTTTTTTATCATTTTAAAATCTGGCCTGATCCTTTCCTTGCTCTATCTAATCTACATTTTCGCTTTTGAGTTCAGGCTTATCAGGTATCATTGCACAAATTGCTATTATTACGGTAAAACCTGTGGTTTTGGAAAAGGGCGGATCAGTTCCTGGTTTTTCAAAAAAGGCAACCCTGCAAATTTTTGCAGTAAAAACATGACGTGGAAAGATATAATCCCGGATATGTTAATTTCTTTAATCCCATTTGTTGTTGGGATTGTTCTTTTAATCATCGATTTTAACTTTTTCATATTAGCCGGATTAATAATTATACTTGTACTGACTACCAATGGAAACGGATTTGTACGGGAAAAGGTAACTTGCAACCATTGCAAACAGCGGGAGCTGGGTTGCCCGGCTGATTCGCTTTTTAATAAAGAAAAACAAGAGAAAACATGAACGAAATTCTTGCATATTGCGGACTGGCTTGCCAATCATGCCCCGTTCATTTAGCTACACTGGAGCATGATAAAACCCGGCAGTATGAAATGAGGCACTTGATTGCAAGGCAATGTTTGGAGCTTTATGGAATGAAAGTTAGTGCTGATGAAATAAACGACTGCGATGGTTGCAAAGCTGGTACAGGAAAGATTTTCAATGGTTGCATGGATTGCGAAATCAGAAAATGTGCCATCAGCAGACAACTTGACAATTGTGGTTATTGCACCGATTATCCGTGCGTTATACTACAGAAGCATTTCGAGCAGGATCCGGAGTCGAAGGTCAGGCTGGAAAAAATCAGGGAAGGAATAAGAGGCTTATAAAAAAAGAGTCGGGTTTTTAAGGAGTTGTGGGGCGTACTGGAATCGAACCAGTGACCTCTTGCCTGTCAAGCAAGCGCTCTGAACCAACTGAGCTAACGTCCCTTAAAAATTCAATATAAAAAAGAACCGTTGACCTCATGCCTGTCATCCGCCGGTTGGCGGACTGAACCAACTGAGCTAACGTCCCTTAAAAATTCAATATAAAAAAGAACCGTTGACCTCATGCCTGTCATCCGCCGGTTGGCGGACTGAACCAATGCCGATCCGCCAACCGGCGGATTCGAGCATCCTCGATAAAATATGAAATTTTTAGAAAATTTCTGTTTTATCAGGACTGAACTAACGACCCATCGTTATTTTAAATTCTATAGCAAAAATAAAACATTTTTCCGATTTCTTAACTTTTCATAAAAAATCGGAACCCAAAATATAAACCCTTATATTTGCGGAAACTTTTCGGATAAAACCATGAAAAAATTCAAACTGATCAATACATTGCTTGGTTGGGCAATGTTTTTAATCTCGTTAATTGTATATTTATTTACGGTTGAACCCTCGGTAAGTTTCTGGGACTGTGGCGAATTTATTGCCTCGGCTTATAAGCTACAGGTTGGGCATCCCCCCGGTGCACCGTTTTTCATGATCATTGCCCGGGTGGTATCGCTTTTTGCCCCTTCCCCGGATGAAGTGGCTCATTTTATAAATGCTTTTTCGGCGTTGGTAAGCGCTGCAACCATCCTGTTCCTTCATTGGACTATAGTCAGGCTGGCCGTGCGTTTTTCGGGCAACGATGGTTCCGTAAGGTTTCAAATTCTTGCATTTGCATCGGGTGTCATTGGTTCGCTGGCGTTTGCTTTTACCGATACGTTTTGGTTTTCGGCTGTTGAGGCCGAAGTTTATGCTTTCTCATCGCTGTTTACGGCCATTGTTTTTTGGGCCATATTGCGCTGGGAACAAGTTGCCAATGAAAAGCATGCCAACCGCTGGATTCTGTTAATTGCTTACCTCATAGGCCTTTCTATTGGGGTGCACCTGCTCAACCTGCTGGCTATACCGGCTATTGCCCTTATATGGTATTTCAAAAAATATAAACCTACAACCAAAGGTGTTATTGTTACATTAGCCCTTTCGTTTCTAACCATCATTTTTATCATGTATGGCATTATCCAGGGCATACCATCAATCGCGCAAAAATTTGAAATACTTTTTGTCAATACATTTGGATTGCCTTACAATTCGGGAATGTTATTTTTTATATTCCTGACGGTAGCCGTATTGGTTGGTCTCATTGTTTATACCCACAAAAAGCAAAAACCCATAGCAAACCTGCTGGTTGTTTCGGTTATGTTAATAATTATGGGTTTTTCGTCGTATGCCGCAATCATGATCCGTTCAAGGGCCAACCCGCCCATGGACGAAAACAACCCCGAAAATTCATATACGTTGATGAAATACCTGAATCGTTCGCAATACGGTTCAACTCCGTTGGTTAGCGGTTATTATTTTAATGCCCCGGCTGTTAGCGCGAAAAAAGGGAAGCCTGTTTATTTCCCCAAAAACGGGAAATACATCAAAATGGACGGACCCATGGAATACAAATATGACGACCGCTTTAAAACCATGTTTCCACGCATGTACAGTACCATGGGAAACCACAAGTCGGGGTACAAAATGTGGGGGAAGATAAAAGGCAGACCGGTCTCATTAAACGGTAAAACCGAGTATGTTCCTACCTTTGCCGAAAACCTGCGTTTTTTCTTTTCGTACCAAATCAACCACATGTATATCCGTTATTTCATGTGGAATTTTTCGGGCCGACAAAACGACAACCAGGGGCACGGCGATATTTTTAATGGCAACTGGCTTACCGGTTTTGGCTTTATCGACAAAGCCCGCCTTGGGCATAACGGCGATCAGCCATATTCTATGGCCAACCCCGAAACTACAAACCGATACTACATGCTGCCATTCCTGCTTGGCCTTATTGGTTTGATTATTCATTTCAAGCAGAATAAAAAAGATTTTTGGGTGGTAATGGTTCTTTTTATATTGACCGGCATTGCCATTGTCGGGTTTCTTAACCAACCCCCCTTTCAGCCGCGGGAGCGCGATTATGCTTACGCGGGTTCGTTTTACACATTTGCCATTTGGATTGGCCTGGGTGTGATAGGGATAAACCAATTTCTACAAAAGTATCTGAAAAAGAGGACGTATGTGCCTGCTGTAATACTGTCGTGCATTGTTCCGGTTATGCTTATTGCCGAAAACTACGATGATCATGACCGATCGGGGCGATATGTTGCACACGATCTGGGAAGAAATTACCTTAACTCGTGTGAAAAAAACGCTGTTTTGTTTACTTATGGCGATAACGACACCTTCCCGCTTTGGTATGTGCAGGATGTGGAAAACGAACGGCCCGACGTACGCATATGTAACGTTACCCTGTTAAACGGCGACTGGTACATCGACCAGATGAAAAGAAAAGTGTACGACTCGGATCCCTTGCCCATAAAAATGGATAATGAAAAGTACGAGTTTAACAACCGGAATACCATGTTTGTAAGGGATGATATAAAACGGCCGGTTGAATTATCAACGCTCCTGAATATCGTTTTGAGTGAAGATCCGCGTACAAAGTTGCAAACTCAGGGTGGGGGCGCTTACGATTTTTTCCCTTCAAAACAGGTTAAAATTACTGTCGATAAACAAAAGGTACTTGAAACAAACACGGTCTCACCCGAAATGGCCGATCAGATTGTTGACTCAATCGTGTTTGAAATTTCGTCGGGTTTTGTGTCGAAAAGCGATTTGGCAATTTTAGATATGCTGGCCAACAACCATTGGGAGCGCCCCATTTATTTCGACCTGAGTGTGGTGCATACCATAAACCTGAAACTTGACAAATATCTCAGACACGAAGGGTTTGCTTACAGGTTCCTCCCAATTGCAAACAATACATCCGACCCTTTTATTGATGCCGATTTGCTTTACACTCGTGTAATGGATCAGTTTGTTTGGGGGAACTTGAACGATCCGGATATTTTTATAGACGAGAACCTTCAGAAAACAACCGAAATTGTGCGTATCAAACCTACATTTTACAGGCTTGCTGAAAAACTTTTTGCTGAAGGGCAGGATGATAAAGCACTTGAAGTGATTGACCGTTTGTACGAAATACTGCCTTTAGGCATGTACTTTACTTCGTATTACGATGTTTATTGTTCAGCTGTTTATTACCGGAACAATCTGGATGAAAAAGGGGACGAACTGCTTAAAACGGTTGCCAATGAGTGTTTGGACAAAATAGACTTTTACATTGGACTTGGTTCGGCTTACATCGACAGCTATAACCAAAAAATAAAACGGGAAACATCGGTAATAAAAGAGGTAATGCGCATTGCTGAAAAATTTGAAAGAAAGGAACTGGTTGAAAACATCGAAAACCAGTTGGCCATTATTACTGCAAAGGCAGAAAGCTGACCAGCAGCGCAAATGCTTTTTTTAAAATAGACTGAACGTTTATTGTGAGTACGAAAACATATTATCACGAAGGCATTGGCCGGGTAGACATTACACGCCGGAAGGGATCAAAGAGCATTTCGTTACGGGTTAAGCCCGATGGGGTTGTAAAGGTAAACCATCCCTGGTACGTAAGCGGTAAAGAAGTAGTAAATTTCATTCTCAAAAATATTGAATGGATAAAAGCCCGGCAACAAAAAATGGCCGAACGAAAAGTTGTTTATTCGATGGGTGATGTTATTGCAACAAAGTACCATTCAATTCAAATTTTGAGCGTTCCGCGGGGGAAACTTGAGGCTGCAATTACGAAAACCAAAGTTGTGGTAACAATACCTCCGGCCGTGGATATTGAATCGGAACGTGTACAGCATTTTATCACAAGGGTTATTACTGAAGTATGCCGCGATGAAGCAAAATTGTATTTACCACAGCGGGTATATGATTTGGCTCATAAACACAGTTTTTCGTTCAACAAAGTTTTTATTAAAAACCTGAAGAGTAAATGGGGGAGCTGTTCGTCGGTTGGTAACATCAACCTTAACCTGCACCTGATGCGGATGCCCGATCATCTGATTGATTACATTATACTGCACGAACTGGCGCACACACGTGAAATGAACCACGGCCCGGGTTTTAAAGAATTGCTTGATATACTAACGAATGGTGAGGCGAAACAGCTTGAAAAAGAGATGAAAATTATGAGCAAAAACGTGCTCCGGATAAACTAAAAACTTATTCCTTCTTTTATTGTTAATTTTTGTACGTGATGAATAAGCTGCATAAAATAAATTCTGAAGGGGACATCCCTCAACAGTACAGGGGGCACCCCCATTGGTGATTTTATCGGGTACCAAAACCTTTTTCGTAAACACCGGGAATATTCCAGTGCTCAGATTCTGATAGGTATGTGCATGGACAATCGCAAGCATTTGAACATTCCCGAAAAATTTGCATACATTATACGAACCGGTGGTGCCAATTTGCGTTACAGCGAATTTAATGTATCGTATGCAATAGCCGTTGGGGAAATTAGTTATATCGCCCTCATTGGGCATGATCAATGTGGTATGGTCAACCTCATTTCTAAAAAGGAACAATGTGTTGAAGGTTTGGTGCAAATTGGTTGGGAGCCTGATATGGCCAAAGATCATTTCATGCATTTTGCACCCCTTTTTGAAATCGGAAATGAAATTGACTTTATCCTTTCCGAAGTGAAGAGACTCAGGATCCGTTATCCTAAGGTTGAAGTTGCCCCGTTGTATTACCGTGTCGATGAAAATAAGCTATATGTGATAAAGGAATAGGATGAGGAAGGCGAAATAATTGTATACGATGTATGTCATTTTTTTATAATTTTGATTTGTAAAATTTTATAAAGATGAGAGTTGAAACAGAAAATAATGAAATTAAGCTGACATTTTCAAATAAAATAATTGATTTGGACGAAATCCAGTCATTTATTGAATATGTCAAATTCAGGGAAATAAATAATCAAAGCAAGGCAACGCAACAACAAGCCGATGAATTAGCAAACGATATAAATCAGAACTGGTGGGATAAGAACAAATATAAATTCGAGAAATGAATTTAGTTCTTGATTCAAATATCATAATATCCGGACTCATAACCCCAAACAGAACAATTTCAAAATTGATATTAAGGGATTTAGAAAAAAGTAAAATGATATGTCCCGATTTCTTATTTGAAGAGATAATTAGCAAATTCGATAAAATAAGAAAAGTAACAACTTCATTGTTGATATCTATAAATATTCACTTACCTTAAAGGGGAAAATCTCTCCCCGGTTGTCATTTCTTTAATTCACCCTTAATGAATATTTTGTAAATTGGGTGGTTTATCAGTTTATGCATGGACAACGAAAAAAAACTTTTTCAACAGATAAAGGAAGGGAACAAACAAAGTTTTGAAAAACTTTTCCGTTTTTATTATGCCCCTCTTTGCCATTTTTCGCGAAAATACATTGCCGACCCCGATGAATGTGAAGAGATTGTGCAAGGCTTTTTCCTAAAAATATGGGAAAAACGCTCGGATCTCGATATAACGGTTTCGGTGAAAAATTACCTTTTCAGTTCTGTCAGGAACAGGTGCCTCAATTACATCAAACACCAAAAAATTAGGCAGGGATACAAAACCGATGTTCTGAGTAAAAACAATTCGCAGTTAAATCCCGATAATTATATACTCGAAGTTGACCTTCATAATAAAATCAGGGAAGGGATCGATTCGTTGCCCCCACGGCGCAGGGAAATATTCATACTTAGTCGCGAAGAAGGATTAAAATACCGTGAAATTGCGGAAAAGCTGGGCATTTCGATAAAAACGGTCGAAACCCAAATGGGGCAGGCACTGAAAGACTTACGCAAAAAATTGAGCACATACAAACACCTGCTTATTACTTTCTTTTTAAACATTCCCGGCATGCCGTGTAGGGGTAATGTAACCGTCAAATGTCAAAAAAGTACAAAACCAAAAGGTAAAAATTGAAGATTATGTTGAAGGGAGATCAGTGGAATATTATTGCCAAACGTTTATCGAATGAAAAGTTAAGCGTGGAGGAAAAGGCGGAATTCGAAAAAATGATTGCCGATGAAAATGTGCAGAGGATCATTGGCCAGTCGGAAAAAACATTCGAAAAAACCGGGCTTTTCCTCGGCCTTGATCAATACAATACAAACAGCGCATGGGAAAAAGTCGACAGGGCAATGAGCCGAAGAAAAACGATGTCATTCAGACCATTACTTCGCATTGCCGCTGTCTTTTTTCTGCTTGTTGCCGGTGGCTTTGCTGTTTGGAAAATGGCTGTTCAAAACAAACCGGTTCCGGTTATTGCAGCACACTATTTAGAAGGTAATACCCAACAGTTGCTGCCCGATGGTTCAACAGTAACATTAAACCACGGTTCGGAAGTGAAATTCCCAAAAAAATTCACGGGTACTACCCGGGAAGTTACACTTGTTGGCGAAGCATTTTTCAACATTAAACCCGATACCGAAAAACCGTTTATCATTAAAACAAATGGTGCATCGGTTAAGGTACTGGGCACTTCGTTTAATGTTTGTGCCTACAACGAATCGGAAACGGTTGAGGTAATTGTAAAAACCGGGAAAGTTGAACTGTTTAACACCGGTGCAGGGAAAGCGGAAGAAAAGGTAGTGCTGATGCCGGGACAAACAGGTACCCTTAATATGTACACCCGGGAACTTTTACGTACTGATAATTATAATCCGAACAAACTTGCCTGGTACACCCGCGAAATCAGTTTTAATTATACCCCGCTGGGCGAAGTGTTTGAAACATTGCAGCACGCATACAATATACGTGTTGACATTGACAACCAGGTTGATACAAGCCAGAAGCTGACTGCCTCGTTCTCAAAACAAGATCCGGAATACATAATGGATGTGATTGCTTTAACCCTCGATATAAAAGTTGACCAAACTGAAAACAACGGATTTTTTGTCCAAAATAATTAACCCGCATTACTTCTAAAGTAATTGGGGTTAAGGAGTTGGTGGCATACCTATTGCAAAATGCAATACGGTGTGCAAAACGTTAAATTTAAAAATTGATAGCTATGAAACGATTATTGAAAACGTTGGTCCTCTCCTCTGCACTATTTCTTACAATGTTGGTTTCGGGCAATGTTTTTGCCCAGCGAACCGAAGACATTCTCGATCAAAGTATTTCGGTTTATGCCGAAAATGAGCCACTCGAAGACGTAATCAGGAAAATTTGCGAACAGTTTAACCTCGATTTCGACTACAATTCGAAACTTATAAAAGGGAAAAGGGTCAACCTGAGCATATCGAACAAATCGGTTAAAGAAATACTGGAAAAACTGATGGACGATTTCTACCTCATTTTCGAAATAGAAAATAATTTGTTAATTGTCCGTGATTATATCCCGATGTCGGAACACATCGATTTTGAAAAGCTCTATGCTACCCCTTCGGCGGGTTTCATGTTTACCAACCCGCGAAAACGAAGGGAAAATATCAACTTCAGGCAAATAAGTAACCTGATTGTTATACCCGTGAGCATTAACGGGTCCGATACCATGAACTTTATCCTTGATTCGGGCGTTCGTGACCCCATTATTACCGAACTGACCCTGGTTGAGAAGCTTAACCTGAATTACATAAAGCCGATTGACCTCAGGGGGCTGGGAAACGAAATGATTACCCAGGCTTATCAGTCGGGCGATAATACCATTACATTGCCGGGGCTCGTTGCCGAGCATCAAAAAATAAACGTGATTATTGATGAGAATTTTCAAATTTCACAAATACTGGGCATGCCGGTACACGGGCTCATTGGGATGAACCTGTTTAAAAATTACATTGTCAGGGTTAATTACCAAACCGAACAGATCAGGCTTTACAAACCGCAGTATTTTAAATACAGGCCGCGGCGTAAAGATGTGGTTTTACCCATCCATTTTGTGCGTAACAAACCCGTGATACGTGCGGATATTATGCAGGACAGCGGGAAAGTTGTACCGGTAATACTCTTAATCGATACGGGTGCGAGTGATGCACTGTGGCTTTCGCCACACGCAAACAACGAAATAAAAATCCCCGATAAGCACATTTATTCATTCCTGGGCGTGGGGCTTGGTGGCGAACTGTTTGGCTACAAGGGACGTGTCGAGACGTTGTGGATTGGCGGAATGCCCCTCGACAACCCAATTGTGTCGTATCCCGAATCGGATTACCTGAACAATGTAATACGGCAGGAACAACGGCATGGCTCAATTGGTGGCGAAGTATTGAGGCGCTACAAAATTTGGTTCGATTATTTTAACCAGCGATTAATTATGCGGCCTAACAACGATTACCGCGACAAATTCTATTACAACATGAGTGGCCTCGAAATTATCAACCCCGTGCCCGGTTTACCCGTTTTTACCATCAACAATGTTATTGAAGGTTCACCTGCATGGGAGGCTGGTTTCAGGGAAAACGACCAGGTTATCGCCATAAATTTCACAAACCATAAAGACCTGACATTAAACGACATAAACCTTATGTTGCGTCAGCGTAAAAACAAAAAAATACGCATGACCGTTTTACGTAACGGGGTTGAGTTCAAATCGGAGTTTTATTTAGAGGAAATATTTTGACTTTACACGGAACTAAAAAAAGTAATTAGTTGTGAGAACGTTTATATACATTATGGGAATTTGGTTGCTGCTGCTGGCTGTTCGGTCGAACGGCCAGACCGGCAGCGATATCCTTACGTATGAATTAACGTTTTCACCCGATTCTGTAACCAAAGCAGCCCTGCTCGATACAATCACCCGAAAAACAGGCATTCATTTTTCATACAACCCTGAACTGCTGGGGGCAAATGAACGGGTAAAACCCGATTCGCAAAAAACGACCATGTACGCGGTAATTACTGCTTTGATCGATCCGGAAATAGTGGCCTATTATGCCCTCAACGATCAAATAATTTTTTATCCCGTTAAGGTGAAAGAAAAAGCAAAAACAGAGCCCTATCACATAATTGGTGGTACGGTTACCGGGGCGAAAAACAACGAGCCTGTTCCGTTTTGCAACATTGCTTTGCTTGGCAGTGCTGTTGGAACCATTTCGAATAAAGACGGAAAGTTTCTGATAAAAATACCGGAAAAGTATTTCAACGATACACTTCGGTTTTCGTGCCTTGGTTATGCACCTTTCAATATGCCGCTCGATACTGTTAACAGTTCGGGCCTGCATATAAAGCTTGCCGAAAAAACATACAAGCTAAGGTCCATTGATGTTACCCATTACGATCCGCTTGAAGTACTCGGGCGTTATACCAATAATTTGCGTGATAATTACGAAACAGAATACACGCTTTTTACAACCTACTACCGTGAAATAATCAAAGAAAACGATGTTTATACCGATGTTTCGGAAGCCGTGCTGAATGTTTTAAAGGCTCCTTATGGCAACACAATAAGAAACGATCATGTGAAATTTCTGAGGGGAAGGAAAAGTGCTGCTTTACAGCCTTTTAACGAAATACGGTTCAGGTTGAAAGGCGGGCCCTATTACATAACCCGGCTCGACATTGTTAAAAACCACGAAAGTTTTATTAATGATGAATTTAGGGATATGTACCGATATGATTTTGAGAAAATAACCTTGCTCGACGGGAGAAAAACAGCCGTTATTTCATTCAAACCCATTTATAACCTCCGGGAATTGTTGTACGAAGGCCAGCTATTTTTCGATACCGAAACATGGGCCCTCGCACGGGTCGAATTCAGCTTCACCCGTAAGGGACTTAAACAAGCCCGGCGTATGATGATTGAAAAGGAACCGCGCGATTATAAGGCCATCCCAACGGAACTGAAATACCTGGCGCAGTATAAATATATTAAAGGTAAATGGTACCTAAACCTGGCTCAAAGTTCAATGCAAATAAGAATTGTTAACCGCGAAAAGCGCGAAAAAACAAAATTCCACAGTATTTCGGAAATGCTGGTTACCAATATTGAAAAAGGAGATTTGCAACATTTCAGCCGCAAAGAAATTTTCAGGCCCAATGAATTCTTTACCGAAAAAATAACCGGTTATGACAAGGACTTTTGGGAAGGCTATAACGTGATTAAACCCGAAGATGAGCTGGAATATGCCATTAAAAATTTCGACAGCAAAGATATAATTGTTGTTGGCAGTGATTGAATAACAGGTTTAATTAACCTTTGATAACTTTTAGAATCTTAATAAATAGCAAAATGAGAACATTAACACTTATAATCATTTCAGTATGTTTGGCCTTATTAGCAACAGGGCAGGAAAATAAAACTACAATAAACGAAATATCGGAAGCATTGGCCGGTAACGTAATGGCTAAGACCAAGGTTTTTATTAAAACCGATAAGGATATTTACAGTCCCGGGGAAAAAATATGGTTTAAGGCCGAAGCATACAACACGATTACCCAAAACCCTACCGACGAACCGGAATTGGTGGTAATGCTCAAGAGCGAATCGGGGCAGGTAATTGTCGATAACAAATACCTGATTACCCTCGGAACTTGCAGCAATAAAATTACCATTCCCTCGTGGGCAGGCGAAGGAAACGCTTTTCTTGTAGCCTATACGCCCAAAACCATTACAACAAGCGATGCATCACTATCGGCAGTAAAGGCAATAACCATAAATACATTGCGCAGGAACGATTATTTGCTTGATGTAAAAATGAACCGTGAGGTATACAAACCCGGCGACGAGGTTAAATTGCTTATAAGCCCAACGGCCATTACTCCTGGCAGTAGGCGCGAAAAGCTTGAAATTGCCCTTTACGACTATAACCAGTTAAAATTCTCTGAGAAATTAACGGTTAAAGCGGATGAAATAACGGAATTTGAATTTAAATTGCCATCAAAAGTCAGTAATGGTTTTTTTCTCGATATCAGGTCGGCAGGTAAATCGAACATTAACCGTAAAATACCGGTTTATACAATCGATGATAACCTGGTAATTGAATTCTATCCCGAGGGGGGCACATTGCTCGGCCATAACCTGCAACGTGTACTTTACAGGGCAACAAACCCGTTTGGCGAGCCCATTGAAGTATCGGGCAAAGTATACGACCAACTGAACAACGAGGTTGGCATAGGCAAATCGATGAAAAAGGGTTATGGCGTGATTAACCTGATGCCGGTGCCTTCACAAAAATACCGTTTTGTTATTGAAAGTGCTTACGGAAAAAAACAGTCGTTTGAACTTCCCCATGCTGAGGTGGACGGTTGTGTTTTTTCCCTTCAAAAAACCGAAGATTCAACACTCCGGGTTACAATTTTGGCAAACGGCAGGTACATTAACGATACCATAACCCTGGCAGCTATTGCCAACGGTTCGGTTCAAATGGCATACAAACTTCCTGTTGGTAAAAAAACCAACATGAAAATTTCAACTGCCGACTTGCCACGTGGAATTATTAACTTCATCATACTTCATTCAACCGATGGTATTTTGTCGGAACGTTTGGCTTATAATACCCCAAACGAAGACATCGACATCGACATATCGACCCATTTTACCCCTTCGGAACACAATGGCGATGTGGATGTTATTTTGGATATTTCAAATTTTATTTCAAAGTTCGGCAGTTCGGTGACCGATGTAAGCATTGTAGATAAGTACACGTTGTTTGACCCCGCCGATTATGAATACCATTCTTTTCTAAAATATCCGCTCAAATCGCCTGTTCCTGAAACCGTTCTTGATATTTATTTAACCAATCTGGAACTCATTGCCAATGAATACAAATATTTTGATCTGGAAAACATCCTTTCAGGCGATGAGTTGTTTAAGCCCGTTCGGTCAAAAACAATCAGCGGTTACGTTACCGATAAAAACCGGCAGCCTGTTGCCAATGCAACGGTTATGGCTTTACAGCAAAACAACCTTACACTGGCAACGGCCACAACAAACGAAAAAGGGCAATTTGTTTTTGGCGACATAAGCAACGTGGGCGATGTAACCATCAAGGCATTTAGCAGTTCGGGCAAGAAAACCTATACCGTACACCTCAACCAAACATTCGATGAATCGCTCGAGGAGCTTATACTGCTAAAATCGTTTAAACCACGGTATGAATTAGAAAAAGATGCGTACTTTAATTACTGCAATACTAACAGCGATTTGTTAAAACTTGTAGGTAGCGAAACGCATTCCGAAAGGCCATCAAAAGGTTCACGGACTGAAAAAATGTTGCAGTCGGGCTCGAGCATTCTCGATGTAATAAAAATGACCAAACCTTTCCGACTCGATGGAAATCAAATTGTTTTTTACGGCTCAAGCAATTCATTAAATTTCCAGTCGGGGGCACTTATTGTGATCGATGGCCAGAAAATGGGTACCGATATAACGGTACTGAATTCGATAAACCCTTTCGATGTGAAATCGATTAATATCAGCACAAATGCAGTTGATATACAAAAGTATACAGGACTTAATTCGGTAGGGATTATCGAAATTACCACCCGTCAAAAGCCCGAGGATTTTTTACCCAAAACTCAAAATGAACAAGGTTTTCAGGCTAAATCGTTTTTCGATGCATCTGCGGTGTCCGCCAATGTATGGAAATACCAAACCACTTTGTTCTGGGGAAACGATCTGGTTCCTGGTGAAGACGGGAAAATTGAACTTCACCTGAAAGCCAACGAAATAAGGACTGAATACGTGGTTCGGGTGGAAGTGATTTCGGAGAACGGGGTAAGGCACCATCAAATCAGCACATTCTCAACAAAAGAACGGTAAGCGGATTTTTATCACACAGCCGGCTTAAGGTTCTGGAAATGAGTAGAGCATAAAAACTACAAAAATATTTTCATGCCGGTCAGAGCAAACTCTGCAGTAGGGCTTCCGTGTCTTTTGTCGGAATTGTGTTTCGGGCATTGGCCTCGATAAAATTTTTTAATGTTTCAATTTCGTGCCGGAACCCGGGCAACTTTTTTTCGATTGTAAGTAACCACGGTGGACGTTTTTTGCCCTCAATGCCTGCTTCGGTAATAATCCCTTTTTCAACATGAAGCTTGCAGGTAAAAGGATTTTCGTGGTTCAGCATGCCTTTTTTATGAAAATCATAAGCCGGTGAATAACCGTAATTCCATTCCCAGTTGCGGTATTTTTCGTTGGCCAGTTTTTCAACGTTTTCAGTTTCTGATACCGAAAAAGCTTGTATGGAATCATTTGACCCGGAAAAATGCGACAGCAACTTGTTTGTAAATTCGTGTATCGATAAAGGTTTTTTCAGGAAGCCCGAAAGGTTAGTTACTTTGCTGGGTATCGATTTTATGCCCTTGCCTGAATATATTCCCGGAATGGTGCGCAGGGCTTTCGACAGGTTTTCGGTATTGGTGTTAAACAAAAGAGTGCCGTGGCTAAGTACCCGTTTGCGGAACACATGTTCGGCATGGCCCGAAACTTTAAAACCATCGACGATTATGTCGTTTCGTTTATTCATTTCGGCAGGAATGCCCATTTTTTTCAATGCTTCGGCCACCGGTTGGGTGAATACCGAAAAAGAAATCTTTGCCGGGTCATCGACCGTTTTGTGAAACGAAAAATTGAGGTTACCCAAATCGTGATAAACCGTGCCGCCGCCCGAAAGCCTGCGTAAAACCGGAATGTTGTTTTCGTATAAAAACCATGGATCGACTTCGGCCAGTGCATTCTGATGTTTGCCAACAACCACCGAGGGCGAGTTGATGTATAGTAAAAGAAGGTCATCATCCGAATTTCTGAAAAGAGATTCTTCGGCTGCCAGGTTAAAGGCCGGGTCGATTAATGGTGACAAGATGCAACGCATGGATTGAATGGATTGAAATTATTGAATAAACTGTATGCCTGCCGTAGTTTTAACAAAGGCAGGAATGAACCGAGTTAACTGAATGAACTGAATAGAATTCGCCATTTTTTTAATAATCAATCATATTCTCTTTAAAAATATTTTACTTCTTTCCCGCTAATATCCGACAGTAAATTGTTGGCAAGCCGGCTGGCGCCAATCCGGAACAGTTGCGGGTTAAGCCATTCATCGCCTAAAACTTCTTTCACAATCGACAGGTAAACCAGTGCATCTTCGGCGGTTGAAATGCCACCTGCTGGTTTGAAGCCGATTTTTTGTCCGGTTTGTTTGTGATGAAAGGCAATGGCAAGGCACATTACATAGGCTGCTTCGGGTGTTGCAGCCGGTGTCATTTTCCCGGTTGAAGTTTTAATAAAATCGGCCCCGGCATTCATGGCCAGTAGCGAAGCTTTCCAAATATTTTCGGGTGTTTCGAGCGCCCCGGTTTCAAGAATTACTTTCAAGTGAGCATCGCCCATGGTTGCTTTAATGGCAGCAATTTCGTTGTGGGCTTCCTGGTAATCTCCGGCCAAAAAACGACTAAGTGCAAGCACGATATCAATTTCATCGGCTCCGGCTTTCAGTGCCTGCTTTGTTTCTTCAACCTTAACTTTGGTAAACGTCATCGATGAAGGAAAACCGCCCGAAACCGATGCAATGTTCACCTCGGGAAGTTGCAGGGTTTCTTCCACTGTTTTCACCATGTTGGGATAAACACAAATGGCCGCTACATTTTCCAGATCGGGAAATTCATCGGGAAAGCGGTTTACTTTTTCGGTGAATGCTTTTACCTGCTCAACCGTATCGGTCGAATTTAGTGTGGTTAAATCGATGAGTGATAACGCCATTTTTTTATTTTCCGGGGTATTATGTATGGTTTTCGCGTTGGTAAAAATGGTATTTAAATCGCTTTTTAGTTGTTGATGGTCAATTGAAAATGGTTCGCTTGTCATAATATTCAATTATCGTTATTTGCAGTATATCCTATTTTCCTTCTTTCCTTTTTGGGGGGATCAATTAAATAGCGTAAAGCTTGAAAAACCTCGCCGAATTGTTTGTCGTACTTATCTTCGAGGGCATCAATCTTATTCGCCAATTCAGAATAGTTCAAAGCAATTTTCCTCAAATTTACAAAATCAATTCATGCCCTTAAAATCCTTTATTCCAATTTCGGATTTTGCTTATGCCTGTCTTTATCACGCTTTGTTTTTTTCTGGATATTCCTAATAAAAGCTTCTTGAAGGTCAACGCCGGTTTGGTTGGCCAGACAAATCAGCACCCACAAAATATCGGCCATTTCATCGGCCATGTTTTCGGCGCTTTCATTTTCCTTGAACGACTGATCACCGTATTTACGGGCCATGATGCGTGCCAGTTCCCCAACCTCTTCGGTAAGGATGGCCATGTTTGTCAGTTCGCCGAAATAGCGTACTCCAATGGTTTTAATCCAGTTGTTAACTTGCTGTTGCGCATCTTTAATAGATATTTCATTCATGTCTTCTTTTTTTGCAGATGATGTATTTAAATTTCATCACTGGCTTATCGGGTAAGAATTTCACAGGTTCGTCCATATCATGATATTCTGAGAGGCCAATACCTGAGAATTCCTGTTCGATTGATTGATTGTCGTAAAAAAATACATTCAACTCATTATAAAGTCGCTTCCTGTTTTTTCCAATTTTTCGGCCAGTTTTAAAGAGTGGCGATTCGATGGCAATTACCGCAAAAACCATTTCCCCGCCCTTGTTCAATTGTTCGTAATAGGTTTTCAGCAGCTTTTTCCTTTCAAAAAAATTAAAAAGATGTAGCAAAGCATAACAGTAAATACCATCGTATTTCTGATCAGCATTTGGGAAATCGAGTACTGAACTACAATAAGTTTCTGCTTCAGGGTATTGTTTTTTAAGAATTTCGAGTGCGTTGCATGAAATTTCAATGCCTGTAACCAATATTCCCTTTTCTGCAAAAGGGCCAATATTCCGGCCATAACCTATTCCCGGTATCAGTACTTCGGAAAAATGATTTTTATAAAAGCTATCTGCTGTGATAATTGCAGAATCGGCAGGTTGATCTCCCCAAATCATTTCACGTTCCTGAAACAGATTTTCCCAAAATTCTTTCATGGGCACTATTCTTTGTTTTTTGAATCGATCCAAATGGTAACCGGCCCGTCGTTAATCAGTTCTACGGCCATATATCCACCAAATTTGCCACAGCCAACGGATTTGCCGAGGTTTGCCGAGAGCTGTTCGCAGAATTTTTCATACATGGGTATGGCAACATCGGGTTTTGCGGCTTTGATATACGAAGGGCGGTTTCCCTTTTTAACCTGTGCATGAAGGGTGAACTGGCTTACCACAATAGCATCGCCCCCGGTATCAAGCACCGAACGGTTCATAATACCATTTTCATCGTTAAAAATCCGTAGCTGCACAATTTTCCGGCACAACCAGGTAATGTCTTCCTCGGTATCGGCATCTTCCACGCCTACCAGAACCAGCAGTCCTGCGCCTATCGACGATACAATTTCTCCCTCAACTTTTACCGATGCCCGCGACACTTTTTGAATTAAAACACGCATTTTTAAAATTTTCTTTCAAAACTATATCGAATTCTGTCTAAAAGAAAATATTTGGGCTAATAAAGCGTTATGTTGCTGATAACCAAATTCAAATTTAAAATGAAAATCCTGAAAATTTTATTAATTGCATGCATTGCAGGTCTTATACTGCTTGCCGGTTCTTTTTTCTGGTCAAAAAGGCAGATTAAAAAGAGCCTTGTTGAAACAGGAACAGCGGCTGCCGAAAAATACAATTGCCCTGCGCGCGAAGCGCTGATTGTGCAAATGCAGGATACAACCATCGATGTTAGAACCATGAACCGTACGGTTTGGGCCATTGGTAAATTGAAAGTTACGGAAAGTGTTCCGCTGTTGGAAGACAAGTATATCAAATGGGCTAAAGCGAGTCATAAGTACAACAAAAGCCGGTACGAAGTTGAGAAAGCTTTGGGTTACATGAAGCAAGGGAAGCTGGATCTGATGTCGTTTGATGGCCTGAAGTTTAATTAAACTGTAAGCCTGTTGTTTTTCAAAATGGGGTAAAACCTTTCACGGGTGTTTTTCAAAAACGAAAATTAAGCTATATTTGCACACCCAATTCCAAAAATGCCCGAGTGGCGGCCCCGATGTTTCGGGGGGTAGACATCGCTTCACAATTAGTAAAGCTGTCGAACCAGCCAAAGTGCAATTAAGGAATGCCCGGATGGCGGAATTGGTAGACCCGTCCCGATCAGAATCGGGATTTGGCAACGGAGGTTTTTGAATGAAACTACCGATAAATGAATAATAATATCTACCTACAATAAAATGCCCGAGTGGCGGAATTGGTAGACGCGCTGGATTCAAAATCCAGTTCTGGCAACAGAGTGAGGGTTCGATTCCCTCCTCGGGTACTACAAGGGGCTGTCTAAATAGGCGGTCTCTTTTTTTGTGCTTACAATTTGTAAGTTGTAAGTAAAACAAAGTGCTACAAATCATATTATCAGCATGCAAGCGTTTTTGCAATAAGAAAAATCTCCCATTTTTTATGGAAATATTACATTTTTACTGATTTTTAACACAAAACATTATGTATTTATATTTAAAATTGTGCATTTTTGCACTATAATGTCCATTGAGCGGAATTGTCACCTTTAGTTTTTTCTTTTGACTAAAGGCTTGATAGCGACAATATCTGACTTTGGACTTTTTTTTCTATTATGAGAACAGCGATACTAATTGATGGTGGTTTCTTTATAAAACGATATCGTTTTATAAATGGTTTTAATACAAACGACACACCTGAGACAATGGCTAAAAACATTGTTTTTTATTGCTTTAGACATATACAAAAAATCAACAATTATAGATCAAGATACAATCTTGAATCAACTGAATTATATAGAATATACTTCTATGACGCTATGCCGTTTGATGGAGACTCAAAAAATCCGATTAGCAATAAGTCAATTAGTTTTAAAAACACAGATGTTTACAAATTTAGAAATTCATTATTTTCTGAACTAAAAAAGCAAAGAAAGATTGCTTTGAGGCTTGGCTTCCTGAAAAATAGTTCAAAAGAATGGAATATCAGATCAAGATTTACAAAGCCTTTATTTAAAGGAGATATCTCTATTAATAATTTGACTGAAAATGATGTAGAATATCCATTGTCTCAAAAAGCAGTTGATATGAAAATTGGCCTTGATATTGCTTCATTAGCATATAAGGAGTTAGTTCAACAAATTATATTAATTGCAGGCGATAGTGACTTTGTCCCTGCTGCAAAATTTGCCAGGAGAGAAGGAATTGATTTTATTCTTGATCCAATGATGAATTTAATTGATCCAAACCTACATGAACACATTGATGGACTTATGACAATAAAAAACATGACAAATAAAAGTCAAAATTGCAAAGAAGACTGAAAAATCCATCTTTTCTTCAGTCCATCCTTTTTCATTTTATCTGCAATTCTCAAATACTTTTCAAACGTTTCTACTTTTTTGAGTTAAGCATTGTAGTACAATTTCGGCAATGCTGTTAGTATAATTGTCAAAAATATAGATCGATAGCAAACCACCCGTACCATTATTTTTTCTTATCCGTAGTTTTTGGTTTTGCCGTACTTTTTTTGGTGATTTTCTTTTTGGTTTTGGCCGGTGTTGTTGTCTTCTTTTTTGCGGCTTCGAGCGCGGCAATTTTGGCCTTGCTGGTATCAAGCTCTTTTTGCAGCGCCAAAATTTGCTGGTCGAGATCAGTTTCGGGAACAAGTTTGTTCAGGCGTAAGGTAAAGTCGCTTAATACATTCATGTAGTTTATGAATGCCTCGTAGGGCGATTCGTAGGGATTGAAATATTTATGCACTTCACCGTCGGAGAAGAATTTGGTGCACATGTAGTAGAAATGGTCGCTTATTTGCAGGTATTCCCAGTCTTTAAGCAGGTCTGCATCGTTGCATTGTTCAACCCGGTTTTGCAAATCGTATAATTTGTTAAACGCTTCTTCCTGCAGTTCGTTGCCCAGCCATGCCGAGAGGTCGCGTTCTTCGTCGGCCCACGATATGGAGTGGGGAACATGCACCGCTGAAACCGGTTGGTGGCTTTTTATGATTTCGCCGGGTGTGGCAAATTTTAATTCTTTTGTTTTCAGTGCTGCTGTTGGTAACTCAGACAGAAATGAAAAAATCCCCGATGATGCTTTTTGGTGTTCTCCAAACGTTTCATAATCCATAAACAGGTTTACGATCTCTTCATTTTTATCCATTTTCAATATCCAGTCAACATATTTATCAGCCGTTAAGGGGTACTCCGACCAGGCGCTGTTCGAAAACCGGAACGAAATATCGTCGCTCAGCTTAAAGTTTCGCATCAGTACTTTGAGGCGAGGGTTAATGGGGTTGTTGTACAAGAAGTTCGGGCTTTTCCATCCCAGCACATGTTTTGCCCCTTCGGTAAGCATGCCTTTGAAACCAAAATCGGCAATCATTGCGCCAACTTCGTCGGAATATATCAGCTCGGTATTTCTGAAAACCGTAGGTTTTTGGCCAAAATATTTTTCGATGATGCTGCTGTGTTTTTCGATTTGCTTTTGTAAAACTTCTTTGCTTTTCAGCGCAACCAGCGAGTGTGAATAAGTTTCGGCCAAAAATTCGACACACCCGGTATCGGCCAGTTTTTTAAACGATTCAATCACTTCAGGTGCATAAAGCGAAAACTGCTCCAGGGCAATACCCGAAAACGAGAAAGCTACTTTAAACTTGCCTTTATGTTTCTTTATAGCATCAAGCAAGATTTTATTTGCTGGTAAATAGCATTGGTCGGCAACTTTTCGCAATATGGTTTCGTTAGCATAGTCGTCGTAATAATAATGGTCGTTCCCAATGTCGAAGAAACGGTACCTGCGGTAACGAAACGGTTGGTGAAGCTGAAAGTATAAGCAAATCGTTTTCATAATCGGGTAATTATAAAATGTTGTTTATTGTTTTAATGTATATATCGCGCACGTGTTTGGCCGAGTTTTTCCACTGCAGGTTGTCAACTTCAACGCGCGTATGTTTTTTGAATTCCTTTGAAAGTGCCGGGTAGTTAACCAGTGCGTGAATGGCATCGGCCATGGCGTTTATGTCCCAAAAATCGATTTTAATGGCATGGGTGAGTATTTCTGAAACCCCCGACTGTTTTGAAATGATAACCGGTACATCGGACTGCATGGCTTCTAAGGGTGAAATGCCAAACGGTTCCGAAACCGACGGCATCACATATACATCGCTCATTTTGAACATTTGAAAAACATCGTTGCCTTTAAGGAAGCCCGTGAAATGGAAATGGTCTGTAATTTTCAGTTGGGCTGCCCGGCGGATCATGGCGTTCATCATGTCACCGCTGCCTGCCATTACAAAACGTACGTTTTTTGTACGTTGTAACACTTTATTGGCGGCTTCAATAAAGTATTCGGGGCCTTTTTGCATGGTTATCCTTCCAAGGAAGGTGACAATTTTTTCATCGATGCCTTTTTTCAACGACTTTTTCTTGTCATTGTCAACGGGTTCAACAGCATTGTATACGGTATAAACTTTAGTGGGATCGATGCCGTATTTTTCAATAACAATTTGGCGGGTAAGGTTGCTTACGGCAATAATTTTGTCGGCAGCCTCCATGCCTTCCCGTTCAATGGAATATACTTTCGGGTTTACACTTCCCCCACTGCGATCGAAATCGGTAGCGTGTACATGAATTACAAGGGGCTTGCCCGAAACCCGTTTAGCAGCTATGCCTGCCGGGTAAGCCAGCCAGTCGTGGGCATGGATGATGTCGAATTCATTTTCTGTGGCAATCGTTTCGGCAACAAAAGCGTAGTTGTATATTTCAGTAATAAGGTTATTCCCGTATTTCCCTGAAAACTGAATTTTACCCTGGTCGTCGGTTTCAACAAATTTTGATTTTTTAGCGTGTTTTGTGCTTGTCAATCTCCAGAACTCTTCAGGGTCGGTGTAGGGGATAAGGTTTGAGTCAACCTCGTAATAATCGACTTTTTGTTGTGTGTTGGCAAACGCAATTTTCTTTTTGGTAAGGGGAACATCGCCGGCTCCAATCAGTTTCATGGCCGACTGGTCTTCATCGCCATAAGCTTTAGGTACAACAAAGGTTACTTCAATATCTTTGAAGTTGGCTAATCCTTTGGTTAAGCCGTAGCAGGCTGTTCCTAACCCTCCCGATATGTGTGGCGGGAATTCCCACCCAAACATTAATACTTTCATGCGCTGCTCCTATACGTTTACATTATTTTCAAAACTTTCGATAATTTGGTTTGCCCTTAAAATTTCACCTATATTACAGGCCTGCGAAATGGCACCCTTGCCAATATGTGGCGGGTTTCCGTTGTATAGTTCCGAAATGCTTCCAATACAGTGGTTGGTCATTTCTTCTTCAAAACCTTCCATTATTTGTTTAACAAAACTAATGCCTCCCTGTTGGTGTATGCTCAGGTAGCCTTGAATGAAGAATCCCAACAGCCACGGGAAAATGCTGCCCTGGTGTACGGACTGTTCGCGTTGTGCTTCGTTACCTTCGTAAATGCCAACATAATTTTCGTTTCGGGGTGAAAGGGTCCTGAGGCCACGGGGTGTTAGCAGGTTACGTTTTGCCTGGCTTAAAACCATTTTTTTCATCTCTTTTGTAAGGGGCGAATAGGGCAATGCTACGGAAATTACCTGGTTTGGCCTGATTGACCAGTCGGGTGAGCCCTGGTACACGCAATCGGCCAGGTAGCCCTTTTCTTCATCCCAAAAAGTTGAAACGAATGATTCGCCAATTGTTGCGGGCAATGTTTCCCATTCTTGTATGAATGTATTGTCGTTTGATGCTTTAGCCATTTCAAGGGCAAAGCATATCGCGTTGTACCATAGAGCGTTTATTTCGACCGGGCAGCCATAACGTGGTGTTATCGGTTTCCCGTCAGTATATGCATTCATCCAGGTTAGGGCAACGCCGGTAGCATCGGCATTAATTAGCCCGTTTTCGAGCATTTTTATATTAAAGCGGGTGCCGTTTCGGTAGGCGTAAAGGATTTCTGTAAATGATTTTTTGTATTTTTTCCAGATGGCTTTTAACCCGCCAAGTTGTTCTGACAGGTTTTGCATGGCCCAGAAGAACCAAAGGGGTGCATCGGCCGAATCGTAATCGGAGCCGGCCCTGCCCCATTTTTTGGGGAATAACCCTTCTTTCAGGCGTAAAACGTTGGTGTCGATCATTTGCTTTACGAGGGTTTTGTCGTTTAAAGCAATTGACAAACCCGGAAGTGCCACAAATGTTTGGTTTATACGTCCGTTATACCACGGGTATCCGGCCTGAAGGTCGGTAAACGATTTGGTTTTTACCACAAATTGTTCGGCGGCGTTCCGCAAGTTGTTAAAAAAACTGTCGCGCGGGGTTTTATATTTCAGTATTGAAGAAAATTTTCGTTTTAATTGTAAAGTGTCTGTTTCGAATGTCGAAGCAGAAAAAATGATGCTTTCACCTTTTTTTATATCTATTTCGAAATAACCGGGCACGTAAAGGTCCTCGAGATATTCATAGCCCCTGTTTTTCTCTTTCAGGTATTCAATGTTGTAGTACCAGTCGGGGTTTGCCACATATTCGGCATTTTTTGAAAGCTGCATGTGTAATTCGGGATATCCTTCGTAAAGCCTTGTTTTAATACCGTTACTAACCGGCTGGTATTTTGTGTTGGCATATAGGTTTGAATGGCTGAGGCTATGGACATTCCGGAATGCCAGAAACGGTTTAAAGCGTAACCTGGTTGGCGAATGGGCATCAACCAGGGAGTAGCGCAGTAAAACCTGTTCGGCCTGTTCAACCAAAATGGTTTCAACGGTTAGTACAACACCGCCAACACGGTAGGTTGTAACGGGTACAACGTTGGTTTCAAAATCGCGTATATACTTGTGTCCCCGGGGTTCATAGGTTTCGCCCTGGTATTTGTGAATGCCCAGGTTAAATTCGGCGCCGTGTTGTATGATGGTTGCATCGAGCGATGAAAGCAACACGTGTTTGCACCCGTCAAGCGAAGGAATCGGGCATATGAGCAAACCATGATATTTTCGTGTGTTGCATCCGGCCAGTGTTGTACAACTGTACGATCCCGCCCTGTTGGTGTGCAATATTTCACGTTGCAGGGAATATTCAAGGTTGACCAGTTGTTTTTTATCAAATTTCAGGTAGCTCATTTCTTTATACAATAGTTTATAATTGGAACGCGATAAAATTAGGAAAAACCTTTATCATAGTGTTCCAGTTTTTTAAAATGATTAATTTCTAACTCAAAATTAATATTAGGAAAAATTGTGTTAAATACCTCTGTTTTTTTCCTCATTTTTTCCCCAAACTTTCTAATGGTTTCATTGTCTCCTGTCATCAGTTTGTGATTGTATGCTTTTACAATGGAACGTATTTCGAAAACATGTTTTTTTACTTCAGTACTGAAATAGGTTTTACAAAATTTGTCAAAAATGTACTGAACACCTGTTTCAGCAATGTGGACCATATCGCTGTTATAAAACCTGTAATCACGTAAGTCGTCGTTTATTATTTCATAAGATGGGAAATACTCAATTTGTTCATCGGGTAACAATTTAATAATATTCTCGATAGCCAGAAGTAGTGTTGCTTTACTTAACTGGTTGCCGTGGGCACCATCTTTAAGGTGCCTGACCGGGCTGACTGTGAATATAATTTTCAGGTTAGGGTTGTATTTGAGCAGTTTCTGTATTAAGGTTTTCCACTGTTCGGTAATTTCAGTTATGGTCAACCTTTCGCGTGTAAAGTTTTTCTCAGGTATTTTATGGCAGTTGGCCACAATTTCACCCGTTTGCTTATACCGGTACACCCATGCAGTTCCAAACGTAACAATAAGAAAGGTGGCCTTGCTTAAAAAGCCGTTCGCATTTTTTATGGCATTGTTACAATTTGCAACCGTTTCGGCCGGTTTAAATTTTGAAAATGATCCGTGGAAGAACAACGAGTGCCATAGATTGTTTTGCCTTACAAGCGTATTTTCAGTGATGCATTCATCACGAACGATCATTTCTATCGAACGGGCAATTGAATGCGGGTTGTACAAAACCCCGAACGGGTTAAGCAAAACCGGAAACTTTAATTCAGATAACTTTTTGCCAATGTTATCTGAAAAACACGAACCGGTTAAAAGGACAGGGGTGTTGAACCCGATGTCCCATTTTGAGCGTGCAGCTTCAATTTCGGTGCGAAAGGATGAATTCATAGCCAAATATACGAATCACAAAATGTAATTACCATTAACCGGGTCTTAAAAAAATCTTTGTTTTTAATGAGTGGGGCAATGAAAATGTTTTGGCTTAATTAACACAGGGAACATATAGCCCAATGACTTAAATTTTTTCAAAAAGAAAGTTTTGCTAAATAAATAGTTTACAAAAAGATAACGTTTGTCCTTTGTGTTGTAACGATTGAAGGTTTAATTTTGGCGAAAAATATATTTATGCTAATTGATACGCATGCACATATATATTCCGAAGAGTTTAACGGCGAATCCGATGAAGTAATAAAACGGGCCATTGGTAATGGTGTTACAAAAATACTATTACCGAATATCGACAGTTCCTCTATAAAAAAGATGCTTGATCTTTCGGAAAAGTACAGTAAAATATGTTATCCAATGATGGGTATTCATCCTACTTCGGTTAACGATGATTTTGAAGAAGAGCTTGAAGTGATCGAGTATTGGCTGTCGAGAAAAAAGTTTATTGCCATTGGTGAAATTGGCATTGATTTGTACTGGGATAAAACCTACCGCGAAGAGCAGGAATACATTTTCAGAAGGCAGTTAAGGCTTGCCCGCAGTTACGATTTGCCCGTATCGGTGCATTTGCGTGATTCGTATGAAGTGGTTGTGGAAAACATTCAAAAGGAGTATTTCGACGGGCTGAAAGGTGTTTTCCACTGTTTTTCGGGTAACGAACAACAGGCACAGGAAGTTTTATCAATGGGCTTCAAAATTGGAATTGGCGGCACGGTAACTTTTAAAAACTCAAACGTCGATAAGGTGCTATCAAGCCTGAAGCCTGAAGATATTGTACTTGAAACCGATGCCCCGTACCTTTCACCGGTTCCATTAAGAGGTAAACGGAACGAGAGCGGAAACCTGGTTTTCATTTTAAAGAAAGTGGCTGACATATTCCAAATGCCCGAACATGAAATTGCCCACATTACATCACAAACTGCTACTGAAGTTTTCAATTTGGATAATTTTAATTAATTCTTGCCATTTTGTGAAGCCATGTGTTTCGAAAGCCTTACTTTTGGGTTGCTATTTTCAAAATTGACTTTTTGTGAGTTCATCTGTTTTAATAATATATACCGGGGGTACTATTGGCATGGTTCAACGTCCGGAAGACGGATCGCTGATTCCCGTAAATTTCGACCAGCTATCGGAAGAAATACCCCAGTTATTAGACTTTGGTTATGAAATCAGCTCGGTGTCGTTTAACCCGCCTCTCGATTCATCGAATATCTCTCCCGAAAGGTGGGTAATGCTGGCAGGTATTATTGCTGATAACTACGAAAAATTCGATGGTTTTGTTGTTTTGCACGGCACCGATACCATGTCGTATACTGCGTCGGCACTGAGTTTTATGCTCAACAACCTCGGAAAGCCTGTTGTATTGACCGGCGCCCAACTGCCCATTGGTATGTTACGCACCGATGGAAAGGAAAATTTACTCACTGCCGTTGAAATTGCAGCTGCCAAAGAAAACGGGAAAGCTGTAGTCCCTGAAGTTTGCGTTTATTTCGATTCGTTTCTTTTCAGGGGCAACCGCACATCAAAAATCGATTCGCAGCAATTTCGTGCTTTCGATTCGAAAAATTATCCGCACCTGGCAAAAGCAGGTGTTGAAATCGATTATAACAGAGAATTTATTAAAAATTTTCAGGGCAAGGGAATATTTTCGGTCAATAGCAGCATGGACACAAACGTGATAATTGTAAAAATTTTCCCCGGGATCAACCGCTCAATATTTGAAGCATTTTTAAGTATCGATCAATTGAAAGGGGTAGTGGTTGAGTCGTTCGGGAGTGGTAATGCCCCCGACAGCCCCTGGTTTCACAAGAGTATACAAAAAGCCGTTGAAAAAGGTATTGTAATATTAAATGTAAGCCAATGTGCCGGGGGAAAGGTAAACATGGGCCATTACGAAACAAGCACAGGATTGATTAGCGCAGGAGTTATAAGTGGTTACGATATGACCACCGAAGCTGCAATAACTAAATTAATGTTCCTTTTAGGGCAAGAAATGAGTTTTTCAGAAGTTATTGCAAAGCTCAATAAAAACCTGAAAGGAGAAATAACGGTTTAGTTTTGTTGATTATTCTTTTTTTTTTGTAATTTTCAGCCCTCAAAAAAAACAGCACGGTTTTGACGATGAAAGCCCGGCTTTTTTTTAATGAATAAACGTTCTTTTAAGATTTAATCTCTTGCATCGAAGTATGCGTGAAATTGGAGAGGTGCAGGAGTGGCTTATCTGGCATCCCGATAAGCATCGGGAGAAAGCGTGTTTACGCTGTTGCCGGTTCAAGGCTCTTGCAAAAGATGAAATAATTTTGGAGAGGTGCAGGAGTGG
>JAIOZY010000033.1 GCA_021740385.1 Prolixibacteraceae bacterium | reverse complement strand
TTGTTCGGCCAACCCACCGCTTTTGCGAAGGTAAGCCTGTCAACTTAATTCAGATATGTTAGACGAAGGAAAATTGACACTACCTTTTGCTTAGTTAATAAACAGAAAAGATTAGAAAACATTAATGCATGACCCAAAACTAAAACTCGTAGGTCGTAATAATTTGATATTCAGTCATGCGTTTTGTAGGCATCGTTGTAGTGCACAAAACAGGAGTAGATTTGAGATTTAAAATATTTTCATTTTGAAAGTTTAAGCCTGAAGGGCTTAGTCATTTCAGTCAATAAAAATTATTGGCAACAAACAAATTATTGACAAGAAAAAAGGGCTGCCTTTCCGACAGCCCCCTTTTAAATTTCTTTCGAAAAAATTGGCTATGCTACTGCCTGTCCAATCAAAATTGCAACCAGCAATGCCAAAATTGCATACAACTCGGGAAATACAGCCATAATAAGGCTAATGCTAAACACGTTGTGCCCGGCACCAAGTCCGGCAATACCATTAGCACAAACCTGCCCCTGCCTGATTGCCGAGAACAGGGCAACAACACCAAGGCCTAAACCTGCACCAAAAACGGCAGCAGCCTGAAGCCAGGTAATTTCGGGTATCAGGATTGATGACAACATAAAATAGCCAACAAACCCGTAAATACCCTGGGTACTCGGAAGCGCTCCAAGCAGCAAATACTGACCAAACGAGCTTTCGTTTTTCTTCATGGCCCCGATAGCGGCGCTACCGCCAAAAGAAAGTCCAAATGCACTTCCCATTCCAGACAGGCCAACCATAAGGCCAATTCCAATGTAAGCTAAAACAATAGGTTCCATAATTATCTGTTTTTTATTAATATTTTCAACTAAGCCTCCTCAAAAGGAGTATATTTTTTTCCACCGCCTTCAAAGCCGGTGTTTTTATAAAATTCGACAAAAGTAAGCCTCAATGGGTGCACAAAAGCTCCAAGGGCTGCCATGAAAAAGTTTATAGAGTGACCGAATAACAAAATCAAAACGGTGAACAACTGGCTTAATACCGGAATATCTCCGGTTAACGTAAAAGCCAGTTGGTTAAATACGTTCCCCAACACGGCGCTCGATAAACCCAATGCAAAAAGCCTGATGTACGAAAGCACATCGCCAAGTAAACCGGTTACCGTTCCGTAGGTATCCCAAAGCCCTAAACCTAAATTGATGAAGGGATTTTTACCCGGTGAATTGAAAAACAACACGGGTATGGCTCCGGCAACACCAAAAATAAGCATCAGGTATTTACCCGTTTCGGGATTTATGAGCTCGGCTTTCGATAAGCCGAAAGAACCACCTGCCCCCACAATGATTACAACCCAGCCAATGGTTGCCAGTGCATGTTTTAAACCGTAAATTTTAATGGTACGTGCAGCCTTCAGGCATATCCCGAAAACGATTTGCACAATACCCAGTATTACGGAGAAAATCATGAGTTGGTTTTGTCCCAACATCAAATTTTGGAATGAAGCAAGCCATTGAATATTCGTTTCGATTAAATTTACCCCGAAAAAAGTACCGCTAACGATACCCATCACCAATGTTGCAATACCAAAAAACAAACCAAGTGTCCAAACGGGTTTCATGTTTGGTTTTGCTTTAGCCCGCATAAAAATGGTTGCAGCCATCATCAACAGCCCATAACCGGCATCTCCGAGGCAGAAACCAAAAAAGAGCATGAAAAACGGGGCAAAAAACGGTGTAAGGTCAATTTCACGGTAGCTCGGCAGCGAGTAAAGTGAACCTATCATTTCAAAGACTTTGGTAAACGCGTTGTTTTTTAATAAAACAGGCACATTGTCTTTTGGCGTTGGTTCGCTCTTTAAGTAATAGGCAGAAGTTTTACCAAGTTCTTCTTCCAGTTGTTGTTCTTTTTCTTCGGGCACCCAACCCTCGAGTATTTTCAGTTTCTGTCCGGCGCCTTCCGACGAATTCAATACAACTTTTTTGAAATCAATTTCTTTGTTATTTTTTTTATTTAACTTGTTTAATGCGTCTATTCCCGTTGCAGCCAATTGATCCAGCTCTTTTTCTGTGGCCTCAATATCGCCTTCAATTTCGTTGTATACTGCATGTAATTCGTCTAAACTATGCCCGGGAAGTTTGATAAGTTCAGCCTCAATATCGGGGCTTTTTTGATTTTCATCAATAACAATAAAATAAACAGTTGAACCAACGATGTTAACTTGCAGCAGGTCATAATCTTTCTCCCACTCCTCGTTAAATTTTGATTTGCTGCAACTGAAAAAGTGGATAAACTTACCCGAATCCCTGAGCAGGTTGACTGTTTTCCACGAAAAACTCCCCCATTTTTCCAGTTGTGAAATTTCTTTGTCGGTCTTTTGCAGTTCGGCTGTTTTGAGTTCCGATTGCATCTGCAAGTCCTTCACCTTTTCAATAATTGAAGTTGCCTCCATCCCGGGTTCTTCTCCTGTGGGCTCAACTTTTCTCGATTTAAGAAAACGGATTGTCCCTTTAATATCCTGCTGCAACTTCATCTTTTTGGTCACTTCCTCATCTTCGGGGGTTCCTTCGGCCTTTTCTTTCACATGCACCACACCGGTGTTTCTCAACATTTTAAGAAAACTGAGGTATTCTTCGTGATAAATTAAAAATGTGTATCTCGTCATTTTTGCTATCATAGCTCAACCTCCTCTTCTTGTCTCGATTTCACAATTTTTTGCGACGATTTCGAAAGGTTTTCTTCGTCTTCCATAAACCGTTTAATCTTACGAATAGCATCTTCGTAACCCGGTATTTGCACTTTTTCAAAAAGGTTTACTTTTTGTGTGGTTTTTTTACGTGCATGTTCAAGCAACTGCATTTTCTGGTCAAAAAACTCCCTTTCGATGCCCACTTGTGCCAATTCTTTTACCAATTCAAGTCCTTCGGGAAACCAATTTGGTTTACTAAACAGGCTGTACGGTTTAATTTCAAAGTCAATCCCATCCAAAACAGGTGTTTTAACCCCTGCAATCTTTTTTATTGAAAGGCCTACGTCTTTTACCGATATGAGGCTTGTATCGAACTCGCCCCATAGTGCAACCATATTATCATATTCCGATATCTTTTTTTCAAGCAGTTCATCAAGATGTTTGACTTCGTGCTTGGCTTTTTTCACTTCCATTCGCAGCGCACTCTCCTTGCTTTTGATGGTAGGCAGTGTGCGTACCCTCATTTTTAGTTGCTTTTCGAGCGACTGTAACGAAGTTTTATTGAACTGATAATTAATGCTCATTATATAATTTTCAATCTTCGTTTCCTAATCAATTCTTCCAATACTTATCAACCAGTTCCTGTTTAATACCCACTTCCTCTTTCGAGAAATGTTTGACAAACAACTCCCATCCGGTATCGAGCATTTCATCGGTACCAATATTTACATCAATAGCCAGGAGTTTATTTGAATATTCTTTTGCATACGCAAGCGTACGTTCGTCGTAATCGGTAAGGTCGAAACCGTTTTCAAGTTTGGTTTTTGCATTGGCGGCATCGGCAAAAAGGCGCACCGCGGTATTCATCACCTGCGGATGGTCTTCGCGGGTTTTTTTACCAATTACCAACTGTTTCAACCTTGACAAAGAACGGAACGGGTCGACAATTACCTTTCCAATATCGGTATCGCGGCGCAGGAACAACTGCCCCTCGGTAATGTAACCGGTATTATCGGGGATTGCGTGTGTAATGTCGCCACCCGACAGGGTTGTTACTGCTATGATGGTAATTGAACCGCCATCGGGGAATTGCACGGCTTTTTCGTAAATTTTTGCCAAATCGGAATAGAGCGATCCCGGCATGGAATCTTTCGACGGTATCTGGTCCATGCGGTTCGACACAATTGAAAGTGCATCGGCAAAAAGGGTCATATCGGTTAACAACACCAAAACACTTTCGTTCTTCTCAACGGCAAAATATTCAGCAGCCGTTAACGCCATATCGGGCACCAGCAAACGTTCAACCGGTGGGTTTTCGGTTGTGTTTACAAACGAAATAATGCGGTCGAGCGCACCGGCATTGTCGAATACATTTTTAAAGTAGAGGTAGTCGTCGTTGGTTAAGCCCATACCCCCCAGGATAATTTTATCGGCTTTTGCACGCAGGGCAACCATTGCCATCACCTGGTTATAAGGCTGGTCGGGGTCGGCAAAGAAAGGTATTTTCTGTCCCGACACCAGGGTATTGTTCAGGTCGATACCTGCAATACCGGTTGCAATAAGTTCCGAAGGTTGTTTCCGCCGTACCGGGTTAACCGAAGGCCCACCAATTTCACGTTCTTCGCCTTCAACTTCCGGCCCGCCGTCAATTGGGTGGCCAAAGGCATCGAAAAACCTCCCGGCCAACTGATCGCTTACTTTAAGCGTTGGTGCTTTCCCAATAAATACAACTTCGGCATTTGTAGGAATACCTTCTGTTCCGCCAAAAACCTGCAGGGTAACTTCTTCACCAATAATTTTAACTACCTGGGCCAATCTTCCGTCAATCTCGGCCAGTTCGTCATTACCAATTCCTTCAGCCTTAAGCGTACAGGTTGCCTTGGTAATTTTCGATATTTTCGTGTATATTTTCTGAAATGCTTTTGTTGCCATTATGCAGCCATCCTTTCTTTTAATATTGACGCTAATTCTTCTTCGTATTTTTTAAACTTTTCCGATTCAAATTCAGAATAGTTCATCTGTTTCAAATGGTTAATAATGCGTTTAAAATAGGTATCAACTTCGGTAAAATTCTCGAATTCGAAATCGGAATGGCATATATCCATCACTTTGCGTAGCATATACTCCTGACGTTCGATTGGTGTAAGCATGTCAACTTTGTCGAATGCATCCTGCTGAAGGATAACAAAATCGATCACTTCCGATTTCCAGAAACGCACATGGTATTCGACAGGTACGCCATCGTCACCAAGTATGTTGATTTGCTCACTAACCTCTTGTCCCCGCAGCATAATTGTTTTTACTTCATTCACCAGATCAATCCAGCCCGAACCGATCCTTTCTGATATATATTCAGCATATTCTGGATATTCAAGGTATTTTGAATACGAATCGATCGGGTTAATGGCCGGATACCGTTTACCATCGGCACGGCTTTGCTGAAGCGCATAAAAACAACGGGCCGCTTTTTTGGTCGATTCGGTTACCGGCTCCTTCAGGTTACCCCCGGCCGGGGATACGGTCCCGATAAAAGTTACCGAGCCGGTTTCGCCATTGTTCAGGTAAACAAAACCTGCACGGGCGTAAAAGTTTGCAATAATTGCCGACAGGTCCACTGGGAATGCATCCTGTCCGGGAAGTTCTTCCAGGCGGTTCGACATTTCGCGTAAGGCCTGTGCCCACCTTGATGTAGAGTCGGCCATCATCAGTACCTTCAACCCCATCGAGCGGTAATATTCGGCCAGTGTCATTGCCGTGTAAACCGAAGCTTCACGGGCTGCAACAGGCATGTTCGATGTGTTAGCGATAATGATTGTACGTTCCATCAGTTTACGTCCGGTATGGGGATCTTCGAGCTCGGGAAATTCGGTGAAAATTTCAACCACCTCGTTTGCCCGTTCGCCGCAGGCAGCAATCACAACAATATCAGCTTCGGCCTGTTTTGATATGGCGTGCTGCAAAACGGTTTTACCGGTACCGAAAGGCCCCGGGATAAAACCTGTACCACCTTCAACAATGGGATTGATGGTGTCGATGGTGCGCACACCGGTTTCGAGCAATTTAAACGGGCGCGGCTTATCGCGGTATGCCTTTATTGGTTGTTTAACCGGCCAGCGCTGTACCATGGTAACCGAAACATCGTCGCCATCGGAATTCGTTAGCACGGCAATTTCATCGTTAATTTTGTATTGTCCCTTTTCCGCCACCGATTTCACGGTGTAAACGCCTTCAAAAACAAAGGGGACCATAATTTTGTGCGGCTGGCCGTTTTCATCAACCTCGCCCAGCCAGTCGGCAGCAGCAACCTTATCGTCTGCTTTGGCCAGCGGCTTAAAATCCCAGAGTTTTTCATCATCGAGGGCTGAAGTATAATCGCCCCGTTTCAGGAAAACGCCTTCCATTTTATCCAGGTCGTTTTGTAATCCGTCGTAATTTCTCGATAGGATTCCCGGGCCAAGCGAAACTTCAAGCATGTAGCCCATAAATTCGACCGGGTCGCCAACCTTAACGCCCCTTGTACTTTCAAAAACCTGGATATAGGTGTTTTTCCCCATAACCTTGATTACTTCCGACATCAGTTTGGTATCGGGAAGTTTAATGTAGGCAATTTCGTTTTGCGAAACCGGCCCGTCAACTTCCACAATAACCAGGTTTGAAATAATCCCTTTAACTGTTCCTTTGGTTGCCATATTTGTTGCTTTTTCTTTTTATCAAAAATGATTCTATTGTACCTTTTTCACTGTAAATTCATTGGGGAATTCGAAAGCGTGCTGAAGCTCACTTATCATTTCCCTGAAAACCTTTTCGCCCGTTTCACGCTCAAGTTGAACCCAACGTTCGAGCAGGTCAAGCCTGATGAGGTAAATAAACAGGTGTTCCATATCGAAATAATGGAAAAAACCTTTTTCCTCGAGCCAGTTCCATTTGAGAAAATCAATTTTTCGTTCCCGTTCAAGAAGGTTTGGTTCTTCAAGAATCCGCAGTATATCATCAATTTCGGGCAGAATGGGTTTAACGCCAAAGTCTTTGGCATTGCTTTTTCGAATTGCATTTGCAACTTCGTTGTTCCCGATAATCGATTTTTCACGATCGTAATCAAACTTCCTGCAGTTGGTCCCGATAATTACATTGCTGATGTTCAGGTTAAATTCATACCAGTCTGAAATGAATTGATTTTTACTGTTTATCGCGTAATTATAAAACAGGGCCGTTAACTGGTCTTCCCACGAAAGATTAGGCATTATGGGAGTCTCAATCAGGTAGTCAGGGACAAATTGCCTGAAATAAGGGTAAATGTTTTTGTCGGCCGGATTATCGGTTTCGCGGAATTGCTGGATGTTATCCAGCAATTCTTCCCGGGTAAGGTTTCCCAGGGGATCAATTTCAGCTTCCTTATCGGCTAAAAGTTTCAACAGGTTCTTATTATCGAACTGCATAAAATAGTAGCCGATCATTTTCAAATCACCCTGTGTAAGGTTTTCGTTTATTTCTGTCTTAAATCCGGAAAGCGATAATTTCAGCTTTTGGTCATCAAGCTGAATTTCGGGCAAACCGGATATCAGATAATAATAATTTGCCATATCTATTTGTCTCCAAACAACAACTCAACAACTTTAGGCCGTAAAAATTCTTTGAAAAAATTGATGAAATCTTCCCGCGAAAAGCTTACTTTATAGCTTCCGTCGGAAGGCCCGATCTGGAAGCCTGCTTTTACATTGTTTGCCGATTCGATAACAAGCCCTTTGTCAAGCATTTCTTTCGCTTTTGATGCAAAAAAACCTTCAACCTCTTTTTTGTCCGAAGGGTTAACAAAAACTTTCACATCCTGGCCTGCTGTCCAATTTTCAACAGCAGTAACAATAAGTTCCTGCATGAATTGCTTGTCGTCGACAGCTTTTTTTACTGATTCTTCAACAATTTTTCCGTTAACAAGGGATACAAGCTCCTGTTCGAGTGATGCTACAAGTTGTTTTGAAGCCAGTTGCAATTCGGAACGTGTATTTTTTTTCATCTCCCCGGCTTCTTTTTCGGCCGTTGAAATGATAGAAGCTGCCTCTTTTTTCGCGTCTTCGATTACCTTTTTTGCGGTATCTTTCGCTTCTGCAATAATCTTTTCAGCTTCCTGGTTTCCCTTTTCAACCCCTTCCTGATAAAGTTTTTCGGTAATTTCCTTTAATTTTTGTTCCATGTCAATATGGTAAAGTAATGTATTTAATATAGTCGTTTAATTTTTCATTCGTCAAAAAATATTAATTTCAAAGGTGACTTATGGCTTATCCCTGTTTATCGGAATCGTCTCATTCCAACGAAACCTTCATCCAATAAATCATTTGGTCAAATAACGATCATCATTCCTGTATGAACATCGATTGATGAAAATCGGACGTTGAAAATAAAAAAAAATTGAATCTATAAAAAAGAAAGTTTTCTTTTTGATGATCCGATACAGATTTGATAACATTTATTAACATATCCTAAAATATTATAGTTTGTGTATCAGGCGGCGTAAACGAAACCTGTGCACAAATTGATGCAGAAATTAGGCACTGGGTGCTGGTCATTAGTCATTGATCATTAGTCATTAATCAACCTCAACCTCAACCTCAACCTCAACCTCAACCTCAACCTCAACCTCAACCTCAACCTCAACCTCAACCTCAACCTCAACCTCCTTGTCCACCGTAGCTTCAGCGTAGGTGGAAACCTCAACCTTCTGCGATAGCAGTCCCGGGTTACCGGGAAACCTCAACCTTCTGCGACGAAGAAGCAGTCCCGCGAAGCGGGAAGCCTCACTAATCCCCCATCAACAATTGGGTATCGCGTGCAATCATCAGCTCCTCGTTGGTAGGTATTACCATGATTTTCACTTTTGCCCCATCGCTGCTGATGATGGCTTCTTCTGCCCGCAACCCATCATTTTTTTGCTCATCGACTTCAAAGCCGAGCCAGTTGAGATCTTCACAAATATCCTTCCGGGCATGATCGGCATTTTCGCCAATTCCGCCGGTGAATACCAGCACATCGCAGCCATTCATGGCGGCCGTATATGAACCGATGTATTTTTTCACCCGGTAGGCGTACATTTCAAGGGCAATTTGCGCCAGTTCATTGCCTTCGGCGGCTTTCTCCCCTATATCGCGAAAATCGGATGAAATACCGGTTACCCCCAGCAAGCCACTGTGTTTGTTGAACAAAGTTGAAGCGGTTTCACTGCCGAGCTTTTCTTTTTCCATCAGGTAAGTAACAACGCCCACATCGAGGTCGCCCGAGCGTGTTCCCATCAGCAGGCCTTCAAGGGGTGTAAAACCCATGGATGTATCAACCGATTGTCCGTTTTTTATGGCTGCTACCGATGCCCCGTTTCCAAGGTGGCAGGTAATGATTTTTGATTTTTTGCACTCGATGCCCAATATATCGCATGCACGCTGGCTCACATACCGGTGGCTTGTACCGTGGAAACCGTAACGCCGTATGCCGTACTTTTTGTAAAGGCTGGATGGTATGCCGTACATGTAGGCATGTTTGGGCATGGTTTGATGAAAAGCGGTATCGAAAACGGCTACCTGGGTCATATCGGGTATCAGTTCCGAAATGGCTTCAATCCCTTTCAGGTTAGGCGGGTTGTGCAAGGGTGCAAGGTCGATGCATTTTTCCATCTGGGCAATTACTTCGCTGTCAATCACAACACTTTCATTGAAGCGTTCCCCACCGTGTACCACCCTGTGGCCAACGGCTTTAATATCGTTCAGGTTTGAAATGCAGCCGTGCTTTTTACTGGTTAAAACGCCCAACACATATTCAATTCCTACTTTATGGTCGAGGATTTCGCCTTCGAAAACGACTTTTTCACCCGACTTTTTTTCAAGTTTCAAACATGATCCGTTTAAACCGATTTTCTCGACGAGCCCTTTTGCCAGGACTTTTTCACCGTCCATATCGAAAAACTGGAATTTAATGGATGAGCTGCCACAATTGAGCACTAATATTTTCATACTATTAAAATTATTTGTTTTCAAAGGTCCGCCAACTGGCGGATGGAACTCGCATGCATTTTAATCATACTCTTGGGTGTAATTACTTCACATGCTCGTTTCATGATTCTTTTTTTTATTGATTATTTTTTTCGCCGTTGGAGTCATAGGTAAAAAATCCCCTGCCCGATTTGATTCCGAAATGATGGTGCCGCAACAATTTCTTCATTAACGGGTTAGGTTTATAACGTGCATCGCCAAATTCATTGAATAAATTCTCCATCCAACGGGCTACGCGGTCAATGCCCATGATGTCGGCAAGGCTAAACGGACCGTAGCGCATCCCGTAGCCGGTTTGCATGAGCTGTTCAACATCCCCGATATCGGCAATTCCTTCCATCACAATTTCGCACGCTTCGTTAAGAATAACAGTAAACATGCGTACACTGATTAACCCGACCGATTCTTCAACAGGAATGGCTTTACGGTTGATCATCGATACAAAGCGGCTAACTTTATCAAATGTATCTTCCGAAGTATAAAGCCCTTTGGTAATTTCCACTACACGCGACTCAACCGAGTTTATCATGAAATGCACGCTTATGCAGCGTTGTTTGTATTTCAGGTTTTCCGACAAATCGGA
The DNA here is from genome assembly GCA_021740385.1 of Prolixibacteraceae bacterium. Lineage (GTDB taxonomy): Bacteria > Bacteroidota > Bacteroidia > Bacteroidales > Prolixibacteraceae > DAIMEA01. The sequence continues at coordinate 47,437 of JAIOZY010000033.1, read as the reverse complement.
GGTAATCACCGTTGTTGAGTTTGTAGCCAGGATGCACGATGGCGATACAATGGTTTCAAGTTTTTCAAACACCTTTTGCCGTGCATCAAGGCTCCGGCCAATACTGGTTGTCGATACCGTTTCAATAACCAGGTCGCAATCTTTAAGGTCTTCCCATCGGGTTGTTCCTTTTATTCTTGAAAGCACGGCACGTTTTTCACTCTCGGTAGCCCCCCAGTTTTTGATGCGGCTCTCCATTATATCGTTTATGCACTTTATCGACCATTTGATTTTTTCCCGGTCAATTTCCCAAAACACCACATCCATGCCATAGGAGCTGCAAACACGGGCAATGTATTGTCCGTCGTTTTCGCAGCAAACCACGCCTACTTTTGTAAATAGTTTTGAATTTTTTTTCTCTTTGGTTAATCCATATCCAGCGATGGATTCAATAATTGGTTCTGCCATTTATTCTCTTTTTCAGTTTTTTACATTGTTTCTGTAGCCTGATTGGCCGTAATGGCAATCATGTTTACAATATCGGTAACCGAACATCCCCGCGATAAATCGTTTATGGGTGCTGCCATTCCCTGTAAAACAGGACCTATGGCCTCGGCACCTGCAAGGCGTTGCACAAGCTTATATCCAATATTCCCGGCTTCGAGGCCCGGAAAAACCAACACGTTGGCCCTGCCGGCCACTTTACTGCCGGGTGCTTTCAGTTCACCAACTTCCGCTATTAACGCGGCATCAAGCTGCATTTCGCCATCGATTAAAATATCGGGGGCCATTTCCTGTGCCAGTTTTGTTGCCTTTTGTACTTTTTCTACCAGTGGATGACTGGCACTTCCCTTGGTTGAAAAACTCAGCATAGCCACACGGGGTTCCATGCCCACTATGGCCCGGGCAGTTTTGGCAGTTACAACAGCAATTTCGGCAAGCTGCTTTTCAGTCGGGTCGGGCATCACAGCACAATCGGCAAAAACAAGCACCCCGTTTTCGCCAAATTTTTCATCAACAAACATTAAAAAAGCACCTGAAACGATACTGCACCCTTCCATGGTTTTCACAAGCTGGAAAGCGGGACGTAAAACATCGCCCGTTGCATTTATTGAACCGGCCAGCTCGCCATCAGCATCGCCGTTTTTGATCATCATGGGGCCAAAGCAGAGCGGATCATTAAGCAATTCGAAAGCCTGTTTTTTAGTTAACCCCTTTTTTTTGCGTATTTCCACCATCATGTTGGCATAATGCTCACGGCGTGGATCAGTAAGCGGGTCAACCAGTGTAGCCTGCCCGATATCAACATCCAGTTTACGCGCTTCATTTTTGATTTCTTCGGGATTTCCCAAAAGTATCAATTTGGCAATTTTTTCGGTTAACACAATTTGTGCCGCCTTTAACATACGGGGTTCTGTCCCCTCGGGCAAAACAATGCGCTTCGGGTTTTTGGCCGCGTTCTTCCTGATCTTTGCAATAAGTTCCATCTCTGTTTGGTTAAAAATAAAAACACACAAAATAACCTTATTTTTTAAGGTTTAAAAAGATAATATGTCATTTCGAAAGAATTTTTCGAAAATTTTATTTTCAATTAAAAAGATACTCAAAACGCTATTAAAAATCAAAAAGTAAATGAATAAGTTTTCAGTAATTTATGAAGTTTATTGCTGTTTCGGAGTAAAATAAACCAGAAATACTATTTGCGGTTAAAAAAAGTGAAATCTAACAACAGACTTAGCAAAAATGTTATTTTTGAAAACAAATGAAAAAGCTTATTACAATAGCCTTTATTTTAATTACTGTTGCCGGTATGTCACAGCTAAATACCGACCACGTGACACATACCGGCCGCAGCCGACTCTATTTTGGGAATTACACCGGGGCAATCGAAAGCTTCAACATGGTAATAAAAATTAAGCCCTACCTGCCCGAGCCTTATTTTTACCGCGGCGTAGCCAAACTAAACCTTGACGATTACCGTGGCGCCAAACGCGACCTTGACAAAGCCCTTGAAATAAAACCTTTTTTTCCCGATGCTTATATGTACCGCGGCATTGTGAACTATAACCTTCAAAATTACAATAAAGCCATGGAAGACTATTCGCGTGCAATGGAACTCGATGGCGAGAATGCCGACATTTATAACAACCGGGGAATTTGCAAAGCAGCCATGCGCGATTTTGACGGCGCCATAGCCGATTACACAAAATCGATCGAGCTCAAACCCAAAAACTTCAATGCATATCTGAATCGAAGTATTGCCTACCAAATTCAGGGCGAATGGCAAAAGGCCATTGACGATTGTAACCAGCTAATCCGCATAAGACCTAACTCGCCCATGGGGTACCTGAGCCGCGGGCTTATCAAAATTGAAAAAGAAGATTATGCCAGCGCCCTGCGCGATTTTGACATGGCCATATACCTTGATCCCAGAAATGCCTTCGCTTACCAAAACCGGGGCATGGTTAAACAACAGCTCGAAAGTTATGAATCGGCCATTATGGACTACAGCCGGGCTATTGAGCTGGACCCCACGATGGCAAGTGCCTACTTTAACAGGGGAATAGCCCGTGAAATGACACGCAACCCGGGCTATCAGGATGACTACGACAATGCCGCGCTGCTTGACCCTCGCTTTGCACAAAAACCCTGGCAAACCCAAGAGGAACGTGACCGGGCTTACCAGCAACAAATGGCTAACTGGCAAAAGCAGCAAAAATCAAAAACAAACAGTCGAACTACAGAAAACAACACCGAGGCCGATTCTACAAGCCAGGCCAAAAGCAACACACCCGACCTTGACGAATTGCGCAAACGAAAAATGATTGCCAACCTTGTTGTTGAAGATAACCGGAATATTCCCGGTGAGGAAAAAGAAAACAGCCCAAGGGTTCAGGATCAAAACATTGAAGTTGGGTTACTGCCCCATTTTGAAATTACAACCATCGATAAAAAACTGGCCGAACAGGAAGATGTTGGTTATTTCGACCTGACCATTGAAAACCTGAATGCAGCCAACAACTATGACCCGTATCTTACCATTTCGAACAAACCGCCTACATCCAACGAAGCCATTGAATATTATAACAACCAGGTTCTGATTTTCAGTGAGCGCATTAAACAAAACCCGGGCTATTCCGACAATTACCTCTACCGCGGCATATTCAAAACATTAATTAATGATTACAGTGGGGCAATCAGCGATTTCGACACAACAATATCGATGAATGAGCGAAACCTGCTTGCCTACTACATGCGCGCAGTTGCCCGTACAAAAATTATTGCTACCATTGAAATGATGGATGCACGTAACCAACTATCAATTAACAACAAAAACACTTCGCCGCTTTTTCAGGATGAAAAAACAAACGCTACAAATTATGAAGCCTACGGGGATATTCTGACCGATTATACCGTGGTACTTTACATGAACCCCGATTTCTTGTTTGCATACTACAACCGTGGCAACATATACTGCAACCAGGAAAAATATTTTCAGGCCATTGAAGAATACGACAAGGCCATTTCAATTAACCATGAATTTGCCGAAGCATATTACAACCGGGGACTGGTAAAAATATTACTAAACAAAATTGACGAGGCAGCACGCGATCTAAGTAAAGCCGGCGAACTGGGTGTGAGTGAGGCTTATAATGTGATTAAGCGGTATTGTAATTGAGGTTGAGGTTGAGGTTTCCCGGTAAACCGGGACTGCTCCTGCGTCGCAGAAGGTTGAGGTTTCCACCTACGCTGAAGCTACGGTGGACAAGGAGGTTGAGGTTGAGATGTGGTCCTGGCAACAAAGAAACATTTAACTTCCAGTGCATCAGAGTCTTTACTGTTTAAAAATCCAAAATTACTCTGCACCTTCGCTGTTAAATATAAACTTTCCCATTGAACCTCAGCAATTTTGCAGTTCAATTCAAGCTTTTCCTTTGCGCCTTTGCGGTTAAAAACCTTTAATTCTTACCGGGTTTCGGCTTGTTCTTTAGTTGTGCCCAAACGACCAGGATTATTCCTCCTGCAACAACGGGGATACTTAGCCACTGCCCCATGTTCAGTGCCATTCCGGCTTCAAAAGCTTCCTGGTTTTCTTTTATGAACTCGATGAAAAAACGTGCCGTGAAAACCATGATAAAGAAAACACCCGATATAAGTCCTGTTTTCGATTTTGCATTTGTTTTCCAATACATGTAATAAACAACAAAGAAGGTAGCGAGATAAGCTAGCGCTTCGTAAATTTGCGTGGGATGCTTGGGTACAACTTCCCCGTTCCGCTCGAAAATAAAGCCCCAGGGCAACGTTGTTTCGATCCCATATATTTCTGAATTAAAGAGGTTTCCCAGCCTGATAAGCATGGCCACAATGGCTGTGGGGATAACAACCCTGTCGATGGTCCAGAACACATTCCGTTTTGTATAAATGGCCGAATGGATCAGCAGGGCAATAAAAATACCAACGACACCCCCGTGGCTGGCCAGCCCTCCCTGCCATACGTAAAAAATCTCGATGGGGTGTTGTGAATAATGCTCCCAACCGTAAAAGAAAACATGGCCTAAGCGGGCGCCAATAATGGTACCGCCAAGTATGAAATAGAGCAAGCTTTCAATCCATTTCATGTTTTCCTTTTCGTGTTTGAACATTTTTTCGACCATTTTCAGGCCGATAATGAAACCGATGGCAAACATTAATCCATACCAACGTATGGGGCGATCGCCAATATGGAAAATATCGGGATTGAAATTCCAGTGAATGTAAGCTAACAGGTCATTCATTTTTATACGCTTTTAGATTGTGCTGCACCGTGGCAGTTTTTGTATTTTTTACCGCTTCCGCACGGACACGGGTCATTCCGGCCAACTTTCTTTTCTGTGCGTATGGGCTGTGCTTTCTTTGGCGGCTCATTTTGATTGCCCTGGCCCTGGCCTCCTTGTTCAAGCCCGGCCCTTCCGGTTTGCATGCCGCTCATATCGGTACGGCGGCGTTCGCGCGCTTCGCGTACCTCTTCGGGGTTGCTGATGGGAATATGCCCCTTGGCCAAAATGGACACAATTTTGCGGTTAACCATGTTGATCATTTGCTTAAACAAACCAAACGATTCAAGCTTGTAAATTAACAGCGGGTCTTTTTGTTCGTAGGTTGCATTTTGAACCGACTGCCGCAAATCGTCCATTTCGCGAAGTTGTTCTTTCCAGGCATCGTCGATGGTACGCAAAATGATTTGCTTTTCGAACGACTTGGCAACTTCCTTGCCCTTGTTGTTATATGCACGTTCGAGGTTGGTTATTACCTGGTACTGCAATTTGCCATCGGTAAAGGGCACAATGATGTTTTTATATTGATGTGATTTTGTTTCATACACATTTTTAATTACCGGGTAAGCCTGCTGGCCAATGTATTCAATTTTCCGGGTATAACTGTTCAACATTTCCTTAAAAACATGGTCGGTAACATCCTCCGGTTTCATCGAGTTAAATTCTTCGGGCTTAAGCGATGATTCCATTGAAGCCATACGTAAAATTTCCAGGTTGAACTCTTCAAAATTTCCTCCGTGGTAATCCTGAACAAGTTCTTCAATGGCATCGTACATGTTGTTCATGATGTCGACCTCGAGGCGGTCGCCGAAAAGTGCGTGGCGGCGGCGTTTGTAAATCACTTCGCGCTGTGAGTTCATCACATCATCGTACTCGAGCAGTCGTTTACGTATACCGAAGTTGTTTTCTTCCACCTTTTTCTGGGCACGTTCGATCGATTTCGAAATCATCGAGTGCTGAATAACTTCGCCTTCTTTCAGCCCAAGGCGGTCCATCACGCCCGTAATCCTTTCTGAGCCAAACAGTCGCATCAGGTCATCTTCGAGCGAGACGAAGAATTGTGAAGAACCCGGGTCGCCCTGCCTCCCAGCACGTCCGCGTAACTGCCTGTCTACACGGCGCGAATCGTGGCGTTCGGAACCGATAATGGCCAAACCTCCGGCTTTCCTCACGTCGGGTGTTAGCTTAATGTCGGTACCACGGCCGGCCATGTTGGTGGCAATGGTTACGCCCCCTGTTTTACCGGCTTCGGCAACTATATCGGCCTCGCGTTGGTGTAGTTTCGCGTTCAGCACATTGTGCTTTATTCCTTTCATTTTAAGCATGCGACTGAGCAATTCCGAAATTTCAACCGAAGTTGTACCCACAAGCACTGGCCTGCCCTTACTGTTCAGGTCAACAATTTCCTGAATAATGGCGTTGTATTTTTCCCGTTTTGTTTTGTAAACCATGTCCTCGCGGTCGTCGCGGACAATGGGCTTGTTGGTGGGTATTACCACAACATCGAGTTTGTAAATGTCCCAAAATTCACCGGCTTCGGTTTCGGCGGTTCCCGTCATACCGGCCAGTTTGTGGTACATCCTGAAATAGTTTTGCAGGGTAATGGTGGCAAAGGTTTGTGTTGCCCCCTCAACTTTAACCCTTTCTTTCGATTCAATGGCCTGGTGAAGCCCTTCGGAATAACGACGGCCCTCCATAATACGGCCGGTTTGCTCGTCAACAATCTTCACCTTGCCCTCAATAACCACGTATTCTACATCTTTTTCGAACAGGGTATACGCTTTTAACAACTGGTTAAGTGCGTGAACCCTTTCCGACTTAACACTGTAATTCTGAAGCAATTCATCTTTTTTCTTCAGTCGCTCTTCGGTCGAAAGTGTTTTTTCGTTTTCAATCTGGGCTATTTCGGAACCCATATCGGGAAGTATAAAGAAATCGGGGTCATCTACATCGCCCGATATTAGATCGATTCCCTTATCGGTAAGTTCTATCGAATTGTGTTGTTCTTCAATAATGAAATAGAGCGGATCGGTAACAATGTGCATGTTCTTGTTATTGTCCTGCATGTAGAAATTTTCAGTTTTCTGCATTTGTGCTTTGATACCTTCTTCGCTCAGGAACTTAATGATGGCGCTGTTTTTTGGCAACCCTTTGTGTGCACGGTAAAGCAACAACGATCCCTCTTCAAGTTCTTTTTTTGTCGCATCGGGCTTGTTGAGCAGGCGTTTTGCATCGGCCAGGATTTGAGTCACCATTCTTCGCTGCGCTGCAACAAGTTTTTCAACTTTAGGCCTGTATTCGGCAAACAGTTCATCGCCGGTTGCCTGTTTTACCGGCCCCGATATAATCAATGGTGTCCGGGCATCGTCAATCAACACCGAGTCAACCTCATCGACAATGGCATAATGGTGTTTGCGCTGCACCAGGTCTTCGGGATTAATGGCCATGTTGTCGCGCAGGTAATCGAAGCCGAACTCGTTGTTTGTACCGAAGGTGATATCGGCATTGTATGCTGCACGCCTGGCTTCTGAGTTGGGCTGGTGCTTGTCGATGCAATCGACGCTAAGCCCGTGAAACTGGTAAATAGGCCCCATCCATTCCGAGTCGCGCTTTGCAAGGTAATCGTTAACGGTTACCAGGTGTACACCTTTACCCGTTAGCGCATTCAAAAACACAGGAAGGGTTGCTACCAGGGTTTTACCCTCACCGGTAGCCATTTCGGCAATGTTGCCCCCATGTAAAACCACGCCACCAATCAACTGCACATCGTAATGCACCATGTCCCAGGTAATTTCACTGCCACCGGCAATCCACTTATTTTGCCAAATTGCCTTGTCGCCTTCAATTGTAATATTATCATGTCCGGCTGCAAGGTCACGGTCAAAGTCGTTTGCGGTAACCTCAACCACTTCATTCTCCTTAAAACGGCGGGCTGTTTCTTTAACAATTGAAAAAGCAACGGGCAATACATCGTTTAAAACCGTTTCAAATTTTTCATCAACAATCTCTGCCAGTTTATCAATTCGGTCGTACATTTTTTCGCTTTCCTCAATGTCAACCTCTTCGGCTTTTATTTTCAATTCGGCCATTTCATCTTCTTCGGCCTTTACAAACTCCTTGATTTGTTGCTTTATTTTCAGGGTCTCTGCCCTTAGCTCATCATTGGAAAGTTTTTCAATACGCCCGTATTCCTGCTTAATGGTATCAATAACAGGCGAAATTTCCTTAATATCACGGTCGGATTTTGTTCCGAAAAGATTACCCAAAACTTTTGCAAGTCCCATTTTCTTGTATTTAAATCTTTAAAAAATTATTGTCGGTAAAACAAAAGGTTATAAAGCACGTGTTTTTACCAGACACTTTTAGTTATAAAACATACAAAAGTAATTTAAAAGAAGAAGGAATGAAAAGGCAGAAAGATAATTTGTATTAAAATATCGGTAAAATAAATGTTATTGGTTGGTTTTGCCGGAATACGGAAGTTGGCCTTCGTTAATCCCGATGTACATCGAGATGACAGACAAGGACGGAAGAAGGTTGAGGTTAAGGCTAAGGCTAAGGTTAAGGTTAAGGTTAAGGTTAAGGTTGAGGTTGAGGTTGAGGTTGAGGTTGAGGTTGAGGTTGAGGTTGAGGTTGAGGTTAAGATTTCCCGCTTCACGGGAGTTCTTCTTCGTCGCAAGATGTTGAGGTTGTAACTGAAAGATGGATTGATGGATGACAGAAGACCGTAGACCGGAGAGAAAAGATGATGGAAACGATGTGGCTACAGACGTTTATGCTTAAACTTCAGCGTGCGTGCAAACCAACAGTAAACATTATCGCGTTCGTTTAACTTTCCAATCGGGGTTATTGTCAACATTACGTAACACTTTGTCACGCCCAAGCGTGTATGTAAAAGTTATCTGGTTGCCACCCCAATAACCGGGCACTTCAACATTTGGGTTAAAATTCCATGTGTAGTGAATGGCAAAATCCTGAAAATTAATCGCGATATAGGGGTGTAATAAGGTAATGGGCGGATCGTAAAAACGGGTATGGGAAACATACAAGCCGGTTTGAACATTGTACTTTAACTCTTTACGTATAGGTGTAATTAAACGGTAAAAGTTCCAGTCAACGGCCAGGTCAATAAATACCTCAAAATCGCGGGCATTGGGCTTGTATAAAAATGCTGCCGATGGTTCAAACTGCACATCAAGCTTTCGCGATGCATGAATTTTAAGGTCTTTCACTTTGGCATTGAGTACTACTTGAGCAGAATAGATGGAATCGTAAATACCGTAACCGGGGTTACCGGCCAGGGTATCCTGTCCATAAATTATGTCAGCTGCTTCGAAGCCAATTTTTGAATTGCTGATGTTTAAAACTGATAAGCCCACATCGTAAAAATCGGTTTGGAAAAGTGCACCTACATCGGCCGTGAAGTTTGATTTCAACATGTGGTCGCCCAAATCGGCCGGTACAATGGGGTCAATAAGCCCAACTACATCCTGCCCGTCGTTGTTAACAAATTTTTGGGCATTAATGCCAATAATGAAAATCCGGGGGGTAAAAGCCAGAATAAGCGTACGCGGCCTTTTGGTTCTGAAATTCGGAGCCAGTTCAAGATGGTGTCCGTATGTTAAGCCAAAATTGTATTCGTATTGTGCGCCAAAATTGAAATACAATCCCTGGAACCCGAAAGCCGAGTTTCCGAATTTGGAGAAGAATTTGTTGATCTTTCCATCTTTTTTGAACAGGTAACCTTTGCCAACTTTTGAGTGGGCATTGATAAAGGCAATACGCGGCGATGCCGGGCCAAGGCCGGAGAAACGGGTATCGTAACCGGTCATGAGGGTATAATAATCATTGTTCCCAACATAAGCCGGATTTACAAAATAATCGTCGTAAAGACCGTATTTATACTGGTGCAATTGCTGGGCCCAAGCTGTACCTGCAAAGCAAGCCATTACTATAAGTATTAACAGAATCTTTTTCACAAGTATATTTTCATTAAAAACAACTGTTATCCTGTGGAATACGGAGATTGCTCCATAAACCCCGGAATGCTCCGTTGTGGAACTCGCATATTTATTCATTACCTTTTGAGGCAGATACTGAGATGCTCGTTTCATTCCTTCATGTTTTAAAAAAGCTACGGGGCCTAACCGGGCCACATTGCACTTTTTATTTTATCTTAATCACACTTATGATCTACCCACCACAAACACCCCGGTAAGGGCAGGGTTTCTCATAGCTTAAACCAGTTTTATCAATAATTTCTAAACAGCGTTATTGTATTGTATTCCAAATCTTCATTTTTCCGTGTCACATCGGGCTGATAGATATACATATACGTTCCTGCCGGTACCGGACGCCCCTTGTCATCAAGCCCGTCCCATTTTAATCCGTCCTCGGGCACCTGTCCCTTTATATGACGGACCATTTCGCCGGCAGCGTTAAATATTTTTAAGTCAATATCGCTTTTTTCCCATTTTGTTACAATCCATTCATCGTTGTGGCCATCGTCGTTTGGTGTAAAGAACAAGGGGAATATATCTTCACACTCCATGGTATCTACTCCCAGAGTAAAAGAGTATTCTACCCAACATTCGGTATTCACATCTTCGAAAGTGATCCGGTACGTGCCCATTTTCAGTTTTTGCTCAACAATATAGTTTTCACAATCGTATTCCATTTCCAGTTGGGGATCAATATCGGGAAAAGCGGGGTTCTCGATTGCCACTTCCTGGCTGTCGGTTGCTTCTTCACGGGTAATCAGTGCTTCGTACACGTAATTGTATTCATTGTAAACGGTATCGTATTTTTCAATCCAATACCACACACCGCCGTTAAAGTAACCAAGTACATCCAATCCAATTATACCGTCGCGCGTTGCCGGGCAATAGGGCTGTTTAATGGTTTCAATTTCAACCTTCACCGTGTCGTTTTGGGCAACAATTTCTGTTGCAAGAAAAGCATCGGGTGTTGGGATACAACCGTTGGCATCCATAACGTGTGCATAATAACTTCCGGTAGGTACATCCACCAGTCCGTCGATGTCCTGATTAGCCGGTACAACTTCACCGGTTGAAAGGATGGATGTTACCCAGTAATTAAACGGTTCCACTCCTCCACTGGTAAAATACTTGATTGATCCTTTATCACCGGCACATTTAGCCCGGTGTGGTTCTACTTTTTCAAGGATAAACTGCTCGGGGCGTTCCCACATATAGGAAACAATTACATCGTCAATTTCACTTATATCGTCTTCCTGAACCGGGCAATCGTTATCATCTTTCAGCATGATGCTGTAATTGTTTCCATGATAGAAAATACGTTGCCCGACGGTATCAACCGTTATTACCTGTAGTGAATCGTCATTTTCAATTAAAATGGGGTCGTCGAATAAAATATCATCGTTGTAGGCCATGTAATACGGGCCGGTACCGCCCGATATTTCAACCGCGATGGTGCCGTAGGGATCATCATAGCACAATATTTCATTCTTTGTAAGCTGTGCCCTGAACGGTTCGGGCCACACAATGGAGGTATCGGGCTTTTGTGCCGGACAATCCATTGCATCACGCACCCGTGGCGAAACAATGCGGTCGCGCAGGTTTATGAAAACACTGTCGGCCGACCAGCTTTCCCCGCCATCGATGCTGTACTCGTAAGGCGGCGTACCCCGTTCTACAACATCAAGTACGATGATGGTTGTGTCGTCTTTACTGAAATTACAACGCTTGTCGCCGGCAATGATATGGTCGATAATCAGCCGTTGCGGGTTAACTATTTCAATGGGTTCCCGAATGGTATCGGAACACCCTTTAACATCGATTACGGCTGGCTGGTAGAAACCACCGGCAAAATTTTCAAGGGTAAAATCGTTATTTGTAACCGGGTCAACATCATCGGTAACATCGGCATCGGTATAATCTTTTTTAAAGGTGTAACCTTCGTTACCGCCGGTTACATTCAATTTTATCCAACCATCATTCTGGTCGTTGCAATAAATTTGGTGATGATCTATTTCGGTCAAAACCAACTCTGCCGGATTAATAATTGAAAAACTTCCGGTAATTTCACATTCGTTGCGATCGGTAATTTTATAGTCGTAATTTGTTGCCGCCGTATTCAATTCGCCCAAATTCCGGAACAGCCCGTTGGTGTTCGGGTTGTCATCCACATCGGCCGGTAAATCAACCAGGGTATAGGTCAGGGTTCCTGTTCCCCCGCCGGCAGTAATTTTCACTTCGCCATTTTGTTCGTTATGACAGCGCTGGTCGGTTTTATCGAGCGAAACAAGTTCAATTTTTGAAGGGTTGGTCATCATCAGTTTCTCCGTGAATTTTTCCTCACAATTCCCCATGTTGTTTTGCACCCATACCTCGTATTCGCCCGAAGCAAGACCGGTAAATATGGGGTCGGACTGGTAATCGCGGCCGGTAACCCTGTATTGCAGTGTATACGGTCCTCCGCCTACAGCCTCAACGGTAATTTCGCCGTTTGCATCGTTGTAACACTTAATACTGTCGGATATCCAAGCATTGTTCAATATAATCGGGTTGGGTTCACCCACTTCAATATTTTTTGTTTCAGAGCTACAGCCCTTGCTATCGGTAATTCTTACCTGATAAGTGCCTTCACCTAAACCGTTTATTGTAGAGAATTCAAGCGACTCGTACTCGGCACCGCCCGGTGGGGTTATGTACGCGCTGTAACTGCGGTCGTTACCACCGCTTGCCGTGGTTATCATGATCTTACCGTTTTCCATACCGCTACACGTTACCGAATCGGCCAGGTATTCAAACTTCACGGTATCGGGCTCGGTTATTTTAACAGGCTGTATATTCGATGAACATCCGTTTTCGTCAGTTATGACCAGTTCATATTCCCCAAAAGTTCCATCTATGGTGAGTGTTGTTCCGGTAAAAGGTTCTGGCGGGTTGCCTGCGCCAATAATTTGCCAGTACAATTCACCTGTTGGTGATGGTGTTCCCCCCCTGACGCTGAATTGGATCTCTGCATCTTCGGCCCCGGCGCAACTAACAGGGGTTTCTACAACATCGTATAAATACAAACGTGGCGGATGGAAAACGTATAAATCCCTTCGTGCGCTACAGCCATCGGCATTGCGGGCATGAATTACATAATTCCCGGCCCTTAGCTTAAACGTTGAACCCGAAGATTTTTCTTCGGTTTTAAAACCATAAGCCTCAATCCAAACCGTTTTGGTTACATTCCAACCACCAACGGCCTCAACCCTGATAATTGCTGAATCGCCGTGGCATAATGCAGGTTGAATAACTTCCGGTTCAAGAATTTCAAATTCTTCCGCGGGTTCCTGAACCACAATGCCTGCAGGCGTGTTTAAAGCACTGCAACCTTTGCTGTCGGTAATGGTTACGCTGTACCCGGCCGGGTTTGTAACTGCTGCAACATTCGGAAAATTGACGGTTCCGTCGGATGAAGACTGTGAATAGGTTTTATCGCCCGTAAGGGTTACGTTATACCCGGGAGTGCCACCACTCAACTGCAAAGTGACCGTCCCGTCTTCTGCACCTTTACAGGTAACATCGGTTGCTTCATAATCATCAACAATAATTGCCGAAGGTTCACTAATCTCTATGTTAATTGGTAATCCGTCATTGAACAAACATTCATTATTGTCTTTAATATAATATGAATAATTTCCGGCCGTTAATCCCGACAGGGTATGGGTTCCGTAAGAAGCACCGTTAAAACTCTCATAATTAACGCCATCGGTTGAAATAAAAAACGGGTAATTTCCCGACGCGTGAACTGTGATATCTGTAGTCCCGCCCGGGCAATCGAGTTCAACTTCCGATGGATACGAAACATTCAGTTCGCGCGGGTTAACAATTAAGGTATCTTTTGTTTTCGGTTCGCAACTTCGGTACCAGGCTTCAATGTGGTAGCTTTTGCCCGGTTCAAGATCGTTGAATGTAACACCGTTACCGGCAATGGTTTCGGTTTTGGGAGAACCGGCAACCGGTGTTCCGTTAGCCGATAGCGAATAGGTAAAGGGGGTGCCATCGCCACCATTGGCAATGATGTTGAACGAGCCGATCATTTCATCGCGGCATACAACCGGGGTATAATTTACGCTGATGTTTACTTCCGGTACCGGGTTGATGGTCTCATCGTCAGAATCGGAATCGGCACATTCGCCACCCGTTACCGTAACCGTGTATGTACCTGCTTCGAGGTTGGAAAAACTAATTGAATCGCCCGCCTGGTAATCATTGTAGGGAGCTATCACGTTCCCGCCATCATCGGTCAATGTGTAGTAATAAGGCTTGGTACCGCCCGTTGTAACAGCCATGAGGCGTCCATTAGCACCACCCGGGCAAGTCAACTGCGGTGTATGGGTCGGACTGAATGCAACAGAAATGGGATTGGGTTCGGTGATGGTAGCCAGTAGCGGATTGGTTTCACAACCGTTTGCATCCCTTAAAACTACGTTATAACTATTGGCTGCCAGTCCGGTAATGGTTTTATCGGCAGGTAAAGCAGTTGATGAAAAAGTTGTACCGTTATCGGTTGAATAATATAATGGTGCATTCCCCCCCGTTGAAACCACTTTTATTTTTCCATCGGTATAACCGTTACAGGTAACGTGGGTCTCAATTAAATCGGCCAAAACGAAAGGCGCACCCGGCCCGTTAATATTAAAGTTGTATGTATATGGAGTACATGCTCCCGAAACATCTTCGGCAATTAACGTATAACGAACGTTTGCCTGCAAACCCGGCACAGCAACGCTTGCTCCGAACGCAAGATTCGATGAAAGTGGTGTAATATCCCCGGAATCGTTATTCCGGAGGTTTAAGCTAACCGCCTTGCCGGCCTGTCCGCCGGTAACGGTTACCGTTAATGTAGTATCGTTGCCAAAACAGTTAACTGTAACCAGATTTGGATCGGTATCCCAGCTAAAACCAATTGGCAAATATTCTGGAATAGAAATAGTATGAGTTCCTGTAGAAGGCCAGTTATCCGAAGGGCAATCGGGACGGATAACTCTCAGGCTGTGCGTTCCGCCGGATACATTGGTAATGGTAGCCTGCGAGCCTGTTAATGTAAAGGTTGGCGTTTCGCCATCGAGTTGAATCTGGTATGAAGAAGCATCGGCAGGTAAATTGCTAACGGTTATGGTTGTGGTTTCGCCGGGGCAGTTAATGCTACCGGCCGTTACGGTTGGAGAGATTGGGTCGGGAATTTCAATGATGATACCATTTAATGTCTGTGGACATCCATTGTTATCAACAACGCGTCCACGGTAAATATCTTCATTTAATCCGGAATAAACATTTCCACCGGCAACATCAGGACTAATAAAAACATCGGATGAATTGTAAAGGAAGTATGCATAGGAAGTATTGTCACCTCCACCGGCATTCAGTGTTATCTGACCCAATTCGGAAGAACAAGAAATTGTTTCTACTGTTTCATTTAAAAATAATTCTGTGTTTTGTATAAGTCTGTAATCTGTCTGTTCTTCTTCATCGTAATTAGACAGGTCTGTCACCCTAATATCATAGTAACCAGCCCTTAAATTGGGAATTTCAACAGGAGAATCCTTAATGGCTGCATTGGTAACCGGAGGTAAATAACTTGGGGATGAACTTGATTTATATTCAATTCTAAAGGGCCCTGTACCTGTTGAGAACTCAACGGTAACAAATATTTTCCCGTCTTCATCGCCAAAACAAGTGGGTTTTTGTTGTTCCAATTCGAAATCAATACTCAAAGGAGCCGCAAGAGGATTCCCTTTTCCAGTGTTTGTTGCATCAAGGCCGACCGGGTTATTTGCCCCCAAAACAAAGTTCCCAATACATGCAAGGCCTATTAATGCAGTGCTTAATCGTTTCAAAAACATATTTATATTTTAAATAGTTTTATTCAACCTTTTATTCTTTATTCCATTTTTCGCTCATTTGTTACCATTGGCAAGGAAAAAAAATGCAATTGAAAGGGGTAAAAAGTGGTAAATAACTCCAAAAAAGCCACTTCCAATATCCAGGTAAAAATTGAACGCTACTGCAATTAGCAATATTAACGAAGCATAAACGGTAATATTGCTGTCTTTTCTAAAACCACCTAAAAGTAAACATATTGCAGCAAAAACATAAATAATTGCAAAAATAAACGACACATCTAAAAAATCGAAATAAAAAATTGTGTCGTGATAATATGCAATTAAATATACCACTAACGCTATCCTTAACAACCACTTAGAAAACGTAACAGCCGCTTTAAAAGGCTTCATAAAATCTTTTTCATTTTAGGTGTTGTAAACAAAAATATTCATTTTTGTCGGGATAGTGCAACTTATTACTACTTTTTTTTCAATTTTTATTATGATTTTCAATTTCTTATTAATCGAACCATCGGTTCCCGAAAATGTAGGTGCAGCCGCCAGAGCCATTAAAACAATGGGGTTTGCCCGTTTAAGATTAATTAAGCCATGTAACTATTTATGCGACGAAGCACGATGGCTGGCACACGGTTCAAATGACATTCTTGATCAGGCATTGGTTTTCGACACATTGGATGAAGCCATTGCCGACCTGGACTTTATTGTTGCGACAACGGCAAAAAAACGCAGTGTTAAAGAGGACTATATCCCTGCCAACCAGCTATATAAAATAATTGAAAATAAAAATGGCACCGTTCAGAATGTTGGGGTTTTGTTCGGGCGGGAAGAATACGGGCTTCTAAATGAGGAATTGAAAAAATGCCATGCGGTAACATCGGTGCCTTTAACAAACCCCTACCCTTCACTTAACCTTGCACAGGCTGTTATGATCTATGCGTATGAATTGTCGGGTATGATAAATTTACCCCAAACACAACGAATCACGAATCAAAACAGCTTTAACATGCTTACAAAAAACGTGAAACATATTTTAAAACATATCGGGATGAAAGAAGACAGCAGCATTTTCCCCCGTATTATTGAACGGTTATCGCTTCTGGCCGACAACGATATCCACCTGTTGCATTCGGTATGTAATAAGATTAATGAGAAGTACAGGGTTTATTAGGAAGACGGAAGCCCGCCTTCGTTAATCCCGATTTGCATTGGAAATTAATGGCAGCAGTTTTTTCAATAGTATTTTTCAATTCCCCCAAATCCCTTTATCATTTTGTTCTCTTTGGTTTTGGCCATAAAATTGTTTAAGCGCTTCACAAATTCCCCCGGCCTTTTTCTTGCACTTTCGATATACGCAATCCTAATCCGTTTATACGGTTCAGACATTTTCTGAAAATTTTCCCAGGTTTGTTTATCGGTTTTTAATTGGTCAACAATATCTCCCGAAAAAACAAATTTCTCTTTCGTCACTTTTTCAATTTCTTCAAATATCGACCTGTGAATCAGACCACTTTTAAGCAAGTGCTTAAGCCGTTCCTTATTGGCCTGGGAATAGGATGCGTTGTTTCTTCTTTTACAAAAGCGTTGTATGGTCGTTTCCTTGTTAAGTGATTTGACCGTAGTGTCAATCCATCCAAAACACAGAGCCTCCTCAACTGCGTCGTTGTACAAAATCCTTTTTTTTCCTGTTTCCTTTTTGGGATATTCCAACCAAATATCCTCCTTTGTCTCAAAATTGTTTTGAAGCCATTTTCGCCAGTCATGCCTGTTTGTAAAATATTTGGTTTCTATTTCTGACATTTTTCAAATTGCCGCCAAAATGTAACGTGCTGATGTTTTTGAGTTTTAACACGAACTAAAGTAGTAAATATTATGAAAAGAACAAATGGGTAAAAACCATAAGCCACCCCGATGCTTCCAAATCCCACTCCATATCTAAATCGGGGCTAAATTCCACACCAAAGCTTAGGAGCCAAAACCCATAAAATTGACAATTGACTTTTTGACTATTGAAAACCCAGAGACCAGAGACCAGAGACCAGAGACCAGAGACCAGAGACCAGCAACCAGAGACCAGCAACCAGAGACCAGCAACCAGTAACCCGTAACCGTTTTTTACTACTTTTGCACAAAATTTTTATACATGATCCCGTATTTACAAGTTGAAGGATTAACCCGCTTATGGGGCGAAACCGTGCTTTTCGAAAACATCTTTTTCACCATTTCAAAAGGGCAGAAAGTTGCACTTATTGCGCAGAACGGTGCCGGAAAAACCACGCTGTTAAACTGCATTATGGGAACCGACCTGCCCGATAGCGGTACCGTTACTTTTGCCAACAACATCACAACCGGGTACCTGAACCAGTTACCCAAACTAAAACCCGGGTTATCGGTAATGGAAGAGGTTTTCAACTCATCGGGCGAAATTATTCAGGCCATAAAAGCGTACGAAACAGCCATACAACACCCCGAAAAATACAACCTTCAGGAAGCTACGGAACAAATGGACCGACTGGGAGCCTGGGATTACGAGGTAAGAATCAAACAAATACTCTCCAAACTGAAAATAACGGATTTTGAACAGCCGACCGGGCAGTTAAGCGGCGGGCAGCAAAAGCGTGTTGCCCTGGCAAAAGTCCTGATTGATGAGCCCGACCTGCTGATACTCGACGAACCCACCAACCACCTCGACCTCGACATGATTGAATGGCTTGAAGAATACCTGCAAAAAAGCAATTGCACCCTGTTCATGGTTACACACGACCGCTATTTTCTCGACCGTGTTTGCAACGAAATACTCGAAATTGACAACAAAACCCTGTACCGCTACAAAGGAAATTACCCGTATTTTTTAGAAAAGCGGCAGGAACGAAAAGAACAACACGCCGCCGAAATAGATAAAGCCCGAAATCTTTTACGCACCGAACAGGAATGGATGCGCCGCATGCCAAAAGCACGAGGGTCGAAAGCCAAATACCGCATCGATTCGTTTTACGCGTTAAAAGAGAAAGCTTCTCAAAACCTGTCGCAGGAAGAGATGGACATCAACATAAAAGCTTCGCGGTTGGGCAAAAAAGTAATTAACGCACACAACCTTTCAAAATCGTATGGCAACATTACGGTACTGAAAAATTTCAGTTACAAATTTGCCCGGTTCGAGAAAATCGGGATCGTAGGAGACAACGGCTCGGGCAAGACAACCTTCCTTAACCTGATTACCGGCGCACTAAAACCGGATAACGGCACTGTTGATATTGGCGAAACCGTTAAATTCGGCTACTACAGGCAGGAAGGAATCCGTTTCGATCCCAGTGCAAAAGTGATTGATATTGTGCAGGATATTGCCGAATACATCGACCTTGGAAACGGCAACCAATGGGATGCTTCACAGTTGCTTTCCCATTTTTTGTTCCCTTACGAATCGCAACATTTCCAGGTGGAAAAGCTGAGCGGCGGCGAAAAACGGAGGCTGTACCTGTGCACCGTGCTCATGCAAAACCCCAACTTCCTCATACTCGACGAGCCCACAAACGATCTTGACATCATGACCCTTAACGTGCTCGAAAATTACCTGCAAAATTTCAAGGGCTGTGTGCTTGTTGTTAGTCACGACCGTTATTTTATGGATAAAATTGTTGATCATATTTTCGTGTTTGACAACAAAGGCCGTGTTAAAGATTTTCCGGGCAATTACTCCGTTTACCGGAACCATTTGGATGTTGAAGCCCACAAGGCAAAACAAAATAAAAAAGAAAACGGTGAAAAAACGCAATACGAAAAGCCCAAACCGAAAACCAATAAATTAACATTTAAGGAAAAACGCGAGCTGGAACAACTGGAAAAAAGCATTGAAGAACTGGAAAACGAAAAATTGGAAATTGAAGAAAAAATGAACTCCGGCATACCCGGCCACGAAGAGTTACACAAACTGGCTGAACGGCATAACAACGTGAAAAATGTACTGGACGAAAAAGAATTTCGCTGGCTTGAACTGAGTGAAAAAGAAAAATAGCCCCCCCCCAAAAAAAAAACGGATCAAGTGAAGATTCTGGTGGGATGTGTTATTTCTATGTAGAGATTTAAGGTTGAGGTTGAGGTTGAGGTTGAGGTTTCCCGCTTCGCGGGACTGCTTCTTCGTCGCAGTAGGTTAATAAGGAATGTTGGGGAATTGATGAAATAGATTGTTGTTAAGCCAGTTATTTCCGTCAGTTTTTGAAATTTGATAAAAGGCAGGAGGTTGAGCAGCCCCGTAATTTACAGGTTTATCCCTTTTGTTTTCTGCTACTACATGTTATTGACAGTACCGGGTTGAATGCTTTTTTCTTCGGCAAACTGATACTCCTTACCCATATCCTTACTGATCAAACCACCGCTAAAATCATCGTTTAGCACCATTTCTTTCATACCCGCCTTGTCGTAAACCGAAAAGCCAAAAGGTTTCCTATTAATTTTAATCAGCAATCCATCGCGATCGGTTGTGGTAATCTGTATCAGTTCTTCAAGTTCCTCGACATAAATTGAACCTTTAATATCCGTCATCGAAGCTACCTCTGCAGGCAAAATTAGTGAAACCTTGTCATTAGGCGTAAAGTAAGTCACACCAATTGAACGGTTACTATACGCTGTAAATAAAACCTTAACCCCCTTATTCGATTCAATAACAACTTCTTTGTCGGTTACCTGCCGGTATGTTGAATATTTCCCGTTTGTGCCGGCAAAAACCTGCTGGGCAAGCACCAGGAAGAGTGCAATCAAAAAAGACTGAACAATAGAAATTGAAATGATGTGTTTTTTAATAATTTTCTGTTTTCCCATTCTTATTTTTTTTTAGACCTGCATTTTATAAATCAACTATCATGCCCCAACCATATAAGCCTAATAAAAAACGCATTACAAAATAACTTCATTTATTAATGTGTCTCAAATTGGGACAAATAGATAATCTGCGGGACAAAAAACGGTACTTTTAATATAGTGGTACAAAAAAAACGTGCCACGATGAAAAATGATTATTTTACAAGTTTCATCATGGCAGATATATTACAAATAAGAACCTGTGCTCTGAATGCCAACCTATTCCATAACAATCACATAAGGAAACTTAACAAGATACCGGCCCCGACAGCCGAACCGATAACCCCCGAAACGTTGGGTGCCATGGCATGCATCAGCAAGTGGTTCGAAGGATCGTTTTTCAATCCTTCGTGCTGAACAACGCGGGCACTGTCGGGCACGGCCGAAACACCCGATGCACCAATAAGCGGGTTAATTTTATTATCGCCTTTCAGGAACAGGTTCATCAACCTGGCAAAAAGCAGTCCGCCGGCAGTAGCTACCATAAACGACAAAGCCCCCAGCCCGAAAATTTTAAGGGAATCGACTGTAAGGAAGTAATCGGCCTGGGTAGAAGCGCCCACCGTTAATCCCAGTAAAATGGTAACAATGTTGATCAGGGCATTGCGTGATGTATCGGCAAGGCGCTCGGTAACGCCCGATTCTTTCAGCAGGTTGCCAAAAAACAACATACCCAGCAGGGGCATGGCCGAAGGCGAAATGAATGTAGTGAGCAACAAACCAATAATCGGGAACAATATCTTTTCGGTTTTACTTACAGCCCGTGGAGGTTTCATACGAATTGTCCGTTCTTTCTTCGGAATAATCAAGCGCATAATGGGTGGCTGTATAACCGGTACCAGCGCCATATAAGAATAAGCTGCAATGGCAATAGCCCCCATTAAATGGGGAGCAAGTTTCGACGAAAGGAAAATAGCCGTTGGCCCGTCGGCCCCGCCAATAATTCCAATTGCCCCCGACTCCTGGGCAGAAAAACCCAAGGCCGAAGCACCAATGAAAGTGGCAAAAATCCCAATTTGTGCAGCCGCGCCCAGCAACATCAGCTTTGGATTGGAAATGAGCGAAGAAAAGTCGGTCATTGCACCGATACCGAGGAAAATCAGGGGCGGATAAATCCCCTGCTGAACACCAAAGTACAGGTAATTCATCACCGAGCCATCTTCGTAAACACCCAGTTTGTAACCCGGCAGGAAAGGGACATTACCGATGAGTATCCCCACACCAATTGGAACCAGCAACAACGGTTCATAATTGAACTTGATGGCCAGAAAAATGAAAAACAACCCCACAAATATCATAACGAGGTTGCGGATGTCGAAATTTGCAAAGCCGGTGAAATTCCAGAATGTTTTTAATCCGTCTAAAGCACCACTGAATAAACCTGCAGAAGCTGCATCAGCAACCGAAGTGGAAGAAGCCCAGGCATCCATCCATCCAAAAACCGACTGAAAAGTTAGCAGGATTACAACCGCTGCCAGCGCGACAATTTGTTTCCTATACCTGTTCTTCATAATGTTTCCATTTCTAATAACACATCGCCCTGCAATACGGCCTGTCCTTCTTTCACTTTAAGTTCTTTAATTATACCCTCTTTTTCGGCCAACACGTTGTTTTCCATTTTCATGGCTTCCATTATAAGCAATGTGTCTCCCTTCTTAACCTCGCCGCCTTCACGTACAAGTATTTTAAAAATATTCCCCGGAAGCGGAGCCAAAACAGCAATGCCGCTTCCTGCTACTTTCCGCGATATTGTCCCCTCTCCCGGTTTTTGAGTAACGGGTTTCCGCACCAAACGGGGGGTTTTGCTTTGCTTAACTTCACGGCGCATCTCTACACAGTATTCCGTTCCGTTAACTTCAATGTGGGCTTTATTCTCTTCAAAATCGGTTACCTTAACTTCGTAATCGTTGCCCTTTATGCTAAACTTAAATTTTTTCATTTACTGGATATTTAAAAATCTGCTGGTTTTATTTTTGAACATTCGGGAAATTCCTTACCCCGTATATTTTTGAACTCCAGGGCGAATAACGCCGGCGGATTTGTTTGATGGTTAAAACATTGCTTTCCTCATCGTGCTGTTCTTCAAAATACAGATATAGCGCCATGGCAATAGCAGCCGTTTCATCGCCACTGATGTATTTTTCAGCGCCGGTATTTGTTTTATGGTCAGGAGTCAATTCCTGCAATTTCTTCCGTAACTGAAAATTGATAACCTTTGGCGACCATGTAAAAACAAAGATCAGCAAAACAAGGGCCAGAAAAACAATCATCCAGCCAACAATGGTAATGACTACGGTTTGACTATTTACATCTAAAAGAATCATAATGCAAGACTTTATAATGGAATGTTGCTGTGTTTTTTCATCGGGTTTGTCAACCGTTTTGTCTGCAGGTTCTGGAATGCCCTGATGATGCGAAAACGGGTATTCCGCGGTTCAATCACATCATCGATATAACCGTAGGCAGCAGCCTGGTATGGATTGGCAAAAACCTCTTCGTACTCTTTCGATTTTTGTTCAACGTAAGCGGCCTTTTCTTCCTCGTTTTCAATAGCAGCAATTTTGCGGCCTTCAATAATTTCAATGGCCCCTTTGGCACCCATTACGGCAATTTGCGCGTTGGGCCAGGCATAGTTAAAATCGCCCCTGAGTTGTTTACAGCTCATTACATCGTGAGCCCCGCCATACGACTTGCGAATGGTAACCGTAACTTTTGGCACGGTGGCTTCGCCAAAGGCAAACATTAGTTTTGCTCCCTCGTTAATAATACCGGCATACTCCTGCCCCGAGCCGGGCAAAAAGCCGGGCACGTCAACCAGTGTAAGGATTGGGATATTGAACGCATCGCAGAAGCGTACAAAGCGGGCTGCCTTTTTCGATGCAGCACAATCGAGCACTCCGGCCAGGTAATTGGGTTGGTTGGCAATAACACCAACACTTAACCCGTCCATGCGGCAAAACCCGGTTACAATGTTTTTGGCGTAATTCCTGTGAACTTCAAGGAACTCCCCATCGTCTACAATCAAATCGATTACGTCTTTAATGTCGTAGGGAAGGTTCGGGTTTTCGGGAACCAGTTCGTTCAACGAGTCCTCCATCCGTTCAATGGGATCGTGACATTCAACGGCCGGGGGTTCTTCAAGGTTGTTTTGCGGCAGGTAGCTCAGCAGTTTCCGTATCAGCATTAACCCTTCTTCTTCGTTTTCGGCCTTAAAATGCGCCACGCCCGATTTTGAAGCATGTACATCGGCGCCGCCAAGGTCTTCGATCGATATCACTTCGCCGGTTACGGTTTTAACCACTTTGGGGCCGGTAACAAACATGTATGAAGTGTTTTCGGTCATCATGATGAAATCGGTCAGCGCCGGTGAATAAACCGCACCACCGGCACAGGGACCAAAAATGGCCGATATTTGAGGTATAACGCCCGAGGCAAGAATGTTGCGTTCGAAAATTTCGGCATAACCGGCCAGTGAGGTTACTCCCTCCTGGATACGCGCACCGCCCGAGTCGTTAATGCCGATAACCGGGGCGCCCACTTTCATGGCCATGTCCATCACCTTGCAAATTTTCAGTGCCATTGTTTCCGACAATGAACCACCCCAAACGGTAAAGTCCTGTGCAAAAACGTAAACAACCCTGCCATCGATGGTTCCGTAACCGGTAACCACGCCATCGCCCATAAATTTCTTTTTTTCGAGGCCAAAATTGTGGCACCGGTGGGTGACAAACATATCGAGTTCCTCAAAACTGCCATCGTCCAACAACATCTCAATACGCTCATGGGCTGTCATTTTACCCTGCTCATGCTGTTTTTCAATCCGCTTTAATCCGCCACCAAGTTTTGCTTCGGCACGCAGATCAATCAACTTGTTAATTTTATCCTGATTGCTCATATCTTCTGATTACACTTTTATGCCTGGTCGTTACCACAAAATTCGGTTAATACACCGAATGTCGATTTCGGGTGAAGGAACCCGATGTTCAGGCCTTCTGCACCTTTGCGTTTTGCTTTATCGATCAGCCTTACACCTTCCGATTCGGCTTCAGACAACGACTTGTCAACATCATCAACAGCAAAAGCCAGGTGGTGTATACCGGGTCCCTTTTTCTCGATAAATTTACCGATGGGCCCCTCGGGGTCGGTCGATTCGAGCAATTCAATTTTGGTTCCGCCCACCTTTAAAAAAGCGGTCTTTACCTTTTGGTCGGGCACTTCTTCAATGGCGTAGCATTCGAGCCCCAGCACATCGCGGTAGTATTTCAACGCTTCGTCAATGTTTGAAACAGCAATGCCGATGTGTTCAATATGTGAAATATTCATTATTGTATTGATTTATATTTATTGATATTATTATTTGCGAAATTATTAGTTAGAAACCGAAAAATTACCTGACAAATTGCATAAAATGTATAAAATCAATTAAGGCAGGGATATCCCTGCCTTATGCTATCTTCTGTTTTATGATGAATGTTTTACTGCTTCTGTTTCATCCCACACATAATGATAGTGTGGACCAAAGCGTTCGAATGCTTCCCGGTCCAACCTTTCCTGATGATCGGGATGGGCAATTGAAATGATCAGCGTTGAGCGTTCCTGCATCGATTTACCATATAAATTAACGGCACCGTTTTCCGTCACTAACCAATGAATATGGAAACGGGAAGTAACCACTCCCGCACCGGGCACTAAGGTGTTTGTAATTTTGCTCACCCCCTTGGCGGTAATCGATGGCATGGCAATGATGGGCTTTCCCCCTTCAGAGAGGGAAGCACCGCGGATAAAATCGACCTGTCCGCCAACACCGCTCCAAAAACGGGTACCAATCGAATCGGCATTTACCTGCCCGGTTAAATCGACCGATATAGCCGAATTGATGGCTGTAACCCGCGGGTTTTTGCAAATAATGCGTGGATCGTTGGTGTAACCCACATCGTTCATGATTACGCCGGGGTTATCGTCAATAAAATCGTATACCTCTTTCGAGCCCATTAAAAATGTAGCTACGGTGCGGCCACGGTCAATATTTTTACAGGCGTTGTTAATTATTCCTTTGTCAATTAAAGGTAATACGCCATCGGCAAACATCTCGGTGTGTATTCCCAGGTTTTTGTGGTTTCCCAACTGGGCCAGAACGGCATTGGGAATTGCCCCGATGCCCATTTGCAGGGTTGCCCCGTCTTCAATAAGCGCGGCACAGTTTTTACCAATTTGGATATCAGTTTCGGTGAGCGGTGCCGGTGCGGCTTCAATAAGGGGTGTATCGTCCTGGCAAAAAATATCGATCATATCGAGGGTAATCATGGCATCGCCAAAAGCCCTTGGAATATTCGGGTTGATAACCCCGATAACCGTATCAGCCTCTTCAACGGCTGCCAGCGTAGCATCAACCGAGGTCCCGAGTGAAACATAACCGTGCTTGTCGGGTGGCGAAACCTGCACCATGGCAACATTCGGGCGACAATAACCTTCGCGAATCAGTCGTTGGGTTTCCATTAAAAATACCGGTATGTAATCGGCATAACCCGCCTGTGTTTGCTTGCGCACGTTGTGCCCCACAAAGAACGATTCAAGATTAAATATGCCTTCAAATTCGGGATCGGCATACGGTGCCGGCCCTTCGGTGTGTAAATGCTGAATGCGCACATTTTGAAACTCCCTGTTCCTTCCCCTCTCGCACATCGCGTTAATAAGCTTTTGCGGTGCGCAGGCCACACTGTGAATGTGTACCCTGTCGTTGCTTTTTATCACTTTTACAGCCTCATCGGGGGTAACAAATTTGATTGCTCTCATAAATAAAAGATTAGCTTTTCGAAAAAACAGCGCAAAGATACGCTTTGAAACAAGGCGGCAAAGGAAGGGTTAAACTTTTTTGCGCAAAGATTCCAACTTTCAAAATAACTTAACATTCATATTTAATTAACCCGTTTCGTTTGAGATTTTCGTTTTTTTAATATATTTTTATTGCACTAAATTTAAAACGCATGTATTTGTTTCACAAACATTCAATACTTTTCTCTTTGCAATACAGCAGAAAAAACGCTATGCATGTAAAGGCATACCCCGAATTCGGAAATTCAATGAATACACATTATTTTCAATTAGATATGCACCATAAAAAATAAAACCATGAAGAAATTTTACACCCCGCTTCTCCTTTTCTTTTTGCTGTTCCCCTTACTGAATGCGAACAGCCAGGTAGTCATTTCACAATACTATGAAGGCTCAAGTTGGGACAAATGGATCGAACTCACAAACGTTGGCTCTTATGTGGTTGATTTTGAATCGCCGCAACTCTACCTGTGTATTTTTGCAAACGAACGGGCCGATGACCCTTCTTCGAATTCTCCAAATTTTTATTGTGAACTAACAGGAACCCTTACCGAAGGAAATACCGTTTTGTTTCAACACGGCAGCGCTACATTGCCAAGCTATGCAAGCGGCACAACCACTACCATGTGCACCTTTAACGGCGATGATATTGTTATCCTCACAACATCCAACAGTACCAGCGCCTGGGCCGACAGGGTTGATGTTATTGGAAATGGAACTGATTGGGGTACAAACACCTCTTTTTACCGGAATTCGGATATTACGTCACCAAACCAAACCTATACCACTTCAGAATGGACCGAGGTATCGAATTCGACCGTTGACAATGCCACGTCGGAAACAACCGAATACCTTGGCAACCACGTCTATACCCCTTCCAATACCCCGTTCATAACGGTATCAACTTATTCATTAAATGAATTTTATTACGTTGAAGGCAACGGGCCAACAGCCTCACAATCGTTCGATGTAAGCGGCACCAACCTCACCTCAGATATCACCGTCACACCACCAACGAACTACGAAATTTCAGATGACGATGCCTCGTTTCAATCCACACCAATTACCCTTACACAATCAGGCGGCAGTGTTGCAAGCACAACTTTATACACCCGCCTGAAAGCAGGACTCTTTCAAGATGAATACAACGAAAACATAAGCTGCGCATCAACGGGCGCCACTTCACAAACGGTTGTATGTTCGGGAGGCGTATTTTCAACCTCGCTGGTCATTAACGAAATTGATGCCGATACCCGGGGAACCGACCGGGAAGAATTCATCGAAATCTATGACGGGGGAATGGGACTTGCATCCCTTACCGGTCTTGTGCTGGTCTTATATAATGGCGGTGACGATGCATCGTACGAAGCATACGACCTTGACGGGCGAACAACCGATGCAAACGGTTTTTTTGTTATTGGCAGCGACCGCGTGGCAAATGTCGACTGGGAAATATCGGGCTCACTGCAAAACGGCCCCGATGCCGTTGCCCTGTATATTGGCAACGATACCGATTTCCCCGACGACACACCGGTTACCACAACCAACCTGGTTGATGCCGTGGTTTACAGTAACGGAACCGATGCAGACGATACCGGACTACTTCCGTTGCTTAATGCCTCACAACCCCAACTGAACGAAAACGACTCGGGCAATGGCGTTGATTATTCACAGCAACGCATGGGCAACGCACCCGGCGGTCAGCGCGATACCGAAGGTTTTCAAAATGCCTGGCCCACACCGGGCGAAGCCAATTACGATGCCATCTGGCTGGGCGATGTGGATTATGACTGGACAAGAGCACTCAATTGGGTCCCATCTGACAGCTACCCGGGAGCCAGCGATAAGGTTTTCATTTCAGGCAATGCACCCGCGTTCCCGGAAGTCTCATCGGCCGAAACTGTAGGCCATGTTGTACTCGACCACGATGCCCAGCTTAACGGGCAGGAAAACCTGACCGTAACAACGGTTGATATTATACACGAAATCACATTCAGCCCCGATACCAGCCGCTGGCAATATTTCACAAGCCCTTTTAGCGACCTAACCCCTGCCGGCATGGCATCGACTAATAACCGGGTCGATATGTGGATGGCAACATACAACAACTCAATTGCCGGAGACATTAACGATGCCTGGGAATTTAACCTCACACCATCAACCGTTTTAACCCCCGGAAAAGGTTATGCCGTATGCACCGTTAACGATGCCAGCGAAACAGGCGATGAGATTTACGATGCTGATTACTACATGTATTCAGGCGGCACCCTGGTTGATGCCAGCTCGGCCGTAAGTTTCTCACTGCTTGTTGATGAATCGGGATGGAACCTGATCGGGAACCCGTTCCTGGCGCCTATTGACTGGCTTGATGATTCAAACATCGATTACACAAACATTCAGGGGAACGCGGCACATCTTTATGACCCCACCACGGGAACTTACACAACGGTTAGTGAACTGGAAAGTTCAGATTTAATCCCACCCATGCAAGGCTTTTTTGTTGAAGCGTCTTCGGCGGGGAATTTCGATATTCCGCCTGATGCAAGGGTCCTTTCAAATGCACCATTTTTAAAATCGGAAAGCCAAAATGATCATTTAACCATTGGCGTTACTGCCGACTCAATCATCGATAAGGCCGTAATTGCAATCGACCCAATGGCTACTAACGGGTTCGACAAGCTGGATGCACATAAATTGTTTGCAACCAATAAAAAAATCCCGCAGGTTTTTTCGCTTACGGGTGAAAATGAACAACTGGTTATTAACCGGATTAATGAATTACCGGCAAGCATTCCCATGTACCTGTTTACAGGCGAGGCAAACGAGGTAACCATGTCGTTCCCCAATTTAGCCGAACTGCGCAGCAACCTTGAAATAACAATTGAATTGCAAGGCAAAACATACCAACGGGAAAGCCTGTCGGCAGGGAATATTGTCATACCCGTTCCGGATAAAGGTGCAACCCTGCCCTTCTCGGTACATTTATCGGAAAACCTGTCGGGTGTCAGCCCCGCCGAAGTGAAAAAACCCGTGTTGTTATACAGCGGCAACGGTATACAATACAAATACCTGCCGGCACAACCCGGAACGATTACACTCTACACAACAAGCGGCCAAAAAATTAAGGACATGAATGTGAAAAAATCACATGGATTCTTTGATATTGTGTTGCCAAGAGGCATTTACCTTGTTAATTACGAGAGTCCAGTTACAACCATTACAAACAGAATAATTGTAAACCGTTAAAAATTTTTGCTATGAAACGATATATAAGCCTGATATTATCATTACTGTTTTCGGTATCACAACTGTTTGCACAGCCCCGGCCCCCCGAAGACCCGGGGGCAAACCCTGTCCCCGTGGGGAAATATGCTGCTTTATTGCTGGTAATAGCAGCAATTGTGATTTTTGAGTATAAAGACCAAATAAAGAAGGTGTTTCATAAGAAAAAACATAAAACACCACATTATGAATAAAAATTAACTACGCTAAAGGTATAGAGTTTATTTCAAAAAATCAGATGGAAAAATCATTATTCTAATCATCGCCGGAGATAAATCAACTCAGCAGAAAGACATTGAAAAGGCAAAAGAGATTTTAAAAAGAATTCTAAAAAGATATTCTCAGTTTAATTTTATATATTTGGGTATTCGCGATTCGCGATTCGCGAATCGAGGAATAACGAAGTCAACTGAAAATATTTAGGTATGAAAAAGCATAATGGGATGCGTCCCCAAGACATTGTAGTTTTATTGAAAATTATAGCCTTAAAGCATGATAACTGGTATAACTCCGATTTGGCTCAAGCATTAAAAATCAGTCCTTCTGAAATATCAGAGGTCTTGAATAGATGCAAGATTGCAGGATTGATTGATTCTAAAAAGCGAAAAGTAAATATTAATTCCTTTATCGAATTTTTAAACTATGGCCTTCGATATGTATTCCCAACACAACCAGGTGCAATTGTAAAGGGAATACCAACTGCACATTCTGCATCGCCAATCAAAGAGCATATTTCAAGCTGTTCTGATGTATATGTATGGTCAAACGTTAAAGGAACACATAGAGGGCAAGCCATTGAGCCTCTTTTTAAATCTATCCCACAAATAGTACAAGAAGACAAATTATTCTATGAACTATTGGTAATTGCTGATACCATACGGGTAGGAAAAGTCAGGGAAATAAATATTGCCAAAGAAGAACTTGAAAAACGATTAAAACATGTCTATAACAAATATTTCGATGCTTCAAACAGTGGCAAATGGTTTAGGTGATTTAAAAGACGACATGGTTTTTATAGGAGGAGCTGTTGCAGGATTGTATGCAAGTAATCCTGAATTATCTGATATAAGACCAACACTTGACGTTGATTGTGTAATTGAACTGCATTCAAAAACAGCTCATGCAAAATTAGAAGATGATTTAAGAGCTTTAGGATTTGTACATGACACCTCCAAAGGAGCTCCAATTTGCAGATGGGTGTATCAGAATATTTTAGTTGATGTTATGCCTTCTGATTCCGAAGTGTTAGGTTTTAGCAATATGTGGTACAATGGAGGAATTGAAAACAAGATTCCAAAAACACTTCCAGATGAAACAGAAATTTTTGTTTTTCCTCCTGAATATTATTTAGCTGCTAAAATTGAAGCCTATAAAGGACGTGGTGGTTCTGATTTACGACAAAGTCATGATTTTGAGGATATTATTTACATCCTTGATAATTGTTCAGAATTACTCGAAAGTATAACCAATGCAAATGAATTTGTGAAAGCATATCTGAAAGAAGAATGTACCAACCTTTTGAAAAATGAAGAATTAACTGAAGGGATAGAAAGTGTTTTGCCATATGGTTCAGAAGAGGAAGCGACGGAAATTATTATGGAACTCATTCAAAACATTGCAGATATTGGATAATGAAGAAGGGTTTATGCAACTCCTCGCTTAATTTGATCTGCTACCAATAAAATGAATCGGGACTTTTAATTGCTCACACCAGAATTATTTTTGAAATATAACACAGCAGTTTACATTGCATATTACATAAGTGGCGCAGCAATAACGGGGAATGAGAATCTTTATAAGGCACAACTGTCCGCACCTATTGATCGTTAATCACCCCTTCAACCCGCTCTATTTGTTTGAGGGTATTTTCATCGCCGGGCTGAATTTGCAGGGCTTTTCTCAGATACCCCAAAGCAAGGCCGTATTGCTTCTGCTCAATGGCTTTTTCGGCCAGTTGCATGTTGCTTTTAAACTGTTCGCTGCTTCCTGCCTTTTTCGAAATATCGATGGCCTTTTCAACCATCTCGAGCTTTTTGGGCACCAGTTCATCGTTGGTTTTCAGGCTTTGTGCTTTACGGTAAAAAAAACGCGCGAGGGAGTAATTATTCGCGCTAAAGGCCTCGTCGCCTTTTTTAATGGCCTCGTTGTATTCCCGCGAGTTCTCACGGTTCATTGTACCCTGTATCAGGTGTTCCAAAACCCGCAATCGTTCGGTAACGATTTTATCGCCGGGTTTGGCTTCCAGGGCCTTGCTGTAATAAAATTTTGAAACACTGAAATCGCCCGTTTCAAAAGCCTCCTCGGCTTTTTCAACCATTTCGCGGTATTTTGAAAGGTTTGTGCCCGTACCCCTTATTTTTTGCTCGGTTTCCGCTAACCGTTGGGTTGCAGGCGGGTCGTTTGGGATCAGTGCCAGTGCTTTGCGAAAATAAAACCGTGCAACACCCCACTCTTTGGTCCTAAAAAACGATTCGCCCATCGACATGGCTTCTTTGTAAGCTGCCTCTCGTTGTTCGCGTGTAATGTCATCGAGGTTCGAAAAATCGATTTTATCGAGCGTAGAACCTTCATTGGCCAATTTATCTTTTTCATCCCGGAGTATTTCATCAATTTTTCGGATTTGTGAAGAAGGGTACTCCTGCCCGGGTATAATTTGCAATGCCTGCAGGTAAAGTGAACGGGCAATTGAATACGATTTAAGGTCAAAAGCATTGTCGGCTTTTTGCAGGGCCAGCTCGTAATCGGCTTTTTTCTGCATCAAGCGTTTTTGCTCATCGCTTTCCCGGGCAAGAATTTCCCTTATTTTTTTTATCTGTTCTTTCGGGTATTGTTCCGAAAATTTTAGCCTGCCTGCTGCCTGGTAAGCATCAAGTGCTTCGCTGTACTTCCGGTTGTTGAAAAAACCGTCGGCCTTTTCAATTTCGGCCAGGTATTGTTCATTTGCCGCTTCTTCCGCTTCCAGGCCTTTCAGTATTTTATCAATTTCTTTGATTTTTTCAAGGGCAAAATGTTCGTCGGGTATTAGCGCATGGGCTTCAACATATCGCTGTCTGGCTTCGCGGTATTTTTTATCAAACATCAGCTTTTCGGCCTCACGCAACAGGCGGTTATACCCTTCGCCACTCAATTGCAAACCGGCCAGGATGTCGTTAATGGCATTTATTTGTTTCTGCGGGTAAAGTTCGTAGCTTTTAATATTCAGGGCAAGCTGATAATATTCAAGGGCTTCCCTGAAAATGCGGCGATCGAACAAAGCATCGGCTTCATTAATGGCATCGTTGTAAGCCCTTTCGCGGGCTTCATTTAACCTTTTTTTCTCAACCTCTTCGCGCTCACGGGCCAATTTCATGGCCAGCTCGTCGTTCGATACAATATCGCCAATGGTTTGCAGCATTAACACGGCATAGCTGTTTTCGTCTATTTGTGTTGCTGCTTGCGCGTACAGGTCTTTTGCCCCGGCAATGTCTTCCTGCTTTAATTTTTGGTCGGCTTCTGTAATAAGCTCGTTATACCGGGCTGTGCGGGCTGCATAAACCTGTTTTTTATGATTAACCTCGGCAATGGCCAGTTCGTGCAACTTTTGTACCTCGGCTTTGGCCGCTTCCGTTTTTTGTTTGATGTTTTCATCATCGGGCTTAACCGACAATGCCCTGGAATATGCAACATAAGCATAGGTATATTCACGGTTGGCAAACTGGGTATCGCCGTAATTCAAATAGGTAAGGAAATTATCTTCCGTTGGTTTGCCAAACCGCTCTTCAAGCTGTTGGGCCACCAAAATCTGAAAAGCCTTTTTTACCTGGTTGCGCGGATAGGTTTGAGCCGGTTCGGTTAATACGGCTTCGCGGTAACTGTTCATTGCCTTGTCGTACTGCCTTATGCGGAAGTAATGATCCCCATCGGAAACATGCCGGTTGTATTTTTCCTTCAGCACTTTTCTGCTTTCCTTTTCGTAGCGTTTACTTTTCTCCCGGGTTTCTTTCAGCGCTTCATCAAGTATTTTTGTCAGGTCGATTTCCTGACGGAGGATTTCAGCATCAAAATTGTCGATTTTGGGATTGTACGATACCCGGGCAACCCCCTGGTCTGAACTGCTTACACCCGGAACCTTTTTATATAAAAGAACAGCGAGCTGATAAGGCGGGAAAGAACAATTTTCTGAACAAACTTCGGGGGGTACGTGCGTATCGATCTCGATGGTTTTTGAATAATAAGCGGGATTAGTAAAGACAAAACGATACACATAACCAATACCGACACTGACACGAAAAGTACCCGTGCGGTTAACCTCTAAGTTTTGAACAAGCGCATTTTCGCGGTAAACTTCAACTGAAGTTCCGTCAACAACACCCCTGTCTACTTTAACTTTACCCGTAACAAAAAAATGGTTGTTACCAGGCTGAGGAATACCCCAAAAAGCCAACAAGCTGCAAAAAGCTATGCATAAAAAAAACCTGGACATAAATGCTTTTAACCAGTTCACTTACCGTTATCAAATTTAACCTTCAATTTATCAAAAATCAATAAATATTAAAGATATTAAACTATAAAATCAAAAAATCAAACAAAAAGGCTGATAATAAAACAATCCCCGGGATTTGAATAATCGGAATGTTTTATCATTTTTACATCCAAATCAGCAAAAACAGCGAATGAAGAAACCCGGATTGCTAACAGCACTAATTCCAATTGTTATACTGATCGTTCTTTTAACATCGAACGTTTTTCTTTTTGATGATGTACTTGAAGGGGCCAATCAAATTTCCCTTTTGCTTGCTGCATCGGTTGGAATTGTTATTGCTTACCGTTTGGGTTTAAAATGGGATGGCATCAGGCACCGCATTGTAAAAACAATCGGTTCGGCCATGCCTTCCATGCTTATTCTACTGCTTATTGGTTCGCTGGCAGGCACCTGGCTGATAAGCGGTGTTATACCGGTTATGGTTTATTACGGCCTCGACATCATTAATCCCAAAATATTTCTATTAACAGCCGTTGTGGTTTCTTCAATCATATCGCTGGTAACGGGCAGTTCATGGTCAACTGTGGCCACTATTGGCGTTGCCCTGCTTGGCATAGGCCGGGCATTGGGCTTTAACGAACCCCTGGTGGCAGGTGCCATTATATCGGGCGCATATTTTGGCGATAAAATGTCGCCCCTTTCTGATACCACCAACCTGGCACCCGCCATGGCCGGTACCGATTTGTTTACCCATATAAAATACATGACCTACACCACGGTTCCTTCGCTGCTTATCACGTTAATAATTTTTCTGGTCACCGGATTTACTTATAATTACGAAACACAAGCAGTAGATGTATCGGTAGTGCAACAGGCCATTGAAGCAAATTTTAACACATCGCCCTGGCTTTTCCTGGTTCCGGTTTTGCTGTTTACCATTATCATCCTTAAAACACCCCCGCTCCCGTCACTGATGATTGGCACGTTGCTGGGCGGCTTGTTTGCCATCATTTTCCAGCCCGAAATCATTCACAACATTGGAGGCGAAGGCAGTTACCTGAAAGCGTCGTACAAAGGGGTTATGCAGGCCATGTTTGGCGATGTAACCCTGCACACACAAAATGCAAGTGTTGATAAACTGCTGAGCACATCGGGTATGAAAGGGATGCTCAATACAGTATGGCTCATCCTTTCGGCCATGATATTCGGCGGAGTTATGGAAGCCGCCGGACTGTTAGAACGCATTACCCGGCCCATTGTAGAACGGGCAAAATCGAACGGGGCGCTCGTGGCCTCAACGGTTGTATCGTGTATCTTTTTCAACACCACAGCTTCCGACCAGTACATATCCATTGTCGTTCCGGGACGTATGTTCAAAGCATCGTTTGCAAAAAGAGGGTTGAAACCCGAAGTATTAAGCCGTACCCTTGAAGATTCGGGAACCATGACCTCTGTACTAATACCCTGGAACACCTGCGGGGCAACGCAGGCCAAAGTACTTGGCGTAGGCACACTGGCCTACCTGCCTTACTGCTACTTCAACCTCATCAGCCCGATTATGACCATACTTGTAGCCTGGTTAAATATCAAAATCAGAAGGATTGAAAAGCCGGAGGTAACTAAAAACGATAACACGATTGCGAGTCAATAGTATGTTGTCATTAGTTCGATGGCAGGATGTCACTTGTTTATCAGGTTAGTTTTGTTACACGGAGAGCCACGGAGAATCCGCCGCTACCGCGCGAATTGAAAATCGACGTAGTCAATCTTTCGCGTGGTTTGAAGCTTTAGTTTCAATAAAATTCTAAACTATTTCTTATTTTTAGCCTGTGGCTAAACCACACGATGCAATCGTGCGGCAGCGGGGGTTAACACAAAATAATAATTTAAAATCTCAACCATTGTTTAAGCGGATTTTCCTAAATTGTCACGTTAAACATTGATGCCAGATAAATACGGGTTTAAATGAAAAATTCGCTTCTCCTATTTTTAGCCCTGTTGCTTGGGGTTCCTTTATGGGCGCAAAACCTTGAAAATATTTCAAAGGAAAAAGCAGTAACATTATCAGGCTCACTATCAGCTTCAACCAATTTTTACAATACCGATTTAACAAATTCAACACGCGATCCTTTCCTGTTCCTTGTTAACGGAAATGTGAATGTTTCGGTTTACGGCGTTAACCTTCCCTTTACCATCATGTACAGCAACCGTAATTTTGATTACAACCAGCCGTTTAACCGCTTCGGCGTCAGCCCGCAATATAAATGGATAAAGCTCCACCTGGGGTACCGGTCGGTCAATCATTCATCGTTTACCCTTGCCGGGCAAACTTTTTTGGGTGCCGGAGTGGAATTGAATCCCGGCTTGCTAAGGTTTAGCGCGGTGTACGGCCGCTTCAAAAAGAAAACCGTGCCCAACACCATCAACCCCATCGATACGCTGGCAACCCCTTCGCGCAACGGGTACAGTATAAAACTGGGCTTCGGGAACGAGCAAAACTTCTTCGATATTATTGCCCTGAAAATTGCCGATGACACCATTCCCGGACAAGATTTCGATATTGACCGGTACAAAACGCCCCAGTCGAATGCCGTTGTTGGCGCGCATTGCAAATTTACCCTCGCAAAAAGGGTAACCTTTGAAACCGAAGCCTCGGTAAGCCTGCTTACAAAAAACGCGGTGGGACAGGTAGCCGGCATAAGCGGGCTTGAATTCCTCGACCAGGTAAGCAACCTGCTAACCGTGAACCAATCGTCGGAATACGCCACCGCCCTGCTTTCATCCCTGCAATACTCAAACAAAGGTTTTGTTGCCGGGTTGCAATACCGGCGTATCGACCCGAATTACCAGTCGTTTGGTGCTTATTATTTCAACACCGATATTGAAAACATTACGCTTAACACGTCGTTGCGCCTGTTTAAAAAGAAACTGCTCATCAGGGGAAACATTGGCCTGCAGAACGATAACCTCAGGGGCAACAAAAGCACTGCTTCCCAAAGGGTAATTTCAATGGTCAACGCGAACTTCAATTCAGGAAAGGCCTTTTCGATCGACGGCAGTTTCAGCAACTATTCCGTTAACCAATACGCGGGGCGTGTCCCGCTAAACGATACCTTAAAACTTTATAACGACAACATGAACATTTCGCTCTCGCCACGGCTGATGTTTACTTCATCTACCCTGGTTCAGTTGCTCCAGTTAAACCTAATGGCAACCGACATGATTGACCATAACCAGCACACGGCTGCCACCAGCGAAGTGAACAGCCGCATGGCCATGCTGAATTACTCGTTAAATTTTTTGAAAACCGGATTAAACCTAACGGGCGGGTTGAATTACATTACGCTTACTTCAGCTTTCGAAAACCGAATAATGTACGGACTGAATGTTGGTATAAGTAAATCGTTTTTCAAAAACAAGCTGAATACAAATGTCTCCGTTGCACAGAATTTGAGCGAAGTATCGGGCTATGATGGTTCGGTTTTTTCGGGCAATTTCATGCTCAACTACCGGCCACACCGTAAACACCTTATCAAACTCAGCTTTGCTTA
Source organism: Prolixibacteraceae bacterium (assembly GCA_021740385.1). Classification (GTDB taxonomy): domain Bacteria; phylum Bacteroidota; class Bacteroidia; order Bacteroidales; family Prolixibacteraceae; genus DAIMEA01. The sequence continues at coordinate 9,784 of JAIOZY010000033.1, read as the reverse complement.
CAACGCCAACCAATACCCTGCCGATGCCCCCGTAAGAAGTTATAACGAATTAAAAACCCTTGTAAGTTATGCCTACACGTTTTAAATATCACCTGATAGCCCTCGCTATTATCTTTGGAAGCATTATTGCCCTGCCAAAAATCAGCGATGCGCAAACGGCCCCGGTTAATGTGAGCGTTAACGTGGTGCCCCCGTATACCTCGGCCTTGTCGGACTACATCGATACGCCCAACAAACTATTGATCAGCCTCACCCACAACCAGCCGGCCATTGGTCCGTTAGAGGTCTACCTCAGCTTCAGCATAACCGGCGACGAGGGGCTTTCAATCCGCTCAGAAACAGGGTACAAACCAGGCACATCTATATACCTGCAACCGGGCACAATAAAAGTGCTTAGCCTTGATGAACTGGGTGCCATGTTTAACATGAACCACCTCGTTACAAACGGCGTTGTGCTTACCGATGTTCTTTCGGGTGCCGGCCTGCCCGAGGACAATTACCAGGTTTGCGTGCGGGTATTCGATTACCTGAGCGATCAACCCCTTTCGGAAGATGAACCAATGGGCTGCAGCAACATCTTTTTCATCACCAACCTCGAACCACCAATTATTACCAGCCCGGTTTGCGGCGATCCCATAAGCGCCCAACCCTTTCAGAACGTTATAATTAGCTGGACCATTCCACCGGGCGCTTTCGGCATTGAGTATTTGTTTCAACTCATTGAAATTCCCGAAGGTGTCGATCTCGATCCGAACGAAGCATTCAATGTTTCGGGTTTTGCCCCCATTTATGAAGCAACACAAATGGCAAACATGATCCTGCTTACCAGTGACAGGGTATCGCTTATTCCCGGTTATACCTATGCATTCCGTGTAAAGGCTGTTGATCCGGCAGGAAAATATCACTTCAGGAACAATGGTTACAGCGAAGTTTGCACGTTTACCTATACCGAAAATTCAGGACTTGGCATGCCCGGTATGATTGAGAATATTCGCATTACCATACCATCGGCATGTGCCCCCGACAGCCAGCTTATAACAACGAACCTGAGGGATTTTTACATCAATTGGAAAATTGACAGAACAATTCTTGATCCGTCAGAAACACTTGAAAAAAACATCGATTTTGTTACGCTTCAGGAGTTGCACCCCGGAAAAAAGTTCAATATCCGGTTTTATGATTCAAAAAAACTGAAAAACGAGGTTTATACTGAATCGACCACCGGCTTTCACATTCAAATGAATTCCCCAAAGGCAAATTCTATATTCAAAAATAATACACCTTACTGGTTCACTGTAGAATTGAGCGATTCGATAACCGGCGAAGTGATCATTCCCGCCAAAAGGTGTTCCTTCACTTACCGGTTTTACGAAGAAGTATCGGAATACGAACTCAAAACCGTAACGGGCAAAATGTTGTATGCCTTCGAAAATAACCCGGCTACCGGCACTTTCCCCGTCAGGAACAGCAAAATTTCCTTACAATGCAACACACGGCTGATAACCGGAACCGACACAATCCTGTTGTCGTCGGAAGAACTGGGAACCAACAAGCCGGCACAGCCGGTAATAAAGATGCCCGTTGCAACAAAAACCATCAGGAAAACAGGTGAATTTACCGATGACGAAGGTCGCTTTTCCATCACATTCAACTGGCCAAAAAATACAGGCTTGGGCGAGGTAAGCGCTAACTTCAACGTTTTACACGAGGGAAGCGAACTTACGGGATTACTTTGGCGCGAAATCGAAATTGCAATCGATAATCCGTACTATGCCAACCCCGGCTATACAATGAATTTTTGGGACGAAGGACAAACATCCGATTTGGGCGATATTACAACTTTTGTAAAAAGTTACCTGCTGAAAGCCACCATTGAAGAAGGTTATAACACTTCAGCGGGACTAAAAAAACCGTTAACAGGCAAAAAAATATACGTGGTAAGGAAAGACCCCTCGGACCAGCTTCCGGGTTACGAGGGTAATTTGACACCGCCGGGCTCGCTCGTGCAAAGCGTACCCCCGCTAACAGGAAACGGGTACAAAATCATTTCAAGCACCACAACCGTTGCCGAAAAAGATGAAGACGGCAACGACATTGCCCTGGCTACTTTTCCCAACCTGATCCAAAACCGGGTGCAGGGCGATCACTATTACCTTTGGATTGCAGGTACTCCCATCGAATCGGTCGAATCGTTCAGCTATAAAAAACCGTCAGGTTATTACGCGCTTTCCCAAAGCGCTTACATTGGAGCCCTTACAGCCGCTGATGATCCCACCGAACACGATTTAATCGGGTACGAAGATGTGGAAAAAAACAGCTTAACGGTGAATGCCCGGTTTACAAAAATCTCCGATGCCCCTCCCCTTTCAGGCATTAAAGGGAAACTGGTGTATCATTTCCCGGGCGAAGAAGGAACCACCAGGGCACTGGCCAACACCAACATCAGCCTGATAGCCTGCTGGGTAACAAGCGATGGTTCACATTCGAAAATTGCCAAAAAAACCGGTTATTATGCCAACGATCCCAATGCCTTCGATGCTGATGTGTTGTACACCACCAAAACCGATGGCAACGGCGAATTCGATTTTTCATTCCCAAATATTCCTGCTGAAGATAAAACACGTACGGGGAATTACGAAATATCGACCGGGGAACTGAACCGGCATTTCGGATCGTGGGAAACCTGGGAAAGCGACCCCGACCCGAGTTTCCGCATTGTCTATTCCGAAACTTACGGGATGATGAAACGGGTATTCCGCCTCGTGGTTGAAGACCCCAACGGACTGTACATGAGCCCCGACGATAACATTGAGGTTGAACCGCTCAAAACCGTTAATGTGGGGACCCTTACCTCGAATGTATTTTCCTACAGGCTGAGGGGGGCCACAAAGCTGAAAGAACCACCTGAAGAACTGCCCGGACTTTCAACATTTATCCCCATTCAGGGTGTTGAATGTTACGTGTTGCGCGAAAGCAGCGCCGTTGAAGCCCTGAACCTGCCCGAGGGCGAAGGCAAAAACATGTCGGGAAGCTTAGATGAATTTCCCGGTTACGAAATCGTAACGCGCGAACTTTCCGACTCGAAAGGCGAATTTGCTTTTGAAAACCTGTTGTTCCGGAACACCAACGTGCCCATTCTTCAGTACTTCCGTACACCCGACATGGCCGGCGATGCCAATTATGAACCGGAACTGATCACACAAAATACCATCAATACCTTTAAAAAGCCGGTTTACTTTTTCAACAGCGATTACCGGTATTCCGAAATTCAGGACCCCGATGCCATACTTGAACCCCGCACACCAACAGTAAAAGGAAAAGTAGTCAGCAACATTAATGTGAACCAGGGCATTCAGGGTGCCCGTTGCGAACTGGAGATCAAATACAAAAACCACAGTTCAACATTCAGGTTTATTTACACACCCGACACCAGCGGCTACTTCGATTTTAAAAACGTTTTTGAATCTGTAACCGAATGGGGCTGGCTGCCCGACATCAGCGAGGTGAGGTTAAAAGTGTCGAAACCCGGTTTTCACTACATGAAAAACGGGAATAACCAACCCAATTACCTGCGCGTTATCCCTGCTGAATTCATTACCATGGGGCAACAATTTGTCGAGCCCAAAATTGTACTGTATGCCAGCGGTAACCTTACAGGCTTCGTTGTAAACGAGGAAAACAAACCGGTTGAATCGTACATCCGGTTCCTTCCCTCGGGCGAAAACCAGGGAGCCGGGCAAATGGTGAAAACATCGTCGGTACTGAAAGGCGGTTTTTCCATTCCGGCATTACCCGGTAACCATAAACTGGCGGTCATTCCGGTTGATGCAACCTACTTTGCCGATACCATCGCAGTTACAGTTTCTGAAGAACCAAGCACCTACCTCGATACCGTTACCGTTTACGAACGCTCGCACAGGATACAACTGACCGTAAGACAAAAAATGCCGGGCAGTTACATAACCCTGCCGTTGAAAGATGCACGGGTACAGTTGCTTGGTGAAGGCGATTACCCCGTGGTGCTGAGCGATGCCAACGGAAAAGTAAAACTGAATTTCCAGAATGTTTCGGTGAACAACCTGCGGCTTAAAGTGAGTGGCCCGTCGGGAAGCATGCTCATACCCAAAATTGTCACCTTTCAGAATGAAGAGTCGAAAACAGCGCAGGTTCTGCCGCCGGTCATTCTTCAAAACGGCATTCTGCTGAACGGGAAAGTGTTGCTCGACGGTGAACCTACTGCCAGCGCCGAAATATCGGTCGATTTGCGCAAAGGTATCGACACACAATATTCAGTAGCCGATGACGGAACCTCAACAACCGAGTCGCAATACTTTTTTGCAGCAAGGCCTAAAGCCAACGGGACTTTCAGCCTGCTGTTGCCCCCCGAGGTAAACGGGAAGCAAATTGAAGTAAATGCCGTTTTCAAACGCAGCCCGTTGTCCGGGTTAAGCCATAAGGGAAAATCGGAACACCCGGTTTCGGAACCGGTTGAAACGGTCATAGGTGAATCGAAATTTATAAACATACCCCACAGCGGTGAATTGGTTTTCAACCTAACCCGTTTCGACAACATGATCATTGACGATGTTTGGGGCTTCCCGCTCGATATTACTTCGCTTACCGAAAACAGCGACGGCAGCGCCACCGTTTCCGGTAAAGTAAAACTGAACGGCTACAGCAAAGGCTTCGACCTGATAAACGATGCAACCTTTGAAATATTTGCCGTAAAATTTGTATCGTCAGGGAAGAAAGAGAACGGAAAACCGGTTGGCGAACCGCAAAACGATAAAGTGATCGTGTATTCAAACCGGAGCCTGAAACTGAATTATGCCCAATCGTACAACGTGCTGATGAAAACGAAACCCAACAATGGGCTGTTCTGCATTGAAAAAAACAGCCGGCAGGCCGGTAAAGGTTTCCTCGGAGGAATGGCGCACATTGTCGATAATTCGTTCCAATACCCCGGCAGCTACCTCAGCTTCGACAACAATAAACCTTTTTACCTTGCTAAGCAGGGTTCCGTTCAGATTGGCGGCAATGCCATGAACATGATCACACCGGTCATCAATATTTTCAACTCGGCCGATGCGGGAAACAACAGCAGCATTATCCCCTTCAACCTTTGCAACATCAGCAATACCGATGCGCCGGTTGCCGGTAACCTGCATTTCAAATTCATCGGGTTCAATGCAACATCGGCAGCTTCAAAATCGATCATTGAAGGCGACAAAATCACCCTTGATACGCGGTTGAATGCAACGGTGAAAAATGCCGGCAATATTGAGGTACACATCGGCAGCATGGTATTGCGTAACAAAACCATCGACCCGGTTTCGAGCAATACCCCAATAGAAATTAAGTTGAAAGATGAAGGGATACACGATGCCTCGCAGGATTGGGTGCTCGAAGCTCGCAACTGGACGGTTGACCCGAAGCAAGGGGGCATTTATTCGTCGGATTGCGTGGTGCATACCCACAAACTCGATATCCCCATTGGCAAGTTTAATTTGCGCAGCGACTTTGCCTACATTGGCGATCCAAAATATGATCGGATAACCCTGGGCGATTATCCCATTGTTTTTCACCCCGGGGCAAAAAGCAGTTTTGGGTACAACCATTCAACAGGCAGTGACAAAAGGGGACACTGGGAACTGGTTATTTACCCGCCGCCCGGTGGTGCCCCGCCTGCAACTGTTCATAACCTTCCCAACATGAGCGGCATTCTCCAGCTCGAAACCGTTTCGCTGCTCAGCAATGGCGAGGATGTATTTACCATCAGCCCGGGGGCAGCCGGCATGAGGTTGTATAACACGGTCGATTTTCATCCCATCAGCCTGTTTACCCTGCCCGACGGATTTGTTCTGAAAGGCAGCGTGAACTTCCACATTCCCCGGGTAAAAGACGAGATCGGGGCACGGCTCACTTTTGCAAAATCGGGCGGCAGTAATTACAGCCTTGCATTCAAACCCATCGATATCGGGTTCGATGGGAAAGGGAACATCAAATTTGAACCGTTGCTTATTGAAGATGAAGGCAGTCCGCTCAGGCAGCGTTTCAATCCATACAACCGCACATTTACAAGCTACGGAAGCGTTTCCGAACCCGGCAAACTTGCCCCGGTACTTGTTAAATTAACGTACAACGACCGCGATAATGTTGGTGCAATAACCACGTCGGTAGTGCAGTCGGACAAGCACACTGATCAAACAATAAAAATTGGTGAAAGCACAACCTACCTGAATAACATAGCCTGCTCGATGTTTGCTGACCAGGCCGACTGGAACAATTTTCGTTTCGAGGGCGATATGCAAGGCTTTAACGGAATAGCCCCCGATGCAAATACCCGTATGCAATTTGAGGTGCATGGAGAAATTGCAGCAAGCCACGACGGTTTTAAGGCCGACCGGATAAGTACACCGTTTGGTACCATGGAAATCACCTACGAAAAGGATCGGTTACTGGGAACCGTTGAGATGGATCACGTTCCGCTGGGCAGCACCATTGTTACCGGCGTTGCCAATTTACTGATGGACGAAGACGGCTGGATTTTCTACTCAACCTGCAAAGCCGATAACGTTCCGGCACCTGAACCTACAACACTGAATACAGGTCTTTTAATCGGCAATTACCCCTCAACAGTTAACAATCAAATTAAGAATACGGTGTTAACCTATGCTGTAAACAAAGAACTGCCGCAAACCTTTACCCGTGATAACCTGCAAGGGTTTTACATGGTTGGCGGCCGCAACCTACCGCTTTCGGGGCTCGATGTTTCGGTAAACCTCGTGCTTGCCAATGCCCATGTTTCGGTACCTACCAGCGCGGTTGATGCCGCGTTCTGGGGTAATTTTTCCAGCGGGGCAAATTTCGGCTATGCCATAACCGGCGGCTTTGAAGTAAAATTTGGGATTGGAGCCATAACCTGTACTTCGTTAAGCGGGTACGTGTTTAACAAGGTCGGCCTCGAAGGAAGCTGGGACAGTGTGAACGGCGCTGCCCTGAACGGCTCAATGGACATGAGCGGAAACCTTTCGATTGAACAAGGTGTGCCCTTTGTAAACGGCTGTAAAGATGCCCTGTCGAAACACATTGGCGTTACCGGCGGATTCCAGCTTGGCGTTCCTTTTGATTTCTGGTACGATTTGGACTATTAAAATTTCGCGAAATGAAACAATTAACATTCTCAATGCTGATCGTTATTATTCTGGCAACAGCATTCAGTGTAACCGCACAAGAGCCCGTCTCTGTTGCAGGGCCCGATGGCATTTTTACCCAGTTTGGCACGGCCCTGCCCGATACGTTTGAATACCGCTTATTCCGCTTTGAAAGTGGTTCGAAACAAAAACCGACGCTTGTTTTCACCGGCCAGAAGCCCGTTTCGGCGGAAGAATTAAAAACCCGGTTGCTGAACATCAATGCCAAAAACCCGGTTTACCCGATGCCCGGCGACTCGGTTATTCAATGGTTATATGAAGCGCTGAATGGGTTTCAAACAATCGATTCAATACCCATCTACAACGGGATACCGCTTTTTGTTGAAGCGGCCGGACTGGGCTTTTACGACAACACAGTAACGCCTGAAACAAGCTATAACTACAGGGTGACGGTTTTTGACAAAGCAGGGCATCTAATCAGTTCATCCCCGACCGGGCCTGTTTCGGCTCCCGGCCGAGATCCCGGTTTCAATGTGAAATTTGTGAATGCTGTTTCATCTAACGGTACCATTACCCTGAACTTTTCCTTTGATGAAGCCAACCGGCCGTTCGATTTCAGGATCGTAAGGCAGGCATACCTGCAAACCGGTTACAGGGAGATATTTCCGCAGAAGTTTTTTTACAGTGAAAACGGATCGTCGTTTTTACGCATTACCGACCAACAGGTTATACCCGGGGTAATTTACCGCTATGTTGTTACCCCGTACGATATTCTTGGCAACATCACCCCTTGTGCCGATAGGGTAAAAATAACCTGCCGGCGCGATGCAACCCAAAACCCGGAAGTTATAAAATTCAGTGCCCAAAGCAACGAAGTAAAACGTGCTATTGATCTGAAATGGAAACTGGCAGTCACTGAAAGCGTCCAAAGCATTTCATTGTTCCGCAGTGAACATTTCGACAGCGCATACACGGTTATTTCACGCCTTCCGGCAGGCGACACCCTTTTTACCGATCGAAACGTTGATCCCCGGAAATCGTACCATTATTACCTCGTTATGCATGGCCTGAAGGAAAAATTTCCCCCATCGGCCATTGTAACCGGCATGCTGAAAGAAACAACAAACATCCCCCTGCCCCCGCACAACCTGTCAATAAACCAAACTTCTGAAGGCAACCTGCTCACCTGGGAAAAAACCGGAACAGGCATTGAAGGGTACTATGTTTACAGAAGTTTAGGATTTGGCAACAACATGAAACAGATTTCCTCCTTAGTGCCTGAAAAAGGGCTAACAGGTGAATACATCGATTCGGTTCAGAACCTGACACCCGGCGTAAGCTATGGATACGCTGTTGCAGCAGTTAATAACGGATTTTCAATCAGCAAAAAATCGAAAACCGTTTTTGCCGAACCCATTACACCACCCCTGCCCGCTCCCACAAACTTTTTCATCAACAGGCAGGGAAACGGCGCTTTCCTGGCGTGGGACCCGATGACTGAACGCGCTCCATACCTTTCGGGCTATACCATTTACCGGGCAGAAAAAGGCAATGAACCGGTTAAGCTGAACAGCCGGCCCCTGCCCTACAATCGGAACAGCTACCTTGACACCAGCCTGGTCCGGGGAATAAAATACGTATATACGGTGAGGGCTAACGGTACGGGAAATTCGGAAAGTCCTTCGAGCGATTCGTTTGAATTCATGCTGCCCGAACTGCTGCCCCAACCGCCATCGGGCATCAGACTTACAAAAACATCCGAAGGCGGGGTTTTAAGCTGGGATGCACCGGCCATGTCGAACATACAGGCATTTTATATTTACCGGGAAAACAGCGAAGGCGGTACCCCTGAAAAAATTGCTGAAGTACCGGCCGGAACCACTGAGTATGAAATCATACAGGAGACCCCGGGTATGTACTTTTTCACGGTAAGCACTTTTGCCGTTGATGGGCAGGAAAGCGTCCGGAGCAATGAAGTGTGGTTGCATAAGGCCGAATAGTTGTTTGTCAATTGATGCACACTGAGGGCGAAGGGCTGAGGGCGAAGGGCTGAGGGCTGAGGGCTGAGGGCGAAGGGCTGAGGGCCAAGGGCGAAGGGCTGAGGGCGAAGGGCTGAGGGCTGAGGGCTGAGGGCTGAGGACTGAGGGCTGAGGGCGAAGGGCTGAGGGCGAAGGGCTGAGGGCTGAGGGCTGAGGGCCAAGGGCTGAGGGCTGAGGGCCAAGGGCTGAGGGCGAAGGGCTGAGGGCGAAGGGCTGAGGGCCAAGGGCTGAGAGCTGAGGGCGAAGGGCTGAGGGCTGAGGGCTGAGGGCTGAGGGCGAAGGGCTGAGGGCGAAGGGCTGAGGGCTGAGGGCGAAGGGCTGAGGGCCAAGGGCTGTTCGCTGGATGCTGGCATCGCCCCCCGTAGCCTTGGCGGAGGTGTGAGGAGGTGGGATACTCGATACTCGATATTAGATGCTCGATATTAGATACTCGGTGCTCGATGCTGGATGCTCGATACTTGATGCTGGCTTTGTCCGCCGTAGCTTCAGCGAAGGTGGTGCTTTGCCTGCCATAGTTATTACGCAGGTTGGTCGAAGCATGGATTTTGAATTTTGTCACCTGTATTTTGGTCCCGATGTACATCGGGATTG
>JAIOZY010000032.1 GCA_021740385.1 Prolixibacteraceae bacterium | reverse complement strand
CTCTGTAGCATGTTTTTTTTGTTTTTGTATTCACCCCTAATTTACTAAAATTTAGGGATTTAACAATGAATTCATGCTACTTTTTTTATATAAAATTAGCTTAAAATCAATATTTTACACATCTGCGAAACATTAGTAACCCATTATATCTTGCCCGCAACCATAGTTTAAGAGTGTTGTGCTGTGCAAACCATTACTACAAAACCACCCTGTATAGGATATGGGAACATTTATACCGTTTAAAATCAAGACATTGTTGGGCGAAGGGCCTGAAATGCCAAATAAAACTTCAAGTGTAAATGGAGCGGCTAAAGCAGGCTCATCAACAGGTTGTCCGGTAAAAGGGGATACTGATTGACAAAAAACGGAATTGTAGCTTACTAAAAAAAAGATTAGTGCAAATACAGTGGTAACGATTCTTTTGTTCATAGCATCCTGTTTTTAGATTTTTTTCAAAGATAATCATTTTCATAAAAAATAATAAGATGAAAAAGATCTGGTTGTGTTTCAACAACTGTCCCGTTTAATCATCAAACTGCTTTTTTAACCGTTCGATATTCTGTATTAACCTGTCGATTATTTCAAGCGGCGCTATCCTTACATAACCTGCTGGCGGGGGCTGTGGGGCATAAGCATTGTGAATAAAATCGTGATTCCGGCTCAGGTACAGCTCTTTCGATAATTCAGATTTGATTTGCGCCATGTTTTTTTCGAAATATTCCATCTCAAGGTCGCGGAATTTGATGTCTACCATTCGGATTTCATAGGGTGAAAAATCGAGAATGATCGTGTTACTGTCTGCCGCGAGCGTGTTGGCAACCACTATTTTTCTCGCGTACGAAATGTGTACGATGGCAAACGAATCGCTTGGTTCGGCCGGAATGCTGTAATAGCCTTTGGCATTGGTTGTGTATGCTTTTAACGAAAGGTAACTAACAAGGTATGCACTCTCAACCGGCATCGAGTCGGCCGATAGTACATACCCCTTGAAATATTTATTTTCAGAAGTTACGGGCTGGCATTTCAATAATACAGGTAATGCAAATAATCCAATTAAAAGTAACCATTTCATAGCAAGGTGATTTCCCCTGCAAGTTAAACTGTAATTGAGTTAAGATATTGAAATAAGGTTTAACAATATTGAAGGAAAGCTAACAAACCTTAGCCTTTGTGAAAATTAGTTATAGTTTTTATTATTGGTGTTAAAAAACTATAAGTTAAGGGATAACAATAATAACGCGAAGCAGACAAGCATGATAAATAAATAGAAGCTTTATCCTATTTTATCCAGGCACCTCTCAACCTCAACCTCAACCTCAACCTCAACCTAAAGCCTCAACCTCAACCTTAACCTTAACCTTAACCTTAAACGTACTGATCCCCTTTGTTAATCCTTACATCGTTAACAAACTGGCGAATTTGCTGCTCGTTTTCTTTACGGCAAATCAGCAGGGTACCGTCGGCTTCAACAACAATGTACCCGTCGAGCCCCTCGGCTACAACCAGTTTTTCATTGTCGACATTTAAAATACAGTTTTTGGTATTGTAAAGCATTACGTTATTGCCGTTTATTGCGTTGCCGTTATCGTCCCTTTGTGAATTGTCCCACAACGATCCCCAGGTACCGAGGTCACTCCAGCCAAAATCGGCACAAAGTACATACACGTTCCGGGCTTTTTCCATTACCCCGTAGTCGATTGAAATATTGGGACATTCGGAATATGCTTTATTCAAAAAGGCGTCTTCTTCAGGCGTATAATAGTATTTATCACCTTTTGAAAATAGTTCGTTAACCTCGCTTAAATGCGTTTCGAAGGCTTTCATTATCGACTTCAGCGACCAGATAAATATTCCCGAGTTCCAGAAAAATTCGCCACTTTCGACAAAAACCTTTGCCATTTTCAAATCGGGTTTTTCGGTAAAGGTTTTCACTTTATAAAGGTTGTTAATGGTGTCGTATTTAACGCTGCCATTAATCTGAATGTACCCGTAGCCGGTTTCGGGGCGGTTGGGAGTTATTCCCAGGGTAAGGAGGGCATCGTTTTGAGCTACAAAATCGAGCCCGTTTGCCAACTGTTTACCAAATTCTTCTTCGTTGGTAATGATGTGGTCCGAAGGGGCTACAATAATGTTTGCATCTTTATTCAATTTGTTTATTTTATGACAGGCATAAGCAACACACGGAGCAGTGTTCCGTCTCAAGGGTTCACACAAAACCTGTTCTTTTTTAAATTGTGGTAGTTGTTTCAATACCATATCACGGTAATCGAGGTTTGTAACCACCAGAAAATTCTCGGGTGGGCAAAGCTTTGATAACCTTCTGAATGTTTGCTGTATAAGCGTTTCGCCGGTTCCCAGTATGTCGATAAATTGTTTGGGCCTTGAAGTTTTACTCAATGGCCAAAAACGGCTGCCAATACCGCCTGCCATTATTATGCAATATGTGTTTTTCACAAGTATCTTGTTTTATCGGTTATTCAATAATTCCGGATTATTACCTGTCCGTTATTCTAATACAATAATACGAAATTGAAAAGTCAAATAACAGGGTGTTCATCAATTTAAGCCGTATGTTCGTAAAAAACATGTTTTAAAAACTGCATTTACCGGGCTACCGGGGTTGCATGTGCACAATTGGAATAAGCATCTCTTCGAGCGATATTCCCCCGTGCTGGAACGTATTTTTGTAATAATTAACAAAATAATTGAAATTATTTGGGTAGGCAAAAAAATCCTGGTTCATGGCAAATATGAATGATGTGCTTACATTGGGTGCTGGCAGGCGTACATCGGCGGGCCTTTTCACTTCAAAAACTTCCCTGGAGTTGTATTTCAGGTTACGGCCAAGTTTATACCTCAGGTTTGTGTTGGTATTGCGCTCACCTACAACCTTAATGGGCGAGTCTACTTTTATTGTACCGTGGTCGGTAGTAAGGATCAGCTCATAGTTGTTCGCGCTTAGTTCTTTAAGAAGATCGGTTAGCCCCGAGTATTTAAACCAGCTAATAGTAAGCGAGCGGTAGGCAGCTTCGGTACCTGCCAGTTCTTTTATCATGTTCATTTCGGTGCGGGCGTGCGAAATCATATCGACAAAATTGAGCACAAGTACCGCCAAATCGGAGTGCAAAATCCGGTTCAGGTTTTCGGTGCTTTTCCGCCCGGGTTTCGATGAGGTTACCTTTTCAAAAAAGAGCTTTTCTTTTCGGCCATTACGTGTCATTTGTTTTATGAGCAACTCTTCTTCAAAGCTGTTTTTTCCACCTTCTTCGTTATCATCTTCAAGCCAGTATTCGGGGTAAACCTGTTTGATATCGGACGGCATCAATCCGGCAAAAATACTGTTGCGGGCATACATGGTTGCCGTGGGCAGTATTGAAAAGTATATTTCATCGTTCACTACCGAATAATAGTCATTAAAAACGTGGCTCAATGCCCGCCACTGGTCGTAACGTATGTTGTCGATAAGCAAAACAAATACTTTCTTCCCCTGATCCAGCAAAGGGAAAACCCGTTTGCGGAACAGATCGGGCGACATTACGGGCCGGTCAGGGTTTTCGGGGTTCAGCCATTCCTGGTAAGTGCGTTTCACAAAACGGCAAAAGGCATTGTTGGCTTCATTTTTTTGCATTTGCAGCACTTCGTCCATGGCTTTATCGTCGGAAGTACTGAGTTCCATTTCCCAAAACGTAAGCTTTTTGTACACCTCAACCCAGTCGTTAATCGAAAGCGAATCGTTTATTTTCATGCCCAGTTTGGTGAATTCCATTTGGTAAGCCGAAGTGGTTTGACGGGTTACCAATTCCCTTTTATTCACATTTTTCTTAATGGTAAGGAGCATTTGCTTTGGATTTACAGGCTTGATAAGGTAGTCGGCCATTTTCGACCCGATTGCCTCATCCATGATGGCCTCCTCTTCACTTTTGGTGATCATCACCACGGGCACATTGCTGTTTATCTCTTTAATTTGAGAGAGGGTTTCAAGTCCGGTATAACCGGGCATATTCTCATCAAGAAAGATGATGTCGTATTGCTGTTCCTTTACCATATCGATGGCATCGGAACCATTGGTTGATGTATCGACCTCGTAACCTTTGTTCTCGAGAAAAATAATGTGCGGTTTTAACAAGTCAATCTCATCATCGGCCCACAATATTCGTATTTTTTTGTTTTGCATGGTTTTTTACAATTAATATCGTGCATTTTTTCGTTCAAGGATAATAACAAAGGTACGGTTTGTTTTATTGCCCCGTTGGGCTTGCTTCACATCTTTTAACGAAAAGAAGTTTAATAATGCTCGTTATAAAATTCCTGATAGCCCTGAATTGCTTTACTTTCAATGAAGGCTTCAATATTTTTATCTGTTATAAGGAAGCTGCGGTATTCAATATTTCGTAACGACATGTTTATTCGTGAGTCGTTTTTCACTTTTTCAAAATATGCTTCAGCCTTTTCTTTGCTTCCAAGCCCGGTTACCATAACCAGCATGCGGAAATCGTCGAATGGCTTAGTTGTAACTTCAATATCTGAACCGCGGTATGAAAGGGCATTAAAGCGTGTTAAATAGGTTATGAGCAGGGTTTGGTTCGATCCGTTTGCCGGAAGCATGTAAACAAGGTTATGGCCGGCTTCTGCATCAAATTCAAATAATCCGGCACGGTTTACAGGGGCATTGTCAACCGGGGTTTCTTCCGGGGAAATTTCGACTTGCTCATTTCCAGGTTCTTCCGGGGAAATTGTTTCACTTTCTTCAACGGGTTCGGAAACAACAACGACTTCCTCTTCGTGCTTTTCGTCCTGAACCGGGGCTTCTTCCTGTGAAGGTGCTGCTGATTCTTCTTCCGTTTCATATTCCACGGTTTCCGGGATATTTGTATCGGGGAGCTGTGGTTTCCGGTAAATGTAGTTTGCACGATAAAATCGCTTCCATTCATCCATGTTGCCTGTGTCGAGCAATTTCTCAAGGTTTGAATCGGAAATAATGTAGGTCTGAAATTCATTGTCGCCAATCGATTCTAAAAGCGATGGATTGTCGTTAACTGTTTTCATGTACTCCTGTGCCTCAATTGCATTTGGAAACGATGAAACGGTAAGCAGCGTTTTACCTGCTGTTTTGCCGGGTAAAACCCTGAAGCGCCTGTCGCTGATTTCGGAAAGGTTGTATCGCACAAAGTCGCGCATAAGGAAGCCCGTTCCGAAGTTTTCCTGTTCAATAATAATCATGAACGAGTGCGGTGTATCGTACCCCTCATCGAATATACCTTCAGCAACAGCGGCATTTTCGCCGCTACCGGTTTCATCGGCTGCTTTAACAACCACAAATTCACCTTTTTCTTTAAGTTCCTCGTTCGGATCTTTGTTTAAGCGTGCCATTAACTCTTCGGGCGATTCGAGTTCCGATTCCGAAAAATTGCCGGAAACCATGCTGCTGTAATTACCCGAGAAATAAGCCAGGTATTGGTCATAGCTCCTGTCGCTAAGCATTTCGCGGTAATTGTTGTTTGAAGCAACAAAGTTGTAATATTCTTTCCCTGCCAATGTTTTGAAAACTTCGGGCTTTCTAATAATCGATAAAAAGTATACCAGTGCGCTTTGTTTGTTTTCAAAGTTCCTTACAATAATCAA
Organism: Prolixibacteraceae bacterium; assembly: GCA_021740385.1. Classification (GTDB taxonomy): domain Bacteria; phylum Bacteroidota; class Bacteroidia; order Bacteroidales; family Prolixibacteraceae; genus DAIMEA01. Next base: position 52,515 of record JAIOZY010000032.1, on the reverse strand, counting down.
GCGGGTATCATTGTTGAGTGTTTCGGTTTCGATATCGAAATCGAGCATGGTATAATGGTCGAGGTTGTAGTTGGCAATATCGAATTTCAACCGGTTTATATCAATATCATTGTCGGCCGGGATAGCAATGATGAAATAGTGCAGCAGGTCGGGATCGGTATCCCATTTACCACCATAGGGGTCGTCGGCATTTTGTTGTTGCATCACCTCTTTGTTGGTGATTTTATCGCTCAGGTACCCCGATTTGACCATCTCGTCGTAATCCGAAAGACGGTCTTCTTTAACCAACCCCAGTATTTGTTGTGCAAATTGAACCGGTTCGGAGCCTTTATATTTTTCTATGTATACCCTTAAAGAATCGGCCAGACGGTTATTACCCAGGTTTCTCGATTCGGAAATAACACGTACAAATTGTATTTTGGGAATCAATGCCGTGTCGGGCTCAAGCGTAAGCGCTGTTTTGGTCAGGCGTGTTGCTTGGTTGTAATCACGGTTTTTATATGCCACAAATGCCAGGTTGTATAGTTTGTTTATACTGTCCTTTCGGCTTTCTTCTTCAATAAAGAAATTCGGGTTAATGAGGTATTTCGCGTAATTCGAACCGGGATAATTTTCAATGATACGATTTTTATAGTAAGCAGCACTATCGGGTTTATTGGTGGCGTTGTACGAATCCCAAAGGTAAAACCAGCCCGACAACCGGTAAATATTATCGGGATAGCGATCATTTAAACCGGCAAAACATGTGATGGCCGTTTCGTAATCGTTAAATTCCGATTTCAGTGAAACACCGGCATTAAAGAGTGCATCGCGTATTTTGGTGTGCGAGGCCGCTAACATTGAGTCGGTCAGGGGAATATCCTGCATATAATATTCCCGGGTTGTGGGGTCGTCGTTGCGTTGTTCAACCTCCTCCTCCATCAATTCAGTCAGTTCGCCTTCAATTGGTTCGCCCGAATCGTCGTACATTGCTTCCGACTTATTGGACCGCCGCCAGTTGTCTTCGTTTTCGCGGCTGCCCCAAAGTTGTTGGAATTCTTTTTTTCCGTACGAAACGGTTGTTTGGTTGTAAAAATACCACCCCGATGTATTACCTCCCAGGCGCATGCGCGAACTGGTTGCCCGGTAATAATTCATGCCTCCGGCACCACCGGCATCACCCTCCATCAGCTCCTTTTGCTTTTCTTTCTCAATTTCAACCCATTTGTCAATTTTCTCGTTCAGTTCGTCTTCGGGCAATTCGGCGAGTGCCTGCAAGCTATCTTCTGTTTCAACAGTTTCGAGGTTTCCTGCCAGGGCGCTGAGTGTTGCATATTTTTTCGAAATGGCATCGTAATTCGGATAATTTTCATCAATCACCACCATCGCGCTATCGTAATATTTTCCCGAAAGAATATATTTGCGTTGTTCAAGGTATAGGTCGGCCAGGGTCATTCCACTAAGTGCAAGCTGGAAAGAGTTGTCGTACGAAGATGCTACCGATTTACAGTACATCTCAACGGCTTCATCGGTTTTGCCTTCGTTGTATGCCAGGTTACCCAGCGCAAAATAGATTTGATCGAGGAAAGGTTTGTTCCATTTTTTGCGGCGCATTTTGTTGAGCTCTTTTCGTAACATGGCCGCGTTGCCCTCGCCCGAAAAAACCCCGGCGCTGTTTATACGGGCGTTGAACAACATTTTGTAATTGGGGCGGCGCCGTATTACCTGCCGGTAAGCTTCAAGGGCTTGTTCCTGATTGCCGGTTTCCTGGTAAAGCTGTGCAAGAATGTAAGTATAACGGGTTTTACGCTTGTTCCCCCTGATGTTATTAATGCCAATATCGAGGTAGTGAATAGCCTCGTCGTACTGGAGTTGTTTCATGTGCATATCGGCAGCAACAATGGCCAGCTCACCTTCAAGCTTTTCAGGGAAAAAGTCGTCCCCTTCGAGTGTTTCAACAATTTCCTGGGCCTCGGTATAACGTTCGGCTTCGCTTAACGAGCGAATCAGCCAAATGTACGCTTCATACTTCACTGGCATCTCTTTATATTTGCGTATAATAAGCTGGAAGATGCTGCTTGCCTGTATAAACTCCTTTTTATAAAGGTAAGCACGCCCAATCATAATGTATGCATCGTCGACCCACTTGTTATATTCCGGCTTAATGTTATCCCTGTTGCTCCTTCTGCCCCGCCTCTTTTTTGTACTCTTGGGCGGATTAGTAATGGAATGGAATTTAATTAGTTTCGTGCCTTTATCAATGGCAATGTCCATGTCGGATGAAACCAATTCGGCCGTACCCGGAAGGCTCTCTTTGAAAACCGGCAGTATTTTGGTGTAATCTTCCTCAACTTGTTCGTCAATTTTTTCAAGACCCGATTTCATGGCTTCTTTCCCGTTAAAAAAGACGTTGTAATGAGCCGTGAGGTTATGGTAACCCCGGGTAACAAGGGTGTTTTTCTCGGTTGAACACGAGGCCAGCACCAAAGTTATCAAGATGGGGAGCAGCGATGTATTTCGTAATGGTTTTCTCAAAGTTTACCCTAAAATATTTGTCTCGGAAGTTAAAACTCCAATTTCAAAAATATATTGCATTTTCATGGCCCAAAAACCCTTCTATCCCGAACTATTCATAGATTTTTAGTATGAATAAAGTTCATTCGCCAGCTGGCGAACCGACTTAGATAGCTTGTCCCGAACTTGATTCGGGAAAGTATAACTTTTTATAAAAGTTTTACTGAATCTTAGTCGCTGTCAGAGACAGAAATAATTCCCGAATTATTTGGGCTGAAAAATTATGCAATAATACAAAATTCTTTGGAGAGGTTTTGTCCATGCGAAAATGATATGTAACCCTTCAACCAAAAAAACGAATGAAAGAACTGTTTTTGAATGATTGAATTTCTGTAGTAAATATTTGTTAATATTGATAACTGTTTATTTAAGAGAAAATGTTACGTACTGTACTGCCCAATAAAGAACTGTCGTTTTTAATCAGAAGGTTTTTATTGATTGAGCCCGAAGATGGACAAAATTCACTGACAGACAAGTTTATACCCGACGGTTGTGTGAGCTTGGCTTTTAATTTTGGGGGAAAGGTTTCGATCTTCGATGATAACAAGCGGATTCTGCTGCCGGGATATTTTATTGTTGTACCCGTTTCGAGAACAATTTTTGTTGAAGTAAACCACATTCCCGAAACATTGGTTGCAGTATGTAACGCCTCTGTTTTCAGCAGGTTTTTTGGCATTAAGTTCACAAACTTTTATGGAGGCCTGTTCCCCAAAGCCGAAAATGTAATTCCCCGGCAGGTATACAATGCCATGGGTTGCATGCAAAACCATTCGGAAAGGATACCGATGCTTGAGCATTTTCTTTTAAAACTGACTTCCCAAAAATATTTTCCCGATGAAATTGATCGGGTATACGACCAGATTATGAATTGTTACGGGGTTGAGAACGTAAACCGGTTGCTCGAAAATCTTAACTTCAATCCCCGTTCATTCAGGCGGAAATTTCAGTGCCGTGTGGGAATTAGTGCAAAAGCCCTTTCACGGATTGTGAGGGTGAATTATTTATGGAACTGCTACCTCACCAATAACAAAGCTGATTTTCAGGAAATGGTATACAGCGGGGGCTATCACGACCAGGCCCACCTGATAAACGATTTTAAAAAAATTATTGGCGAAACACCGGCAAAATTTTTTAAACGCGATCAGCATTCCCTGAGGATAATCTCTGGAAAATAGTTTTTAACAACAGTTATCGGTCTTTTCACAATATCTTTCCGGAAAAATTTAAAAGTGTCCGTTATTTACAATTTTTTTGTTCCCGTCTGTAATAACTTAAACAAATTTATCACAAAGCAAGCATTATGACGTATGCATCTTATATTGTGCGCATTGCGTGGTTGGTTTTTTTACTTTTTGTATTACCGGGCTGCAACAAAGACGGGCCGGGAACCGGCATGACCGATAGCAAATTTTGGCTCATCAACATTGACGACGGGGGCAAAGTTACTACCACCAGCGAAGGCGAAAACATTCAGGCCGATGTGCGTATGGTAGTGCGTGGCACCTTTGACGGGGAAACCCCTGAGGGAAACTGGACACTCGATTTCGACCAATATACATTCATGGACATGGCAGAAAATGTTCAGGAAGATCAGATTCTTGAGGGTTATTATTCGGGGAAAAACTATTATTCGTCTGTCAGCACTGCAATGAGCCCCTACGTTTTACCCATTTTCGACCCAACGTATAACGTTACCTACTACTGTGGGTCGGGTAAATGTGAATTGCCTTTTTTCCAGTCAGAGCCCGGCAAATATTACATGAAGCTGCTTGGCGATGATGGAAATACCTACGAACAAAACGGAAGCCAGTTGTTTATGACCTGCTGGCCCGAAACCTTTGAAATGGAAATGGGCGGAACCAGCAACGATGATTTAACAACCGTTCGGATTACATTCGACATGGTTGACGAACAAGGCATTTCGGCAAACCCGCTCACTGTTTACGGAACCGTTTATTCATTCGGCACCGAAAATGAACGGGAAAAATGGATAGAAAACCATCCGCTTGTAAATTACCTTGAGGAACCCGGGTTAATTCCGTTTAAATAATTATAAACCAAAATTATAACACATGAGAAAATCAGTAATCCTAATTCTTTTGATGGCATTTGTTCTTTTCGCGTGCCAGTCGAAAAAAGAAAAATCCGTTCAAACCGAAGTTGAATCGTTGATTGAACAAGTTGAAGAGCTCCCCAAAGGTACAACTACCCCAAAAAAGATTTTTCCCATTGAATCGGCCTACGTGAAGTACATAAACCACGCTGCCGGACAGGAAATGACCCGGGAATGGTGGTTCGACGATTACGGCAACAAACAATTCGAAGACAACTACCTTGTTATTATGGGCGAAAAAGCTGGAGGTAATGCCCTTATTGTTGATGGTTTCCGTTACAACTGGGAATACGATAATGCCGAAGGGACTAAAATGAAATACTATTCGGCACCGGCTACCGATTACGAAAATGTCCCGGAAAAAGACAAAAAACGTTATGGAATCGAAAAACATGGTTATGAAGATGTTGCCGGGAAAAAGTGCCTGAAGGTAACCATTGAAAAACCGGTTAAATCAACCGTTTGGGTTTGGGAAGGTATTCCCTTGAAAACCATATCGAATTTTGCAGGCAACGACGTATTAATGGAAGCCGTTGAAATCAAAACCGGCGGAGTAGATGCTTCACTTTTTGAAATCCCCGAAGACATTACGTTTGTCGATTATTAGCAGCCCATTTCATAATTATTAAATAGCAATAATGGCTGGCAAAAATATCATTGAACCGGCCATTATTTTTTTTTATTCAATATTTACTAAATTTAGTCCCGATGTACATCGGGATTTTGACATATTGCATCAAATTCACTTGTTATAGCCAAAATTATTATTTTAGCCTGATTAATTCATAAATACATACATCTTAGTGAAAATTTGTGTCTTGGTGCCTTTGTGGCTAAAAAAATATTTACCACTAAGCCTCTAATACACAAAGGAAAAACAAAGTTTATGAATTATGCAGGTTAGATTCTGCTAAAAGATTTTTTTATTCTATTTATGGGCAAAACGTACATATCTGTTGGCGATTTTATCGACCTGTACTATAAAATACAGCAAAAAGGATATTCAAAAATAGTATCAAAATTCAGCCTTTCAGGAAACGAAAGAACAGCGACAAAATGGAATACGACAAAAGAATCCTCTGATTTCTGGGTCATTCCCGAAGTGAGGAGCCGCTGGAACGAAAAATGCACCGGCGATACACAACTTGAATACGAGGATTACGTAGTTCAAAAGTACTTTTCCAATCAAAACGGGTTAAAGCTCTTATCGGTTGGATGCGGCTCAGGGGCACGTGAACGGAAATTTGCCAAATACCCCGTATTTTCTTCCATCGAAGGAATTGACCTGGCCGGCAGTTTAATTGAAAAAGCTCGAAAAGAAGCAGGGAAACAGCAATTCAACAACATAAAATACCATGTCGGTAATTTTCTCATTTATGATTTCGAACCCGGATCGTTCGATGTGATCCTGTTTAACTCAAGCCTTCACCATTTCGATCGGATCGATTGTTTTCTCGAAACAAAAGTTTTGCCTTTGCTGAAAGAAAAAGGTCATTTAATTGTATTCGAATATGCCGGGCCTAACCGTTTGCAGTGGAGCAAATCTCAATTAATACGGGTAAATGAAATCCTAAAAGAAATTCCAGAAAAATACCGGGTAAGGATCGATGGTAAATCGGTTAAAAAGCGGGCATACCGACCGGGTTTGATACGTATGAAACTGGTTGACCCATCGGAAGCGGTCGATTCAGAATCAATTGTACCTTCACTGCACAAACATTTTAACATTGTTGAAGAAAGGGAAATTGGCTGGGATATTACCCACGTTCTTTTTAAGGACATTGCCCATAATTTTTTGAATGATGACCCCGAAACAAAAAAGTTAATCCGTTATATTTTCGAACAAGAAGACAACTACCTGCAGGAAACAGGGCATAGCGATACGATTTTTGGTCTGTATCAAAAACCAATAAATTAAAGTATTGCACGGTTAAAAATATCGGATTGGGTTAAACGACATGAAATTATTTGTGAAGGCAGCCCGTGAAATTGAACCCGAAATTGAATATTAAAACATCGACATTACCTTCTTGACAGCATCGGTAAGCTTGTCAATTTCTTCCTTTATGTTGTAAAAAGCAAACGATGCCCTCACGGTTCCCGGAATGCCAAAATGATCCATAACCGGTTCGGCACAATGATGGCCTGTACGAACAGCTATACCCATTTTATCGAGAAACATGCCCATGTCGTAAGGGTGGATATTGCCCACCAGAAATGAAATAACACCAGACTGGTGTTCTGTTTCGCCAAAAAACCGGATGTTTTTTATCCCACTTAATTGCTTTCGGGCATAATCAAGCAATTCATGCTCCCAGGCAATTACATTATTTATTCCAATACCATTCAGGTAATCGATAGCTGCGCCAAGGCCAATAACCTCGGTAAAATTCGGTGTGCCGGCTTCAAATTTGTAGGGAAGTTGATTAAATGTTGTTCCCGAAAAAGAAACCTTTTCAATCATTTCTCCACCGCCCATAAACGGGGGCATTTTATCGAGCAGTTCTTTTTTTCCGAAAAGGCAGCCAACACCGGTAGGCCCGTACATTTTGTGCCCCGAAAAAACCATGAAGTCACAACCAAGCTTCTCAACATCAACCTTCATGTGGTGTATGGCCTGTGCCGCATCGAGCAACACCGGAACATTTTTCGAATGGGCCATGTCAATGATTTCTTCAACCGGATTTACCACACCCATGGCATTCGACACCATTGTAACAGCCAATAAGCGGGTACGGGATGAAAGCAGTGCCGGGATTTCTTCAACCTTTAACCTTCCTTTATCATCAAACGGAATTACTTTCAGATTTGCTTTTTTCCGATTGCATAAAAGTTGCCAGGGTACGATGTTGGAATGATGTTCCATTTCGGAAACCAAAATTTCGTCGCCTTCGTTTACAAATGCTTCTCCAAACGAATATGCAACAAGGTTGATGCTTTCGGTCGTACCTTTGGTGAAAATCACTTCTTCGCGCGTTGGGGCATTTATAAACAGTTTTACTTTGTCGCGCACTTTTTCATACTCAGCCGTTGTTTTGTTGCTCATGTAATGTGCGCCCCGGTGAGGATTCCCGTTATACCCGTTGTATACATCGTTCATTGCCTTCAGCACGTTGAGCGGGGTCTGGCTGGTTGCTGCGTTATCGAGATAGATGTAGGGTTTTCCGTAAACCTGTTGCTCCAGTATCGGAAAGTCTTTTCTTATGGATTCAATGTCTAAGCTCATGCTGCAAAATTAATGTATTTATCGGGAAAGAGTTTTTCATTTTTTGAAACCCCGGTCTACAAAAAAGCCGCATTCCCGAAAATGAATTTAATCTCCTTCGCTTTTTTAGTTGCGACGATTGAACGAACAACTCTGGCAGGGACCAAGTTCACCACGCAACCGGCGGTTAACAAGCTCTTCAAGACGTTGGCGCAGCACTTTAATGTTTACCTGCGACAAAACCTCGTCGGCAAAAGCAAACATGATCATTAACCGGGCTTCCTTTTCATTAATACCCCTGGTGCGGAGGTAAAACAGTGCATCTTCGTCAATGCGTCCAACAGTAGCGCCATGGCTACAACGTACATCATCGGCATCGATGATCAATTGTGGTTTGGTGTTCATTTCGGCCGTTTCGCTCAGCAATACGTTGTTGTTCCGCTGGTATGCCTCGGTTTTCTGGGCATCGCGCAACACATGAATCCTTCCGGTAAATGCACCACTCGACTGTTCATCAAGGATATTTTTGTATAGCTGGTTACTTGTGCAATTGGGTACACTGTGGTCAATGGCAATAAAATTGTCGATGTGTTGTTCCTCGTCGGCCAGGGCCAGGCCGTTTAAATCGGCATGGGCATATTCGCCTTTTAGCTTAATGTTGAGGTTGTTGCGCACAACACCTCCGTTCAACGTAAGCGTGTTGGTATGCAGGTTGGCCCTTGCTTTCAGGTCGGCAAAAAAATGCGTATTGTTTACCGCCCCGTTGTGCATGTTCTGAACGGCGTAAAAATTAAACCTCGAATCTTCTTCAGGAAAACATTCAGACAGGTTGTTCAGGATGTAATAGTTGTTATTCAGCGTATGGTCGCAAAACACGATGGTGGCTTCGCTGTTTTTGCCCAGCACGAACATGTTACGTTGCACGGCAAAGGTGTTTTCTTTGGCGTAAAGCAGGTTTACAATTTGTATGGGTTTGTCAATGGTGACATTATCGGGCACATACAGGAACAAACCGTCTTTAGCCATGGCCGTGTTCAGGTTGGCAATCGGGTCGTCCGACTTGCCGGCCAGTTGGTTATAGGCTTTTTCAATCAGGTGCGGATGTTCACGGGCCACGTGGTTCAGGCTTCCCAATACAACCCCATCGGGCAACTGCCCAATTTTACGGTTATGCCCGTAATACCAGCCATTAATGAGCAACACCAGGTGCGTGTTCAATTGAGGCACATCGCAATGGAACATCTCGTGCAAATCGACCTGCTGCTGAACATAGCGTGGCAAAACGGAAAAATCGTTCTGAAACACAGGCCGTAAATCGGTGTACTTGTAGTTTTCGTTTTTTCGCGACGGTATACCTGCTTTTACAAATTTTTCCAGCGCGTCCGAACGCACCCTGTTCATAAAACCTGGGCAACCCTCTTCGTACATTTCACGGTTTTGAGTGAAAAGTTCTGCCAGTTCTTCTGTAGCTGTATATTTTATGGTTTCGGTCATGATGTTATTCAACTCTCGTTTTTAATCCAGTCGTATCCTTTTTCCTCAAGCTCAAGAGCCAGCTCTTTACCAGCCGATTTTACAATTTTCCCATCGTACAACACATGTACGTAATCGGGCACAATGTATTCCAGCAAGCGTTGGTAATGGGTCACGACAATGGTTGCATTTTCGGGCGATTTCAAGGCGTTTACCCCTTTTGCCACAACACGCAGCGCATCAATATCGAGGCCCGAGTCGGTTTCGTCGAGGATGGCAAGTTTTGGTTCAAGCATGGCCATCTGGTATATTTCGTTGCGCTTTTTCTCGCCACCCGAGAAACCTTCGTTCACCGAACGGTTGGTGAGTTGCGAACTGATTTCGACCACTTTCTTTTTCTCTTCCATCAGCTTTAAAAACTGAGAAGCCGAAAGCGGTTCCTGCCCTTTATGTTTCCGGTGTTCGTTCACGGCGGTTTTCAAAAAGTTCACCATGCTCACCCCGGGTATTTCAATGGGGTATTGAAAACTCAGGAATATTCCGTTTTTTGCCCGTTCCTCGGGTGCCTGTTCCAGCAGGTTTTCGCCTTCATAAATAATTTCCCCTTCGGTTACCTGGTATTTTTCGTGGCCTGCCAGCACATTGGCCAGGGTACTTTTCCCCGACCCGTTAGGTCCCATTATGGCATGTATTTCACCGGGCTTAACATCAATACTGATGCCTTTCAGTATCTCTTTTCCCTCAACGCTTGTATGTAAATTTTTTATTTGTAACATAGTACCTCTCCAACTTTTCCGCCAATTGGCGGAAGGTTTCTTTTTTCGTTTTTTATGTTTCTATTTTTATCAATTTGCTTATATGTCTGATATTCAATATTCCAGTGTTTTGCTCCCTCACCTTTGGTGAGGGTTGGGGTGAGGCTCTTCTCCTCCCCTTTGGGGAGGCCGGGAGGGGCCTTATCCTACACTCCCTTCCAAATTTATCTGCAATAATTTTTGGGCTTCCACAGCAAATTCCATAGGAAGCTTATTAAGTACTTCTTTCGCGTACCCGTTTACAATCATGCCAATGGCATCCTCGGTGCCAATGCCCCGCTGGTTGCAGTAAAATATCTGGTCTTCACTGATTTTCGACGTGGTTGCCTCGTGTTCGAGAATGGCCGATTTGTTGGCACATTCAATATAAGGAAAGGTATGTGCCCCGCATTTGTCACTCAGCAGCAATGAATCGCACTGGGAAAAGTTACGTGCATTTTCGGCCCGCTTGGCCACTTTAACCAAACCGCGGTAGGAGTTGTTGCTGACCCCGGCCGATATCCCTTTTGAAACAATGAGGCTTTTGGTATTTTTGCCAATGTGTATCATTTTTGTTCCGGTGTCGGCCTGTTGGTGATTGTTCGTAAGGGCTACCGAGTAAAACTCTCCCGATGAATGATCGCCCAGCAATACACAACTGGGATATTTCCAGGTTATGGCCGAGCCTGTTTCGACCTGGTTCCACGAAATTTTGGAAAAATCGCCCCGGCAAATCCCCCGTTTGGTCACAAAATTATAAACGCCACCTTTGCCCTCTTTATCGCCGGGAAACCAATTTTGTACGGTTGAATATTTAACCTCGGCACGTTCGAGGGCAATGATTTCAACCACGGCAGCATGAAGCTGGTTCTCGTCGCGCTGCGGGGCGGTGCACCCTTCGAGGTACGACACGTAACTGTCATCGTCAGCCACAATAAGTGTACGTTCAAACTGACCGGTATTAGCCGCGTTTATCCTGAAATAGGTCGACAGCTCCATGGGGCAGCGTACCCCTTTGGGAATGTAACAAAACGAGCCATCGCTGAAAACGGCCGAGTTTAATGCTGCGAAATAATTGTCAGCATAAGGCACTGCATTGCCGAGGTATTTTTTTACCAGGTCGGGGTATTCACGCACGGCTTCGCTGAACGAGCAAAAAATAATGCCCCTTTCGGCAAGCGTTTCCTTGAATGTTGTTTTTACCGAAACACTGTCCATTACGGCATCAACAGCCACGCCCGCCAGCAATTTCTGTTCTTCGAGCGGAATGCCCAGTTTGCTGAAGGTGTCGAGCAGTTCGGGGTCAACTTCATCGAGGCTGTCAAGTTGTTTCTTTTGTTTTGGTGCCGAGTAATAGCTGATATTCTGGAAATCGATGGGCGGAATTTTCAGGTAAGCCCAGTTGGGCTGCTTCATTTCGAGCCATTTACGGTAGGCTTTCAGCCTGAAATCGAGCAGCCATTCGGGTTCTTGCTTTTTGGCCGAAATCAGCCGTACAACATCCTCGTTTAAACCCTTGTCGATGGTATCGTTTTCGATTTCGGTTACAAAACCGTACTTGTATTCCTGTTTCGTTACTTTATCGAGTATTTTATCTTGTTCCGTCATTTTCTAATTCTTCAAAAAAACCGGTTTCTATACTAAATAAGTATAACAACGTTTTGCCAGCCCGGTTTAAAAATTGTTGCAAAGATAGCAAAGTAGTCTTATTTTTGGCCTCGGAATGAACGATTTCAATATCAGGATCATTGTGGTCACGGCAAAGAAAAACGTTACAAAAAGTTTTGGCTGAACCTGCTTTTTATGAAACGGATCAATTACCCCAGCCTTTAGGCTGGGGGTTAAAAAACAAACTATTAACAAGGGCTTTAGCCCAACATTTTTCCGGATATACTAATGTAAGAAACCGTCAATTAAAATTAGAATGGCTGCAAATAAAAGTAAAGCAACACCCATCTCCGATATAGGGGAATTTGGTCTCATCGAACGGTTAACTGATAAGATAAAGTTAAGAAACCCATCAACATTAAAGGGGATTGGCGACGATGCCGCCGTGCTCGATTTCAAAGATAAAGAAGTTGTGGTAACCACCGATTTGCTTACCGAAGGCATCCATTTCAACCTGATGTATGTGCCATTAAAACATCTTGGCTACAAAGCGGTTGTGGCAAACCTCAGCGATGTAGTGGCCATGAATGCCACACCCCGTCAAATTACCGTATCACTGGCCATTTCATCAAAATTTTCGGTTGAAGCGTTGGAAGAACTGTACGAAGGAATTTATCTGGCCTGTGATACATACGGGATTGACCTGGTTGGGGGCGATACAACTTCATCGTTAACCGGGCTCACCATAAGCATTACGGCCATTGGCGAAGCCGAAAAGGGGAGCGTTGTATACCGGTCGGGTGCACAAAAGAACGACCTCATTTGCGTGTCGGGCGATTTGGGCGGTGCTTATATGGGCCTCCAGCTTCTTGAGCGCGAAAATGAAGTCTTCAAAGTGAACCCGAAATTGCAGCCTAAACTCGAAGGGTACAATTATATACTTGGCCGACAACTGAAGCCCGAGGCCCGTGTCGATATGCTGAAAATATTTAACAACCTGGGCGTCAAGCCTAACTCCATGATCGATATTTCCGACGGTTTATCATCCGAAGTAATACATATTTGCAAACAGTCGAAAACCGGGGCAAAAATTTACGAGGGAAAAATCCCGATGGACAATGAAGTGAAGGCCATGGGCAACGAACTGAACATCAATCCCATTGTTGCTGCGTTAAATGGCGGTGAGGATTACGAGTTGTTGTTCACAGTTTCTTTAAACGACCACGAAAAAATCCGGAACAATCCTGACATAACGGTTATTGGCCACATTGTTGATGCCAGCGAAGGAACGATGCTGGTTACAACCGGCGGCTCCGAAATTGAATTGACAGCTCAGGGGTGGAACCCGCTGAAGTAAGCCCTTGGAAGGGTCATATAATACAATTCTATTTTGATAATTATCTTCAAAAGCCGATGGACACAAGGGTTGAAATAACTATTCCAAAAATTATAATTACCAGTAAAATCAACCATTGTCCAAACTCCCCCTTTAGGGGGCGGGGGGGGTAGTCTGTGGGGTGGTTTTTAATCCTGCGGCCCTCTCACAATGCCCCGTTCCGAGGAATTAATAAACGACAATATTTCTTCGCGCTCGGGTGTAGGTTCGGTTTCATCCTGAATTGCATTAAGCGCCTGGCTGTTATTCAATCCTTTTTGGTACAGGTAGCGGTAAATGTTTTGTATCTCGTTTACTTTTTCAATGGTAAAACCCCGGCGGCGGAGACCAACTGAATTGACCCCGGTATAGGCAAGCGGGGTATTGGCCACCAGCACGTATGGAGGTATATCTTTACGCACCTGGCTTGCACCGGCAATGAACGCGTGTTTCCCAATTTTTGTAAATTGCTGCACAGCCGAATAAGGGCTTACAATGGCCCAGTCGTCAACTTCAACTTCACCGGCAAGTCCGGCAAAACTGCCCAAAATAACATAGTTCTTCAGAAGACAGTCGTGGGCTACATGCGAATACGATTGCAGCAAACAATTATTGCCAACAACGGTTTTGCCTTTTGCCACGGTACCACGGTTAACGGTACAAAATTCACGAATGGTTGTATTATCGCCAATTTCAACGGTGGTTTTTTCACCCCTGAATTTCAAGTCCTGGGGAATGCCGGCAATTACAGCTCCGGGAAATATATTGCAATTTTTACCAATGCGGGCACCATCCATAATTACGGCATTGGGCCCTATCCAGGTGCCTTCTTCTATTACTACATCTCCCCCGATGGTAACAAACGAATCGATCTTTACATTTTCCCCGATTTTTGCATCGGGGTGTATGTTTGAAAACTGGCTCATATATGCGTTAGTAATTTATTTGTTTTCAATAATTTGCGCCATAAACTCCCCTTCATAGGCCAATTGGTTGCCTACAAATATATACCCTTTCATGGTAGCTATACCCCTTCGGATAGGCGTAACAAGCTCCACTTTAATGATCATGGTATCGCCAGGTACAATTTTGCGGCGGAATTTTATGCCGTCAATTTTCAGGAAGTATGTTGAATAGCTTTTATCGGGATCCAACTGATTTAAAACGAACAAACCACCAACCTGCGCCATGGCCTCAATTTGTAATACACCGGGGAAAATTGGTTCGCCCGGGAAATGACCGGTAAAAATGGGTTCGTTAAAGGTTATGTTTTTAATACCCACGATGCAATTTTCTTTAATGGTAACTATTTTATCAACCATCAGGAAAGGGTAACGGTGGGGCAACAATTCCTTTATTTGGTTAATGTCAATTACCGGTTCGGCATCGGGGTCATATTTAGGGGACGCTGTTTTCGAAAACTGTTTGCACATTTCCTTGTGCAGCAATTTTGCAAACTGGATGTTTGAAAAATGACCGGGCCTCGTAGCAATGATTTTTCCTTTAACAGGCTTCCCTACAAGGGTAAGGTCGCCAATAATGTCGAGCAATTTATGGCGGGCCGGTTCATTGTCGAAATGAAGGTCGAGGTTATTTAGGATGCCCTTTTGCCCGTTTAGTTTAACATGCTCGTGATGAAAAAGGTCGGCAATGCGGTCGAGTTCGGCCTGGGTCACATCGCGCTCCATAATAACAATGGCATTGTCGAGGTCACCGCCTTTCACCAGATTATTATTCAGCAGGAATTCGAGTTCGTGTAAAAACACAAACGTACGGCTGGGCGCTACCTCTTTACGGAAATCGGCAATGGTCCGCAATTTTGCAAACTGGTTTCCCAAAACGCTCGAGTTATAAGAGATCATTACATCTAAGCTGAAATCATTGTCGGGCAGGGCCATAATCTCCACCCCGCTGGATTCATCGGTATAAACAAATTTTTCACGAATCTCGAAATACTCTTTTTCGGCTTCAAGTTCTTTAATATTATCCTCACCAATGGCATCATATATCTGGGCCGAACTTCCGTCCATAATTGGCGCTTCGGGTGCGTTAACCTCAATCAAAATATTATCGATCCCCAAACCGGAAATTGCCGCAAGGGTATGTTCAATGGTTCCTATCCGTGCACCGTTTTTTTCAATAACGGTTCCCCTCGATGTATCAACAACATTGGTAACAAGGGCTTCAATTTCGGGTTGGTTTTCAAGGTCGGTGCGCATAAAAACAATGCCGTGGTTAGCCGGGGCCGGTTTAAGTGTCATATTAACAGAAAGACCTGTGTGAAGGCCTTTCCCCGAAATGGTTATCTCACTTGAAATGGTTCTTTGTTTAACTGCCATGGTTGTGAAAAAAGTTGATAAAAACGATAATTAGCTCTCTTTATTTAGTTTCCTTTTTTAACCTGTATACTTCGCGATACAATTCCGGGAGGTTTCTGAAAACAGCATAAGCCCTTTTAAAAACCGATGCATCCATTCCAGGGTTTCCCAGGTATGTTTTTCCGTCGGGTATATTATTTGAAATGCCTGTTTTTGCTCCCAGTGTTACATTGTCGCCTATTTTGAGGTGCCCTGCTACGCCTACCTGCCCGGCAAAAATACAATTTTTGCCAACAGTTGAAGAACCGGCAATTCCGGTCAGCGCAGCCATAACCGTGTTCTCGCCAACAACTACATTGTGCCCAACCTGGATCAAATTGTCAAGCTTTGCACCTTGTTTGATAAGTGTAGATCCCATTGTGCTGCAATCGATGGTTGTATTGGCCCCAATTTCAACGTTGTCTTCAATAACAACGTTTCCAATTTGATGCAGCTTTTTATAGGTGCCATCGGGCAGAGGTGCGAACCCAAACCCATCGGAACCAATTACTGCACCGGCATGAATAATGCAGTGCTTACCAATTTTCGTATCGGGATACAATTTCACACCTGAATACAGGATGGTATCATCATCAATGATTACCCCGTCACCAATCCAAACCTGGGGGTAAATGCGGACATTATTTCCAATGGTAACATTTTCGCCTACATACGAAAAAGCGCCAATATAAATATTTTCTCCCAATTTGGCACTTTCTGAAATGAATACCGGACTTTCCACCCCTTTTTTTCGTGGAATGGATTGCACATAAATATCAAGCAACTGCGAAATGGCGGCATAAGCATCGGGGACTTTTATCAATGTTGTTTTATAGTCCTTTTTCGGCACAAAGCCGTTATTGACCAAAACAGCCGAAGCTTCTGTTTCATAAATAAATTCGGCATATTTCATGTTCGAAAGAAAGGAAAGTGTACCGGGTTTTCCCTCTTCAATTTTTGATACTCCGGAAATTTTGAGATTGGGTTCTCCAACGATTTCACCCCCAACGAAGGATGCAATATCCTGAGCAGTAAATTCCATATTTTGATCAATTTTGCTGCAAAATAAACAAAAAAATTTAGTTTATTTCCAAAACACGCGGATAGCACAAAAAATGTTTCTTCACGCTTTTCGACAACACGTCTAAATTAATATCAGAAGCATCACGCAAGTCGGCTGTTTCATTGTTGTGCGAAACGATAAGAATATTTTCAGCCCCAGGTTCGTAAGCGCTGTTCGAAATTTCGCCCTGAAAAACGAAATAAGCAGCATCGTGGTAATTTGCATTGAAATAAACGGCAGCTTTTTTTTGCGCTTCCCGCACGTAAGCTTCCTTGAAGGGGCTGTCGGAGATTTTAATTTTCAACAACTTACGGTTAGTTATTGAACGTGCCAGGAATGACAGGATGGGGTCGGGATGGCTGCACCATACTTTTATTGAACACATGATGTCGGAATCGTCGAGCAAAATAAAATTTTCGATAAGCGTTTCCCGGGTCTGGCTGTTCAGTAAATCATCGCGGGTAATGTTGTTTTTCAGCAGCCAAAACAACTGGGGCGGACAAAACAGATCATCACCCCTGCTTACCAGCTCTTTTGCACGCTGTAAAATTTTTATCAGCATGTGTTCGGCAGCAATAACCGTTTTGTGTAAATAAACCTGCCAGTACATCAGCCGCCTTGCAATCAGGAATTTTTCAATGGAGTAAATCCCCTTTTTATCAACTACCAGTTTATCACCTCTCACGTTAAGCATTTTAATAATGCGGTCCGATCCGATGGCCCCTTCAATTACACCGCTGTAAAAACTATCGCGCCTGAGGTAGTCGAGCCGGTCCATGTCGAGCTGGCTGGCAACAAGCTGGTGCAGAAACCGTTTTTGATAACTGTTTTTGAATATTTGAATAGCCAAATCAAGCTGATGCCCGAATTCTTCATTCATTTTCTCCATCATTACAAGCGACATCAGTTCGTGCGGAATGCCCGTAACCAGGGAATATTCAAGGGCGTGCGAAAAAGGCCCGTGTCCAATATCGTGTAATAAAATGGTTATCGAAACGGCTTCGGCCTCATCGGGGGTAATTGCAATACCTTTATTTTTAAGCGAATCGATGGCCGACCGCATCAAGTGGAGCGCACCGAGCGCGTGCTCAAAACGGGTATGGTTAGCCCCCGGGTAAACCAGGTACGACAAACCAAGTTGTTTAATTCTCCTGAGCCGTTGAAAAAAACGGTGCTCTATCAGGTCGAACACCAAATCGCTTTGCAGGTTTATGAACCCAGAAACCGGGTCGTTAATTATTTTTCGCTTATTAATGTTGTTTCTTGTCATTGCGCAAGCAGTTAAAAACAACGAAAGTAACACATCCTACCGTGATATACCACACGCTTTTACCGTTTTTCTTTAAAAAATATTTACGGGCCTGTTATATTAACTTGCTGATTTTGTTTGATTCATTAATTATTTATATTTTTGCGGCAATTCTAT
The DNA here is from genome assembly GCA_021740385.1 of Prolixibacteraceae bacterium. Classification (GTDB taxonomy): domain Bacteria; phylum Bacteroidota; class Bacteroidia; order Bacteroidales; family Prolixibacteraceae; genus DAIMEA01. The sequence goes on along the minus strand of JAIOZY010000032.1, from coordinate 34,548 downwards.
GTCAATATGTAGGGGACAGAAGTCCCCTATTTTATTGGAGTTGATGTATGATTGAAACTGAAAAAATTGAACAACTGGCTAATGAGGCCCTTACTGATGAATATTTCATTGTTGAAATACGTGTCAACAAGGCCAATGTAATTGAGGTTACCATAGATGGCGACAACGGCATATCCATTCAAAAATGCGTTGAGGTGAGCCGCCACATTGAGCATAATCTCGACAGGGATGCTGAAGATTTCGAATTATCGGTTTCGTCGCCGGGGCTGGGAAAACCGTTTAAGGTATACCGGCAATGGGTAAAAAACATTGGCAACAGGGTTGAGGTAACAATCGCCGGCAACAAGCCTGTTTCAGGTGTTTTAAAAAGTGTTGGGCCCGAAGGTTTCGACCTTGAAATTAAAACGCTTGAAAAAGCTGATGGAAAGAAAAAAAAGGTTGAGGTTAATCGCACCGAATCATTTCGGTTCGACCAAAAACCAGAGGTGAAAAATATTATATCGTTCAAATAATAAATAATTGGAAAATGGAGAACGTTAACCTGATCGATACGTTTGCCGAATTTAAAGAGTTAAAGAACATCGACCGCGCTACTATGATGAGCGTGCTTGAAGATGTTTTCAGAGGCATGCTTCAGAAGAAGTATGAAAGCGACGAGAATTTCGATATTATCATCAATATCGACAAAGGAGACTTTGAAATATGGCACTACCGCGAAGTAGTGGCCGATGAAGATTTTACCGACCCCAACAAACAAATACCCCTTTCGGAGGCAAAAAAAGTCGACGCTGATTTTGAAGTTGGCGAGGAAGTCAGCGATGAAGTAAAATTATTCGATTTCGGGCGCAGGGCTATATTGAACCTGCGGCAAAACCTTGCAAGCCGCATTCTCGAACTGGAAAAAGACAGCATATATACTAAATACAAAGATAAAGTTGGTGAAATTGTAATCGGCGAAGTATATCAAATTTGGAAAAAAGAGATACTGGTACTCGACGATGAAGGCAACGAGCTGATTTTACCCAAATCGGAACAAATACCTACCGACTTTTTCAGAAAAGGCGACAGTGTAAGGGCCGTTGTTTATAAAGTAGAGTTGCACAACAATAACCCACTGATCATCCTGTCGAGAACCCAGCCTGCCTTCCTCGAAAGGCTATTCGAACTTGAAGTACCTGAAATTTTCGACGGGCTCATCACAATCAAAAAAATAGTGCGGATACCCGGCCAGCGTGCAAAAATTGCCGTTGAATCGTACGATGAACGCATCGACCCCGTGGGTGCATGTGTAGGAATGAAAGGATCAAGGATACACGGTATTGTAAGGGAACTGCGTAACGAAAACATCGATGTTATAAACTTCACCACCAACAGTGTGCTTTACATTCAACGGGCACTGAACCCGGCAAAAATATCGAGCATAAAACTAAACGAAGAGACCAAAACTGCCGAAGTTTACCTGAAACCCGAAGAGGTATCGCTCGCAATAGGGAAAGGCGGGCTTAACATTAAACTCGCCAGCCAGCTTACCGGTTACGAAATTGATGTTTACCGCGAAATGCAAACCGATGACGAAGATGTTAACCTCGACGAATTCAGCGACGAAATTGAAGGATGGATCATTGACGAGTTAAAAGCCATTGGATGCGATACAGCCAAAAACGTTTTGGGCCTTACACGCGACGACCTGATAAAACGCACCGACTTGGAAGAAGAAACCATTGATGATGTATTAAAAATTTTAAAATCAGAATTTGAATCATAATTTCGGAAACGAAAAAATAAATATTCGAAAGGTTTAGTATGGAGCCAGGCAAAGGAACACAACGATTAGGAAAAATTGCCAGGGAATTTAACGTTGGTATTGCAACCATGGTTGAATTCCTAAACAAAAAAGGGTATTCGGTAGATCCGAACCCCAATGCCAAAATCGATTACGAGCAGTACCAAATATTGCAAAAAGAGTACAGCAGGGATATCGATTTAAAAAAGGAATCGGAAAAACTGAACCTGCGCAGCCACAGGCATCAGAAAAATGAATCGCTCACCATCGACGATATTTCTGAAACCGATGAAGAACAAATCGATGAAGGTGATGACGATGATGTGCTCATGATTACAGACCACAGTACATCAAAAACAATTTCTGCGCCTCAGAAAGGAAAAGAAAAGGAGGAAGAAAAGGAAAAAGAAAAAGAGGAAGACTTAAGTCTTGTACCCAAAAAAGAGTTGAAGGTGGTTGGAAAAATCGACCTCGATAAAAAACCATCAAAACCTGAAGAAGAACCCGAGAAAAAGGAAAAACCCAAAAGCAAACCAAAGCCAAAAGCCAAAGAACCTTCTAAAACAATTGCTGAAGAAAAACCCGTTGAAAAAGAAGAAAAACCAAAAAAAGAAAAACCCGTTGAGGAACAAAAAGAAGAAAAAGAAACCATAAAGGCTAAAGAAAAAGACAGGAAAGAAAAGAAAGTTGAAAAAACAGAAAAACCGCAACCGGTAAAAACTGAAAAGAAAAAAGAAAAAGAGGAAATTGAAGAAATAAAATCGAACATACCTAAAGTTGAAAACGATTTAAAGGTGGTTGGAAAAATCGACCTCGATAGCATGAACCAACGCACCAGGCCACCAAAAAAATCAAAAAAACAACGCGAACAGGAAAGAAAAGATCGAGAGAACCTCAGAAAAAAAGAACGAAAGGAAAAATCCGGCATTGCAGATGACACATCGCGTTCATCGAAAAGCAAAAAGGTTATACATCGTAAAGACGTTGTTGACGGCGAAGGCGCCAGCGCAGCCTCAAAAAAGAAAAAAAGAAAACGCATCCAAAAAGAAAGGATCGACATATCCAAACAGCCTTCCGGCGGCCATAACGATTCCCGCCCGAAGAAAGGACAATCGAAACACACCAGGAAAAGGCCCTTCCACCAGGAAATTTCGGATGAAGATGTTCAAAAACAGGTTAAAGACACCCTTGCCCGCCTTACCAACAAGTCGAAATCGAAAGGATCGAAATACCGGCGGGAAAAACGCGCCGCTGCCAGTGAAAAATTAGCCACCCAGGAAGCAAAAGCAAAAGAACAAAAGAAAACGCTTCAGGTTACCGAATTTGTTTCGGTTAACGAGCTGGCAAACATGATGAACGTAACGGCAAACCAGGTAATATCAACCTGCATGGCATTAGGCCTGTTCGTTTCAATTAACCAGCGGCTCGATGCAGAAACCATGTCGCTTGTTGCCGAGGAATTTGGCTTCAAAGTTGAATTTATCAGCGCCGAAGTGATGGAAGCCATCGAAGAAGAAAAAGACAGCGAAGAAGAGATGGAACCCAGGCCGCCCATTGTTACCGTTATGGGCCACGTCGACCACGGTAAAACATCGCTGCTCGACCACATCCGTAAAACAAACGTAATTGCCGGTGAGGCCGGGGGCATAACCCAGCACATTGGGGCATACAACGTTGAACTTTCCGACGGGCGCAAAATAACATTCCTCGATACCCCAGGGCACGAAGCCTTTACCGCCATGCGCGCAAGGGGTGCCCAGGTTACCGATATTGCCATTATTATTGTTGCTGCCGACGACAACGTGATGCCTCAAACCGTTGAGGCCATAAACCATGCCGCAGCAGCAGGAGTACCTATCGTATTTGCCATTAACAAAATTGACAAACCCGGGGCAAACCCCGATGCCATAAAAGAAAAACTGGCAAACATGAATTACATGGTTGAAGAGTGGGGCGGTAAATACCAGTCGCACGACATTTCAGCCAAAAACGGCATTGGCATCGAGGAACTGCTCGAAAAAATACTGCTCGAAGCCGAAATGCTTGAACTAAAGGCCAACCCCGAAAAACGGGCAGTAGGCTCCGTAATCGAATCATCACTCGACAGGGGACGCGGATATGTTGCAACCGTTTTAGTACAAAACGGAACCCTCCGGGAAGGCGATATTTTACTTGCCGGCCAGTACATGGGGCACGTAAAAGCCATGTTTAACGAACGTAACCAAATTATTAAAGAAGCCGGCCCGGCCGAACCAGCCCTTGTGCTCGGACTAAACGGCGCCCCGCAGGCCGGCGATAAATTCAACGTGATGGAGTCGGAACGCGAAGCAAGGCAAATTGCCAACAAACGCGAACAACTCCAGCGCGAACAGGGTATGCGTACCCAAAAACACATTACCCTCGACGAAATTGGACGACGCATTGCCATTGGTAACTTCCAGGAATTGAACGTTATTGTGAAAGGCGATGTCGATGGTTCGATAGAAGCCCTCGCCGACTCGCTCATTAAACTGTCGACCGAAGAGATACAGGTTAACGTGAAACACAAAGCCGTTGGACAAATATCCGAATCGGACGTAATGCTTGCAACAGCCTCCGATGCCATCATTATCGGTTTCCAGGTGAGGCCATCGCTTGCAGCACGTAAACTGGCCGAACAGGAACAAATTGACATCCGTCTCTATTCCATCATTTACGATGCAATAGAAGAAATAAAAGCGGCTATGGAAGGAATGCTTTCACCCGAAATTAAAGAAGAAATTACCGGAACAGCCGAAATCCAGGAAGTTTACAAAATCACAAAAGTGGGCACGGTAGCAGGCTGTATCGTTCGCGATGGTAAAATAAACCGTAACAACAAAGTAAGGGTAATTCGCGACGGTATTGTGATATTTACCGGTGAACTTGGCTCGTTAAAACGTTTTAAAGATGACGTAAAAGAAGTTACACACGGATACGAATGCGGTATGAACGTTAATAATTTCAACGACATTAAAGTTGGCGACATTATCGAATCTTTTAAAGAAGTTGAAGTAGCCAAAAAACTTTAACAGCTAATTATAAAATATTTACAAGGCCCGTGTTGCATACATGCTTCACAGGCCTTTTTTATTTTGCCAAAAAACCAGTAAATTAGTTTAGTTTTTCAAAATTAGGTACAGCAATTAACCCGTTTCTACAACCTTGTAGTAAAAAAACGGAATAAATTTTGATACATTTTTCCGGCACCTTACTTGAAGACATTAATATTTATCGGCTATGAAAAAGTTTAACTGGTTTTTGATATTCCTCTTTCTTTCATCAGGGGTTCTTGCCCGATCGTTGTACACAATTGACGGGAATAAAGTTACCATCGACCTTGAAGGTATTGGGATGAAATCCCGCATGTTGCGGGTCGAAATATGGTCGCCCCGGGCTGTGAAATTAATATCAGGTATGCAGGTCGAATTTTCCGACTTCAACAGCCTGGTTGCAAACGATCCGGATAACGATTTAAAGTTTAAAGTGGGCTACTCGCAAAACAACATCGAAATTACAACAAGCGAACTACTTATCAGCATTCAGGAAGACGGCCTCGCGCGAATTTATAACCGCGACGGCAACAAAATGGTCATCGAATCGGGCCGTACCTTTGATGAAATCGAACCGGCTTCGGAAAAATACCGCATTAAACAACGTTTCTTCCTGAACCCCGACGAGCATATCTACGGCTTTGGCCTCGATACCGAAGAAGCACACACAAACCTCAGGAACCTTTCATTCGATGTGAAACAGGATACAGAAAACATCGCCACTCCCCTTTTCTATTCCGAAAGAGGCTATGCATTGTTATGGGACAACTACTCAGCAACACGTTTTACCGACACCCGCGGCGGCCTCGAAATTGAATCGGCCCTTGCCAACGAAATTCAGTATTTTTTCATTTACGGCCCCCACTGGAATGATATTGTATCTGAAATAAGGAACATTACGGGCAACGCCCCAATGCTTCCGCGCTGGGCATTCGGGCACTGGTTGTTGCCTGTATCAAGCCAAACGGTTGAAGCCCGGGCAAATAATTTCACATCGGCCAATATCCCTGTTGAGCCCGTTACTACAAAATCGTTCCCTCTTTACGAAAAAGAGATGCAAATTACAGCCTCAACCACATCGGCATCGAATAGCCCGATGCTCAACATGGCTGCTTATGACCAATTGAAACCCGAATATGAAAAACTGAGCGAAGAAACTTCAGAAGAAAGGTTATGCATACCCACACACACCAATTTCCCGGGCATACAAAAATACGGCACCTTTTTGCTTACAAATGCAAAAATTGAAAACTGGGGCGACTTCGAAAACCAGGTAATATCAGGCATCAACCTTTCACTCTCGGGGCAACCCTACTGGAGCACTTCTGGTGCAGAACCGTTTAAACCAGCCGGACTGAGCGCCGCACAGCAAAGTGAATTAATGCTGCGCTGGTACCAGTATGCCGCTTTTAACCCGGTGTTTATCTCACCCCCCGGTGCCAAAGATTTGATTAATGGCAATAACCCTTCAACCGATTATACCGAACAGTTGCAAAAAGCCATTAAACTCCGCTATCACCTGTTGCCGTATATTTATTCTACAGCCCGCAAGGTAGCAACCAAAAACAAAACATTTGTACGTTCGTTGCTTTTCGATTATCCCGAAGACAAAAAAGTATACAAAATCAACCGGCAGTTTATGTTTGGCGAATCGATGATGGTTTGCCCCGTGGTTGAACCCAACACCGAAAAAATGCAGGTTTACCTGCCGGAAGGGAACGATTGGTACAACTTCCATACGGGAATAAAACACGAAGGCGGGACAAACACCGAAGTTGAAGTAAGCAAGGATTACATTCCGCTTTTTGTAAAAGCAGGCTCAATCGTTCCGTTTGCCACCATCGGATCAAACACAACCGACAGCCTTTATTCACCGGTTGAAATACGGATATACCCCGGCGATGATGCAACGTTTTCGTTGTACGACGACACCGGGAATGGCCAGGGATACTTAAACGGCCAGGGGGCGGTTATCAACTTTTCATTTACAAACAGAAACAACGTGCTTGTAATTGACCCCGTTGAAGGTGAATTCCCGGGCATGCCCGCCGAAAGGCTGTTCCGTGTGGTAGTGGTAAAAGAATTGGTTGGAAACGGAATGTACTTTACCGAACCACCAACCTGGGTTGAATACGACGGGAAACGAAAACGGCAAAGGCTCTAACCCGATACCTCGACCTGCATACCTGTACGCTTTTTAACAAGATCTGCAATCCTTTGCAGTTCATTTTCGGGTATTTTCTGAAGCGAACTGATGGGCGTGTCACGTGCAATGGTATAAATCATCACCTTTTCAGGTTTAATTTTTTTCAGAAGTTCAATCCATGCATCAATTTCGGGGGGGGTGGTGTTGTCAAACGAACGGCCTTTGTAACTTCCCCGCAGGAACATGGTTTGAATAATTAATTTACCGTTGAACCGGCAAAGCTGACCGACAAGTTTTTCGAGGTTAAAAGGGACAACCGGGCAATTCATGATTTCCACGGTTTCGGTAAAAGCCGAATCAAGCTTCAGAATATTATCATCAACTTTCTTCAGGGCTTCAACAACCGCCTGTTTGTTAAGGTGCATCGAGTTCGACAATACGGCTATTCGGGCATCAGGGGCAAGCCGGTCTCTTAGGCTAAGGGTATCATCAATAATACCGGCAAACTGGGGATGCATGGTTGGTTCGCCGTTTCCGGCAAAAGTGATCACATCGGGTAACCGGTTTTCCTGAGCCATTTCAACCAGCTTTTTTCCCAAGGCATTTCTAACTTCATCACGTGTTGGCAATACTGCTTTTACTTTGCGGGTATCGGGGTTTCGCCCGCATTCACAATAAATGCAATCCATGGAACAAAGCTTGCTTGTATTGGGCAACAGGTTAATTCCCAGCGAAATGCCCAGCCTCCGGCTGATTACCGGGCCAAAAACCGTTTTATCGAAAAGAAATGTAGCCATCGGAAAATTTTCTGCAAAGATACTTTTTAAGGTGAAAACTGAGGGAAATTAATCCAATCATTACTGCCTAATAAAAATCAGGTTGACCCTCGTTTCAATGAAGCAATTCAGTAACAACTATTTTTTAACATCAATGGCTTTCGAAAGGTTTTCCTCTTCGAGCAAAGCACTAATGTTACTTAAGACCTCTGAAAAAATTTTATCGTATTCGCGCGGGTGCCTCGAATAGTAAACGGTAGTTGCAACCATCTCATCTTCGGTAACGTTATGTTTTTTTAATACCGATTCGTACAAAAGATCCGATTTCAGGCTGTCGAAGGGCAAACGGTTCCGCTCGGAATAAATACCCTCGGCAATGTGAATATCGGTCAAAACTTCAATAAAAACATCTTTATCAAGGGCTTCGGCGGGCTTGGGATCGCGCTTGCAACCGGCTGCCATTATCAGAAAAAGCGCTATAATTAGGTACTGTTTCATTGCATTTAAATATCCGTAATCTTTTTTGTTATTATCCATATCAAGTTTGTCAGGTCAAACCTGCCAAAACCACTACAAATAATATGTAAACGGTGCTTTGTGGCAAACCCGTGTACCACTAAGGTACTAATTGTTTTTGAACAGGCTTCGCAAGGTTTCGCTCACATTTTTTACCCGCACAATTTCAATTTTATATTTTCCGGCATCGAAGCCTTTATTGGCATAGGGGACCACTATTCGTGAAAACCCGAGCTTTTCGGCTTCGGCAATGCGCTGCTCAACCCGGCTCACGGGGCGCACCTCGCCAGTCAGCCCTACCTCCCCGGCCACGCACACATTCATGTTTACAGCTTTATCGAAATTTGATGACAAAACGGAGCAGATCACGGCCAGGTCGATGGCCGGATCGGTAACTTTAATACCACCGGCAATGTTCAGGAACACATCTTTGGTAACCAGTTTGAAACCGGCACGTTTTTCGAGCACGGCCAGCAGCATGTTCAGCCTGCGCAGGTCGAAGCCCGTGGCCGAGCGCTGCGGGTTGCCATAAGCCGCCGAACTGACAAGCGCCTGTACTTCGATCAGAAAAGGCCGCACGCCTTCAATGGCTGCTGCAATGGTTGTTCCACTTAATCCCTGATGCTCGCTGTTTACAAGCAATTCCGACGGGTTTGAAACCTGCCGGAGCCCGTCCTGCCGCATTTCGAAAATGCCCATTTCGCTGGTGGAACCAAAACGGTTTTTACTTGCCCGCAAAATGCGGTACATAAAATTCCGGTCGCCCTCAAATTGCAACACGGTATCAACCACGTGTTCAAGCACCTTGGGGCCGGCTATACTCCCCTCCTTGGTAATGTGCCCGATAAGGATTACCGGAACCGACATGGCTTTGGCCTTTTTCATAATCCCGGCAGTACATTCGCGTATTTGCGAAACACTCCCCGCGCTCGATTCTATCATCTCGGTGTTTACCGTCTGAATGGAATCGATGATCAGCAGACCGGGGGTAACCCTGTCAATTTGGGCCAATATGTTTTCAAGTGACGTTTCGCAAAGAAAAAGGCACTGGTCGTTTCCATTCACCAGGCGTGTCGACCGGAGCTTGATCTGCTCAAGGCTCTCCTCGCCCGAGATGTATAATACATTTTTGGTCTTTAGCGCGAGGGCCACCTGTAGTGCCAGCGTCGATTTGCCAATTCCGGGTTCACCGCCCAATAAAACGATCGAACCGGGTACCAGGCCACCACCCAACACACGGTCAAACTCATCATTGCCGGTCGAAAAACGATTGGTTTTACCCAGCGGGATTTCGGGCAATGTTAGCGGTTTGTCAAGTACAGAAGGACCCGACGACAAGCGTTTGCTCTTCGACGTTGTCACTTCAATTTCTTCAACATATGTATTCCATTCGCCGCACGAAGGGCAATGGCCAATCCACTTCGGGGAAGTAACCCCACAGCTTTGACAAACATATATGGTTTTTGCTTTCGGCATGGATCAAAGATATTAAGAAAAATCCAAACTCAAGGAAGAGAGAATTGGGGCTGAAAATGAAAAATAATTTTGGGGTATTGGTATGTTATAAGTTGTTATTGTTGTCGTTGTTCACAAGATTAAAAAAGATAAGGCGAAGCGGACAACAATAACAACCTGACAACCGATGTAACTTAATACAAAAAAAGCAGGTTTTATGAAGTAGGGCTTTTGTGATTTAAATTTTGTTTTTATGTATATTCGTAACATGTTTATTTAAAAATTATGAAGAACGTCCTTTTACTATGCCTGGTTTTCCTTATGTTCCCGGTCTCCTATTCCTGGTCGGAAATTCCCCCGGGGAAGGAAAAAACAACACCACAAAACGAAACATCAAAAATATCGGTTGCAACATCGGAACCCGAACACGTGTCATTTTCACACTTCAAAAGCGATGAAGAATTGCTTTATATTGAAGACCCAAACCCTGAAATTGATCCCGATGGGAAAACACCAATCATCATAGTCCATGGCTGGAGTTTCCAGGGCAGGCCGGCACCACCGGGAACAGGCTACTGGGACTTTTTCAAAAGCTTCCTGCTCAACGATTTCGAACTGCGCAACAACTTCAAGCCCTACTACGTAAAATACTATTCGAACGCAGTTTCGATACAGGAGCTGGGAACACTGCTGCGTGACAAACTTCAGGAGGAAGGCCTGCACCAACAACCTTTTGTAATTATTGCACACAGCATGGGTGGATTGGTTTCCCGTTCGTTCATGATTGAGAATACGTATACAAGCGGCAATTATTTAGGCAGGCAGTGCGGCGATAATGTAAACCTGCTCATCACGCTGGGCTCGCCCCACCATGGTTCGCCCATGGCCAACGGCCCTGCCCGCGATAACGAAGTGAACTTTATCATGCAACTAACCATGGCAACCATTGAAGGACTGGTGTTTAAAGAAACAACTTACGATGAAGTTAACCGCAGCAACCTGCGCTGGGACAATTACGACGGACTGCTCGATTACAACACATACCCCGATGAACGGAACAACTGGCTTGTTAATCTGAACACCCATACCGAGTTTGATTCGAAAATGGTTTGCTACGCCGGAACGGTAAACGGTGAGTTTCTGCTCCCCCCCATCGAGACCGTTGAGCAACAATACAAAGTTGGTGCCTACATCATTGAAGAAAGTTTCGGTTTCGATAACGATGGGATCGTGCCCTGTCAAAGCGCTTCTTTCGAGGGACATACACCCAAACGGGTAAGGTATTTCGCGGGTTACAACCATGCCGACATTGTTACCGGAAAAGAAGGGGACAACGAACTTTTCAACCGGTTTAAAACCGACCTGCTCGAAACGGTGCCCATTGAACTTGATTTTCCAAACGGGCCGGATATTGTTCAGAAACATTCAACGTCTTTGCAAATAACATGGTCGGCCCCTTCACGGGTCAATCTAATAAACCTGCACTATTCGTGTGATAACGGGCTAACGTATTCGCCCGTAACCTCAAGCCTGAATGCTTCAACCGGGGCATACAACTGGACCGTGCCCGACACCAACGCCACTCAATGCCTGGTAAAAATTACAAACCGGGAAAATACGGATGAGTTTGTTGTTTCGGAAACACCTTTTACCATATACCACAACAGGTTAACATTCCAGTCGCCAACTGCCAGCGATTATTTTGCTCCCGGAAAAGCAAACACGATCAGTTGGTTTCATGAAGGAATTGGCGAAAAAGTAAAAATAACCTACACCGACCCGGAAAACGATTTTGAACTTGTCGTTGCTGAAAACGCTACTTCCGTTCCCGGCAACAATACATACGAATGGATGTACGAGGGTGAAGTGCCACCAACCCACACAGCCAATATTACCGTTGAATTATTGGGTATAGAAGCACTTACAGGCGACACAGAAAATTACCGTTGCCAGTCGGAACCTTTCATGTACCTTGGACAGCCGGCAATCACACTGCTAACACCCAACTCTAACCCGGTTGACCCCTTTGGCTTTGAAGGGGAACAAATGTTTATCGATTCGTTATGCAAAATAACCTGGGAAACCGAAGGTGAAATCAATTTTGTACGGATCAGTTTATGCGATAACGAAAAAAATGTATTGGCCGAACTGAAAAAGAAAAACCACAAACCCGGTTTTGCTTCACAGGGTAACTTAAACTGGAAAATACCGGAATATTACGGCGACAGTTTCTACCTGTTCCTTGAGGCAGGGGTCGATATTTATACCATCACGGCTACCACCTATTCGGAATACCCTTTCAGGATAAACCGCATGCCAAAGGTTATTTCACCACAGCTAAACGAAACAGGAATTGGTTTCCTGCCTTGTTTTGAGCTTGAACCGCTCACTGGTGCAACCGCATATTCTATTAAGGTAACCGACACGGGAACCGGTGGAAGCACTTTCACAAAAGAATACACGACCGACACCAATTATTTCTGCCCACCCAATGAAATTGAAAACGAACTTCTTCCAGGAGTGGAATATGAACTCTCGGCCTGGGCATTTTTTGATACAATACAGTCGTATGGGACAAAGGTTTCTTTTCAAACCGGGGAATTTGCCCCTGAAAGTTTTTCAGTTTTCCTTCCCATGTCCGGCGACACCCTTGTTGAGCCCGAAAATATTTTTAGCTGGGAACGGGCAACAGGCGCACAAGGATACCGTTTGAGCATAACCCACCAGGAAGAAACCGTTTTTGAAGAAAGTTTTGCAAATACCGACACCCAGGTTTTGGTAAACTTTGGCAATGTACAGTATGACGATATGCTGTTTTGCGAAATAACAGCATACAACAATTTTGGTGAAACAATTGCAAGCAGGCCTTTTTACAAAAAATTCCGGACCGGGATTGAGCAAACAACATTGAACAAAACGTATGGCTTAAAAGTTTTTCCAAACCCGATAAGCGAAGTAGCTGTAATGGAATTTGTTTTGCCCAACCGGAATGATGTATTTTCGGTGAAAGCAATGCTTTATTCATCAAGCGGACAAGTACTTTTCGATGGAGATGAAATAAAACTTCATGCTGGCAGGCACCGTTTGATGCTCGATCATTCCTTAACAGAAAAAGGCGGGCTTCATTTCCTGTCGTTATGGGTTGATGGTAATGTGGAAACCGTGGCCGTTGTATTTAACCGGACCCAATAGAAAGCGTATGAAATTATTGCCCAACTTCAAGCTATTGTATTTGACTTTATTTAAACACATTTACTTATATTTGGTTTCAATTTAAAATCCTAAAACCTGATCCTTATGAGATTAATTATTCAACCCGATTACCAGTCGGCCTCGAAATGGACTGCCGCCTATATCGCCAAAAAAATCAAACAACACGGCACATCATCACCATTTGTGCTTGGTTTACCAACGGGTTCATCGCCTCTTGGAACATACAAAGAATTGATTGCCATGCACAAAAGTGGAAAAATATCGTTTAAGAACGTGGTCTCGTTCAACATGGATGAATACATTGGGATACCCAAAGAGCACGAACAAAGTTACTATTCGTTCATGTGGGACAATTTTTTCAGCCACATCGATATTTTGCCTGAAAATGCCAACATTTTAAACGGCAACGCACCCGATTTGGAAAAAGAGTGCGCCCGGTACGAAGAAAAAATTTTGCAATATGGCGGCATCGACCTGTTTTTGGGAGGCATTGGCCCCGACGGGCACCTGGCTTTCAACGAACCCGGTTCATCGCTAAAATCGAGAACACGCGTTAAAACCTTGACGCAGGACACCATCCTGGCCAACAGCCGCTTTTTCGACAACGACCCGTCAAAAGTTCCCACAACAGCACTAACGGTTGGCATTGCCACAGTGCTCGATGCAAAAGAAGTATTGATAATTGTTAACGGGCACAATAAAGCACGTGCCTTGCAACATGCCATTGAAGAAGGGGTTAACCACATGTGGACGGTTAGTGCTTTGCAAATGCACCCCAAAGGCATTATTGTGTGCGACGAAGCCGCCACGTATGAATTGAAAGTAGGCACGTATAACTATTTCAAAGATATTGAAAAGGACAACCTTCAACTTGAAATATAACAATAAGAAAAGTTTGAATTGCGCGGCCAACAACCGTTTAGCACATTAGCACAAAAAGCAAAGGGCGCCATCACCGCCCGGGGTAAAATTGGATTAATTATACCAACGAGTTTGTTTCCGTATCGGGGAAAACGAGCGCGGGTTTAAATGTTTTGGCCTTTTCAAAGTCGAGCATGGCGTATGAAATAATGATAACCACATCGCCCACGGCTGCCTTACGGGCTGCCGGGCCGTTAAGGCAGATGGTGCCCGAGCCACGTTCGCCTTTAATCACATAAGTTTCTAAGCGTTCGCCATTGTTAATGTTCACCACCTGTACTTTTTCGTTTTCAATAATGTTGGCGGCATCCATCAAGTCTTCGTCAATGGTAATACTCCCCACGTACTGAAGGTTTGCTTCAGTAACGGTTACCTTATGTATTTTCGATTTACAAACTTCAATAAACATTTTTAAAACTTTACATTATCAATTAAACGTACCTCTCCACACTGAACAGCTATACAACCGGTTTTGTTGAATTTCCCCTCCCAATTTTCGATCGGGTCCAGGTTTTCATCATCAACCAACTCAAAGTACTCTGTTTCTAAGAAAGGGTTTTTATCGATGGTTTCAATAACCCATTTTTTCAATTCGCCAACACTTAAGGTTTGTGTTTTTTTAACAGCATTAAAAAGTGTTTGCGAAATAAGCGCGGCATTTTTCCGCTGTGCTTCGTTCAGCAATTTATTTCGCGAACTCATGGCCAGGCCGTCGGGTTCGCGCACGGTAGGGCAGCCAATAATTTCAATTCCGGTACCCAACATGGTGTTCAGCCTGCAGATTATGGCCAGTTGCTGAAAATCTTTCCGGCCAAAAAATGCTTTATCGGGCTTCACCATATCAAAAAGCTTGCTTACAACCTGTGCCACCCCGTTGAAATGCCCCGGCCTGAATTTTCCCTCCATCACGGTTTCGAGTTTTCCGAAATCGAACTTTCGTTTGTCTTTTTCGGGGTATATCTCGTTAACCGATGGGGCAAAAACCAGTTTACAGGCGGTTTGTTTCAACATGTCAATATCGGCATCGAGGTTGCGCGGATAACGTTTAAGGTCGTTGGTGTTGTTAAACTGGGTAGGATTTACAAAAATGCTAACCACCACGCAGCCGCATTGTTTACCGGCTTCTTCAACCAGCGACAAATGCCCCTTGTGCAGGGCGCCCATGGTGGGGACAAACCCTATACTCAATTTCCTTTTCCGCTGACTATCAATTTCTTTTTTCAGGTCAGCAACTGTACAAACAACCTTCATCAAACCAAAAAATCAAACTGCAAAGTAAATAAATAAATCACATATAATACAAACATGCTTTCAACATTTAACTGTTCTTCACTACCGGTTTATGATGGTATATTCAGGGATTTTTACTATTTTTGCAAAATCAAAAACCTTGATAAATAGAAATGGAAAAGAAAAAGGTATTGTTTATTTTTCAGGAAATTACTCCTTATCTCCCCGAATCTGAATTATCGAAAATTGGCCGATACCTTCCGCAAGGCATCCAGGAAAGAGGTAAAGAAATTCGTACTTTCATGCCCCGTTACGGTTGTGTTAACGAACGCAGGAACCAGTTGCACGAAGTAATCCGCCTCTCGGGGATGAACCTTGTAATTAACGATACCGACCATCCGCTGATTATAAAAGTGGCTTCGATTCAGACTGCCCGCATGCAGGTTTACTTCATCGACAACGAAGATTATTTTCACCGTAAGTTTGTGATGACCAACAAAACAGGCGAACCTTTTGAGGATAATGATGAACGGGCCGTATTTTTTGCAAAAGGCGTGCTCGAAACGGTTGTAAAACTCCGCTGGGCCCCCGACCTGATCCACTGCCATGGCTGGATCAGTTCGTTTGTTCCTTTATTCATCAAAAAAACATACGCCCAGGATCCGCTTTTTGCCCAGTCGAAAGTCATTTATTCACCTTACGAAAACCCACTCGAAAAATCGTTTAACAATGATTTAACCGAAAAAGTGGTTTCAAACGAAATTTCTAAAGAGGATATTAAAATTCTGGAAAAACCCAATTACACGAACCTCGAAAAACTGGCATTTCAATATTCCGATGGCATTATAAGGGGTTCGGAAAAATACAAACCCGAAGTGGAAGATGCCATAAAAGGTGCAAGCGTACCGGTGTTGGACTATCAAACCGAGGAAACTTACATTGAGGAATACGATAATTTTTACGAAAAGATACTTTCAACCGAATAATTTTCGTTACACAAGAGGGCCAATGGCTCTCTTTTTTATTTGATCGCTCTTTTTAAGAAAAACTAAAACAAACAACTATGTGCGGAATAGTAGGTTATATTGGTTCCAAAAATGCATACCCAATACTTTTAAAAGGGTTAAAAAGGCTTGAATACCGTGGATACGACTCGGCCGGCATTGCGCTTTCGCGCGATAAGCAACCAATTGTTCACAAGAAAAAAGGGAAAGTAAGCGAACTTGAAAATTACTGTACCGGGTTCGATGTTTCAGGCAACATAGGGATAGCCCATACCCGCTGGGCCACCCACGGCGAGCCAAATGACATAAATGCCCACCCGCACGTCTCGATGAACGGCACTTTCACCATTATACACAACGGGATTATTGAAAACTACGAAAAACTGAGAAACGACCTGAAAGAAAAAGGATACACGTTTTACAGCGAAACCGATACCGAAGTACTTGCCAACCTTATAGAATACATGTACTCCGAAGGCAAACACATTACTGCCGAACTTGCTGTGCGCATGGCACTATCGAGGGTTGTAGGTGCTTACGGCCTGGCAGTTATGTGCAGCGAAGAACCCGACAAACTGATTGCTGCCCGTAAATCGAGCCCGCTGGCCGTGGGCATTGGCGAAGGGGAATACTTCCTTGCATCGGACGCTACGCCCATGGTTGAATACACCAAAAACGTGGTTTACTTAGATGATCGTAACCTGGCCATCATTTCAAAAAACAGTTTTACGCTAAAAAGTGTTGACGACGGTGAGGAATTAACACCTGAAATTCAGAAACTGGAATTGAGCGTAGGCGAACTTGAGAAAAACGGCTACGACCATTTCATGCTGAAAGAGATTTTTGAGCAGCCCAAAACCATTTCCGATTCGTTTAAAGGGCGTATAAACCCCGAAACAAGGGAAGTTGTGCTGGGGGGTTTAAACGAAGTGATGCCGCGCATCCTCGATGCCAAACGCATTGTGATTATTGCATGCGGCACATCGTGGCATGCAGCTCTTATTGGCGAATACCTTATTGAAGAATATGCCCAGGTTCCGGTTGAAGTTGAATATGCCTCGGAATACCGTTACCGGAAGCCCATTATACAGGAAGACGATGTAGTGCTGGCCATAAGCCAGAGCGGCGAAACAGCCGATACAATTGCCGCCATCAGTCTTGCCAAAAAGAAAGGCGCCCTGGTGCTGGGCATTTGCAATGTGGTGGGCTCGAGCATAGCGCGTGAAACCCATGCCGGGATATACACCCACGCCGGCGTGGAAATTGGTGTGGCATCGACCAAGGCATTTACCGCGCAGGTAACCGTGCTTACCCTTGTTGCCCTGCGGCTGGCGCGCCGCCATAAAACCATCTCCGACGAACGTTATTATTCCATCATTGAAGATTTATACAACATCCCCGAAAAAATTAAATCGATACTGGTTGGCCACCCGCGTATTAAGGAAATTGCCGAACGCTATAAGGACAACATAAATGCCCTTTACCTGGGCAGGGGCTACCTTTTCCCCGTTGCCCTCGAGGGGGCGCTTAAACTGAAGGAAATTTCCTATATCCATGCTGAAGGTTATGCTGCGGGAGAAATGAAACACGGCCCCATTGCCCTTATCGACAGCAACCTGCCGGTTGTAGTGGTGGCAGCTAAAGACCGCTATTACGAAAAAATTGTAAGCAACATACAGGAAGTGAAAGCCCGCAAAGGCAACATTATTGCCGTAATTACCGAAGGCGACAATGCCCTGCGTAAAATGGTCGACGATATTTTTGAAATCCCCTACTCCGACCCGGTTGTTACGCCCTTACTGGCTATTATTCCCTTGCAGTTGTTTGCCTACTACATTTCGGTGCTGCGCGGTTGTGATGTGGATCAACCCCGCAACCTGGCAAAATCGGTAACCGTGGAATAAAAAACAGGGCTTCGCTTTGCTCCGCCCTGTACTTTATATTTTTCTGCAATATGTCCAGAAAATATATCGAAATTTTAATTTGAAATCTGGAATGTACAACTAATTATATGTTGGCAACCACGAATGCTCTTCTGAATAACGCATCATCTGTTCGGCATACCCTTCCGAATAATCAAGCTCAACACCGGCAATGTTTCCGGCATCGTCTTTTTCTACAATGTAAACCGGGTTCACAAAGCCGCTGTAGGGTGCCAAATTAAGCTTTTCGTAACGTTCAAGCACCTCTTTGTGCAGGTCGCGTTCAATTTTTACGGCGTAAAATTCAACCAGGTTTTTGGCAGCTTCGTAATCACCTTCTGATTTAATACGCTGCACTTCGGCCAGCAATTCGCCAAACAAATTACGGAGCCTTTTGTAATGCTCAATCACAAAATAGGTTTTCCCGTCTTTCTTCTTGCGTTCAATCACATTATCGTCAATTCCATGCAGGTAAACCCACCGGGAAATAAGCTGGCGGTTGCGCATGTGGGTTTGTTCAATATTATCGCCCAGTTTTATGCGGGTAAGCTGGGTCATCAAACCGTTGCGGATATAATCGTCGTAAGCTGCCTTGTATGCATTATCGTCGGGCAGCAGGTCCAGGTCGAGCATTTTGTCGTCGCCCATGTAGTAAAGCGCAAACAGGTCGGCGCGGGCTTCTTCAATGGTTGCACCATAGGCTTTCAGCTCATCGCCTTCAACCCCCGGCAGCAACTGTCCCGAACCATGCCCAAGGCATTCGTGCATGTCGGTATGAAGATTACCGGCAATAAAGCCGTACTTATTCTGGCGCTCAACCTCTTTATCCGAATAACAGAACTCTTCAAGAAAACCGCTTCCCTCCGAAGCTTTGTGGTAAGAATAAGTTATGTTTTCGATGGTAACCGATTTCGAACCGTGTTCTTTCCGTATCCAATCGGCATTGGGCAGGTTAATGCCAATGGGCGTTGCCGGGTAGCAGTCGCCACCAAGCATGGCAGCAGTTATTACCTTTGCCGTAACGCCTTTCACGTTTGTTTTCTTAAAACGCGGGTCGACGGGCGAATGGTCTTCAAACCATTGCGCGTTTGCACTGATGATTTCAGTCCGTTTTGTTGCTTCGGTATCTTTAAAATTCACAACGCTTTCCCAACTGGCTTTAATGCCCAGCGGATCGCCGTAGGTTTCAATAAACCCGTTTACAAAATCGATGCGCGATTGCTGGTCGGCCAGCCAGGCAATGTTGTATTTGTCGAAGGTCCGCAAGTTGCCGGTTTTGTAATAGTCGACCAAATATTCAATTACCTTTTGTTGCTGTTCATTCTCTGTAACAGTCAGGGCTTTTTCGAGCCAGTACACAATTTTTTCGATGGCTTCAGAGTAGACGCCGTCAATTTTCCAGGTTTTTTCAACAAGCTCACCATTTACCTTTTCGAGACGGCAGTTCAGCCCGTGCCAAACAGGTTCGGGGTCGATCAGGTCTTTTTTTGCTTCATAAAAGCTTTCGGCCTCGGCCTGGGTAACACCTTCGCCCCAGTAATTATTGGCCGAAGTAGCAATAATGTCATCACTTTCATCGAGGTTTACGCGTTTTGCAGCAATATCGGGGTCGAACATTACCGGCACAAGTCTATTCATAATCTCTTCTTTTGATACCGGAAATACCGAAACATCAACTTCAGCAATAACTGTTTTAAAATATTCTTTGCTGAAACCGGGTTCAAACTTTTCGGTAGAATAATGGTGGTGTATGCCGTTCGAGAACCACACCCTTTTCAGGTACACTTCAAAGGCCTCGAAATCATCGGTGTTTCGGTCGCCCGGGTAGTTTTCCCAAATAGCCTCAAGGGTACGCCGTATGGCCAGGTTGTGTTTATTGTTCTGGTCAAAAATAATGTCGCGCCCTTCGATGGCTGCCTGCGATAAATAGTATAACAGTTCTTTCTGCTTTAGTGTCAGTTCATCGAAACCGGGTACCGGGTAACGCAAAATGCGGATATCGGCAAACTGCTCTACTTTATACTGAAAATTGGCGGGTACATCGGGTTCCGTTTGGGTTGGCATGGTGCAACTCATCATAGCTGTGAGGGTTACGGTTAAAATTAATACTATTGGTTTCATTCTTCTAAATTTATTATTTTCAAAAGTTCTCCCAATATACATCGGGATCACTTCCCCCGCTTAGGCGGAATCGTTTCATTGGTCAATTATTTATTGGTTGTAATAATTCGCCTAACAAAAGTAAGAAGAAAGATTTAACCCGAAAACCGAATAGCCTTGAATATTTTTTCTCCTGAATTAGAGATCGTTGAAATATTTATCTAAGAATTCGATCCGTTTAGTAATGAAATTTTCGATATAGCCCGAATTCAGTATCCAGTCGGATGCCGGCGGCATTCCCAGCAATGAAAGCGGTACTTCCTTTTTTAAATCATTTTCATCGACTAACGTGAAACCGAACGATTTTTTGGGATGGTCTTTGGTCGACCCGCCCCGCACTTCTATTTCAGCATACCGGTAAACCGATTGCCTTTCGCCCGGGCATATTAAGCAAAACGTTGAAATGATTTTGGGCTCGTCGGGGATTTTGGCATACCGGTGTGTTACCTTTACTACCGGTAACAGAGTAAATTTCAAATTAAACGTTTTTGTCAGGCCTTCATTATTTGTTGTTTCAACAATGAAAGTGCTTTCGCTACCAATAGCACCAAAGTTAAATTCTTCGTGATTGCTGATTTTCCGACCATCAACATACAATTCGGATAATTGGTTAAATGAAAGGTTTGCCGAAAAATGGCCCCAGCCTGAAACGGGAAAAAGCATTAAACCGGTCGCTGTATCGTACAGGTTTTTTTGCCCGTTAATAAAAAACAAAGCGTCTTCGTGATTCATTTCGGGTACGTAATCAAACTCCTCGAAGCACGAAGTAAAAACCGCAAGGCCCGTTAGCACAATTACTATTTTTGCAATCAGTTTTTCCAACACAAAACATTTATAAATCAAACGAAAAAGCCACTCCAAAAGTATGAAACATGTAGGGCAAATAACTTACCAGTTCAGTATCGTTACGGTAATAAAGTTTGAACCGTTCAATTTTATGGTCGTACTGGGCAGCCAGGGCCACCATGTGGGTGTATTTGAATTCGCCGGAAGTACTTTTCCGGTTTTTCGAGAAACGGTATTTCCCTTCAAGTGAAAGGTTTTTGAAGGGGGAATATTCAAGACCGGCTTCTGCAAAAACTTTCCCCATGGCAGAAATATCCTGCTCCATAACAATTTCGCTTTCGATGAAAGCATCCAAATCGTTTACGATCTCTTTTTCGGCTTTAACCGAAGCCCTGAACCTCAGGTCGCGTATTACTTTGCTTTGCGAAAAAAGGCATAAAGGGAGAAACAAAAGCGGTAACAACAATATGGTTTTATAACGGGGCATAAACTCACTCAAATGAACACATTTCGTGTGCAAATGTAGCTATTTCGCTTTATATATTTAACAAAATAAGCCCAGCTGAAAACCTTTTTAGCGGATGATTTCCCCGACCCATAATTTTTCTAAAAATTTTTTCCAGGGTAAAACCAATACCTTGTCCATTTGCCTGGGGAAAGGATCGTTTGTGACCAATATCAATTTTCTAACGGGATATTCTTCTGAAAAATATTTTAGGCCCTTTGCATGCCGGGGAGTTGCATTCGTTGTTGATTTCACTTCAATGGCAATTTCATGATCGCCTAACACAAAATCAATCTCTATTTGAGAAGTTGTCCGCCAGTAGTATATCGGGTATTGGATGCCAGAGTAGTGGCTATGTGCATATAGTTCCATGTAAATGAAATGTTCAAATGCATTTCCAAACGATTCGCTTCCCATTTCAATTTTGCCCCTTTTCAACAAATAATTTACAATGCCTACATCGAAAAAATAAAATTTCGGCGCTAAAATCACCCTTCGCTTTGGTCTTTTTTGAAAGGATGGAAGAAACCGGCCTGTTAGCGTCTCAACCAAAATCTGAAAATATTCTTTTACGGTGGGGGAACTTACACCACATTCGGAAGCAATATTGGTATAATTTACCATCTCGCCATTTGAAAAGGCTGCAACCTCAAGGAAATCGGAGAATGTTGAAATGTTTCGGATCTTTGCCTCGGCCAAAATCTCATCCCTCAAATAATTTCCAATGTAGGCTGAAATAAGCCTCTGAGGGGAATTTGACATATAGTGCCTGGGTAAAAGGCCGTTATTCAATGCCCGTAATAAATCAAAATCAGGAATTTCGTTACTTACTAAGGGATAAAGCTCATAACGAAGGGCACGCCCGCCTAATAAATTTGAATTCGAACGGATTATCTTACGGGGACTTGAGCCACTAAGGATGAAGCGTATGTTTTTATTTTCTATTAACCAATGTACTTCATTTAGCAATAATGGTATTTTTTGAATTTCATCAATAATTACAGGCTCATTGGGCTCAGAAGCCATTATAATTTCCCTAAGTTGCGATGGGGTTCTTTGTAAACGTTCAAAAACATCGGTTAACAGTAAATCAAACCACAACGAACTGCTAAACTTTTTTTTCAATAAGGTACTTTTTCCTGTTTGCCTCGCACCCTATAAGAAAGCACTTTCATTGCCAGAATCAATAAATATCTGCTTACGAATATACATGATAATTTAAAGTAATGGTTTAAAATATCAGAATAATTTAAAGTAAAAGTCGGGTAAAATATTTAATAATCAAAGAATTTTTGTGTTAAAAAGCCGGGAAGCCCTGCACGATAACGGTATCGATATCGTAAGCATAGGCAGCAAAAATGCCCAGCACATCGTTGGGCAGGTTATTAACCGGGTTGCCCGGTGCTATGGAATTGAACGATGTACCGATATTGTTGCTCAGCCCGCTGTAATAATCGGCAACCTGGCGTGTTGTGTGCATCAGTTCCACAATAACGGTATCGCCATAATAAAAGTTTTCAAAATACACGGGCATTTGAATTTCACCATTTACGGCTGTTTCATCGCTTACAAAATAGTGCAGGCCTACCCATTGTTGGCCAATTTTATGGATATTCAGCCTGAAAAAGTTGTCTTCGCCCTCAATGTCATCGGCATAAATAATTACATTTAAGCTATCGCCATTAAATTCGAAAGGGCTTGGAATAAATTGCACCTTTTTTATCTCAACGGGTTCGGGCAAAACGGTTTCGGTTGTAAGCACTTCCCCGTTGTTTTCAATACGTAGCGTATATTTTTCGCCAAACCGGGGCCGGAGCCACAGGGAGTAGAAATTGTCGTCATCAAACAAAGTCAGCTCCTCATAATCACCGGCTTCCGATTCCACAACAACGGATGCATCCGTAATTTTTGTGAACGCCAGCGAGTCGTAAAAACCCTGGCTGTACGATAATGATACTTTGGCCAACGGGCCATAATCTGACAATTCTGCTTCAACAACCATTTTTTCCTGAATATCGCCCAGGTCGAGCACCACCTCTTCTTCACAAGCTGTAAAAGCAATGATCAAAAGTAACAAGGCAAGGCTATATGTTTTTTTTAATCTCATTTTCAAATGCTTCAAAAAGGTTAAAATTTAAAATTCCAGCTTATCGATGGCACGGCCGAAAACAAGTATATCATGGTCGATTTCATTGTTCCGGGGTTATCGCGGTCTTCCCTGAAAATGTATGAATACGGGTTTTTATGCGCGTAGGCATTATAGACCGAGAAATTCAGTTCCGATGAAAAATTTTTCCCTTTGGACAGTACCCATGTGGCGCCCACATCTAACCGATGGTAATCGGGCATGCGGTAACCGTTACGGCTGGTGAAAAGGTTTACAATACGCCCGTCGAAATAATATTTCCCTGCCGGAAAAGTAACCGCGTTGCCGGTGTAATAAACCCAGTTGAGCGAAAAAGTCCAGCGTGGGTTCAACCGGTACATGGCCACGATGGATAAATCGTGAATACGGTCCTGCCGTGCCGGGTACCATTCACCACGGTTAATGCCCTCAATTTGCTTCAAGGAGCGTGAAAGGGTGTAGGCAATCCAACCGGTGAGTTTTCCCTCCTTTTTTTCGGCAAGCAGTTCGAGGCCGTAAGCTTTACCCTCGCCAAACAACAGTTCCGATTCAACTTTTTCGTTCAGTAGAATTGACGCCCCGGTTTTATAATCGATTTGGTTTTGCATGGTTTTGTAATAAACCTCGGCCGAAAGCTGGTACATGTGGTTTTCAAAATTGCGGAAAAAACCAAGACTGATTTGGTCGGCAATCTGCGGTTTTACATTAGCCGAGCTGGGTGTCCAAAAATCGATGGGTGTGCCGGCAGTGGCATTTTGCAGCAGGTGAATGTATTGCGACATCCGGTTATACCCGGCTTTAATGCTGGTATTCTCGTTAATAATAAACGTGGCATTTAACCGCGGTTCCCAGTTCCAATAAGAGCTATACCATGATCCTGCTTCATAAACCGATGAATCGACAACTTCTCCCTTTGTATCAAAAACATACTCGGTAGAAGGCCCCATGCGTACAAAATTTGAGAGCCGCACCCCGTAACCAAGGGTAATGCTGCTGCCAATTTTTTGTTCGTTCGAAATGTAGAAAGCACTTTCGAGGCCGTCTTTTTGCGCAATATCAAGTCTTTGTTCCTCACCATCCAAATCGATCAGGCTAACATTTCCAGGCTTAAAAATGTACTGGTTCAGTTCGGCACCAAACAGCAAGGTGTTGCTATTGTTAATATACCATGTAAAACGCTGCTTGAATGTACGCCCAACAATACCGGCCCCAAGGTCAAATTTAAAATCGATATCGGCGCTGGTTTTGTAGTTGTAATCGTTTAAAATAACGGAGGTATTGCTGAACAATTTAGGTGAAAACACGTGTGTCCAGCGCAGGGTGCCGGTTTTGTTGCCCCAATTAAAGCCAAACATATTTGCACTCAACACATCGCGCCCCAGGTACCCCGAAAGGTAAACCCTGTCTTTTTCACCCAGCTCGAAATGCGTTTTCAGGTTCAGGTCGTAAAAATAGAGCTGGCTTTCTTTTAGCTGCTCATTTTCGGCAAAAACCAGGAACAGGTCGGCATAGGTACGGCGCCCCGATAATAAAAACGAGCTGCCGTTTTTCCCAATCGGCCCTTCAACGGTTAACCGGCTCGATATAAGCCCCAGCCCGCCACGGGCCGAAAAACGTTCGGAGTTGCCTTCGCGCATGCGCACATCAAGCACCGACGAAGCCCTGCCGCCAAAATTGGCCGGTACACCGCCTTTGTAAAGTTTTACATCGTTAATGGCATCGGAATTGAAAACAGAAAAAAAGCCCAACAGGTGTGACGGGCTGAAAACCGGGGCATCGTCAAGCAATACCAGGTTATGGTCGGCCTGGCCGCCACGCACAAAAAAGCCCGTGTTGCCCTCCCCCGCCGATGAAACGCCCGGCAAAAGCTGCATTGTTTTTAAAATATCCTGCTCGCCAAACAACACCGGGATGGATTTGATGATTTGAGGGTTAAGTTTTACCGTACCCATTTCCACGCCAATGATGTTTTGGTTGGGTGCTTCGGTGCTTACAACAACCTCTTCAATCTCTTCCGACTTTGGTTCAAGCTTAATATCTTGCTGAAAATCGCTGTCAATTGCCTGTGTGAAACTGAAGGTTTCGTAACCAATAAACGAAAACTCAAAAGAATACAGGCCCGGGGTTAACGATAACGTGTAATACCCGTAACTGTTTGTTGTTGTTCCCAGTTTGAGTTCTTTCACATAAATGGTAGCGCCAATAAGGTCTTCGCCGTTGGTTGCATCTTTAACCGAACCGCTGACTGAATATTTGCCTGCGCCCTGTAAAAAAACAGGTAAAAGCAGTAAAAAGCAGAAGTTGAAAATTATATGTCTCATTCAATATTTTGCTTAATCAATATTGTAAACACAATAGATGAAGAAAGGTTTTTTTAACGTGATAATAATGATTTTAAATTAACATTTGCTTCATTCGCCTACAAACTTAATGTTTGATTTCAGCTTACGAAAACCGGCCCGTTGAATGGCCGAATTGCCAAACAAATACCCGAACGTACTTTCATTCATGTTTTTCCAGTCATCTCCAGTAAGCGACAACATTCCCGGATGAGGGTTTAACTCTTTATTATTGTGCGGTTTAATGTTTCGATTCCAGGGGCAAACATCCTGACAAATGTCGCACCCGAAAATACGCTTTTGCATCAAGGGTTTAAATTCTTCCGGTATGGCACCCTTTTTTTCAATGGTAAGGTACGAAATGCAACGCCGGGTATCTAAAACACCGGGAGCTACAAGCGCCCCAGTAGGACAAGCATCGAGGCAGCGGGTACAGGTTCCACAATGTTCCGTTTTGTATGGCTCGTCGTAGTCAAGGTCAAGATCGGTAATCAGTTCGCCAATGAAGAAAAACGATCCCAATTGCTTGTTCAACAGCAGTCCGTTTTTACCAATCCAGCCAAGGCCGGCCTCAACAGCCCATGCGCGTTCCAAAACCGGGGCCGAATCGGTAAAACAACGACCGTTTGCCGGTGCTATTTCTTCGTTAATGTATTTTAATAGCTCGCATAGTTTTCCTTTAACAACCTCATGATAATCTTTCCCATAAGCATACTTCGAAACCACAGGTATGTTATCTCCCTGTTGAACTTTTTCGGGATAATAGTTTAGCAAAACCACAATTACCGATTTTGCACCCGGCACAAGCAGTGTTGGGTCGAGCCGTTTTTCGAAATGGTTGGCCATGTATGCCATTTCGCCGTTGTAATTCAATTCGAGGTATTTCTTCAAACGGGCCTCTTCTTCATCAAGCCTGCGGGCACGGGCAATACCGCAGGCCGAAAAACCAAGTGAAAGGGCTTTTTGTTTGATGCTGTTTGAATTATTTAGTTCAGATGACATCATTATTTTAATGTAATCCAGAAATGGTGTAATAGTATATCACAGGAAGATATCCTTTGTGCTTTCGATGTTGAATAAGAATAATCTGGTTGGCTTAATTTATTTTCCAAAATCTCATCTTGATGCCATAAAGAATCAGCTATTGATTGCTCCTCAATCCATGTATTGATACTTTTTATCCAATAGGTTGAATTGAATTTTTCTATAAAACCAACTATTCCACATTGTTGAAGGCCTTTTCCATGTTTTTCTATCTTAAACCTTTCAATTCCCCCATTTTTATTTTCACCAATAACATACTCTTTTTTTCGCTTTTGAGTAAAACGATCAGTTAATAATTTCGCTTCAACATCGAAAATCGATTTTGTTGTTTCAGTTTCTTCTTTACTGTAAAAGAAAAAATCAACCCGTCCTTTTGATGAAAAGTATAAATCTTTTTTTTCCTGCCCAATAAGAAAAGGCAAATCAATAGTCTTCCTACGCAACAGGTTAACAAACTCTTGGGTTAATTCTTCTTCATTCAATGTTTTGTGAGTGAACTGCTTTATGTGGTTTTTAAAATATGGAGTTGTTGTTATGAACGAATTGATTATCTCATCTGCTGCTTTCCCTAAGGGAATAGAAGATTCAATTTTATGAGGTTTATATGTTGGATGTTCAGCAATCATTTAATAACCAGCATTTGCAAGGTCAATAAAACATTTATCGGCATCGCGGTATGCAATCAGCGAAAGCCAAAAACGATATTGGTTGGGTTTGATGAAAACAATGGTGTCTTTTTGCGGGTATAACTTAATAATTCGTTTAGTAGTTAAATGTTTTGACACCTGATAGTTTGAAAGTCCAATGATATCTAAGTTTGTTTGATTTTTATGGAATAGTGGTTCATCGTCTTTGTCATCGTATTTAAAAACAGTTGCGATGAACGAATTATCATAAGATACAACATCGCTTAACCTAAATTTCTTCTTCCCCTCTTCATACATTAAGTTGAGAACGGACGAAAACTCTGTTCCGTAATTTTTCATGAAGTGTTCATATTCTTTTAAAGTAACTGGTTGAACAGCTTTTGACCTTTCACCGTGCCTAATAAAGTCTTGGAAATAAGTGTTTACATCATCAATGATTCTGTAGTCAGAATGTGAAAGACTTATATCACTCTCTTTTTCAATAAAAGGAAGTTCCATTATATCAGCTTTCAAGATAGCAGTATTCAAATTTATAAGAACTTGTCCACTCGTAACAAAAATAAAAAACCTATAGAAGTCATTATATTCTTCAAAAGAATCTAAAATGTTGGTCAGAACATTTGGATTTTCTTTATTGGAAATGCCAATAATCTTATGTTGAAATGAAAAATCCTTATTGTTCAGGAAAATAGGAATTCGATTTTCTCCAATATTTTCTTTAATTATAATATTGGGTGATTCAAATATTATTTTTGGTGGTATCTTTTCAAACTTCCAATCTTTTTCGAAATGATCAAGCCTATTATAATCTATCGCATTTTCATCAATAGCTTCTGTAGGTAGTGTCGGTATTTCGTATATAAAACCAGGCTTCAGTTTACCAGAAGAACCGACTTTAAATCCTTCACCAAAGACGCTGTTCGTTTCTTCTAAGTATGAACAAAATTTGTCTTGATCCAATTTTTCTATAACATTCCGAATCCTACCTCCACCTAATAAATTATTCTTCCATATAGCACCAGAATTAATTGCAGTTATACGATTTACATAATGCAAATCGTAATCATCAATTTCAAAAACGATACGTTCTCTGATTGCTTTCGTTCTTCTAAAAGTAACATGAAGTATATTTTTCTTGTAATCAGGTTTAAAGTTTCTAATAAAAATTGCCGCAGAAGCTACATCTGCACCATTATCCCATAAAGCTTTATTTCTTGCAAGTGAAGTAAAATCAAATATTTGAACAACATTGAAATTAGAGAATAGTAGTTTTTTATACTCTTCCGATGAGGAGTTATATAGCAATCCCGATGATTTAATAATCAGGCATTGTACTCCATTTTCTTGTAAAAGGGGCAACGATTCTGCCAGAAACTTTAAAGCTATTTGTCCTTGAGGAATTCTTACTTGTATACCCTGATAGCACCAAACATTTCTATAATTCTTTATTCCTCCTGTTTTAAAAGGAGGGTTTCCAATGATAAGATTATATTTCCATCCATTTATTTTCTTAAAATTTGCTTTTTGTTTCTCTAATAAATCAGAGTCCTGATCATTTTTGGGAATCAACTCTTCAACAAAAAAATCAGTATGAAGAATATTTGTTTGTGTTAGATCATCAAAGCGTAATTCGTTAATAATTTGCATGGGCGACAATTCATCGCAAAGGGCCAAACAAAGGCTGAAAGCTGCTAATTGGGTTGCCTGTTCTTCCTTATCGGTTCCATAAACACATTTTTGCAATTCTTTCAGGATTGTACTTGTTCGTGGAGCATTTAACCCATTCTTCAATCTCCACCATTGCACCAGACGTTTGAACGCTAAAACAAGGAAAATTCCCGAACCACATGCAGGATCAAGTATTTTAAAGTCCTTGAGATCAACTTCATTGTAGTTTATTAATGGCATCGCCTCATCAATTAACAGCTTCGCCAAATGTGAGGGAGTATAATAAATACCTTCTTCCTGTTTGTTCTTTTTCTTCTTTTCTTCCTTTACATCACCAGCCAAAAATTCTTCGTACAAACGACTAATTAATTCCACGGGAATATAGTTGAATTCATACAACCGTATATCATCAAATCGAATCAATAGCTGTCCGTCAGGATGTGATAAACCTTCTAAAGCATCGGCAAGTACTCCAAGGTTGCATTTTCTAATAATTGCTTTTTCAGTTTCATCCCAGACAAATAAATTACCATTAAAATCGGTATTGAGCTTTTCCAACAACTCAACAAATTGCCTTTTTCTTAGAACCTCGGTAAAATGTTTTGAATTCTCAAATTGATTGAAATAAATGTCTCCAAATGGATTTCTTTCATTTTCGTCCTTTTTTTCCTCAAGGTACTTGATTAGTATCGACTGGATAATGATTTTATTTATTATCTGCTTGTTAATTCCACTGTTTTCTTTTTTTAAAGATTCAGTTACTTTTTTTATCCATGAAATGAGGATATCATAAGCAGAATTATTTAAAAACTTGAATCTATTTTTATTTTCCTGTTCATCCCAAAAGACACCGCTTTTCAGTTTAATGGCAAACTGTTCGTTGTATAAATGATGTACCTTGGATGCTATTTCAAGATGTTCTTCCAAATAAACGGGAGAATATTCACTTGTACCAATTTTATTAACTGGCCTTGTACAGTCAACAATTTTTATCTCTGTATCGAAAAAGAAACATGCCAAAGGGGCCTCCCCACTACTCCAAATTCTTTTTTGAGCTAATGCAATCTCATTTTCAATAGCATTTTTTAACCCTTTTTGGGTGAAATCAAACAAATATGCCTGAGGTTTATAATTACCATTAAATAATCTTCGTAGGCAAACTGCATTGGCATTAAATTTTCGTGCTTTTTCTAAATGAAATTTAATTTGAGGATCATATTTCGCTAAATTGGAATTTGTGAGAAACAAAGATTCATCTTCATAAAAGCCTAAAGCTATTAATCCTTTTTCAAAATTAATATTCAATTTTTCAGCGACTTTCATGATAATTACACCTGTTTTTGATTGTAAGAAAACAATTTTTTGACAAGTTAACCCTTAAAATTATTTTCTCAAATATAACTGCAAAATTTTATCCTGATTTGTTTTGCCGGCTTATCACGGGTAATTAGTATTAAATACTTTACTTGAATTCAAATACAAAAGGTTATTCTACCAAAAAATCCAACGCCTCTTGTTTTGAATTGAAAATCATCAGCTTGTTTTTCACAAAAAGGTTATAGGTTGAAATGAAAACCTTTTTCATGCCGGAAATTCCAATCGAAGCTGTTTTGGGTGTGCGGGCATCGAAAAGTTCGTTTCCGTATTGTTTGGCCTTCTCCATAAATTCGTTACTGACAACACCACCGGTAAAATCGTTCAGCACCAGAAAATGCTCATCCGATTTTAAATACTCTTCACGTGCAAGGTCAAGCACATGAATGGTTTCTTCCTGCGTTTTACACTGGGAATAATCACAAAACATTATTTTTTTGCCTTTGTGACGAATGTATGAAATTGACATAATCTAAGTGTTTGATGTTTCCTTCAAGAAAACAAATTTATTATTGATTTTTGAAAAACATCCCATCAGTATAAAATTAACCCGGATTTGCATTCATCTTTTCGAAATTTGATGAAACAAAGTTCGGCGGAGCCAATAATGCGGGTTAAAGTTTGATCCTGATGCGTTTTGCCGATTCTTTGCGGGTTATTAACATTGGAACAGCCACGCCAACTGCCAGCGATAAAAGAATAAAAATAACCTTCAGCCCAAATTGAACCGTTTCAGCCAGCACCTCGCCCATTCCTGTTTCGCCCGGGTGTATCGATATTTCCATCAGCCCAAGCATCATGCGGTAGAAGAAGGCCCCGGGCACCATGGGTATAACTGCCGGAATGGAAAAAATGAGCGGCGGTGAATGAATTTTATGCGATACGGGAACGCTGATGATTCCAATTACCGAAGCCCCGATAAACGAAGCGAGGATAATGTTCAGCCCAAGAATGTCGAACGAAAGGAATTTCATGATCCCTCCAACCGCACCAAGCAGCCAAATAGCAAATAGCGTGCGCACCGGTACGTTAAAAAGCACGGCAAAGCCCAGGGCAGCAACGCCCGACCAAAACCCTTTTTCGATAATTTGCAGTATCTCCATGCTTTAAATGTTATAAATTACCATGGCAGCCAGCAGTCCAAGGGCAATTGAAAAGGCTATCAGTATGCCGTTTGTACCGCGTACAATGCCGGTTGAAATGTTGCCGTCAATCAGGTCGGTAAACGAGTTGATGAGCGGCACCCCGGGGATCAGGAACAACACCGATGTGGCAAACGCCAGCTCGGGCTGTGCGCCAAACGAAAACTTAACGGCCAGCCCCGATAATAACGAAGCCGTTGCCGCTGCCAGCAAAACACAAATGTAGGGGTTGAAATTTTTCTTCACCGTTACCTGCCTGACAAACAGCCCTCCCAGTGTTGCAATAAAAGCCGTGGCCATTTCAATTGCCCCACCGCCAAACAAGCGGCAAAAGGCTGCGCCGGCCAGGCTTACAAAAAGAAAAACCTGCCAACGGCGATAATGCGGAATGTTCTTTAAACGCTCAAGCTCAACATTGATTTGTTCAAGGTTCCAGTCCTGCTCTTCAACTTTCCAGCTCATGCGGCTAATGCCCGACAATATTTTAAAATTGACACCGTGTGGCGGGGTACGTTTCAATTTGCTGGTGTACTGGCCCCCGTCGTCGTCAATCACACTCAGCATTAAGGCACGGTGGGTAATGAAAAGTTCCACATTGTATCCAAGTGAATGCGCAATGCGGTTTATGGTAATGCGAATCCGTCCCGTGTTGGCACCTGCCTGCATAAGCATGGCACCGGTTTCGAGCAACATATCGGCAATTTTACCCAGATTGTGGTTCATAAAAACTAACTGAGGTTCCTATTTTACAGAGTACCGGCAGCAAAATTACAAAAAACTCCCTTAATATAGCTGCAAACACACAACCGGCATAACCCTGATATACACCGGGTCATACTTTTATGCCAGGCACCCCGATGCATTAAGCCCAAGCGAAATCCCATCGTTAAAATTGTACAGGTATTGCAGCGAAATGTCTATGCCAACCATTTCAAAGTTGTCTTTTATTCAAAAAACACTTTATACGATACCGTTGGAATAATGGGGAAATAACTGATCTGGTTCAATACCACAGGCTGGTCGGTTTCCAACCCTGAGCGGTAAAAGAAGGTATCGTCTTCCGACCCGTAATAGTAAGCAGCCGGGTTATGGCGATTGTAGAGGTTGTATACCGAAAAAGTCCAAACGGCCTTTCTCCCCTTTTTTGTTTTAGTCGTGAGGTTTGCCCCGATATCAAGCCGGTGGTAGGATCTCATCCTTTCGCTGTTGCGTTCGCCGTAAATGAATGCTTCGGTATATTCGACGCTCCCGTCCCACTGGTTGACCGATGGTGATATTTGCCGGCCAATAACCGGCGTGTATGGTATGCCGCTTTGGTAAACCCAGGAAGCATTTACCGACCATTTTTCATTAAATCGGTGGTTAATATTCAGCGACAGGGAGTGGGGACGGTCGTATTCAAACAGGTATTCGTTCCCTTTGTTAATACCGGGATATTGGCGGGTTGATTTTGACAAAGTATATCCGATAAATCCAGTCCATTTCCCTTTTACTTTCCTGATCATTAATTCAATGCCTTTTGCCTTGCCCGTGCCGCCGGTCTCGACTTTATTGAGCCAGCCGCCATCGCCCAAAAGGTTGGTATACCCTTCTTTGTAGGTGGCAAGCTGGTTTAGTTCTTTGTAGTAGGCATTGACCTCCGTTTCGATAGTGCCGTTAAAAAAAGTCCCTTTCCAGCCAATTGAAAACTGGTTTGAATTCGACGGGGCAATGTCTTTACCGGCCGGTATCCACACTTCGTTGTTGAGAATACTGCCCGAGGTAAAGGCAAGGTGCGAAAACTGGTTGACTTTCTGAAATGTAATATTCAACGTTTGGTTTTTGAATATTCGCGCGTTCAGCATCAAGCGGGGTTCAATTGCGAATTCGTTTAACCCGTCCGAATTGTAATTGACCAGCCGGGCGCCCACATCGCCGTTCACCTTGTTGAAAAGGGTGAAACGGTTGCTCAGGTACAGCGAGAGTTCAACTGCATTTATCTTGTCGAAACCCAAGTTGGTGGTTTTACCGTTTTGCGTGGTTTTATTGGGGATGTAGGTATAAAGGGTTGCCTTTGCCCCGTAGTCGATGTCCCAGTTTTTCATGAATTTGAACTGCCAGTCGCTGCGTAGTGAAACATCCTGTACCGTTGATGTGTATTTATATTTAAAGTCGATGGTGTCTGAAGAAGTTTTTGAATAGTAGGAGCTTAACACATTCAAGCGGTAGCGGGTGTACGAAAGGGTATTATCGGCAAACAGCCGGGGCGAAAAGAGGCGGTTCCAGCGGGCCGACACCAGCCAGTTCCCCCAGGTATTGCCTAAACGAAAACGTTCATCGGTAATTTTTTCTTTTTTGTTCCAGTAGTTGATGTAGTCGTCTCCCTGGTAAATGTTCAGGTAGAAATTATTCTTATTGTCGGGGTGGTACGAGAGTTTCCCGTTGATGTCGTGAAAACCGTAGAACACGTAAAAATCGCCCCCGTTCGCCAGGGCGCTGATCAGGATCATCAGGGGGTCGATGAGCGTTTTGCGCCCGGTTACAATGAAACTGGCTTTTTTGTTCAGTAGCGGACCCTCAATGCTAAAAGAGGCATCGGTTACCCCGAAACTTAGCGAGCCTTTCGTTTTCGAGTTGTCGCCTTCGCGCTGGGTGATTGACACGATTGACGAGAGCTTGCCCCCGTATTTTGCCGGGAAGCCCCCTTTGTACACCTCCAGGCCGTTGATCATTTCGGGGTTA
>JAIOZY010000031.1 GCA_021740385.1 Prolixibacteraceae bacterium | reverse complement strand
TAAATATCGGCTGTCCGCTAAAATTTGTACTTTTACCCATGGCAAACTTTTTTGTGTCGTAACTCAAAAGTAGCCATTCCGGGTGGTACTATAAAATGTGCTGCCCGGTTTTAAAATTTTTTACCGGACACTAATGAAAAACAATAAACATGGGTGCTAATTCTTCTTTTGTGCCACTTAAGACGACCGAAAAAATTACTCCCGTCGAAATACCCTGCATTTTAAAACGATTTACCCCCTTCTTTTATAACCCAACGTTATTAATTTTGCCTGAGAATATAACCGATCACTAAATTGAGCTCAATGCAACCAATAAACCGTATAAAACCTTTAACAGGAATAATTATCACTGTATTTCTAACCTGTGCAACGGTAATTTCCTCATCAAACCCTTGCAGGGCAAACAATTCATATATTGATATAACAGAATATGGTGCAGATTTCACCGGAAAAGAAAACTCCTCTCATCTTGTCAATCGGTTAATTGACAGCCTTTCCAGATCGAATGGCGGCACCATTTTTTTTCCTGCCGGCAATTATTTATGTGGCCCCATTATTTTAAAAAGCAACGTCTCTTTGTTTACCGACGCAGGAGCTACCATCCATTTCTCCGATAATTTTGACGACTATCTGCCAATGGTCCCTTCGCGTTGGGAAGGGGTCAGGGTGAGGAATTTTAAATCGCCCATTTATGCAATTGATGCCGAAAACATTTCGATAAAAGGCAAGGGTCACTTCGATGGCAACGGGCAAAAATGGTGGGACACCTGGTTCGAAGTAAGCCGTAATAATTTACAGGGCACAAAATGGCAGCAAATTTTTCAACAGGAAAACGATACCTTGCTGGCCGGCAACGAATACATTTCTGGCATGCACAATTTCCTTAGGCCTGCCATGGTCATGTTCTACAATTGCAAGCGCATTGAAATTGAAGGGGTAAGTTTTTCGAACCCCCCGTTTTGGACCATTTCGCCCACTTTTTCCGAAAACATTACCATCAATAATATAACCATTACAAACCCCGCCCACTCACCCAATACCGATGGCATTAACCCATCGTCGTGTAAAAACGTGCGCATTTCGAACTGCCACATTTCGGTTGGCGACGACTGTATAGTGCTGAAATCGGGACGCGATGCCGATGGGCGCGATGCCGGCATATCGACCGAGAATGTTACCATCACAAACTGCACCATGCTTGATGGCCACGGCGGTGTTGTAATTGGCAGCGAAATGTCGGGCGGTGTAAAAAGGGTTACCATTTCAAATTGTGTGTTCGAGGGAACCGACCGCGGCATAAGGCTTAAAACCATGCGCGGGCGTGGCGGGGTAGTTGAACATGTAAGGGTAAGCAACATTGTGATGAAAAACATTGTGAAAGAAGGCATAATGATTAACATGCGCTACCACCCCACACCTGTTGAACCTGTATCTGAACGTACTCCGTCTTTCAGGAACATCCATTTTTCAAACATCAATATACTCGATTCCAAAAAAGGAATTGCCTTTTACGGCTTAGAGGAACAAAACGTTGAAGATGTAACATTTACCGACTTTTCAATAAAATCGGAAGAGGGCATCAGCGCCGCTTACGCTCAAAACCTTATCTTCGACAACATCAGGCTTAGCTGCAACAACAGTACACCGCTTACACTTGCCAACTGCAAAAAAGTGGAAATAAACCAATACCGCGTAATGGAGCCCGTTGAAAACACAACAGCAATTACACTGCAAAATTGCAATACCGTGAAAATCACCGACTGTTTTCAACCCGGAAAAATCGAGGTTTTTTGCAAGGCCGATACAGCAAGTAAAAACATTTACATCATGAACAACTTGCTTCCCGGAGCTCAAAGCATTACCGGAAACAAGCCGGAAGAGAACTTCATTTTGTTTAACAACCATAAATAGAGTAATAACACAATTTAAACCTAAAAAATATTTTTATGATCAGATATTTACCGTTAATAATACTTTTTGCGAGCCTTTGTCTGAATTGCTGGTCCAAAACACAGTCGAAGGAAACGGACCAGGAAGAAAAATGGGCCATTAAAATGGCCAATTCGGTTATGGACCAACACGACAGCCTCGTGTACTACACCGGCCGCGACCGTATCAAATGGCAATACGATGTTGCCATGCTTTCAATGGCCATTGATAAACTTGGGGAAACCGACCAGAAATATTCCGATTACATGAAAAAGTATATCGATAATTTCATAAATGAAGACGGAACGGTAAAACACTATAAAATAGAAGAATACAACATCGATCGGATTAACCCGGCCAAAAATCTTTTCACACTTTACAAGAGAACGGGAGAAGAAAAATACAACAAAGCCATCCGGTTGTTTGTAAAACAAATGGAGAACCACCCAAAAACAGAATCGGGCGGGTACTGGCACAAAAAAAAATACCCCTGGCAAATGTGGCTCGATGGCATTTACATGGGCTCGCCTTTTTTAGCGCAATATGCCAAAGAATACAACAAACCCGGCTGGTTCGATGTGGTTACACATCAAATTCTTTTAATATATGAAAAAACCGTTGACCCAGAGACCAAATTGCTCTACCACGCCTGGGACGAAAGCAAAGAACAACGCTGGAGCGACTCCGAAACAGGCCAGTCGCCCCATTTCTGGAGCCGCGCAATGGGCTGGTATCTCATGGCCATTGTCGATGTACTTGATTATCTTCCCGAAAACCACCCCGACCGTGAAAAGCTGATTTCAATTTTGAACACCACAATTGAGGCACTGCTGAAAGTGGCCGATAAAGAAACCGGCCTTTGGTACCAGGTACTCGACAAAGGAGGCAAAGAGGGAAATTACATTGAAGCATCGGGCTCGTGCATGTACATTTATGCCATTGCCAAAGGTGCAAACAAAGGTTACCTGAAAAACAAATATTTCCAGATTGCCAACAAAAAATTCGATGCCGTTTTAAAATACCTCATTAAAACCGATGAAAATGGCAACATAGTTCTGACAAACGTTTGCGGCGGGTGCGGCCTTGGCGGAAACCCATACCGCGACGGAAGCTACGAATATTACATTACCGAAAAGAGGGTCGATAACGACAGCAAAGGCGTGAGTCCGTTTATACTTGCAGCAATTGAATTAAACCGATAAAAGATCATAAAATAAATTAATAGATAGCAGTTAGATTTGATGCATTTAATTAACAGAATGGCGATAATGCTCTTTTTTTCAGGAGTTTTATCAATGCCTGCACTTTCACAACCTTTAGCCTTTCCGGGGGCTGAAGGTTGTGGGCGTTATGCAACCGGGGGCCGGGGTGGTAATGTTGTTTTCGTGTCAAACCTTAACGACAGCGGGCCCGGCAGCCTGCGCTATGCCCTAAAAGAGTGTGACGGACCGCGAATGATCCTTTTCAAAATAAGTGGCACCATATACCTTAAATCGGAAATTGAAGTAACTGAAGGAAATTTCACACTGGCAGGCCAATCAGCCCCGGGCGACGGAATATGTGTGGCCGGAAACGGCATCGATATTGAGGCCGATAACGTTATAATCCGCTACCTCAGGTTGCGCCCCGGCGATATTGACCATGCCGAAACCGATGCCCTCACCATAAAACGCAGCAACAATGTAATTGTAGACCATTGCAGCATGAGCTGGAGCACCGATGAAACCTGCTCGTGTTACGACAATACCAATTTTACCCTCCAGTGGTGTATTTTAAGCGAAAGTCTCAATAATTCGGTGCATCACAAAGGGGAACACGGCTATGGCGGTATTTGGGGCGGCATGAACGCTTCGTTCCACCACAACCTGCTGGCACACCACACCAGCCGCAACCCCAGGCTGCACGGAAGCCGTTACCATAAAATGCCCGAACGTGAAAAAGCCGAAATTGTAAACAACGTGATTTACAACTGGCGCATGAAGTGCATATACGGCGGCGAAGAGGGCACGTATACCATTACCGGTAATTATTTTAAACCGGGGCCGGCAACAACCAGCAAAAAGGCAAAACGCATACTCGAACCCTGGAAACCTTTCAGTACATACTTTTTTCAGCAAAATACCCTTCATGAAAACCCTGAATTGAGCAACAACAACTCATTGCTCATTTATAAATATCAAATCCCTGAAAAATATTTAACCAACACCCCCCTTCAAATAAGCAACATTCAACCCGAAAAAGCAAAAACAGCTTTTAAAAATGTTTTGAAACATGCAGGCGCTTCGTTTGTACGTGACGAAATTGATAAACGGATCGTTAACGAAGTAAAAAGGGGAACGGCAAAATTCGGCAAAAAAGGCATTATCGACAGCCAGGAACAGGTTGGTAGCTGGCCTGAATTAAAAAGCGATTCGTTGCCGGCCGACTCCGACAACGATGGAATGCCCGATGAATGGGAAATTAATAACAACCTTGATCCCGAAAACCCGGAAGACGGGAAAATAATTAGAAAGGAAAACGGGTATTCAAATCTCGAAATTTATTTAAATTCACCCCGAAACTTCGGGGCCAAAAATAGTAACAACCTAAAATAATTTAAAATGAAACGACCATGAATTGAGCTTAGCGAAATCGTGTTAATCAATTTTAACATTTTAAAATACACACACGAAAATGATTAAAATTAGCTGACGCTGATCTCCGATTCATCGGGAGTTCCTGAATGTGAAGAAATTTTTAGTTTCTTCATTTTCAGAAAACTAAAAATTTTAAACAGATGAAAACATTATTGAAAATTTCCTCACTAATGATTGCAATGTTGCTTTTAACATGCTGTAACCCGAAAAACAACAATACCCTTGTTGTTGAATTCAACGAAAATGTACCCGACCAACGGGTTTTTGAATTTCATGACATCGAAAACCACGCGGTTCTGAAAGAGGCGTTAACCAACCCTTTTCTAATTAAACAAGGTGAAAAAGAAATTCCCTCACAGGTTATTTTCAACCCGGCAAATAAAACCCACTCCCTGCTCATTTACCCCATTGCCGAAAATAAAACTGAAATTACTTTTAATGCCGGAACAGAAGTTTCACAATCGGAATATACCCAACTCGCCGATGCCGAACTCTGGGTAAAAACCGGGGGCGAATTTGTCGATGGCATATACGAAGGAGGCGATGGGTTTACCGAAGTTGATTCGCTGCGCGTGCCCGATGTTTGTACCGACCACTCGTTATACATCAAATATGAAGGCCCCGGCTGGGAATCGAACCTGGTGGGCTACCGCTTTTACCTCGACTGGCGTAACGCGGTTGATATTTACGGCAAAAAAACCAACGATATGGTGCTCGAAGACGTTGGTCAGGATGGCTACGAATCGTATCACGAAATGCAGGACTGGGGCATGGATGTGCTCAAAGTCGGAACTTCGCTGGGCATTGGATCCATTGGTTACTGGAATGGTGAAGCTGCCGAACGCGTAGCCAAAACCGACAGTGTTATTTGTAAAGTGCTTTCGAATGGGCCGCTAAGATCAATGATTGAAACCAGTTACTACGGATGGGAAACAGCCGATTTTAAATCAAACTGCACTTCATACATCAGTATTGATGCAAACTCGCGCCTGAGCAAACAAAGGCTGATCTTTGATGAAGCCCCTGCAAATGTGTGTACAGGCATCCACCTTGATGAAACATGCGAAGTGATCAAAATTGAAAAGGAAAACTGGGTGGCCCTGGCAACATGGGGAAAACAAAGCCTGAACAACGACAACCTCGGGCTGGTTGTATTTGCACCGGCAGAATCGTTTGAAAGATTCGAAACTGATGTTGAAAACGAAGTTGTGGTTTTAAAACCTGAAAACAATGAAGTTGCCTGGTATTTTGGTGCCTGCTGGGAACTGGAACCCGATGGCATTACAACGCTTGATGCGTTCAAAGCATACATCGATGAACAACTTGAATTACTAAACAACCCCGACGTTGAAATATAAAACTGTATTCAGTTTTTAAACAGGAACCCAACTTCATTTTGAAGTTTGATCCCGATGTACAGCGGGATTGGAATTTTTGATTTGGATTTTTCATCATGATACATAAACTATTATTTTTCATCCCCCTGCTTATTCTGGTTGGCTGCAACCAACCCGAAAAACCGGTGCTTTACCTTGCCGGGGATTCAACCATGGCCAACAAACCATTGGGCAATAACCCCGAAAAGGGCTGGGGACAAATGCTTCCTGCCTTTTTTGACACAACAAAAATCACCATTGAAAACCATGCCCGCAACGGACGAAGCACCCGGTCATTCCGATACGAAGGCCTTTGGGACGCAATCATGAATAAGTTAAAAACCGGCGATTATGTGGTAATACAATTTGGGCATAACGATGATGTTATTACAAAAACAGGTCGGTACTCAACACCCGAAGAATACCGCTACAACCTTTCCCGCTTTATTAATGATACCCGGGAAAAAGGGGCATCGCCAATATTATGCCCGCCCATAGTACGCCGGAATTTCAACGAAGAAGGCAATCTGGAACCCACTCATGGTGAATACCCCGATATTGTGCGCGACTTAGCCGCTGCCCTAAACGTACCGTTGGTCGATATGCACTTAAAAAGCCGAACGTTAGTTTGTGAACTTGGTGTTGAAAAATCAAAAGCAATTTACCTGCATATTCCGCCGGGTGTGTATACTTCATTACCCGATGGAAAAACCGACAACACCCATTTTTCCGAAAAAGGTGCAACAACCATGGCAAGTATGTTTATTGAAAGATTAAAAGAAATTGACCATCCACTTACTTCATATTTAAAAACAAATGAATAACCACAGTTATCGAAATATCATACTCTTTTTATTCTGTTTCGTGTGTGCAATTCCGGCCCATGCCCAATCAGGCCGTTTTATGAAACTGAACGAAAAAGGATTCTGGCAACCCGATAATGGCGATGGCACCTATTCCAACCCCATTATCCATGCCGATTATTCCGACCCTGACGTAATCAGGGTTGGCAACGATTTTTACATGACCGCCTCAAGCTTTAACTGCAGTCCGGGATTGCCCGTATTGCATTCAGTCAATTTGGTAAATTGGGAAATCATTGGATATGCCCTTCAAAAACAACCCCCAATCGATGTTTTTAACACCCCCCAACACGGCAACGGTGTGTGGGCACCGGCCATTCGCCACCATAACGGGGAATTTTTCATTTATTGGGGCGACCCCGACTTTGGAATTTATGTTGTTAAAGCTAAAAAACCGGAAGGCCCCTGGAGCGAACCACATCTGGTTCATGCAGCAAAAGGGTGGATCGATCCCTGCCCGTTTTGGGACGACGACGGTAAAGCCTACTTAGTGCATGCTTTTGCAGGCAGCCGCTCGGGAATAAAAAGCGTACTGGTTATTAATGAAATGTCGCCCGATGGCCTTTCAATTAATGAAAAATGTACACTCGTTTTCGACGGGCACGAAAACCACCGTACCATCGAAGGTCCCAAACTATACAAGCGCAATGGGTATTACTATATTTTTGCTCCGGCAGGTGGTGTTAAACCCGGCTGGCAAACGGTTCTGCGCTCAAAAAACATTTATGGCCCTTACGAAATTAAAACGGTTTTGCACCAGGGAAATACTGCAGTGAACGGCCCGCACCAGGGCGGTTGGGTCGAACTGGAATCGGGCGAATCGTGGTTTATCCATTTTCAGGATAAAGATGCCTACGGCCGTATCGTTCACATGCAACCTGTAAACTGGGTTAATGACTGGCCACTGATGGGAACCGACCAAAACAACGACGGTATTGGAGAACCTGTCACGCAATATAAAATGCCCAATGTATCATCGACACAAAAAGTTAAACCGATACCGGTTTCCGATGAATTTGATTCCCCTGAAATTGGCCTCCAATGGCAATGGCATGCTAACCCCAAACCCGAGTGGGCTTTTGCTGCAAACAATGGGTTCTTCAGGCTAAATTGTGTTATGCCCCCCGAAGGGTCTACTACCTTATGGAATGTTCCTAATTTATTTCTGCAAAAATTCCCAGCCGAAGAATTCAATGCTACTACAAAATTTAACTTTCAGGCTAAGGAAGAAGGCGACCGTGCCGGACTGATTATTATGGGAGAAGACTACGCGTATATCGTAGCCAAGTTTTCAGAAGGAAAAACATGGATTACATTTAGTACATGTACCGATGCCCGTACCGGAGGTCAGGAAATTGAAAAAGAAAAAGTTGAATTTTCCGGTTCCGATATCTATTTAAAAGTTGAAGTAAGAGAAGGAGGAAAATGCAGGTTTTCGTACAGCAAAAACGGCAAATCGTTTAAAAATGCAGGACAGGAATTTACTGCCCGTGCAGGAAGGTGGATAGGAACCAAGGTTGGAATTTTTGCATTGAAAAGCACCCCTACCAACGACTCGGGCTATGCCGATTTCGACTGGTTCAGGGTGGAATAGCCCCCTTCGACTCCCCTCAAGGGGGAGCGCATAAGTAAACAAAATCTAATTTATTTATCCGGGGCGGGAGGAGATAACTTCTGGTGCATTA
This sequence comes from Prolixibacteraceae bacterium, assembly GCA_021740385.1. Taxonomy (GTDB): domain Bacteria; phylum Bacteroidota; class Bacteroidia; order Bacteroidales; family Prolixibacteraceae; genus DAIMEA01. The sequence goes on along the minus strand of JAIOZY010000031.1, from coordinate 49,653 downwards.
AACCAGAATTTAAAGATATTTGATATTGAATTCCAACATCAATAATTATTATCGTTTTTTTATGGCCTATATAAACCGTCTTGTTTTCATAACACTGTTTGTTGTAAATTGCATTGTCTGCTTTGCACAAGAAGCCAATAATTTTCCTGTCGACACATCCTTTACGCTGCATTCAGCTTATCAGAAAGAGGTTAAAAAGTATCCTTTTATAAAACCAGTATACCCTGTTGTGCCTGAATCCGTTTCGGTAAAAAGAGATTTGGTATATGCCTGCCACAATGGGCACGATATGCATATCGATATTTATTCGCCCCACAAAATGGATAAACCAGCCCCGGCAGTGGTACTCGTCCATGGCGGGGGCTGGATTTCGGGAAATAAAAAAATGGAAGCCCCACTGGCCATTTATCTGGCCCAACAGGGTTTTGTTGCTGCCACGGTTGAATATCGCCTGTCGCCCGAAGCACTTTACCCCGCTGCTGTTTTCGATATAAAAACCGCTATCAGGTGGTTGCGAAAAAATGCCCCGGAATTGAATATCAATCCAGAAAAAATTGCAGTTTCGGGAACATCGGCAGGAGGGCAACTGGCAGCACTTATTGGTGCAACAAACGGTTCGGGAATGTATATCGACTCAACACGATACATGGATTATTCCAGCAAAGTTCAGGCTGTAATCGACATTGACGGGGTACTTGCCTTTATCCATCCCGAATCGGGAGAGGGAGCCGACAAACCCGGGAAACCTTCGGCAGCAACCCGTTGGTTCGGGGAAAATAAGCATCAAAAAAAGGAACGTTGGGTTGAAGCATCGGCACTTACCCATGTTTCTGCTACCATGCCCCCTACCCTTTTCATTAACAGCCAACACGCAAGGTTTCATGCAGGCCGCGATGATGTTATTGCCATACTCGACTCGCTGGGAATTTATTCCGAAGTACTTACCATTCCCGACACTCCACACCCATTTTGGCTTTTCGATCCATGGTTTGAACAAACAGCCCAATGGTGCCACATTTTTCTAAACAAACAATTTAATGATGAATAAATCCTTTTACACCCTTTTGCTTCTGCTCAGCTTTTTCACAACAAAGGCTGTGGTTTATGAAGTCGATTTTTCGATGACCGGCTATGCAACGGTTGAAGGCGAAGGCCATGAAACCACCACCGGTGGTGCGGGAGGGGATACAAAAACGGTAACCACTCTGTCCGAACTGGAAACGTTTGCCAAAAACCGCGAAAAAAATACAACACCTGAAATTTTGTTCATCAGTGGTAAAATTGAAGCCAACCCGTCACGGGTTTTCACCATTAAACACGGCGCCAATCTTTCCGTTATAGGCCTTGGTAACGATGCCGAACTTGCAGGCGTAGGACTGAAAATATGGGATTATAAGAACGTCATTGTCCGGAACCTGAAAATCCATGAAGTGTTTTACCCAAACGATGCCTTAAGTATTGAAGAGTGCCAGCACGTTTGGATCGACCATAACGAACTGCACAGCATAATTGGCCCGGGCATTGGCGTTGACACATACGATGGTTTACTCGATATTAAAAAGGGATCGCGCTATATAACGGTATCGTGGAATTACCTGCACGACCACATGAAATGCATGTTAATAGGCCATACCGATAATGCCTCGCAAGGAGAAGAAGACAAAGCCATGCGCATTACCATTCACCACAACATTTTTGAAAATACCAATGGTCGAAACCCCAGCCTGCGCTGGGGGGCTGCCCATATCTACAATAACCTCTATTTCAACATCGACGATTATGCCATTGCCTTGCGCCAGGGAGCACACGGGCTTATTGAAAACAACGTTTTTTTTGATGTCAACATCCCGGTAAGCACCAACAAGTTCGATGGCGATGGATTTGCCTGCATGTCGGGAAACGTTTATAGCGGAACGGCACTTGAAAGCAAAAATTCAATCACCCAAACCGGGTGTGATTTTTGGGAAACACTGCCATACGAATATTCCCTTGACGAAACAGCCTTGATGGAAAAGTTGTTAAGGGAAAATTGCGGCATTGGAATAATCGATACAACAAACACGAACTCTTTTAAACAAGTAGCCGCTTTAAAATTTTTTGATGTTTATCCAAATCCGGCTTTCGGGGAATTTACCGTTTCATTTTCCGCAGATCATAATGAGAAATACTCGGTTGCCATCTACAATTTGCAAGGCAAAAAAGTGTATTCAAAAGATATATCTGCAACGAATACGGGTCAGAATGAAGTTTTCATTTCATTGCAAAAATACCGGCAGGGAATCTATCTTGTTAGTTTATTATCTGCACATTGTACTGAAACCAGAAAAGTGATTTTGATTGAATAAGATTTTTCTCGCGAAGACGCTAAGTTTTTCTTGGCGACTTGGCGACTTAGCGTGAAATTTTCATCTCGCAAAAGACGCTAAGGGTTTCCTGGCGGCTTGGCGTGATTTTTTCAACCAACTCAAATTTAATAATTTATATTATATCACATTTATGTTATTCAGAAAACCGGGAAAATGATTACCTTCAACAATCAAAGTATAATATGATGTAAATATTGCTGCTCTATGAAACATATATTGATTTTTCTGATTCTGACAATTACCATGTTCCCCTCATCAAATGCACAATTCTTTCGCATGAACTGGGACAGTATAAACCAACTAAACCAGCAAGATCATCAGCTAATGATGAAGAAGCTGGGAATTGAGTCACTTCGCCCCGGACCTTCAGGTAATCCCGAGGATCCCAACGCTGCCAACAGCGACGAATCAAAAGCAAAAACATACACATCCCTGCCCAATCCGCTTGTCTTTAACGATGGCACATCGGTTAAAACACCTGAGCAATGGAAAAAAAGGAAGAAAGAGATCAGGGAATTGTTCGACAGGGAGATGTATGGCCGGCTACCTGCTGATATTCCATCTGTAAAATGGAAAATCAGCAACATAAATGATACCCTTGAAGGCAAATACCCGGTATGTATTAAAACCGTAAAAGGGCATGTCGATAATCAGGGCTACCCCGCCATTTCTGTAACCATTGACCTTACAGTTGTTACACCTGCCCAAAGCGAAAAACCGGTACCGGTTATCATGGAGTTTGGATGGAATTTTCCCGGTGGATTCAAAATGCCCGGACAAAAAGGCCCATCATGGAAAGAGCAACTTCTTGAACAGGGCTGGGGTTATGCCATCCTCAATCCAACCAGCATACAGGCCGACAACGGTGCCGGGCTTCGCCAGGGGATCATCGGGCTGGTTAACAAAGGAGAACCCCGCAAACTTGACGACTGGGGAGCATTACGCGCCTGGGCATGGGGCTCTTCAAGGGCTATGGATTACTTCGAAACCGATAACGATGTGGATCAAAAACGCGTTGGTATTGAAGGACTATCGAGGTATGGAAAAGCAGCACTTGTTGCCATGGCCTACGAACCCCGGCTTGCTATCGGCTTCATTGGTTCATCGGGTGCCGGTGGTGCAAAATTGCTGCGCCGGACTTTTGGCGAACAGGTAGAAAACCTGGCCTCTTCGGCCGAATACCACTGGTTTGCGCCAAACTTCATCAAATACGCCGGGCCGTTAACACCCAACGACCTGCCGGTGGATGCACATGAATTGATCGCAATTTGTGCGCCCCGTCCGGTATTCATCAGCGTTGGGGCACCCAATGTTGAGGGAACATGGATCGATGCCAAAGGCATGTTCATGGCAGCCGTTCATGCCGGGCCGGTATATGAATTACTGGGAAAAGATGGCATGGGTTTAGAAAAAATGCCACCGCAAGAGACCAATTGTTCTGAAGGAGACATTGCCTTTCGCCAGCACGAAGGCGGACATACCACCGGCCCCAACTGGCCATATTTCATTGAATTCGCAAAACCGTACTTCGACAAAAATCACTGAAAAAATGGGCTGATTCACCGGTATTTTTGCTGTGGATTAAAACATTTTTCTGAAAAGCTTGTTGAAAAATGTATCGGGGTAATAACGTATTCGATTGTCAAAAAAAATATTATTGCTTTTTGGGGGAACTTTGATATATTCGGAAAAACAAAGATTTTGAATTAACATAAAAAAACAGCAGATGATGGATAGACGCAAATTTTTAAGTGCCATAGCCGTTGCAGGTTTTGGTGCAACAATTACAGCCCGGGGGGCAATGCATGTTTTATCGCAAAACATGGGAACCGGGCAGGATGGAAACCCGGTCGATCTGGTAGCGGTTATGGGCGGCAACCCAAACGAAATGTTTCAACGGGGCATGGCCGAAATGGGGGGCATGAGCAAATTTATAAAACCCGGCAACAAGGTTACAGTTAAGCCAAATATTGGCTGGGACAGAACACCCGAATTGGCCGGAGACACCAACCCCGATCTTGTAAAAGAAATTGTAAAACAATGTTTTGACGTAGGTGCATCTGAAGTAATCGTGTTTGACAACACCTGCGACGACTGGCAAAAATGCTACAAAAACAGCGGCATTGAAAACGCCGCAAAAGAAGCAGGGGCAAAAGTTATGCCGGCACACCAGGAATCATATTACAGAAATGTTTCCATACCAAAGGGTAAAATACTGAAAGAAGCAAAAATACATGAAGCCATCCTCGACAGCGATGTTTGGATTAACGTTCCCCTTTTGAAACACCATGGTGGGGCAAGGCTTTCAATTTCGATGAAAAACCACATGGGCATTGTATGGGATCGAAGGTTTTTCCACCGAAATGACCTGCAACAGTGTATTGCCGACATTTGCACCCTGGAAAAAAAGCCGGTATTAAATGTAGTTGATGCCTACCGTACGCTTAAAACGAACGGGCCGCGGGGTAAATCCGAGTCCGATGTGGTTTTAACAAAAAGCCTGTTCATGTCGCAGGATATTGTAGCTGTTGATACCGCAGCCGCCAGCTTCTTCAACCAAATTGAGTCGATGCCGCTCGATCATGTGACACATTTGGCAAACGGCGAGGAACTGCAACTTGGGACCATGAACCTCGAAAGCCTGAATATTAAACGCATTAAAATTTAGTGATTCATGTTAAAGAAAGTCAGGGTTGGCATAGCAGTACTTGTTTTTGCCTTCATCACCATTTACTTTCTCGATTTTGCAGAATTGTTACCTGCACAATTTAATTATTTAACACGGATACAATTTGTGCCGGCACTTCTTTCGCTCAGTGCTGTCTGGTTAATTATACTAATAGCGCTGGCATTACTTTTTGGCCGCGTTTATTGCTCGGCAATATGTCCGTTGGGAATTTTTCAGGACGTAATAGGCCGCATAAACCTGTTTTTCAGAAAAAAAACAAAAAAGAAAAAAATCCGGTACCGTTACCGGAAAGCACGAAACATCCTGCGCTGGTCGGTTGTTGCTATGGTTCTCGTTTCGTTTTTGGCCGGTTTTCCCCTGCTGCTGGGGCTTATCGACCCTTATAGTGCCTATGGCCGCATGGTGGTTTCTGTTTTCAGGCCTGTTTATATTGCCGGGAATAATTTTTTGGAAACCATCTTTACAAGCTTTAGTAATTACACGTTTTACAAGGCCGATGCATCAATTGTAAGCCTTTTTGCATTCATTGTCGGCCTGTTAACCTTTTTTGCCATTGGTTATTTTGCCTGGAAACACGGGCGCACATACTGCAATACCGTCTGCCCGGTTGGAACGCTGTTGGGATTTCTGGGGAAATTTTCATTGTTTAAAATCAGAATCGACCACAATGTTTGCAACAGTTGCTCGCTATGCGAAACAAGTTGCAAAGCGTTTTGCATCGACAGCAAAGCCCAAAAAATTGATTACAGCCGTTGCGTGGCCTGCTTTAATTGCCTCGACAGCTGCAGTAAAAATGCCATTTCTTTTTCATACGGATTACCAAAGAAGAACAAAGTTAAAACAGAAAAAGTAGATGAAGGTAAACGCAGGTTTTTAACGGCATCGCTGGGCTCAATTGTTGCCCTGCCGGCAGCCGTTGCTGCTGGAACAGGGTTAAACAATGCCGACCAACGCACACCCATAACGCCCCCCGGGTCGAAGGGAATTGAACATTTGATGGATCATTGTACATCGTGCCACCTGTGTATAAGCAAATGCCCCGCCAATATTTTGAAACCGGCATTTACCGAATACGGGCTGGCCGGCATAATGATGCCAACCATGGTTTTTAAAAATGGTTTTTGCAATTACGACTGTACCGTTTGTTCCGAAGTTTGCCCCAATGGCGCTATCCAACCACTCACTGTTGATGAAAAGCATTTGACACAAGTTGGAAAAATAATCCTAAACCTCGACCATTGTATTGCATTCCGTGATGAAACCCATTGCGGTGCCTGTGCCGAACATTGCCCCACACAGGCAGTCACAATGATTCCGCACAAAGGGGCACTTACCATACCCGAAACCGACCAGTCGATTTGCATTGGATGTGGCGGGTGTGAATACATTTGTCCTGAAACCGGTAAAGCAATTTATATTGAAGGCAATGCAGTACACCAAAAAGCTGAAATGTTTAAAGAGGCTGAAAAGAAAGAATTCGACTTTGACGGTTTTGGCTTCTGATGCCTTTTTTGACGCCATTTTTCGTAAAAACGGTATCAATCCTGCACAACAATTCGATCGGTCAAACTGCGCATGTTGGTGTCAATTTTTATAATGTAAATACCGTTTTGCAGGCTTCCCAAATTTATTTGTGCCCTGTTGCCGTTAATATCCGAGAAGGTTTTAACCAGGCTGCTGTCGGTATTGTAAACGGCTATTAAATCGATTTTTTCGTTGCGGTTTTCAAAGCTGATGTTTATTGAACTCGTTGCCGGAACCGGAAAGATTTTATATGCCGCTTTTACCCCTGTAATGCTTTCGGCATAATCCGGATCTATCAGCCCGCAATCTGCCCCCCGTGCCGGGTATTCGCTTTGGGTTGAAATTATTTTCAGGTAATCGATGTTGGCCAGTCCGTCATTGCCTTCAGCTTCAAGCGTTACTTTTGCCACCCCGCTTTCAACTTCGGCATTAACCGTTGTAAGTTCCCAGTTTGCCCAGTCGCCTGTGTTACCAAAAGAGACACCGGCAACCTCAACATCGTTGATCAACAAAATCCCCGGCCTGACCGAAGCCGCGGCATAGCGCCATTCAAACGTGTACGATCCCGTTTCCTGAAATTCTACAGCCCAGATAATTTGCGCCCCCCCGGCATTGTCAGTATTGCAAAACCCGCTCCCGGTGTACCCGGCATGGTTAAAATCCACAGTGCCGCTTATGTCGTTAAAACCGCAATACCCCTCACCATTTTCCTGTAAAGTAACCGACACGCCAACTTCAAAAGAAATCTGCCCCGATTCGGTTGCATTCCCGTCATTGTCGTATGCAACGGCCTTTAAAACATAACTGCCAGTTCCCGGATTTTCAATACCATAACTGAACGGGCTTTCTGTTAAAACTGTAACACTTTCATCGTTGAAAAAAACAACCACGCTGTCGATATTTCCGTTGGTGTCGTACGCATCAACCGAAACATAAATCGACTCACCGGGAAGAAACGTGGCATTATCGTTGGGCGACTCAAGGCTAATGTGCGGGAACCCCTGATCGACAGTTATTTCGATCGGGTCAGATTTAATCAACCGTTCGTCTCTGTCATAAGCAGAAGCCACCAGTGAATACTGTTGCTCATCCAAATCGGGAATGCTTAAAACATAAGGCGGGGAGAACATTGTATCCAAAGGTGTATCGCCATCGGAAATGACAATAGCCGGGTTTGTTCCTGATAGGCCAACAGCGTGAACAATAACGGTAAGGTTACCGCCCAGCCCCAGTTCAAAACCATTTACCGGTGAATTAATGATCAGGGCAGAAGCATTGCCGGGTGAAGCCATTTCAATATTTTGTTCGGGGGGTGCACTCATCCCATCACCAATAAAAAAGCTTGTGTGAGGTGGTTGATTGTAGGCCACATTTTGCCAGGCAAGAGCCAGACGGTATTGGGGATCATGCAACAAGGTGTATATTCCATATTCGGTTGGAATGGTGGTAGTATAAACCCTCAACGCCTGGTTGTCGGAGGTACGGAACACCACTTCTTCGCGCCAGTCGCCAAGAATATCGCCACTAATGGCCGGTGTCGATTTTGTACCGTTGTTCGATAAACACCCGTTTGCTGTAAGTAATGAACCAGCACCCCATTTCGATACCGTATTTCCGTCGAGCATCTCACGCAGAAGGTCACCATCCCACCAGGCTGCAAAATTGATGGGAGGAAAACTGTTGCTGATCTTTTCTCCGTTGCTGTTGTAAACCCCCAGACCGTTTGCAGCCCAGAATTCATTTCCAGGATAAGCATCCGTAATATCGGCGGTCATAGCCCTTCCCACATCACCGTCCGAAAGAGGTTTGCTCCAGACAATTTCCCCGGTAGCAGCATCCCTGACATGCACACCGGGATTTGTCACACCGTCGTGTGTCCAACCAGCTGATTCGCTGGGCATGAAAAATTCCAGGCCGGGGTGGTCGGGTATCAGGTCGCCCAGGTGGGTTGCATCGCCATGGCAAAATTTGGTGTTGTACATGGGTGACCCGTTATCATCAATGGCCATGGCCCCGTACATTATTTCATCTTTCCCGTCGTTATCTACATCGCCAACTGCAATGCTGTGAGCCCCTTGCCCCTCGTAGGAAGTATACCCGTCATCGGTATCGAATATCCAACGGTTCTCAAGCTCACCATCATTAAAATCCCAGGCGGCCAAAACAGTGCGGGTATAGTAGCCGCGGCACATTACCAGGCTTGGTTTATCGTCGAAGTATGCCACGCTTGCCAGAAAGCGGTCAACACGGTTTCCGTAATCGTCTCCCCAAACCGCCTTAAGCTGGCTGCCCGATGGGTTTTCGGTATCGGGATGCCTTCGGGGCAGATAATACACGGTTGATAATTCTTCGCCCGTAAAACCATCAAATACCGTAAGGTACTCGGGGCCCGATAAAATATAACCGTTGCTTTTCCGGTAATCTTTCGAATCATCATCGGTTGCGGCCGGACCTTTGCTCAAAAAATTCCCCAGGCCATCTGTAGTACCGGGAGCAGTTTTACATGCGACTTCGGCACGTCCGTCGTTGTTCAAATCGTACACCATAAACTGGGTATAGTGCGCCCCGCCCCTTATGTTGATACCAAGGTTAATGCTCCAGAGCATGGTGCCGTTCATCCGGTAGGCATGGAGGTAAACCGGGTCGGTTAAACCCGACTGCGAATTATCGCGGGTCGATCCCTCCATTTTCACAATGATTTCAAGCACCCCGTCACCATCCAAATCGGCAGCCGAGCAATCGTTGGGAGAATAACCATCGGGCGTTTGAAGCGGTAAGGTTAAATATTGATTTTCCCAAACCGTAACGGGTGTTGAAAGCTGAACTGTTTCACCATCTGTAACCGTCTCGAGGTAATAAACATTATCAGTACTGCCTTCTTCATCAACAAAATTCGATATCCCGCTTATGGGCTCTTCATTAACCAAAACATCATCGCGGTATAGGTTGAAGGTAACAGTGGCTTCATCGGTTGCAAAAATACGCCAGCTCAAAAATACACCATCGTTGGTTTTTACTGCCACCAAACCACGTGTAAGGTATTCCATGTGGCGCTGGGCTTTTACCTGCATACTGCTAATAATAACCAATAATAGAAAAGCGATTAACAACGTGTTTTGCACAATCGTACCTTTTGCCGTAATCCTTTTTGCTGAGTTTCTTTTTTTAAAATTCATACCGGAGACTGTTCTGTTTATATACTTTTCAAAAACTTTAAAAGTATTAAATTATTCAATTAAACGGAAGTAAAATGGCACCTCCCCCATCTTTCTGAAAGAATAATGCGATCTTTAATGCATGAAACAAAAAATTGGAAAAATGAAGTTGTTTTTTCTTATACCATTGCTTTTTCTCATCTCGACAGGAACCTTTGCAGAAAAATACATTGACATGACTGTGGCACAAGATGGAAGCGGAGATTTCACTACCATCCAGGAAGCCATCAATGCCACAAAATCGTTCCCTCCAAGCCCCATTACCATTTTCATCAAAAACGGGACATACAACGAGAAAGTGCGAATCTATTCGTGGAACACCGATTTAAAACTGGTTGGTGAAAGCGCCGAAAACACCATCATAACATGGGACGACTATTTCGAAAAAATTGACCTGGGAAGGAACAGCACATTTCAAACCTACACACTAAAAGTAGAGGCCAATGATTTTACGGCTGAAAATTTAACCGTTGTAAACAGCGCGGGCCCGGTTGGACAGGCAGTGGCACTGCATGTAGAAGGCGATCGTTGCATATTTAGGAATATCAGGATAGTAGCGAACCAGGATGCACTGTATGCCGCCGGTAGAAATTGTCGTCAGTATTACACGGGATGTTACATTGAAGGTACTACCGATTTTATTTTTGGCGAAGCAACAGCCTTTTTTGAAAATTGCACCATTCACAGTAAAAGCAATTCTTACATTACAGCAGCCAGTACGCACGAGAGTGTTGAATTCGGATATGTGTTTTATAGGTGCAACCTCACGGCTGGCATAAAAGCAAATAACGTATACCTTGGCCGCCCCTGGCGAAAATTTGCAAAAACCGTATTTATTGAATGTGAATTGGGGAACCACATCAACCCGGAAGGCTGGAAAGCCTGGAGTAATGCCGATGATTTGCATACAACGTATTATGCCGTATACGAAAACACCGGCCCCGGAGCCAATCCCGGGAAACGTGTGGCGTGGAGCCATGTTTTAAGCAACCTGGAAGCAAAAAAATATTCCAGGGAAAACGTACTGAAAGCCCGGCCTGTTGACGACGATGATTTATGGTTATCGGAATAAGAAGTAAGACCGGTGTAACTTCGAAATTACGTTTAAACTTTTAAACCCCGACAGGTCTTACAGGCGCTACAGGGTTTTCCCTAAACAGCTAAAATTCTGTTTCTTTCGACATATTAACACATAAGGGTTCGGCTGCGAGGTTTAAGGAAGCGGATCAAAGCGTTTTAAAATCCTTAGAAAAAGTAAAATTCAGAGAGCAGTATCCCCATATTCATATTAATTCAGGGAGCCTTATCTCTGTATTTTTATAAATACAGGGAATTATCAAATGTTTTTTATAATTTTACATGGTTTTGAATATTTAAAAAATTGACCGTTATGATAAAACGATTAATTGAAGATGAGCTCGTCAGATCGATTAAACCCAACCACGTAACAGGGATTATTGGGGCACGAAGGGTTGGAAAAACAGTTCTCATGGAAAGTGTAAGGGAAAAATTGGGAAATGAAAAAGTGTTATTGGTACAGGGAGACAATATGGATGTTGCAGAAATACTATCGAGTCAACGAAAAAGTTTGCTGGAACAATTCGTTAAAGGCTATTCATTTTTATTCATCGATGAGGCTCAGGAAATTCCCAATATTGGTGCTTCGCTGAAACTTTTAGTCGACACTGTTCCGGGAATATCTGTTTTTATTACAGGCTCATCGGCATTTGACATCCGTAATGCCACAGGTGCACCCTTAACAGGTAGAAGCACATTTTTTCATCTTTACCCGTTTTCTCAAACCGAACTAAACGAAAATTTTTTAGAAGCCAGGTCTAATTTGGAACAGCGGTTGATATATGGTTCGTATCCACAGGTTTACAATTCGCCAGACAACAATGAAAAACGAAAAATACTGGAAGGCATTAAGGACGGATATTTACTAAAAGATTTACTGCAATTAGGCAACTTAAAAGACAGCCTCTTTGTTTTAAACCTTTTACGGCTTTTAGCTTTTCAAATAGGAAATGAAGTTTCATACACAGAGTTGGGCAGGTCGTTAAATGCCGATAATAAAACCGTAAAACGCTATCTCGAATTACTGGAAAAAATATTCGTTTTGTTTTCGTTAAACGGTTACAGTAATAATTTACGAAAAGAATATACCAAATCGCCCCGGTATTATTTTTGGGATAACGGGATCAGAAATACAATAATTTCAAATTTTAACAATCCGATGCAACGCGATGATGTTGGAAAACTTTGGGAAAACTACTGGATTGCCGAAAGGCTTAAATATAATCATTACACAGGCAGATCATTCAATGCATTTTTCTGGAGGACATACGATCAGAAAGAAATCGATTATATTGAAGAAGCCGGAGGAAAACTTACGGGCTTCGAGATAAAATGGGGTAAAGGGAAAGCCCGTAATTTTAATGCTTTTCTAAAAGCCTACCCCAATGCCGAAACGAGGATTATAAACAAAGACACGTATTTGGAATACCTGGGATAGACATTCATGTCAATAATCACCAAAATATTCCTATAACCCTCTTCCTATGTAGTTAATAAACGCCGCCAAGCTTTGCTTATCCTGCAAGATATTTCTTATTAACTGACCTTTAAGAAGCTGTATTACTTGAATGTACCTGTAAATATCCTGTTTGCCTTTAGAAATCAGTTGTCCCTTTTCTCAAAGTCTTCCCGCTTTTTCTTTCTTATCCTTCTGAATATTAAAAATACAAGGAGGACAATACATACGGAAATAAACAACCCGTATAAGGCGGCTATTCCAATTCCGATTGAATTCATTTTATGACAATTTTACTGCGGTTCCGTAAGCCAGTATTTCGGCGGCTCCCTGTGTAACCATCGAGGTGGTAAGCCGTACATTAACAATGGCGTCTGCACCAAGCCTTTGTGCATCCTGTTTCATGCGTTGCATGGCCTGCTCCCTCGACTGTGCCTGTAACTGGGTGTACTCCTCAATTTCGCCACCCACGATGTTTTTTAAACCGGCAAAAATATCCCGGCCAATGTTCCGTGCCCTTACGGTACTTCCCCTTGCTATTCCAAGAATCTCAACAATCTCCCTGTTGGGAATCTTTTCTGTAGTTGATATGATCATCACTTTTGTTTTTAAAAATAATTCATTTTATTTCCTCAAACACACTGTTTAAATTTCGCCAGCTTAATACCCGTGCATTTGTTCTATATTGGTCTTCATCACCGCCATAAATTACATATTTTTCATTTTTTTTAAGTCCGGTCAATTTATCCCAATAATTTAACCCTTTAAAAAAATCGGATATGATGGTTTTTCCCGATTTTATTTCTACTGCTTTGGTAATTCCGTTCTGCTCAAAAACCACATCAACCTCATTCCCATTTGAGTCACGAAAAAAATAAATTTTACTATTCAGTTTACGATTAAAAATATACTTATAAAACTCAGAAATAATAAAAGACTCAAACAATCCTCCACGCAGATAGTGGTTCGTTAAGCCGTGAGCAGAATGGATTCCAAGCAAGTTACATGCTAAACCTGTGTCGTAAAAAAACAACCGGGGTGCTTTAATAACACGTTTATTAAAATTTTTATAGTAGGGAGGCTGAATGAATATAGTATAACTCGTTTCAAGTATCGACATCCACGATTTTATGGTTTTTACCTCAACACCCAGGTTATTCGAAAAAGTGGAATAATTGATCAACTGCCCGGTGTGTCCGGCACAAAGGTGAAGAAAATTACTGAAAAGCGTCAGATCTTTAACAGTAATTACTTGTCTGACATCTCTTTCAACATACGTATTAATATAATCCTGCAACCAATTTACAGGATCGAGCCCCTGATCATAAATGCGGGGAAAAAAACCTTTAAACATGTAATCTTCTGCATTTTTTTCTTCAAAACCAGAACCAGCCAACTCGACAAATGAAAATGGGAGTAATGTAAAAAGGGCTACCCTTCCTGCAAGTGTCTGACTAACAGTTTGCATCGTCATGATGTTTTGAGACCCTGTAATAACGACCTTACCTAAGGTCTTTTTTTCATCCACAATATACTGTATAGTTGAAAGCAATTCGGGCACTCGTTGTATTTCATCAATAATAATACCTTCTTCAATTTTATTCAGCAATCCAACTGCATCCTTTTGAGCAAACTCCCGATGCTGTGGAAACTCAAGGTTGTAATACGTGTAATGCGGAAACAAATTTTTAACAAGGGTTGTTTTACCCGATTGCCGTGGACCAGTAACACAAATCACAGGCATTTTTTCTGCTGCTTCTAATATCTTATTTGAAATATCTCGTCTGATCATTTATGTAAATTTGGAATTCAACTCCAAATTTACATAAATTGTTCGTTCGAAATCATTTTGTGGTAAGTTTTTCAGAAACCTATCGCCGGTTTTTCTCAACAATGGCCTTAATGGGATATACAATCCGTTCGATCAATCGCCGGTCGTTCGTTATGATTTCGGCCACACCCAGCAACTCCTGCTGCATTTCAAGGGTATTACCATAATTTGTAACCAGGCTATCGGGCAATTCAATTTCGATGGCATAATAATTATCCACCGGCACCGGGGCTTTCCGCTTCACTTTGCCAATGAGCATGCCGTATTCCATGTAAGGGTAATTGGCCAGTTTGATGTTTACCCGCTGGCCGGGTTTTACTTTTCCGGCACCAATTACGGGGACGTAAGCCTTGCCCGAAATGCCCAGCGGATCATCGGGCACAATGGTCATAACCGTTTCGCCCTGAGTAACATTCTGGTTTAATGCCCAAACCTTGCTAAAACTAACCGTACCTTCAATGGGACTTTTAAGAACATAAAGCAGGTACCAGTCGTTAATGGCCGATTGCAAAAGGGTATAGGCTTGCGCAATGGCCGTTTTGTATGTTTTTAGCTGGTTATCGTAATCGAGCTGAAGTTGCGCCTTTTGCTGCTTCAGCTCGTAAATACCCGACCGCACAGAAACCCATTGGCTCCTGATATTTTCGAAAGCCATTTTTGATGAAAGCCAACTCTCCTTAGATTGTTCGTATTCAAGTTCCGGAATAGTCCGTTTATTGAAAAGGACAGAGTCGCGTTCAAAGCTTTTTGTTGCCAGTTGCAAACGTTGTTCCTGTAACTGCTTCTGCTCTTCGAGCCTTTCCGATAGTTGTTGTTGCATTTCAATCTGACCATCGAGAGCAGTCAAACGTTCGCCATAATACTTCTGCTGAATGAAAAAACGATAATCGGAAACCAGTTTTGCCAGGTCGGTAAACGATGACTGGACATACCCGAGTTCAAGGTCAACCGGGGGTTCCTGAAAATCTTCAATATTGAAATTCAAAAAGAAGTCTTTCATCGATTTTAAATATTCCTCAAGCTGTTGAATATCGGTGAGCAAAGCAGGATTTTCAATCACGGCCAATATTTCACCCGGAACAGTTTTTTGCCCGTCACCAACATAAATACCGGTAATTTTCCCGGTTGACCGTGCTTTCATTGCGGCCGGCGGATTGGTTGCCGATATTACCACCTCCGAATTGATTAAATCGGGGTAACGGTACAGGTAGCTGAAAAGCAACAGCAATGCCACAGCCACAAGGATTATGGTAATCCCCCATCGAATGGTCCAGTGCGGCATCTTTTTCAAAATATCGCGGACTTCATCGTTGCGCAGTTCAATGTTTTTGTTTTGTTCCATCCTGTGTAAATCTCAAATTCCAAATCAAAAATTCCAAATCCCCCTCCTTCGCCCCGACAATTCGGGGCTACGGCGGGCAAAGCAAATTCCAAAATCCGCCCCGATACTTCAGAGCCTAAACCTACTCCAAAAAACAAACTACAATATATGCACTATCCTTTACCCTTCTCCTTGGGAGAAGGGTTAGGGATGAGGCTTTCAGATTATCCCCCCAACTCCAACTGTTCCTTCACCAGATGATAATATACGCCTTTCATTTTAATCAGTTCGCTGTGTGTTCCGTGTTCAACAATTTCTCCTTTATCGAGTACAACAATCTGGTCGGCATTTTTTACCGTGCTCAGACGGTGTGCAATAATCACCGCGGTACGGCCTTTGGCAAAGGTATTGATGTTTTCAATCACCTTCCGTTCGTTCACGGCATCGAGGGCATTGGTAGCCTCGTCGAAAAACAGGTAATCGGGTTGCTTGTAAATGGCGCGGGCAATAAGCAGCCGTTGCATTTGCCCCTGGCTCAATCCAAGCCCGTCCTGCCCGATTTTGGTGTTGTACCCGAGAGGCAGCGATTCAACAAAATCGTTAATGCATGCCAGTCCGGCCGATTGCAAAAGCTTATCCTTATCAATGTTTTCATCACCAACAGCAATGTTCCCTGCTATGGAATCGGAAAAGAGATACCCATCCTGAAGCACAACGCCGCATTTCCCGCGCCACACTTTCCCCGAAATATTTTTCAGTTTTGTATTTCCAATACTGATATTACCTTCAACCGGCTCGAAGAAACCCAGCAAAAGTTTCATCAGGGTGGTTTTACCGCTTCCGCTTACACCAACAATGGCCGTTGTTTTGCCGTGAGGTATTTCAAGGTTCACCTTTTTCAGCACAAACGGCGATCGTGGCCCTTCGTACTGGAACGACAGGTTGTTAATCGTGATGGTATGGTCGGCCGGTAAATCCTGAACTTTCACTTCGCCCGGTTTCTCTTCATCATCCTCCTCATGAATCTCGCCCAAACGTTCGAGGCTGATCTTGGCATCTTGTGCCGTCTGGAAAAAATCGAGCATCTGCTCAATGGGCCCGTTCAACTGGCCAATAATATAGGTTATGGCCATCATGGCACCAAGGGTTACCTCACCGCCAATCACGTATTTTGCCGCAAGGAAGGTAGTAAGGATGCTCACTAAGCGCATAATGAACCCGGCGCCCTGGTCCTGCATCTGGCCAAGTGTAAGGCTTTTTATATCGACCCGAAACAAGCGTGCCTGAATGCTTTCCCACTCCCATCGCTTTTGGGTTTCGCAATTGTTCAGTTTAATGTCCTGTATTCCGCTGATCAGTTCAATTAATTTGCTCTGGTTACGGCTGTATTGTTCAAAATGCTGGAAATCGAGTTTACGCCGCCTTTTCATAAACAACTGTATCCAGCCGAGGTACAACAAGGTACCAACAAGGAAAACCATAAAAATTTGCCAGGAATAAATTACGAGCACAATACTAAATACCAGCACGTTAAAAACAGAAAAAAGAATATTCAGGGTCGAAGTGGTCAGGAAACGCTCAATGCGTTCATGGTCGCCAATGCGTTGAAGCAGGTCACCAATCAGTTTGGTGTTGAAAAATCCGAGGGGAAGTTTCATCAGTTTCAGCAAAAAATCGGAAATGAGCGAGATGTTAATGCGCGTACTGAGGTGCAACAAAATCCAGCTCCGGATCACCTCAACCGAAGTGATGCTCACAAAGAGGATCAGCTGGGCTACAAGCACCAGGGTAATAAAGCCCATGTCGTTGTTGTTGATCCCGATATCGACTACGGCCTGTGTAAGGAAAGGAAATATGAGTAAAAACAGGCTTCCCAATAAAACGCCCAAAACAAGCTGGGTTATATAACTCCGGTATGGCTTAACGTATGAAAACAACAAGCGGAATGAGCTGCGATCGGGTTTTTCATCTTCGTGGGCATAAAATTCGGGCGTGGGTTCAAGCAGCATGCACAAGCCTACATCCTCACCTTCTGACCTTCCTCTAATCCAACCGTGCAGGAACTCTTCAATGGTATAAGTTACCAGTCCTTTCGCCGGATCGGCCACCCATACTTTTCCCCGCTTAATCTTATAAACAACCACGAAATGGCTTTGGTACCAGTGCACAATACAGGGCAGTGGTGCCTCTTTTGCCAGTTTATGAAACGGGATGCGCACACCTACATTACGTAAACCGATGGCATTGGCAGCATCGCTTATCCCGAGTAAAGAAACACCCTCTCGTGTAATGGAGCTTTTGTTGCGAAGGGTTTGCAAGCTGTATGTTTTTCCGTGGTATGCCGCAACCATGCGCAAACATGTGGGGCCGCAATCCATGGCATCCAACTGGTAATAATGTGGAAATTTCGCCATATATCAAATCGGGTTTTCCTGTTTTACCGAATAATTCTAATCAAAATATTCTTAAATATATTCTATTGCTTCCTATTGCTTCCGTTTTTCTCCCGCGTAGTCAATCATCCCCTCATTCAACAAAAAAAAATTCCTTTTCATAAAAAGAACCGCCCCTAAATTTACACTTAATCGTTAAATAATAAAACCCGGAAATAATTTCGGGTTATTGCCTTTACTTTTTAAAGTATAAATTTTGTTAAAAATACAACCCTCGCGGGGTGCGGGATTCAGTCACAAAAAGATGCCTCAATTGCTGTTTATCAAACCCTTAAACAATATAGCACCCGTATAGCTTTTATTCGTTAGACTTTACTTGATTGTTACCAAATTATTATTATTTTTGGGGTCTTTCTTTAAAAATGAGCAAGTAAAACCAAAAAAATACATAAAGTATGAAAGCTTACAAAACAGAACAAATTCGAAACATAGCATTGATCGGAAATGCCGGGGCTGGGAAAACCACCCTCGCGGAATCGATGCTCCTCGAGGGTGGTATTCTGAACCGCCGTGGTGACGTTGACCACAAAAACACAGCCTCCGACTACACACCCATCGAACAGGATTACGGAAACTCCATCTTTGCAACCCTCCTCTATACTGAATTCGAAGACACAAAAATCAACATTATCGATACACCGGGAATGAAAGCTTTCACCGGCGCTGTTACTTCTTCACTTAATGTTGTCGATACGGCCGTTTGTGTATTGAACACGGCCGATGGCATTGGAGCCGGCACCGAAAGTGCAATGCGCATTGCCAGTTCATTAAAAAAACCGGCAATGATTGTTGCCAACGGCCTCGACCACGAAAACGTTAATTTCGATTCCGTTATTGATGAAGCTGTTACAAAATACGGCCACAGCATAACCGTTGTTCAGTACCCCGTAAATCCCGGAACCGGGTTTAACCAGGTTATTGATGTGCTGAAAATGAAAATGTACCAGTGGGACAAAGACGGTGGCAGCCCTGAGATACTTGACATTCCCGATTCGGAAAAAGACAAAGCCGAAGATTATCACAATCAGCTGGTTGAAAAAGCTGCCGAAAACGATGAAGCCTTAATGGAACTTTACTTCGAAAAAGGTTCGCTAACCGAAGATGAAATGCGCCAGGGAATTAAACTGGGCATGAAAGACCTCAGCCTGTTCCCTGTTTTTTGCAGCTCGGCAAAAAAAGACATGGGAATACGCCGCCTGATGGAATTCATTAAAAACGTCCTTCCCAACCCGGCCGAAGTTGAACCGCGCGAAGAAGTGAGCGGTAAAGAAATTAAGACCGACGCTTCGGGTCCGGCAGCCCTGTTCGTGTTCAAAACCGGTATTGAATCCCATATTGGCGAAATAACCTATTTTAAAGTGATGTCGGGAAAAATCACCGAGGGGCTCGACCTCATCAATTCAACCCGACAAAGCAAGGAACGTTTGTCGCAGCTTTTTGCCGTGGCAGGAAAAACCCGCAACAAGTTAACCGAAATGCATGCCGGTGACCTCGGGGCAACGGTTAAGCTGAAAGAAACCAAGGTGAACCATACCCTTACCCTGAAAGAAGCCGACCTGAAATTTGAGCCCATTAAGTTCCCAAATCCGCTCATTTCAATTGCTGTTAAAGCGGTAAATGAAGCCGATGACGAAAAAGTAGGTGAAGCACTGCACCGTCTGCGCGATGAAGACCCCTCGTTCACGGTTAACTTTTCGAAAGAACTTCGCCAGTTAATTGTTGATGCACAAAGCGAATACCACCTGAACGTGATCAAATGGTTCTTCGACAACGAATACAAAATTGAGATCGAGTTTATTAACCCGAGAATACCTTACCGCGAAACCATTACCAAGGCTGCACAAAGCGATTACCGCCATAAAAAACAATCGGGCGGTGCCGGACAGTTTGGTGAGGTACACATGATTATTGAACCCTTTGAAGAAGGCATGCCCGACCCGAAAAATTTCAAGATTGACGGGAAAGAATGGGTGGTTAACCTGCGTGGGAAAGACGAGGTACCGTTGCAATGGGGCGGGAAACTGGTATTCTGCAACTGCATTGTTGGCGGTTCAATCGATGCCCGCTTCCACCCGGCTATCCTGAAAGGAATTATGGAAAAAATGGAAGAAGGCCCGCTTACCGGTTCGTATGCCCGCGACATCCGCGTTTGCATTTACGACGGTAAAATGCACCCGGTCGACTCAAACGAAATTTCATTTAAACTGGCCGGCCGTAACGCCTTTAGCCAGGCTTTTAAAAAGGCTGCACCAAAAATTCTCGAACCGGTTTACAACCTCGAGGTGTTCACACCCAGCGACCGTATGGGCGATGTGATGAGCGACCTCCAGGGGCGCCGTGCCATCATCATGGGCATGGGCAGCGAAAAAGGGTATGAAAAAATCTCGGCCAAAGTACCGCTGAAAGAGATGAACAAATATTCAACCTCGCTCAGCTCACTTACCGGCGGCCGCGGTTGGTTCACCCTTACTTTCGATGCCTACGAAAAAGTGCCGTCTGATGTTCAGGATGAATTGCTGAAAGCTTACGAAGCCGAACAAAACGAAGATTAGCCTCCCCCCTGCCTCGCCGGCAGGCAGGTAACCTCCGCCAGTAGGCGGAAGTGGAACCATGGGAATGCATTATTAGTCGTTTAGTTTAATGTTTCGTTGAATTTAAAACACCGAGTGTTTTTAGTATATAATTTGAACCAATCTTATCGTTTTTTTAAACGAAACCAATAAAGAAGAAACCCGGGAGCAATTCCGGGTTTTTTGTTTTGGGGTGTATAGTTTTTTGTTACACAGAGAACCCCGGAGAAGGCACAGAGAGCCGCAGAGAGAAAATTCCAAAATTGTGCATCTTTTCCATTTTAGAAAAGGGCAAAGCCCTTATGCGTATTAGCACTGGTAATTGAGTTTGAAGGCGAACAGGAAACCAGGAAAATTAACATTGAATAGTACCGATGAAAAGCAACAGGATACCATTGGAAGCCCTTATCCAAAAATTTTGGGCATAATAAGGTGAATGTTGTAAAGAGCGTGTCATTCCGACGAGGTACGAGGAGGAATCTCACCGAATACGTAGAGATCTCTCTCCCGACACATCGGGATCGAGATGACACTAATAACAGGAGGCTGTTTTCGAAAGATTTCAGCCTCTTTTGTTTTTTGTTACACAGAGAGCCCCGGAGATAACATGGAGAGCCGCAGAGATAAAATTCCAAAATTGTGCATCTTTTCCATTTTAGAAAAGGGCAAAGCCCTTATGCGTATTAGCACAGGGTGCAACCCTGTGTTGTTAAAATCCGGCAAACAAAATCCTGAAGGGATGACACATGATTACGTAACAGGCTTTCAGCCTTTATCATAACATCAATTGCCTCAATACACAGGGTTGCACCCTGTGCTGTTACGTGTATTTCCTTCGGAAAAGCCCACCCCTGCATCCGCCAACTGGCGGGAGGGGAATTGGTCGGTGCATTAGCGATCAGCCACCATAATACCAACTGCATCTTCATCTGTGTTTATCCGTGTACATCTGTGGACAAAAAACCACCCCGAGATGACCCATTCCCATTTCTGAATTCTTTTTCAGAAAAATATTAGTAATTTTGCCTGAAAAGCATAAACATGTCACAAGTATCAGGAATACAATTTGAAAAAGATAAAAATGGATTAAAACGTTTTGTTCGGATTGATCTTAAAGAGCATGGAAAAGAGATTGAACCTTTTTTACAAAAGCTAAACATAAAAAACGACTGGCAATTTGAAGAAGAATGGCAAAACAGTTTAACTCCTGAACAATTCAAGAAAGACATGCATTCGCGCATAAGAAAATGGAACAAAAAATAGAAATAGCATTCTATTCTCCGGTATTGGCCCACCTTGATCAGTTATCCTATTCTTTATATAAAAATGACTACTTCGGATTTGTTGATTCAGCCATTGACTATATTGACCGAATGGTTGATTATATTGTCAACAATATTCACCACAGTCCACACAAAAAAGCTCCCCATTATTTTAATAAATTCGGAAACGAGTTATTTTACATTACCTATCAATCCAGCAAACAAACATCCTGGTATATTTTGTTCAATAAAAATAAAAACAGGTACCTGATAAAACACATTACAAACAACCATATTTCAGGCCATTTATTTAATAGCGATTCACCAGAGTAGTTTTTACCTAACCATATGTGGATTAATATCACCGCAAGGTGATGCTTATTCGTGATATGATTCCAAATACTGGAGGGCAAAACCCTTATACGTTTTAGCACAGGGTGCAACCCTGTGTTGTCGAAATTAGATAATCAAAATCCTAAAAGGATGAAGTGTCTGAAACAATTAAAACCCACCCCTGCCTCCGCCAACTGGCGGGAAGGGGAATTGTCCGGTGCATTAGTTATAAATCGCGAAATAAACAAAATGCTCTAATCCGTGTCTATCTGTGGATTAAAAAATCACCGTTAGGTGATACATCTGTGTTTATCCGTGTACATCTGTGGACCAAAAACCACCGCAAGGTTATACATTCTCATTCGTGCATTCGTGGCCATCAAACACCGCAAGGTGGTTTTATATTTCATTCGTGCATTCGTGGCTTAATCTTTTCATGCAATTCATACCCTGAAAATTACCGCACTTCGCAATATTTTTATACTTTAGCTTTGTATTTGTCACAGGAACCTGACCCGTATTTTGGGGCAGGATAAAACGATTGTTGAAAAAGGTGTCATACTGAACGAAGTGAAGTATCTTCGTGAATGCGGACAGATTCCTCTCCCGATATGCATCGGGATCGGAATGACACACAAAAAAGCCGGGTAGTAACCGGCTCTATAACACGGGAAAACCGTTCGTTGCGGAATTACGGTTTGCCCTGAAAAAGAGAAAATATAATGAGACTGTGCGGGAGTTTAAACTGGTGTAGGATCGGGTGGCTGGTTGTATTTTTCAACCTGCTTGTTTTTCCGATTATTTCCTATTCTCAAAACCTGCCTCCGGTAATGGACAAGGGTATACCCAACCAACATGCCGAGGTTGGGGAGGCTTTTTCGTATACCATTCCTGCCAATGCCTTTAAAGACGAAGACTACGACGAACTGACAATCACCATTTCAGGGAGCGTCCCCGGCCTCACCATTAGCGGTGAAACCATCTCGGGAACCCCCACCACTGCCAATACATATACATTAAACGTTACTGCCAGCGACGGCAGTTCATCCGCATCAAAATCATTCAAAATTTACGTACACAACCCGGCCGATACCTATGCCGCCTTTACCATGGATGTACAGCAGGGCTGCAACTCACTGATGGTTGATTTTACAAACAAATCGAACGGGGCTGCCAGTTACGACTGGGACCTCGGAAACAGCAACACCTCTACCCTGCGCAACCCCACCAATACCCTTTACGATGAACCGGGAACCTACACCGTTACACTCACCATCAACGAGGGTGAACCCGATGAAGATTCGTTTTCGCAAACCATTTCGGTTTATCCCAAACCCCAGCCCGCCATGGATAAAAACCTGCTGCCCGGCTGCGAGCCCCACGAACTGACCCTTACCTCAACCGGATCGCCGGTGAACGTATCGCCATTCCTTTACAACGATTACCCGGTTGGTGGAATATCCGGCGGAAGCGAAAAATATTACGAATGGTATTTAAACGGCAAACAGGCAGCCATAACCGGATCAAAAACAAGCAACGTTTCAGATATTGAAGGCGGATCGTACAATGCCACACTTGTTGTAACCGATGCAAACGGCTGTGCTGCTTCGAAAACCGAATACGACCTGTTTGAAGTGTTCGACCGGCCCGATGCTTCGTTTACCTACCAAAAAACCGACAACTGCGCCCCCTCGCTGACACATTTCACCAACACCTCAACCATTGATGGAAGCGAAATTACCGGGTATGCCTGGTATGTTGATGGCATTCTCCAGGGGATCGATAAAGATTTTAGCTATGATTTTACCGGCGAAGGTTTCGGCTCATACGTGGTTTCCCTGAGGGATACTTCGGAATGGGGCTGCATTTCGGAACTGTTCAGCGATACCGTGAAATTCAATAACGACAACTCGGCTAATTTCACCATTTCTCCCGGGACAACCTGCCTTGGTGACACAACCCGCTTTACCTCAACAGCCTCATCTACCATTGCAAGTTACGCATGGGACTTCAACAACGATGGACTTACCGATGCCACCAATGCCCATCCCTCGTGGGTTTTTAGCGCGGCCGGAAACAAACCCGTAACCCTCACGGCAACATTCAACGATGGTTGCACGGAAGAAATCATTCACACAGCCGGTATTGAAGCGGTTACCGCCGATTATTCATACATCGTTACCCCAAACTGCCACAACGGCTTCCAGGTACAGTTTATCGATGAAAGCGGATCGGCGCTCGGAGAGCCAATTACTAACTGGCTTTGGGAATGGGAGCAAACCACCGGCAACTGGGTTCAGCTCTCAACAAGTTCAAGCTTTACACGGAATTTTCCCGATGCCGGAAACCACAAAATCAGGTTAACCGCAACCGTTCATGAAGGATGCACCGCTTCGGTAATGAAAACCATCAGCCTGACAGCGCCCACCATTGGCTTCGATGTAACAGGTGCAACCCTGGGCTGCCTGCCGGCCGGCCCCACCCATTTCACAGCCGATTACAATTTTCCGAACGATACACCAGAAACCTTTACCTGGAATTTTGGCGATGGTACGCCCAATGGCTCCGGGGCAACAACAAGCCATTCTTATTCAAACGAAGGCAACTATACCGTAACCTTAACCATTGTAACGACCAATGGATGCACCTACCAAAGAACCCTTCCCAATGCCGTAAGCCTGGCCAATTCACCAACGGTTACCCCCGTACTCGATCAGGCAAATACATGTTTTTCAACGGGCATAACCATCAATACAGCATACTCCCCCGGAACCGATTCACTGCGGTTTATCACACCCTATGAAACCATTTACGAAGACAGTCCGGGTGCTTCGCCGTATGAATTTGAATACTTTTTCGAAGATACCGGTCATTTCGATATTGGCGTGGTGGCCATCAACAACGGGTGCGCTTCGGATATTGCCTGGATTAGCGATATTGAAATAGCCGGGCCCAAAGCCTTTTTCGAACCTTCGCAGAATACCTTTTGTGAAAACCCGCCATACAATGTTTCATTCAATAACAGGTCGCAGTATGCCGATCCGGCCACAACTTTTGCATGGAGCTTTGGCGATGGCAATACAAGCAATGAATTTGAGCCAGACCATACTTACGGAGGCACAGGCGACTACACCGTTTCCCTGACCGTAACCAACCCAACCAGCGGATGCTCACATAGCTACAGCGAAACCATCAGCATTTATTCGTTCGACGATTCCACACCGGGCATGATACAGGCCAGTGCAGTAGAAGGCTGCGCCCCGCTCGAAGTAAATTTCTCGCAAACCCTCACCAACCACCTCTCCGGCAACTACGTGGTATCGTCGTACGACTGGGATTTTGACGGCGATGGATCAATCGATTCAATAAAAGGAGCCAATCCCACTTATACCTACGACACCCCGGGAACCTACTCAGTAAGCTTATATTTACGCAGCAACGACAACAGTTGCGATTACCATGTTACCGAAAACGGGTTTATCCAGGTTAGCGGGCCGATTGTTGATTTCTCGGTTGACCCTTCCATCGTGTGCATCAACAGCGAAGTACAGTTTATCAATGAATCGACCAAAGGCGCTAACGACCCGGCTGACCCGGCAGAAGATGATTATTCATGGAATTTTGGTGATGGCAGCACAAGCACCGACGAAGACCCTTTCCATACCTATACCCGCGACACCACTTTTTCGGTAAGCCTTACCGTTACCGATGAGTTCGGTTGCAGCGCCACTCTCGAAAAAGAAGATTACATCGACATACTGCCCTATACCCCGGCCTTTGAACTGGAAGATACGCTGGTTTGCAGTGGGGCAGCAGTAACCTTCACCAATATTTCGGAGGGGGAATTCACACAATTCCGCTGGGATTTTGACGGCGACGGCAGTACCGACCTGACTACAACAAACCTTAATCCTGTTACGCATGTATACCCCACAGGGGCGATGTACAACCCGGTACTGACCATGGTTTCGCCCAACGGGTGCACCAAGCAGTACACTGCAAACCTGCATGTTGTAAATGCCACGGCCGGTTTTTCGGCAGCAGCAACCAACATTGGCTGTGCCCCGGCCACAGCCTCTTTCGAACCCGATGCCAACGAAGCAGAGGTGATCAGCTACTCATGGAATTTTGGCGATGGCAGCACGTCGACTGAACGCGCCCCACTCCACCGATATTTTATGCCGGGCTACTATACCGTAAGGCTAACCGTAGAATTCAGGGGCGGCTGTTATGCTTCGGAACAAAAAACAAATTACATATACGTGAAAGGTGCTTACGGGGAGTTGTCGTACGACCTTACCCTGGGCTGCGTTCCCAACGAGGTGGAATTTACCGTTTCGAACATGAGGGAGGTCGATTACATTAAGTGGGACTTTGGAAACGGCGACGGGCACAACGACACCATTACACCGACCATCTCCGAATTTTCAACAAGCTACACCTATAACGACCAGGGTGCAACCCTGCCGGGCGTAGTACTAACCAGTCGGGAATGTGGCGATTATTCATACGGCAATTACAACGAAATATACTCCAGTCTGGCACCAACCGCCGAATTTTCGGTCGATAACGACTCGATATGCCAGGGGGTGGAAATTCAGTTTACAGACGAGAGCACCCAAAACGACAGTGTATACCCCGCCAGCCAATGGAAATGGTTTTTCGATCCGGAAGAGGAACTTTCCGACTCGTCCGATATACAAAATCCCGTGTATGCCTATCCAAACTCCGGCACCTACAGCCCCATGCTCATTGTTTCGAACAGCATTGGCTGCAGCGATACGGTTACACACGAAAATGAGCTTACCATTTTCAGGCGGGCCAACATGCGCGCCCGCTTCGATGTTGACGATGACCTGGCTTGCGCCGGACAGGAAGTTGACTTTACCGACCAGTCGACCTCGGCAAACGGCGATGTCACAAACTGGCACTGGGATTTCAGGGATGGCGGAAATTCAGAAGACCAAAATACAACCCACGCTTACAACGAGGATCAAAAGGGCAACGCGCTGGATGTAATGCTCGTTGCCACCGATGATAAATTTTGCAGCGATACTACATACCGCACAGTACGTATCAATAATCTTCAGGCCGTCCCCGGTTACAGCCCGCAACCTGTTTACCGGGGCGCCCCTGTTGATTTTAACGACGATGCATCGGTTTCCGATTTTGGAACCACCATAACGGATTGGGCCTGGACTTTTGGCGGAGGAAACCCGGGCAGTTCCGGCGAACCCGATCCTGATGACATTACTTTTGCAAACATTTCAACCAATAACCCAATAACACTTTGGGTTGAAAACGATAACGGCTGTACCGACCAAACCACCATTCAGCTTGATGTACTGAACAACCCGCCGCTGATTGAGGATTTCTTAGTACGGATGTGGCAGAACCGGACCTACACCTTCAATGCCGATTCGTTTCGGGCACACTTTGATGAGCCCAACGACCCGGGACAATCATTGACACAAATACGGATTGAATCGCTTCCGGCCAACGGCACCTTACGCTTTGCCGGAAACCCCGTCGCTGCAGGTCTGGAAATTACAGCGGGACAAATTGGTTCATTGCGATTTACCCCCCCAACCGATTGGTATGGGTTTACATCGTTTGAATGGAGCGCGAACGACGGCATGGGCTGGTCAACATTTCCGGCCACCGTAAACATTGAGGTAATGGAAGAGCCCGACCCGCCAACGTTAAGCGATGTTATTTTCGATGTGCCCGAAACCACCGAAGTGGTTATCACCTTTGACGATTTCAGAAACAACCTCTCCAACTCCACCATTCCCGAGGGGGAATACGATTTAGACACCTTGCAAATCCTTACCATACTCACCGGGAACATCCGGCTTGAGTTTAACGGATCAGCCGTGGTTGCCGGACAAAAATTTTCACGCGGCCAACTGCAGAGCGGCACATTCCGGGTGAGGTTTATCAACGGCTATACTTACCACGAAGGCACCGAAACATTCCTGTGGAATGCTTACGATGGTTACAACTGGGGAGAATCACCGGCCAATGTCATCGTGAGATATATGAACGCACCGCCCGTTGTAACAACGATAAACCGCAATAACCTTCCCGAAGATGAGTTACAGGTTATTGACAAAGCAGAATTCCTAAGCCACTATTCCGATGCCGATGCTCATGATCAGGCCACAACCTTTTACCTGAACATACCGCCGGGTACACCCGGAATATTCCGCATTAACAACGGGGAAGTTACCGGCACAAACAACATTTCCTTTACTTCGTTTAGCGATGTAAGGTATACACCCCCGGCAGGTTACAACGGAACAGTTGAAGTGGAATGGGGCGCCTCCGACGGGCAGGATGCTTCATTCGACACCATCCGCTTTGTGTATGTAAACACCCCGCCGGTGGCACACGACCTGACCCTTACCGGAACAGAGGATGAGGTGCTGTATTTTGTAAACCGTGAATTTACAACCCGTTTCCCGGCCGGCCCCTACGAAGACGAAGATGCCAATGACGACTTGCAGCAAATAGAAATTGTTTCACTGCCCGAACACGGTACATTGCGTTTCAACATTGAACCGGTTGTTGCCGGACAACTTGTAAATGTCAGCCAGATTTCACGCTTGAATTTTGTTCCCGATGCCAACTGGAACGGAACCGACCAGTTCCTGTACAACCTTTCGGACGGCACCCACTGGGCAGAAAACAATTCAACCGTTTACATCAACATACAGGCTGTTAACGATGCGCCTGTTGCCGTAAACGATACATTTTACATTGATGAAGACACGGTTCTGGAAGGCGTTTCCGTACTGACGAACGATGACGACATTGATAACGGGCCAACAACGTTAACCGTTCAGCTTGAAAATGGGGGCACTGCCGATGCCAGCGGCATGCTTTCCCTTGACCCGGACGGCACATTAAGGTACCAGCCCAATCTCAATTTTAACGGTGAAGTTTCTTTCACCTATACCCTATGCGACGATGACGGGGCATGTGACCAGGCAACAGTCACTATCATAATTAACCCGATAAACGACCCACCCGTTGCCCGTGATGATTTGCTTATCTACCCGGAAGATTCCGTTTCGATGACTATAAATGTGGGCGAACTGGAAGCGTTACTTACAAACGATACCGATGTAGATGGTGATGAACTGCGCATACTTGAGATAAACGGGCAAAGTTATGAAAATGCACAGGGGCTGGTTGGCGAATTAGACTGGAATATTGACGGCTCGTACACCTACTATCCCGACTTGGATTCTATTAACCAACTAAAAGCACACGATACCATTTTTGACTATTTTCAATATATAGTCCTCGACCGTCCCCAAAATGCTTTGTCGGACACCGCCTGGCTGAAAATTTGCATTGTTGGTGCAAACGACCTGCCCCTTGCAAAAGACGATACACTTAACGTGTTTGAAGACACGCAGAAAACCTACGTGCCGAAAGAAGATGGATTGCTGGCAAACGACAGCGATCCAGACTGGGATCCCATTGTAGTACAAATAAACGGTGAAACGTATGGCGAAATCATCGGTAATTATGGGACACTTGAATGGGACTCAACCGGTGCCTACACCTACACCTCGCGCACAGCAGCAGTTGATCCGTTCCCCGAAGGCGAAATCTTTACCGACCGTTTTGAATACCAGGTATCCGACCGGCAATCGGACGAGACATCGGTAGCATACCTTTACGTTATGATTACCGGGCAAAACGACGCCCCCTTTGCCAACAACCACCGCGATACCATATTTGAAAACCAGGGGCAACTGATCAGGGCAAACCGTGAAACAGGAATACTGGCCGAAGACTGGGACATTGACGGGGATGAGATTCGTATTGATACAATAAACGACACAACAAACAGGCATATCGACGGGGAATTTGGCCGCCTCGACTGGAGCCCAAACGGGAATTTTGTGTATACCCTCTTCCCCAATACCGACAGCCTCGCTGCCGGTGCGACCGTGGTCGATTCGTTCCGCTACGTAATCAGCGATGAACACGATTCAACCGACATGGCCTGGCTCATCATCAATGTTTTTGGCGAAAACGACCCGCCAACCGCCCTGAACGACTCGGTATATATTTCGGAAGATACCCTCGCAAAAGCATTTAACAATCCGGAGGAATCGTTGCTGTTCAACGACTCCGACAGGGACGGGGATTCGTTTATCCTGCACACGATAGAAGGAAGCCCCAACGACAGTACCCTGTCGGAATACTGCACCCTGAAATGGGACAGCACCGGCGCATTTACCTACTACCGCAACAACGGCCTCGATAGCCTGCCCCTTGGCCTGACCGTTACCGATTCCATCCTGTACACCATTATCGACGACCACGACTCGCTGGCTTCGGCCTACATCTTCATCTTCATTGAAGGCGAAAACGATGCCCCGGTTGCCGTGCGGGACGACAACAGCCTTACCGAATCGGACGAAAGCGTTTCGGGAAGCGTGGCACAAAATAATCACCTGCTGAAAAACGACTGGGACATTGATATAAATGATTCCCTGTCGCTGGTATCGATAAAAGGAAGGGACACGTATCTGGTGTTTGGAAAATATGGCACGCTTACCTGGAACGATCAAAGCGAATACACGTATGTGTTGGATTCCGCGGCCACCGATTCGCTTTACAACGGCGAAACCGTGTGGGACTTCTTCCCCTACACCATTGAAGACCGTGCAGGCGCAACCGGCACCGACACCCTGTGGATACAAATTACCGGCACCAACGATAAACCCATAGCGGCCAACGATACAATCAATATCGAGGAAGACGATGGGCAAATAACACTCACCCCCGGCATTGACGGGTTGCTGGACAATGATATTGATGTGGATGGCGACTCCCTTTGGATCATCATTTTCAATAACCGCACCTTTAACGAAATGCCAACCCGGTATGGAAACCTTGAATGGCAAAGCGATGGTTTCTTCACTTACATGTTGAACGAAGAAAACGACACCCTGCGCTACGGCGAAACGGTAAGCGAACAGTTCGATTACATCATTACCGATCCCGATGGCAGTTTAGATACCGCATCAGTTATTGTTATCATCACCGGCAACAACGACAACCCCTTTGCCGTTAACGACTCGGTGAGCATTGACGAAGATACCGAAACCGTTGTGGGTTTGGCAGAACTGAGTACCGGACTGCTTTCGAACGACAGCGACATTGACGGTGATACCCTCTTTGTATCCGATGCCGACACGCTAACCATGTACGGCGAACTCCGCTGGGATTCAACCGGAACCTATACCTTCCTCACTAACCGGGAAGAAACCGATAAGCTGGCCTACGAAGACACGGTATACGCGGTTTACCCATACGTAGCCTCCGATATTTTTGGCGGGGCCGATACTGCTGAACTTGTAATCGAGATCATCGGGGTGAACGACCCGCCCGTGGCTGTTGAAGATTTTTATTTTACCGAGGACATGAAGTCGGTAAGCCTTACCGCAGCCGATGAACACATCCTCTTTAACGACTACGATGTTGACGGGGAAGTAAGGACGCTGATTAAAGTGGACGACCGGCCCGACAATGTGATTGTCGGCGATTACGGGATGCTTACCTGGAACGATGACGGCAGCTTTACCTACACGCCCGACTCGGCACAGGCCGTGGCACTGCGCCCCGGCGAAACGGCTGTCGA
Source organism: Prolixibacteraceae bacterium (assembly GCA_021740385.1). Lineage (GTDB taxonomy): Bacteria > Bacteroidota > Bacteroidia > Bacteroidales > Prolixibacteraceae > DAIMEA01. Next base: position 17,889 of record JAIOZY010000031.1, on the reverse strand, counting down.
TTCGTTCAGTTACATTATCGAAGATGAATGGTATGCAAGCGATACGTCGCTCGTTTCAATCAACATCATCGGGATAAACAATGCACCGTTCGCCAGGAACGACACACTACTGCTGAACGAAGACGATCTTTCGAAACAGCTTCCGCTGCCCGGTTTAATCGTTCCTGAAAATGTACACGACCCCGACCGCGATACCTTGAAAATTGCCCTGATGCAGGGATCGGCCAACCCGGTTGTTTCGGGCGCTAATGGCGAACTGTTCTGGGATACTACGGGTAATGCCGTGTACACGCCCAACCGTCCGGAAATTGACCGCCTCGGCCCCGACCAGTACGTTACCGAACGCTTTACCTATACCGTGGCCGATGGCGAAGGGCTGACTGCCGAAGCCCTGCTGGTGGTTGAAATCATGGGCCGTAACGATGCTTTAACGGCCATTGACGACGATACCATCGTTTATGAAGACGGTTACGTTGCCTGCAATGTTGTAAGAAACGACTACGACCCCGACTACGACGGGGCAGGAAATTTCGATTATTCATCGCTGACCATTCTGGAAAGCCCATCGTTCGGGAAAGCTTATGTGAACAGCGTTAACGGTGTAATTTACTACTACCCCGATAAAGATTTCACAGGCAGGGACAGCCTACAGTATGAAATTAGCGATAAAGGTATGCCGGTAACTAGCGACAATGCCTGGATGCTGATTGATATATTGCCGGTGAACGATCCGCCCGTTGCCACACCGTTGGTATTATCAACACCCTGGGAAATCCCGGTTCAGTTCGAATTCATGCCACAGGTAAGCGATGTTGACAATACCATTGACCCGGGCACGCTGCAACATCCAACAGAATCGGAAAACGGGGCAATAGCCCAATCAGGAATGGAACTGGTATACTCCCCGGCAAATGGTTTTTCAGGAATTGACGAATTTACGTATTCGCTTAGCGATGGTGAATACCCGGCCCACGTGGTTGTTACGGTGATTGTCCGCGACACCCTCTCAGACTTCCATGCGCAAAACGATACCGTTACAACCCCGGAAGAAACAGCGGTTGATATTGATATCTTGTTCAACGATACGGATGGCAGCGAAGCCCCCGACCCGCGAACCGTCGAACTGAAAGTGCACCCGGTAAACGGTACGGCCACCTACGACTATTACAAGCAAACAATCCGGTACGAACCGGAAGACGATTTTAACGGAACCGACTCGCTTGAATACATCGTTTCATCGGGATTGGGCGCATGGGATTATGCGTGGGTATTCATTAATGTAACTTCGGTTAATGATGAAATGATGGTCATTGATGATCTGGCAAAAACCTTTGCCGGCCAGCCCGTCATCATTGATGTGTTGAAAAATGATTATGACGACGACAACGGGATTGATATCGCAACACTTGCTGTTTATGAATTTGACTTGCCCGAACACGGAACGGCTGAATTAATTAACGGCAAAATACGCTATATGCCTGAAGCCGGATTTATAGGAACGGATCAATTCACTTACGAAGTATGTGACCTTGATGAAGTTGAGCAAAGTTGTGGAGAAGCAACCGTAACCGTAATAGTGAAACCCCTGGGCAGCGAATTTGTTGCCATGAACGATTACTATGAAACAAAAGAAGATTCAACATTTGTACTTGATCCGCACCCGACAGGCAACGATAATAATCCGGACGAAGGCATTGAAACCGACCTTACAAGTTTCGAAATTCTTTCGGGTCCGCAACACGGTGTTACTTCACTCAGTTCTGGATTGGATGTTACCTACTATCCCGACCGGGATTACAACGGCCCCGACTGGATGCGCTATACCGTTTCCGACACCGAAGGAAACAGCGATGTAGCCGAAATCAACATCTGGGTTGAACCGGTTAACGACCCGCCCGTGGCAAACGATGACAGCTACCTCATTTCCGAAAATGCTTTCCGGAGGCTTTACATTCTGAAAAACGATTACGATGTGGATGGTGAACTTGACTGGCAAACGCTGGATATTTCAGGCGAAGGTCCTCAAATTGGGGATGTTGAAATTGACCAAAACACCGGTACTTTACGTTATAAACCCTTTGTAAACGAAGGTGAAGAAAGCTTTAACTATACGATTTGCGACAATGAAGGCGAATGCACTACCGCCGCGGTAAACATTACCGTTGAGCTCGATACGGCCATTTACATGCAGCAAAACATGTACGAAGATACTCCCGACACACTGGATATTAAAGCTGCCCTGGCACAATACAACTTCTTTTTCGATGTTGATACCATTGCCGAAAAAATGGCTCCTGAGCTTGGAACGTATGAATTCATTGAAAACAACACCTTGCTGGTGTTCACCCCCCATCCGGATATTAACGGGCACGACCGTTACCGGCTCGACCTTTGCTCCGATGCCGGGCAATGTGCTTCACTGAATGTATCGGTTTACATTATCCCGGTAAACGATGCCCCGGTAGCCGTAAACGACACGGTAACCTGGATTGATGAAACAAATCCGCTCGAAATACATTATGACTCCATTCTTCAAAACGATTACGATGTCGACAACGACCCGCTATTGCTCACCGGCGAAGCAGTTGATAACGGGCAATCGCTCAACATCGCGTTTAACGAAACCGACAGCCTGATCACTGTATCAGCCGACACCATTCTTTGGTGCGACAATTACTTTACCTACGAAATAAAAGACCCTGACGGGCTTTCCGATACCGGCCGCGTTTACATCATGCCCGTGCTTACCGGCATAGAAGCCTTAGATGATACGGTTTCGGTTGATGAAAACTCGAGTGAAAACCTGCTTGATGTGCTGGCTAACGACCTGTTTAAGGACAACCAGCGTTGTACCATCGATTCAATTATTGTTTTAACCGCCCCCGAACACGGCGAAGCGGTTGGCACCTCTGACAACTACGTTGATTACGTTCCCTACCCGCACTACTACGGGCCCGATTCACTGGAATATGAAATTATCGACATTTGGGGGCAAACGGCCAGCGCCTGGGCATTTATCGATGTTATACAACGAAACATGCCGCCTGTGGCTAACGACGACGACACGCTGCTGGTTGAATTTGGCGGCATCCTTGCCTTGCCGGTACTCGATAACGACTACGACCCCGATACCATCGACGACCCGAACGCGTACATTGATATAGCCCGCACGTACCTGGTGCCCGGATCGGGGCCTGAATACGGAACGGTGGAATTCAATCCCGAAACCGGTGAATTCATTTACCACCACTTCTTCGAAACCTGTTCCGACGACGAGTTCCAGTACACCATTTTCGACAACGAAGGCGACTCGGCAACGGCTACAGTAACCATTAACCTGCCCGACGAAGCGCCCATGTTCCCGGTTGCCGATACGGTGCACACCTATCCGGGCATACCGGTTGACATATACCCGCTTGCAAACGACTCGGGATATTACATGCCCTACATCATCGATTATACCAACCCATACGAAGGATATGTTTCGATGTTTGGCGACACCATGTACACCTACTACCCCAACACCGATTACATGGGACGCGACAGCATGACTTATACCCTGGTTACCCCATGTGGGAACACGGGAAGCGCATACATTTTTATCCTTACCGAGGAGCTGAAAGTACCAGAAATCATCTCGCCCAACGGGGACGGGAAAAACGATGTACTCATCATCGACGGCATCCATTACTTCCCCGGTAACATGTTGCAGATTTTTAACCGGCTGGGGCACGTGGTTTACGAACAACGCGATTATAACAACGACTGGGGTGGCTATTCGAACCGTGGCGCACTGTTTGGCGACAAACCGCTGCCTGCCGGCACGTATTACTATACACTAATTTATAACGAAGGGAAAAACCGCCAGGCAGGTTTTATTTACCTGTTATGGTAATAACATAAATGAAAGGGATCAGAAACATAGCATTGAAAGGCGCCATCCTGCTTACCGCGGGACTGGTTCTTTTGGTATGCCGCCCGGCAATGGCGCAGCAGGATCCCGTTTATTCGCAGTACATGAACAACCTGATGTCGGTTAACCCGGCCTACACGGGCCTCAGGGGCGTTGGCAATGTGACAGGGGTTTTCCGAAACCAGTGGGTAAACCTTAAAGGGGCACCAAGCACATCATCGCTAACTATGAGCATGCCCATCGACAGTTTGCACATGGGGCTGGGCTTCGATTTTATATACGATTATACCAGGCCTTTTTCAACAACGGGTTTCTTTGCCAACTACTCGTACCGGATTAGGGCAACTGAAAATACGCAAATCAGTTTTGGGTTGAAGGCAGGAGTAAACTATTTCCAGTGGAACCTGGTCGATTTGTTCCGGTACCATTACGACGACCAGTACATTTTAAGGTACGGTGAAGAAAACAAGGTGTTTTTCAACGCCGGTGTAGGCGTTTTCTGGTATTCCGATAATTTTTACCTGGGGTTCTCTGTCCCGCGTTTGCTCGAAAACAGGTACATCAATAAAGTTGATTCGGTATTTACACTAAACGGCGAAACCGTTGAAGCACTCAGCAGCGAAAAACAGCATTACTTCCTGCATGGTGCGTATATCATGCCCCTTTCCGAAAACATATCGTTTAAACCGGGCCTTACCACCATCATGACAGCGGGCGCACCCATTACTGCCGACTTCGATTTCTCCTTCCTTTTTTACGAAAAAGTGTGGTTTGGTTTGATGTACCGCATCAGCGATGCATTGGGCGCTTATGCACAGTTTCAATATAAGAACATGAAAATCGGGTTCTGTTACGATTATTCCCACACGCGCATCAGGGAGTTCCAAAACGGGACATTCGAAATATTGCTTCGTTACGATTTCAAAATAAAAGACAATCAGGAATTCCCGTTCCCGGCGTTTTAGTATCTGTTTTTCCCACATTTTTCTGTTGGTTATTGGCTATTGAATGTTCAGTATTGGACATTTTTTCAACACAAAACAGATGAACAAATAAAAAGCTGGTAGCATTGTGATGCAAAGGATCAAGGCTAAAATTAAGGTTAAGGCTAAGGTTGAGGTTGAGGTTAAGAAATAATATAAATTTTGATTTTAAAAAAATTGATGAAATCGCAGTAAGAGATATGTAATAATCATTCAAATAACCCGGGTCAAAAATTACAAAATCCTTCTGAGAGAAAAACAGGGAGTCAGTTTGGTAAGTTGAAATTAGACAGACAAATAAACTTTATTTTATTTATTAACCTTAGTAGAATTGTACGCAACACAAAATTATAAACTTTATTAACCTTATTTCTTCAAGGTCATCAGCAAATGTTCGATCGAACTCACGTTAAGTTAGTTTTCACCGTTATCCTTCTCGTTCAGGTAGCGGTAAATGGTTGATTTTCCCACGCCCAGCCGGCGGGCTGCCTCGCGCACGTTTTTGTATTTATTCACAAAATAGAAAATAATCTCTTCGTTGTATTCCTGAAGGGTTTTCTCGTTGGCAAGCAAATTCTGCTTCACATTCAGCGGGTTAACATTCAGGTGTTGCGGCTCAATTATATCGCCATCGGCCAATACACAGGCCAGTTCCATTAAAGCTTTCAGTTCGCGAACATTCCCGGGGAAAGAGTACGTTTTTAGTTTTTGCTGTGTTTCTTCAGCGATTTTCTTCCGGGGCATTTTGTTATCATCGCAAAAGTCGTTCACAAAATACTGGGCCAACAACAAGCAATCGCTTCCCCTTTCACGAAGCGGGGGAAGGTTTATTGTCAGTCCCAATAACCTGAAATACAAATCTTCACGAAATAAACCTTTCTGAATTTGCTCATTTAGGTCTCTGTGCGTTGCAATAATCACCCGCACATCAAATTTTATTGTTTTATTGCTTCCAAGCCGGGAAAGCTCCCGCTCCTGCAATACACGTAATAATTTGGCCTGTGTGGCAAGGTTCATTTCAGCAATTTCATCAAGGAAAAGCGTTCCGCCATCGGCCATTTCAATTTTTCCGGGTTTGTTTCCTTCGGCACCGGTAAATGCACCTTTTTCATACCCAAAAAGTTCACTCTCGATTAAGGTATCGGGGATGGAAGTAATATTAACCGGCACAAAAGGCTTATTGCTCCGGTTCGAGTTGTAATGAATGCCTTTTGCAACCAACTCCTTGCCGGTTCCTGTTTCGCCAATAACCGACACATTGATATTGGCTTGCACTGCTTTTGCCATTAGCTCAAATACATTTTCGATGGCCTTGCTGCTCCCTTTAATCAGGTTCTTAAAATCGTACTCTTTTTTGATGGCCTGGCGCAACAGTGTATTTTCATCGGTCAGCTCAATTTTTTCAATAATTTTATTAATGGCTATTGAAATTTTTTCACGGGTATCCACGCCTTTAACAATGTAGTCGTACGCCCCGATTTTCAGCAAGTCAATGGCCGTTGTAATATCACTCTGCCCCGAAACGATAATCACCTGGGTTAAAGGGGATTTTTCCTGAATTTGCAGTAAAATGTCTTTGCCGTTCCCATCGGGAAGGGTGTAGTCGAGCGAAACGATATCGGGTTTTTCATCGAGCCGTTGTAAAAATTCACGGGCGGTAGAAAAAGCCTGCACATCGTACAGTTCGTTAACGGCAAGGTACTTGTGCAAAACCTTTAAAAACATCGCATTGTCGTCGACAATAAATATTTTATATTTTTTTCGGGCCATAGCTTATGAAGATTAACAAATATTCTACAATTGTGATAAAACAAGTTAAGCAGATTTTTTGGAAATACCGCACCAAAACGTCCCAAATTTGACTTGCTTGTCCCAAAATGAGACACGCCGTTCAGTTAAACATTCTAATAAAAACCTGTTATTGTGTGTTTTACAAGTTTGGCACAAGCCTTGCAATAAGTCGGTCGAAACCGGATAACAAAAGGTTAATAAAAGAAAACGTTCATTTCAGATTGAAAATATTTAGCTCAAAGCTACAAAAGGGGAATCAGAATTTTCAGAGCAAAGTAATGAAAGGACTTTACTTTCATGCATTTTAGGTTGAAGTTAGGTTGTTTATTGGATCAGAAAGTAGAGAAGAGAGAGTAAAATTAATACGTAGCGAGAGATTTGTGAAGTAGATTAATTTTACTCCGTGGGGGGTAAAGTGCAGCCTTTAAAGGCTGCACTTTTTAAAATTAAAAAAGTTTAAAAACGTTCTTTAAAAACAGTTGAATCTTTCTCAATCAGTAATTTTTTTCATGGGTTTTTGATTTGGTTTAGGTTAGGTTTTTTTGTTTGTTGATTGGTTGAGTTCGTTTTCAATATATTCGATCAGAGTAATTAAAAGGGGAAAGGTTCATTTTTCATGAAAACAGTTAAATAACTGTGTTTGTATTAGGTGCAGTTAATATCATCTGCACCTTTTTTTTTAAAGCTTTTAGGGAAATGATATAATCTTTTTAGTGAAAAGGAAGATCGGGTCCATCAGGGCCCGTTTCAATATTAAATATGCTTTTTATGAAACGATCCCGCCCAGGCGGGAGAAGTTCCATCCGCCAACTGGCGGACCTTTGAAAACAGACAATTTTAATAGTATGAAAAAAGTGTTACCAGCCTGTTACGGAAAATGCAGTAAATGTTTTTTTTACTACATAAATGGGTGTGTAGCATTGAGTGGTGAAGATTGTTTTCTCGAAATAAACAGGAAACATGTTGAACTCATATTAAAAAACCGACAGCGCTTTAACGTTCACAATGATTTCGAATTAATGCTGAAAAATAAATTTCCTGAACTGGAAAAGACGGTACTCTATTAAATTTATCGGCTACGGAATAAATGAATAAACCCCTCTTCGTGCCGGGGCTTATCGTCGCGGCCAATGGCCTGCACGGCATAAAAGTACACACCCGGCGAGGCCATTGCACCGCCGTTAACACTCCCGTCCCATACCGAATGCTCATAGGTATAATCTTTCGAGCGTATGTTGTCGTATTTCCAGGAGTGCACAAGCCCGCCCCAGCGGTTATATATTTTAATGGTCATACTTTTTAACGACTGAGTGCGTACCACAAAAACATCGTTTACCCCATCGCCATTGGGTGTAAAAAAGTTGGGTGCTTCAACCAGCGAAGTATCCACTTTAATGAATTCCCCGGGTGCCATGTACATGGTATCGTAACAATTGCCCGTTGTGGGGTTCACTTTTACTGTAACCAGTTTAATCCGGTAATCGCCGGTACGTTCGTATTCATGAATGGGCGATTCGTCGTATAAAATAAAATCGATGCTGTCAACCGGGTCATCGTTGCCATCTTCTTTTCGTTGCTCAATTTCCTGTTTTATTGCCGTGTCGTCCCGGTAAAAAAACCAAATTGTCGAGTCCCAGTTAATCGAACTGTTGGTAAAAGTAACTTCCAGCACAGCTTCTCCTTCCATGGGGCTTGGATCTTCAAAAATGGCATCGGTAACTTTCGAATCGTACTGAACAGTTTGTTCGGCAGTGCATCCGAACTCATCAATAACTTCAAGTGTAAAATCAATCAGGTTATCACTCGGAATAGCCGGTGTAACATAAGGATTTAATTGTGAATAAACCCAATCGTTTTCCTTGTACCATTTAAACGAAACGTAATCGTTTTTCTCCGGGTTTCGAAACGGAATGCGGTCATTGGAATAGGGATCGTAGTAATTTAAATCCTTCATTTCATAATCGCCATAAATCTGGAAGCCGTCGCAGGTTGAAAGGGTATCGGGGATCTCGGTTTTGGTAACTTTCACCCAGTTGTTAATCACCCAGGCCTGTTCTTTTAACGTGGTGCTACCATCGTCAACCGTAACCCGGTACAAACCGTCGGGCAATCCCCATATTGACGATTGCAGGGTATCTTCGGAAATGTTACCGGTATAAGGCACAAAGTCGGCAGAAAGGGTATCGTAAACCTCCCAGGTAAACGTAGCATTGTAGCCGGTTACCGATGAAGCCCTTAGTGAGCCATTCGGGGCATCGTCGGGGTTTATACAAAAAACATACACCGAGTCGTTATCTATGGTGGTTAAGTAATTGGTTGCCTTGCTAAAATTGGCATCGGGCGCATCAATAGCCTGCGCGCCGGCATTAAAATGAATAAGCAAGCCCGCAAAAAAGAATAAAACAAAAAGTGAATATTTCGAAAAGGCCATGTTGTTTTTATTTCTATTCAATAAACTAAACAAAACTGAAAAAATTGTCTCCGCCCAAACCGTTTCGAACAAATTTGAGAAGTTGTGTACAAAATTAAAATTTTAACCCGAATTCATAAGTGTTTCTTCTAACATCTGTTATTTTTGGGTTGAATTTACAACAAAACCATCGAAAGAATAACACATTAATGGAATACAGCTATTTACAGGGACTGAACAAAGCCCAACGCGAAGCCGTTGAAAACGTGAACGGGCCAAGCCTGGTTATTGCCGGGGCGGGCTCGGGCAAAACACGTGTACTTACCTTCCGCATAGCCCATTTATTGCGGCTGGGCAATCCGCCTTCACGCATACTGGCGCTTACCTTTACCAACAAAGCAGCCCGCGAAATGAAAGAGCGCATTGCTTCAATAGTAGGCAACGACATTGCACGCTACCTGTGGATGGGCACTTTTCATTCCATTTTTGCCCGTATTTTAAGAAACGAAGCCGAAGTGATCGGTTACCCATCAACATATACCATTTATGATACTGCCGACTCGAAAAGCCTTGTGAGGAGCATTATTACCGACATGCAACTCGACAAAAAAACCTACAAACCGGGCGTAATTATTAACCGCATTTCAGCTGCCAAAAACAACCTGGTTACGGCCAATGCCTATGCCGCAGACAGCCAGGCACGCGATTTCGACCAATCGATACGGATGCCCAAAATTGCCGACATTTACAAAGAGTATTGCCGCAGGTGCAAAGTGTCGGGGGCCATGGATTTCGACGACCTGCTGATGAACACCAACCTGCTTTTTCATAACCACCCCGACATTCTGAAAAAATACCAAGACCGTTTTACCCATATTCTTGTTGACGAGTATCAGGACACCAACTTTTCGCAATACCTGATCATTAAAAAACTGGCCGAAAAACATAAAAACCTCTGTGTAGTGGGCGACGATGCACAAAGCATCTATTCTTTCAGGGGTGCCCGGATTGAAAACATCCTCAGTTTCAGAAAAGATTACCCCGGGTTTCAAACATTTAAACTTGAACAAAACTACCGGTCGACCCAGAACATTGTAAACGCCGCCAACAGCGTTATACAAAAAAACAAACGGCAACTGCACAAAGCGGTATTCTCGGAAAACGAACCCGGTACAAAAGTGAAAATATTGCAGTCGCTTACCGACAATGAAGAGGGCGTGGTTGTTGTAAATGAGCTGAACCAGCACCGCTTAACCGCACACGACCAGTTTGCCGATTATGCCATTCTTTACCGCACCAATGCACAATCGAGGATTTTTGAAGAACAGCTCCGTAAACTTGGCCTGCCCTACCGCATATACGGCGGCTTATCGTTTTACGAACGCAAGGAAATAAAAGACCTGCTGGCATACCTGCGCCTTATTGTCAATTCAAACGACAACGAAGCCCTGAAACGTATTATTAATTTCCCGGCACGGGGCATTGGAAAAACAACCCTTACCAAGCTTGAACAAAAAGCCAATTCCGAAAGTGTCAGCATTTGGGAAACAGCCTGCAATTCAGAATTATACCCCATAGGACTAAACAAAGGGACTTTGGGAAAAATCGAAAAATTCATTGGCCTCATCAACGATTTCAGAAAACAGCTCATCGATTCGTCGGCCTACGAAATGGCCCTGTCGGTAACCCGGCAAACCGGAATGGCCGATGAATATTACAAAGACAAAACCCCCGAGAACCTGAGCAAATTTGAAAATGTTCAGGAACTGCTGAATGCCATACAAGACTTTTCAATCAATGCACGTGAAGAAGGCCGCCCTGATAAACTTGAAAATTACCTTGAAGATGTGGCCCTCATTACCGACCAGGACACCGACAAAAAAGAAGACCGCAATAAAATTACCCTCATGACCGTGCACTCGGCCAAAGGGCTCGAGTTTAAAAACGTTTTTGTTGTAGGCCTCGAAGAGAATTTATTCCCGTCGAACTATTCGGGCACGATAACACCCGAAAGCCTCGAAGAAGAACGCCGGCTGTTTTACGTGGCCCTCACCCGGGCAATGAAAAACGTGTGGTTATCGTACGCACGGCAGCGTTACAGTATGGGGCAGCTCAATTTTTGCGAACCAAGCCGCTTTATCGATGAGCTGGACGAAGCCTATGTCGACTCACCCCTTTCTGCCAACATGCCATCTTTTCTTTCACCGGGAGCCGTAAATAAAACAGTTTTCAGAAACAGGTTTTCGGAAAAACCGGGAACCATTAACCGCGAACGCCCCACGCCAAAACAAACACCGGGCTACACGCAACGCCTAACGCGTATTAAACAGTCACACGCCAGGCCTGCATTCGACGCCGACAGCCCCGATAAGGTACTGGTTGGCAAAACCATCGAACACCAGCGTTTTGGCCGGGGTGTTGTAATTGAAATTGAAGGGACAGATTCCAATAAAAAAGCCACGGTGCTTTTTGAAACCGCCGGTCGCAAGCAACTCTTATTGAAATTTGCCAAACTAAAGGTGGTTGGTTAACCACCTTCACGTCAATTTTTTGTACAAAATGAAGCAATTTTGTAACTTAAACGCTGAACTAAAAAATAGTTTGCTAAATTTGCAGCAACTTCGGTTGGGAAATAATTATTGCCCTCGATTATAAACTTCAAAATATTAGCACAATACGAAAATAGAAACCACATGGATTACAATTCAAACCGAAAAAAACTGGTTATGCCCGAATATGGAAGAAACATCCAAAACATGGTAGATTACGTGGGTACAATAGAAGACCGCGAAGAACGGAAGAAGGCCGCACAAAGTATTATTGATGTAATGGGAAACTTAAACCCGTTCCTTCGCGACGTTCCCGATTTTAAACATAAACTCTGGGACCACCTGGCCATCATGTCTGATTTTAAACTCGATATCGATTACCCTTACGATCCCCCATCACCCACTTTGCTAACAAGCAAACCGAATAAGATACCCTATAAACACAACAATATAAAATACAAACATTACGGCCGTGTTTTAATCATGATGATTAAAAAAGCTGCCGATTATCCCGAAGGCCCCGAAAAAGAGATGCTAATACAGATGATAGCCGACCACATGAAAAAATGCTACCTAACCTGGAACAAAGAGTCGGTAACCGATGATGTCATCATGACCGATTTTATAGAACTTTCAAACGGAAAAATTGACATTCCCGATGATTTCCGGCTTAAAGAAGTTAAAGAACTGATCCCGAAACAGAAGAAAAAGCAACATAAACGAAAAAACGACTACCGCAAGTATTAATCATTTGGACATACCTTTACACCATGGCCACATTCATTATTCATGGCGGCAATTCTTTAAACGGCACCCTATACCCCCAGGGCGCGAAAAACGAAGCGCTCCAGGTAATATGTGCCACGCTGCTAACCGAAGAAAAAGTTCGAATAAACAACGTTCCCGAAATACAGGATGTATTAAAACTAATTGACATTCTTAAAGAGCTCGGGGTTGAAATTTCACGCATTAAAAAAGGCGACTATGAATTCTGTGCAGCAAAAGCAGACCCGTCCTTTTTAAAAACCAAACGGTATGCAAAACTGGCAACCAGCCTGCGCGGTTCGGTAATGATACTGGGGCCAATGCTTGCCCGTTTTGGCAAAGGCTACCTGCCCCAGCCGGGGGGCGATAAAATAGGACGCCGCCGCCTCGATACTCACTTTATAGGATTTCAGAAACTTGGCGCTATCTTCAACTTCGATGCTGCAGAAAAATGCTATGAAATATCGGGGGAAAAGCTGCGCGGAACATACATCATGCTTGATGAAGCTTCGGTAACCGGAACCGCCAACCTGATTATGGCCGCCGTACAGGCCAAAGGCACCACAACCCTTTACAACGCAGCCTGCGAACCATACATACAGCAGCTTTGCAAAATGCTCGCATCGATGGGGGCAAACATTTCGGGAACCGGATCAAACCTGCTTACCATTGAAGGCACCAATGCCTTAAAGGGCTGCACCCATACCATTTTACCCGACATGATTGAAGTGGGCAGCTTTATTGGACTGGCTGCCATGACCAATTCTGAAATAACCATAAAAAATGCCGGAATCGATAACCTGGGCATCATGCCGGATTCATTCCACCACTTAGGAATAAAAATGGAATACCGGAACGACGATATTTATATTCCGGCACAGGAACATTACGAAATTGAAAGTTTCATCGACGGCTCGATTATGACCATTGCCGATGCACCCTGGCCGGGCCTCACACCCGACCTGCTGAGCGTGTTCCTCGTTGTTGCCACCCAGGCAAAAGGCAGCGTTCTAATTCACCAAAAGATGTTCGAGAGCCGCCTGTTTTTTGTCGATAAACTGATTGACATGGGCGCACAAATCATTTTGTGCGACCCGCACAGGGCAACGGTTATCGGCCTCGACCGCAAACACCCGCTGCGTGCTACCAACATGGTATCGCCCGATATAAGGGCAGGCGTGGCCCTGCTTATTGCTGCCCTTTCGGCCGAAGGGAAAAGCAAGATCCATAACATTGAACAAATCGACCGGGGTTATGAAAACATTGCCGAACGGTTAAACAACATTGGGGCCAATATTGAGCGTATTGATTAATTATACAGATGTTGAAATTTCATCCAATAAAAAATAAATCCTATTTTTAAACCATAACATTTCACAAAAAACCGATGAGCAAAAGCCGGAAAAAGAAACTAACGGAAAAAGAGATCAAAGCGCAAAAGCGTAAAGAACTTTTTCAGGAATTGTTACCCCTCGTTAAAGCTTTTGGCTTATGGGTAATACTCGTTGTAATTGTTGCATGGGATTACACCAAACACCAGTGGTTTTCGATGTGGTTTGTCGATTTTACCACCTACCTCTCATACGCCCTGGCAAAAGTTATGTTCATACCTGCCAAAATTATTGGCGACGGCTCGGGCATGGTAACCACGCTTGTGGTAAACTACAAATCGATCACCATCAGCAACTACCCAATGATCATCGAGATTGAATGCTCGGCCTACCACGCCTACCTGGCCATGATTGCCCTGGTTGCATTTTCAAGATGGACTGTTAAACAAAAACTGGCCATTGGCAGCATCCTGTTTGTTTTACTGGCCCTGATCAACTCGTTGCGTATTGTAATGCTGGGCGTAATTGGACGGAAATATCCAGGGGTTTTTAACGTCATGCACGATTACATCTGGAATATATTGCTTGTCATTATTATATGGGGATTGTGGGAACTTGCCAACAGGTACATGTCACGTAAAAAATCATTGAAAAATGAAAAAAACGATGAAAAATAGAATGAACAAAACCATACGGAACATCATTTTCATTGTTGCCAGCATACTTTTTTACCTTTTGTGGGCAAACGGGGGCGAACCCGTTTACGGCAGGTTTGTTGCAGGCGGGGTCGAAAAATTCACCTCACGGTTCTCCACAATCGAAAAAACCGAAATCGTTCATTTTGAAAAAGAAGACAAAACACTGATGTACTGCTACTACCCCGACAGGCGCACCCAAATTGCCATTGAATACTGTCTGCCCGTAGTGTTACTGCTTGCGTGGCATTTTTCGCTGTTTTTCGACAAACGCCTTACCTGGAAAATTGCATTGCGCTACCTGGGCATCAACTTTGCCATTGTTTATTTCCTGCAAATCCTTTTCCCGTTATTAATGTTTAACATCAGCCAGTCGGAGGTAAAATCGATGGGGCTTTTTATCGGGTTGCAGGTTTTCGGATTCGTTGTTTTTTTCCTTATCGTTAAAGATTCTTTAGTCATTAAATACAAATTTTCACAAACCGAATAACCGTTTAAGTTGTTTACATTAGAAATTAAAGAAAAGAGATGAAGAAAAAATTATTAATCGCGGTTTTTGCATGTATTATTCTTTTGCCTGTTGCAGTAATGGCATCAAATGGAGGCGATGAACCCGCCGTTGGTATAAACATTGGGAATAAGGCACCAAATATTATTGAAGAAGGTATTAACGGGGAAACGTACGACTTATCCCAACTCTCGGGGAAACTGGTACTGATCGATTTTTGGGCTTCGTGGTGCAGCCCCTGCCGGGTTGAAAACCCCACGGTTGTTGCTGCTTATAAAAATTTCAAGGATAAAGAATTTAAAAACGGCAAAGGTTTTACCATTTTCAGCGTATCGCTCGACAAAAACAAAGCGAGTTGGAAAGCCGCCATTGAAAAGGATAAACTCACGTGGCCCTATCATGTAAGCGACCTTAAGGGATGGTATGCCAAATATGCAATGGTATACCGTGTAAACAGCATACCTGCCAATTTCCTGATCGATGGAAACGGTGTTATTTTGGCTAAAAACCTTCGCGGGCCTGCACTCGAACAGGTTTTACAACAACTTTTAAAATAAGAATCACCATAGCAAAAAAATCAAACGAAAGACCATCGTATTGTTGGCCTTTCGTTTTTCCAGCCTGCTTTTTTAAAAGCGTGCCATATTGTCGGTAAAACGGGTTTGGCAGAAAATTTGTAATTTCGTGGCTCGATTGAAAAACAACATGGTTAAAAAGAATACGAAAAATATGAAAGCAGAAGAAAAAGCGCCTGAAAACGAAGCAACAACTTCTAAAAAAGAAGCAACAAAACAAAACAACGCAGCAGAAAAAAAAGTACAGGAAGAAAAAACAACAGCAAAAAAGAAAGAGAAAGACAAAAAGAAAAAGACGGAACGGAAAGATAAAAAAGATTTAACGGCAGAAAAAATAAACGAGCTGGAACATAAGCTGGGCGAAAAAAACGACCAGTTGTTGCGCCTTCATGCCGAATTTGACAATTACCGCAAACGTACCCTGAAAGAGAAGATGGAGTTGACCAAAGCTGCCGGCGAAGGCGTGCTTATTAACATACTGCCCGTAGTTGACGACTTTGAGCGGGCTTTGCAATCAATTACCGCTGCCAGCGAAGTAGAGGGGCTTAAAGAGGGCGTTGAATTAATATATAAACGTTTCAACGAATTTTTGAAAAACAGCGGAGTGAAAGAAATTGAGGCAAAAGAAAAGGAGTTTGATACCGACCTGCACGAAGCCGTGACAAAAATACCCGCCCCCTCGGAAGAATTAAAAGGCAAAATTGTTGATGTAATTCAAAAAGGATATACATTAAACGATAAAGTTATACGCTTTGCCAAAGTTGTAATTGGAGAATAAAGATAAATAATTGGAATGAGTAAACGCGACTATTACGAAGTATTAGAGGTTTCGAAAAACGCTACAGCCGAGGAAATAAAAAAAGCATACCGGAAAAAAGCACTTCAGTACCACCCCGATAAAAATCCGGGTGACAAAACGGCTGAAGACAAATTTAAAGAAGCAGCCGAAGCTTACGAAGTGTTAAGCAACCCCGATAAACGGCAACGGTACGATCAGTTTGGCCATGCCGGCATGAACGGTGCATCGGGTTTCAGCGGCCAAAGCATGAACATGGATGATATTTTCTCCATGTTTGGCGACATTTTTGGCGGCCACTTTGGCGATTTTGGCGGCTTTGGCGGCTTTGGCCGAAGCGGGCGGACAAGGCAACGTGTTAACCGCGGACAAAACCTCAGGGTTAAAGTAAAACTAAACCTGAAAGAGATTGCCAACGGAGCCGAAAAGAAAATTAAAGTCAAGAAATTTGTAAGCTGTTCGGCCTGCCATGGCTCTGGTGCCAAAGACGGCTCGTACTCAACCTGTTCGACCTGCCACGGATCGGGCCAGGTAACCCGCGTTTCGAATACATTCCTGGGCCAGATGCAAACAACATCGGCCTGCCCCACATGCGGCGGCGAGGGAAAAATTATTGCCAACAAATGCCCCGTGTGCTACGGCGAAGGAATTGTGAAAGGCGAAGAGGTGATCAGCCTGAACATACCGGCCGGGGTTGCCGAAGGCATGCAGCTTTCGGTAAGCGGCAAAGGAAATGCTGCACGCCGAGGCGGCATTAACGGCGACCTGATTGTGCTGATTGAAGAAGAAGAACATCCCGACCTGATACGCGATGAGAATGACCTGATATACAACCTCTTTCTAAACATACCCGAGCTTGCCCTCGGTACAACCGCCGAAATCCCAACGGTTGACAGTAAAGTAAAAGTTAAAATTGAAGCGGGTACACAACCCGAAAAAATATTGCGCCTGCGGGGCAAGGGCCTCCCCGATGTGAACGGGTACGGCAAAGGCGACATTTTAGTACGGGTACATGCATGGGTTCCAACGCGTTTAGATTCGGAAGAAAAACAACTGCTCGAGAAACTCATGAAATCGCCCAACTTCCAGGGCGGACCACAAAAAGGTTCGGGCAAAAAAGATTTCTTCGAAAAAATGAAAGGAATGTTTTAACATCGTCTAATAAACAATAATAAAAAAGGGAGCTCAATGGGCTCCCTTTTTTATTCTTTGAATTTTTTTCAGCAATGCCTTAACACTATTCAATATTCTTTTGGATAGCAAAAATAAAAACCTGCAATTTTTTATTACTGATCCAAGCTGGCGACAATCAATAGAAGGAAAAAAGAACGATTGCTGCAACCCTTCTTTTTTATTGCTCCTGTTTTGTGCACTACAACGATGCCTACAAAACGCATGACTGAATATCAAATTATTACGACCTATGAGTTTTAATTTTGGGTCATGCATTAATGTTTTCTAATCTTTTCTGTTTATTAACTAAGCAAAAGGTAGTGTCAATTTTCCTTCGTCTAACATATCTGAATTAAGTTGACAGGCTTACCTTCGCAAAAGCGGTGGGTTGGCCGAACAA
>JAIOZY010000087.1 GCA_021740385.1 Prolixibacteraceae bacterium | reverse complement strand
TGCCGGTAATACCGATTATGAATTTGTTTGAGCCATCATTTCATTTCATTCATTCTGGCTTACAAATTCTATATCGGCATTATCCCTTTAGAGTCAAGAAAGTAGACAATTCTTTTTCAAATATGGATAAAAACAACAAGAAGATAAAGTATTTCAAAGTGTGGCAGGATGGCAACGATGCCAAAGAGATACACTCTACGGCATTTCTGGAGGAAAAAATGGAATACATCCATAATAATCCTGTACGTGCCGAGATCGTTGCCGATCCAGAAGAATACCTTTGCAGTTCGGCAATTGATTATGCCGGGGGCAAGGGATTGGTTGATATAGAGTTTGTATAGTTAATAGGATTGCAAATCCTTAGTTAGTGAGCGCGGATCGCAGATCCGCACCAGCGTTTGCGAATGTTTCTGCAAATCCGGAAGAGCCGGAGTTTGTTAGAAATAGTTGTTATAAGATAACAACGGCACGGTTCACAGAACCGCGCCAGCGGGAGGTGGAGTTTTCAACTTCGTCAGCAGGTTCGAAAAACCGGTAACTGAAAACTACTCCGGTACAAAAAACAAAAACTGAATTTTTTTTTTAATTTTGTTGTAATCCTTATATGTTTAGAACGATGAAAGAACAAACAATAAATAAAGAATTCAATTTTTATTACAACATGCTTTCAGAAGTACAGAAAAAGTCATTGTTGTCAATGATGAAATCTTTTTTGGGTGAAAATGAAAAAGGCAAAAGGATTTCAATTGCCCAATACAATAAGGAATTAGAAGAAGCGGAAGAAAGAATTAACCATGGGCAATTTGTTACTCAGGAATCATTAAGGAAAGAATCCGAAAAATGGTAGAACAATCGTATTTGCCAATTATTTGGGACACAGACGCAAAAAGACAATTACAGGAAGCTTATCTTAAAATACTGGAAGATTCATATCAGGGTGCTGTACGAGTGAGAGACGTGATATTGGAACCAGCAGTAGATAAAATACCGAAAAATCCATACAGATACCCTGCCGATAAGCTTAAATACAATAATCCGGGTAATTACAGAGCATTTGAATTGTACAGCTACCGTATTGCATATAAGGTAACCGATGAAAATATTCAGATTTTAAGGGTCAGGCACATAAAACGGGAGCCTTTGGATTATTAATATTTGCTCTGCCGCTGCTGCGGTTCCGAAAGCTTTCGTGGATGTCATCCGCGGCTAACAAGCTAAGGATCTGTGATCCTATAATTAAATAATTCCTTATTTTTAAAGCATGTGAATCCCGCACTACCCTGTCCAGCTTTGAGGGAAGAGGATTGCATCAAGCCATCCATTAAAATGAATCAAACAATACAATAAGTTACTCTATTTGGTAACTTTTATTACCTTTGCAGGGTATGCGAATAGTTAAAGAGAAAACACTCTCGGATTATTGTAAACAAAGCAAAAACCAACAAGCTGAAGAATCGGTGAAAGCTTGGATTTACGAAGTTCGTTTTTCGATATGGAACAACGCCAATGAGCTAAAATCAAAATACGGCAATGCCAGCATTTTAAGTTCAAAACGGGTAGTGTTCAATATAAAAGGCAACGATTACCGATTAATTGTTGATATTGAATATAAATTGAAAATAGTCTTTATTGTTTGGTTTGGAAAACATAATGAATACGACAAGATAAATGCTAAAACAGTACGATATGAAACGAGCAATTAGAAGATTTTTTAAGAATTGAAAAACTTAATGGACGAGTTCCATTGAATACCATTGAAAACATAAAATATAATGAAATGAAAACTAAAATATTGAAAACAGAACAACAGTATAATGATGCCTGTGAGCGCATTTATAATTTGATTAATAATACTGAAAATCCGATTAAACCTGATAGTCCGGAAGGCGAAGAAATTGAGTTGTTATCTTTGCTAGTTGAAAAATATGAGCAGGAGAATTATCCAGTCGAGTCGCCCGACCCTATTGAAGCCATAAAGTTTAGAATGGAACAAATGAATTTAAAACAAGTCGATGTTGCATCTTTGTTTGGAGGCAAAACCAGAGTGTCAGAAGTTCTTAACGGGAAACGGCCATTGACTTTAAAAATGATAACGTTGTTAAACCGGTATTTGGGGATTCCATTAGAATCGATGATTGAAGGAAACAGGGAATATAAACTTGAACCAGAAAAGAGAGAAAAACTCTTATGTGTGGAATCGATAAATAATTACTTGTCGGGTAATAGGCCTGTTATGATATAAAACATAATTGGATAATTAATAAATGGGTATATAATTGAAATAAATATGTCATTAAATTACAGGCAACAAAATATTATTAAAAAGTTAACGCTTGGCCTTTCAATAAAGGGGCCCGGATTCACATTCAGGGATATCATATATAATTTTAAGCAATCTGTCAGGTCTTTTAGAATGTTTTTTAAGGTAATATGGAATTTTAGGGGTTTTGATTACCATTATACATTGGAGGTATTTTCGGTATGTTTAAAAATGCAACTTGAAAGTATAAGGGAAGAAACAGCATTAAAGGAAATTGATGAAACCAGGGTGCCCAAGGAAGAAAAAATTGAAAGATGCTTGCAACTTCTGAATCATATAAAAAATGATGATTATCTGGAAAGATGTGGTTATGATTATAATTATGAAGTTTATTTTAAGCCCATTCCTGGATCAGAAAACAGTACGATGGAAAGTACTGAAACCCAAGAGCAGAAAAAACACAATAATATAGTTAGGGAAAAAGCCAGTGAAAAGGAAGATTCAGAGTGGAATGAATTATGGGATACCTTAAAATTGGAATTTAGAAGCTTTTGGTCTTGATACTTTGCTTACCGGCTTACCAACTGCACCTCCCCGCTCAACGGGATATGCCGTTAGTTTGCCGCCCTCCGGGGTGTCATCCGCGGCTAACAAGCTAAGGATTTTTATGCTGCCAAAAACTCTTGCTCATCGGGATATGCCGTTAGTTTCCATCCCTTCGGGGCGCACCAGCGTTCGCGGGTGGTTCTGCAAATGCTAAAGAGCAGGGACAGGCGAATTGCATTCGCCTCGTGCGATTACAAATCACAGGCCTTGAGGGAATTATTTATAATGTCCTTTAAGAGAAGCAATGATAAGAATGTCATCGGCAATTGCATAAACATAACGGTGTTCTTTTGTAATTTTTCGAGACCAATAACCGGTTAAATCATATTTAAGAGCTTCTGGTTTGCCAATGCCTTCAAAGGGGCTTTTAATTATTGCTTTGGTAAGTAATAAGATTTTTTTCAGAATAGCCTTGTTGCCGGTTTTGATCCAAAAATCAAGATGTCGTTTTGCATTAGGGGTATATATTATTTGCATAGATTTTCCATTTCATCAATTGTCATCCCTATTCCTTTACCACTTTTTATATCCTTTTCGCCCTGTCTGATCATTTTAACAAAATCGGGATTGTATGGACTTTCTGGCTCATTAATCGTCGATATCTGGTATTTAATTTTCAAAGATTTGATAACAGCTTTAATTTCTTCAATTTGGGAAGGATCATCGGTAAATGCAGTAATGTTAATCGCTTTCATAATACTAAATAATTGAATTAAACCGTAACAAATATACGAACTAATTGATTTACTATGAAATGGCAAATAATAATTTTTAAACCCGCGCTGCCACTCGTTTAGCTTGCGTAACTGCCTGCCCCGGTTTGCCGGGGAGAGAAATGCAATAAGTCCGCACTCTTTTCAGCAAAAGTTGCTACCTTTAAAAACAAAAATGTCATGTCCTCAGAAAATTACATTATTCACGACCAACATGCTGTATCAAAGTTGTTTTGTTTTTCTATCTTTGAATAAAAAATAACGACATGGCTACTATAGAAGTTAACGAGCAGACCAAAGCAGGAAAACTTATACTTGAAACGGCAATTCTTTTATCGAAAGAAAACAAGGGGATTACCGTTTTTGAAAGTGAGAAGAAATTACTGGATAGAATGAAAGCCAACAGAAAAAACGATCTCTTAAACGAATCAGAAGCCAACGCTTTTTTGAAACAGCTCATTGAAACGAAAGGCGATGAAGTACATGATTGAACGATCGTTTGAAAGAGATTTTTATAAATTGCGAAACAAAGAGTTAGCTGAATGTATTATATCTGTTATTGAAAATGTTGATTCAGCAAAAACCCTTAAAGACATTTATAATTTAAAAAAGTTATCGGGCCACAAAACTGCCTATCGCATTCGTTCAGGGAATTACAGAATTGGCGTTTTTTTTGAAAAAGGAACAGTAATTTTTGCAGCATTCGACCATCGAAAAGATATTTATAAACGATTCCCATAAACTTTGCCACCCGCTCATCGTCCAGTTAAACCTTCAAGGTTTCGGAAACCTTGAAGGTTTAGCAGGTGCCGTGACAACTTCAAACGTCTTTTACAAAGTTTAAAATCTTTTTTGAAGGCGTTAGTGAAGGATAAGAGATACATCAGCTTCTAAGTTTTGACATTAAATCTGAAACACTTGAGGCATGAATTACTTTTCCGTTTTCAGCATCTTCAATGGCTTTTTTTGTTTCAGCATTAGGCGTTTTGTCCTCAATGACTTTTATAAAACGTTGTTTCTTTAAATATTCCAATAATATTTTTGCTTCACTTGACCGGGTATCAATTTGTAGTGTTGTCATTTCTTTTTTTATTCAAAAATAGCGTTTCCCCAAATTTAATACAAACCTACCGGTGTTCACCGGTAATGCGGCGCGACCATTTGCCTGTTAACTGGTACTTGAGGGCTTCGGGTTTGCCAATGCCGGAATAAGGATTGCTGAGTATGGCTTCGGTTAACTGTGCTATCTTTTTTAAAACAGCTTTGTTCCCGGTTTCAATCCAGTATTCTATATCTTCATCGGCTTGGGTAGGTAAACTATTTCCATAGCTTGTTCAGTTCGTCGAGCGTAACTTTTCGCCCTTTGCCTGCCTCAAAATCGGCATCTCCCTGCAGTATTTTTTCAACAAAACCCGGGTCATAAGGCGATTCTTTTCTTACCTCAAACTTTATTTTTAAGGCTTTCATAAAGGCTTCAAGTGCCGTTACTTGCTCTCTGTTTGCAGGTTGTGCTATGTATATGTTGTTTGTTTTCATATATGACAAAATTAATCAATTAATTATAAACGATGAACTTTGTAAATCAATATCTTTTAAAACCACTTACCCTTGCTCAACGGGATATGTTCTAAGTTTGCAGCTGCTGCTGCGTCCACGATGTATAATCGGAACGCGGCTAACAAGCTAAGGTTTTACGGATTGCCGTGCCAATTTCAAATGTTTTTTCGCCCGTAACACTAAACGCTAACAGGTCATGCAGACGCAGTCGGTTTTTTGCGCCTCAGGATTTTCTGTTTTAATTGCTGTAGCCCTGATTGCTATAGTGAAGAGGCGATGATTTCAACCTGAATTATTCGTCCTTCAGTTTTTGTTCATGAAATTCTTCGTCCGAAATGGGCTTTGCCTCATCGAGTTTCATAACCTTGCTTTGATGAACGGGTTGCTCATCAGTTTGATTGGTTGTTTCTGCCTTTTCTGTTTTGGTTTTTTCTACTTTGTCCTTCCATAAAACATCAAGGGAGTCGCTGTCAGTATCATCGCTGGCCGATTGGCCTCCTGCTTGTGAAAGTTCGTATATATGGGTGGGTTTATATCCCATGGCCCAAAACCAAACGGGCCAGAAGAAAAAACCACCAACCAGGGCATTCAAATTAGGTTCTTCGTCACGGCAAATATCCGTGTAAAAAGGAATATAGTTTTCCTTTTGAATTTTTACCGAAGTACATGACCCGATTATTTTTTCGTCAGTCATTGAATAGGGTGTCGTACCAACCGGTTCGCCATCAAGGTAAAGCTTAGCCCCGCTTGGTATAGATTCAATCATGGTTGTACTGGCGCAACTGGTAAACAATACCAATATTGAAAATAGAATGGCCAGTGTGCGGTTAAAATTAGAAATGTGTTTCATAGCGTTGTTCTATTTTAGGTTTACGGATGCAAATTTAACAACAATTGTGCCATTTGTGTATTAATAACGCATTAATAAATTAAGCAATTTCCGGTCAAGTTTGTGGCCGTGCCAATCTTCATATTTTACATCTTCGCGTCCTGAGTCGAGAATGCCAAAATCGCCCCTGAAATTCCATAGGGCATAGCCAATTCCATAGTTGGCAAGTATATCAATTACATCTTCAAACCAGGCGAGGAAAACGTCGTGGGGTGTTTTTTTCCAGCAGCCGCATTCGCCGCAGTGCACCCCAACGCCCTGTTTTACAAGGTCAATCCAGGGCTGGTAATATTTTTCAAGGTCTTCGCGTCCGAAATACTGCCCGTCCATTTCCCCGGGCCATACCGGTGTAGGTGCTTTTTCGGGTTCTTTCATGGCCCAGGGGGCTTTGTGGTGGCTAATGTAATGCGGGTAATAACCGCGGCAGCTTTGGGCTATGTTCAGATCGGTTATTTCGGGTATTACCGAATTGCCGGTGTTGTTGCCATCGGCAATGACCATGTGTTGCGGGTTTACGCTCCGTATTTTTTCTGCGGCAGCTTTTGCTACTTTGCGGTACACATTGCCCGGTATGGTTGAGTGGGGCGAGTGTTGGTCGTTCATGTCTTCGCGCATGCTGGGTTCATTCACCAGGTCGAAGCTTATTTTTTCCGGAGGTACATCTTTAAAAACTTTGGCCCATGTTTCCCAATGAAAAAGGAATGCATCCAATGCTTCCTGGTCTTTCCACAGGTTGAACGGTTCGTGGAAACCGGCATTGACACAATAGCCGGGTGCACGGTGCAGGTTGAGGCTCATGTGCAAATTGTATTTATGGGCCATTTCGGTCAAAGCCCGTATTTCGTCAACCACTTTCCAGTCGATGTTGTATGTTTCATCGGGTGTAATTGGCCTCGACGGGTCGAAGGTGATGTAGCGCGGGTAGGCCATGGGCAGCCTTACAAAATCGAAGCCCCAGTCGCGCATCCATTTAAAATCGTCTTCGGTTGTGGCATTTCTGCTTTTTCCATTTGCCGGTTTATTTGCACTGAAGTAGTCGAGCAGGTTGAAACCACGCCATTGCGGTATGGGATTTTTCACCTTTTCACTTTTGCAGGCATTTAAAATAGAAGGGCCCATCATGGCAATTCCGCACCCCAGGGCGCCTGTTGTTTTTAAAAATGTACGTCGGTTTGTTTTCATAATTTTCAGTATATGTTGATGACATTACACAAATTTAGCAAATACGGCTAAGGTAATGTTGGGTATTTTTTATAAAATTGAGGGGTTAATGTCTCTTTTATTTGGAAGGCCGAAGACTGAAAAGAAAAGACTTCCGGCTTCGGACTTCGGTCTCCTGACCATTAATTCTGTATGATTATGGTTTAACAGTCAGGTGTTTTTTATACTGAAAATTCTTTCACTGCTTTAATAAATGCATTGATGTTTTCGGTAGAAACGCCCGGGGGCATGCCTCCACCGCACGATGCAATAATCTTTGTTTTGTCCTTCACTTCAGCCAGCATCTCTTTTGTTTTGGCATAAACCTCGTCGGGGGTACATGCTGCCAAAACATCGCGTGGGGGGAGGCTCCCCAGTACAACCAGTTTGCCGTTGGTTTGCTCAATAATGTCGTTTATTGAAAGGTCGAGGCCGGGATTGTACAGGTTTATACCAATTTCAGGATAATATTTTACCGACATGCTGCAGTCGGCATCGTTGTGGAAGAATTTTACTTTTACATCGGTGTCGTACAATTCTTTAAAATAGGGGAGACCAAATTCTTTAAACTCATCTTCGCCTACAAAACCAACAATATCGTCGAGCATTAACATGCCGTCGATGGTTGGTATGGCCTCCCGTTGCATTTTGTGCCATTCTTTTAAGAAGTCGGTAATAACTCTCAAAAGTTTATGTATTTTATCGGGTTCCATCATCATGGTTGTCATCAGTTCGGTGGTACCCATTAAAAATGATGCCACGTTAAGGGGGCCCCGCGATACCGAAAACCTGATTTTATACCCGGCCGATTCAATAACGGGTTGCGTCAGTTTTAAACGGTTGAGCATAAAAGGCAGTAATCCGTCGGTTTCGGGTTTGGGTACTTCTAAATTGTCAATGTCTTCGGGCGAATTAATAACCTTTTCGGCAAAGGGAAATTCATCTTTCCAAAAAACACTTTTTGCGCCAAAAGCCGAAGGCTCGGTGCACATTCCAAATTCACTCCAGAAACCGGGGAGAAACCAGGTATCCGGAAAAGTTTCAAGAACTTTCAAGTTGGATTTTAGCCAACGTTCGTCATTCGAAAAGTAATCAAGTATGGTAATGCCATACCAGTTTGGCAACCAGGGGCTGTCGATTATGAAACCGGTTGGAATTGTTCTTGTGTGTTTGCCTTCAATCGTTTTCAGCAACTCATTCCATTGTTTGTCTGTCATGATAATGCAATCGGTTTAGTTTATAATATGTATATTATGCGTAAAATAAATACTTTTTTTTTGCTTACCTTTATCAATTAAACCTGCATGTTGCAGTGAAAAACAGAAAAATTTTTCTATTATTACAGCGATTGTAAAAAAACAAAAAAATTACGCAATTATGAAATCGCTTGCAAAGGAAATTTCGAAAGGACGGGTTTTTGTATCGGATGGTGCCTGGGGAACGTTTTTGCAACAAAAAGGGCTGAAGCCCGGTGAGTGCCCCGAGGAATGGAATTGCAGTCATCCTGAAAGTGTTTTTGAAATAGCAAAAAGTTACATTGATGCCGGTGCCGATATGATTTTGACCAACAGTTTTGGTGGCAATGAATTTAAATTATTGCCGTATGGTTTGCATAACAAAGTTGTTGAGCTGAACCGGGCTGCCGCCGAAATTTCCCGGAGGGCTGCGGGTTCCGAAAATTATGTGCTGGGATCGATAGGGCCTACAGGTAAAATGATACTGCTGGGCGATGTGACGTACGAAGAATTGTATGAGGCTTTTAAAAAACAGGCGTTAGCCCTTGAACAAGGGGGTGTTGATGCATTGCTTGTGGAAACCATGTCGGATTTGGAAGAAGCAAAAGCAGCGGTGACTGCTTGCCGCGACAATACAAAATGTGAAGTTATTTGCACCATGACTTTTGAAAAGTCGGGCGAAAATGAATTCAACAGCATGATGGGGGTAACCCCAACCGATATGGTGAATACAATGATTACAGCCGGGGCTGATATTATTGGGGCCAATTGTGGAAACGGCATGGAAAACATGATTGGCATTACCCGCGAAATGCGCAAAGCCAATGCCAATATCCCCATTTTGATACATGCCAATGCAGGTGCGCCAGTTTACCGGGATGGTGAAACGGTATTTCTTGAAACGCCCGATGTTACGGCAAGTTTTATTAAACCCCTAATTGAAGCAGGGGCTAACATCATTGGCGGCTGCTGCGGAACAACGCCAGAACATATTGCACGTATTGTAAAAGTTGTGAACGAATTAAAGTAAATGAAATTATAAATCATTCCATTAAACGTATTTGATGAATTCTGAAGAATTATTAGCTAAATTATCTGAATGTGTAGAGTTTGGTAAAGTGAATAAAAACGCTCCTTTCCCTCCTGCAATGAAAGGAATGGATGGTGCTGATGAGTTAACGGCACAGGCACTTGAAATGGGCGTTGACCCGGTTGATATTTTAAATAATGCCCTAATAGGTGCGATGGACAAGGTTGGGGAAAAATTTTCACAGAAAAAGATTTTTGTTCCGCAAATGCTCATTTCGGCAAAAGCCATGAATGCGGCCATGGAACACCTGAAACCCTATTTCCAAAGCGGACAGGTTAAGCGTAAGGGAAAATTTATAATAGGAACAGTAGCCGGCGATTTGCACGATATTGGTAAAAACCTCGTTGCCATGATTGTGGAAGGTGCCGGCTGGGAAGTAATCGACCTTGGCGTGGATGTAAATGCTGCAAAATTTATGCAGGCTATTGATACAAACCCCGAGGCCGTAGTTGGTCTTTCGGCCCTGCTTACAACAACCATGGCCAGTATGAAAAACATTGTAGCTGAAATAAAAGGGAAATACCCCGAGGTAAAACTCATTGTTGGTGGGGCTCCCGTTACCGAAGCATTTAAAACCGAAATCGGTGCCGATGGCTATTCCGACGATCCGCAGGGGGCCGTGTCGTATTTAAATGCGCTCGTTGCTTGATTTTTTTATTCCGTAAACACGGTTTTAGTCAATACGTTTTTTGTGACAGACAAAACTGTAAATAGTGATGTAAATCAATGGTTTGCTCATAACCAGGGGCTGGTCGATATCTTGCCTGAAAAGGTGGTTGTTGAACCTTACCGTATTCTGAAAGGGATGGGCATGCAACCGGCCGATGCCGATGATTATTTGCTCGATTTGATATCAAATGAAATGGAAGCATGTAAAAAGAAGCTAATGCCCGAAGCTGCTTTTAACGTGCATTTTAGTCATCAATTCAGCCCAGGGAAATATCACATCAAACTGGATGAAATAACTTTCAAAACAAGTAAAATTGTTTATTCATTCCTGAAAAAAAGTACATACCTGGTATTGTTTTCGTGCACGTGTGGCCCTGCCATCGAAAATTATTCCCGAGAACTGATGAAAGAGGGTAATTCTCTCGAAGGGTTGATTGTCGACCTGATTGGCTCCGAAATGGCCGAATGGATTACCGAAGAAGTTCATTTATTTATTGAAAAAGCAATGGAACAATTTGGCTGGGGCGTGTCGAACCGGTACAGCCCCGGTTATTGCAACTGGCCGGTTTCGGAACAACACAAGCTTTTCGCATTGCTTGGCGAAAACAATTGCGGAATAAAACTGACACCCACCTCGCTCATGTTGCCCATTAAATCGGTAAGCGGTATGCTGGGTATTGGTCCCGGGTTGAAACGTCTGGCTTATAAATGCAACATTTGCGATGATAAAAACTGCATTATGCGGGGGAAGTGAGGGTAGGCAATTGGAAGCGATAGAAGGCGATAGAAGGCAATGGAAAGCGGTTGAAGGCAATAGAAAGAATTGAATTCAATTCAATAACTCTTTTTATTATATCTATCAGGTTTCAATATATAAGGCCCCATCTGTATTCGGCCATCGGGCAATAAAAGAGAATCATAAACAAAGATGCTGTCTAATTTGTTGTTGCTTTTATAGAATACCGATCTTCCGTAAATAGTGTAGCTTAACGGAACAGAATCTTTGCTGTTTACTAACAGTACAGTTCCTTTGTGGCTGCTAAAAAGTGTCATTATCCCATTGGTGCGTAAGAACAAAGATTCTTCGTTAAACATATTAACTGAAAAATCAACCAGACTGTCGTTTTTGGAAATGAAATAGATGTTGTTATTACTGAAATCGATTATTACCCTCTTAAATGCCCAAACAAAAGGTATTCCCAATAAATCAACTTTTTCGTTTTCATTGCATTTTATCTGTTTAAATTCATAAGAACCAAGTTTCACATCAACAAAATCGAAGTTGATAGCTGATCTGTCGGTTGTATCTAAATGATTCAAAAATCCTTTGGATTGATTTGAAGTACCTCCAGATTCTCCTTGTTTATTGGGTATTGAACCGGAAATAACAATTGGGTCTCTACACCCAAAATCCAGGGTGAGTATCTTATCTGTCCCATTAATCTGAACAGCAATTTCCTTATGTTTATTTACTTGAACAAGATTAATCGCAAGGGAGTTGGGTATTGTTTTGCAATATTTTTTATTGTTTGATATTGTAACACGATGGTTTACTAAATCGAAGTCCCAGATAAATTTTGAAATAATGTTATTGCCAATGATTCCAAGAATACTATCCTGGTTGTAATGTATACCTTTAGGATCAGTCCATGCAGCGCTGTCAGTGGGGTATGCTTGTAATCTTTCAATTCCAAAAGAACCTAATTCGAATAAACGGACTTTAAACAGGTTTTTTGTTTGTGTATTTCCACGTACATCACACATTGAAAAGGGATGAAGTTTCATTTTTTCATCTGTCAAATATTTTTCATTTACTGAAGTTTGTCCTGCTCCCGTGTCGAAAAAGAACAATCCTGTGATATCGTTTATTTTGGCATTTAGTAGAATATGTCCATGTTCACCGACAAAAAAATCAGTGGTGAAATAATCGTTTGGTGAATTCCATACGACTTTTTCATTGTTTTCAGTTTCCTTAACGAATATTAATATCGCAATAAAAGTTGTGAACAAGGTAAATAAGAGAGTAAGTAACGCCCCAAGGATTTTATTCTTATTTATTTTAAACGATAAAATCAAACTGGTGGCAGTTGCAGGGATTATATAGTAAATTTTTGATAAAAGGAATATTGTAAAAGAAAAATTGAATAAAGCAAATGGAAGATTAATTATGCAGAAAATTGCAATGGCAACTAGTGTCATGTCAATTGTAATATGACGTAATATTTTGTATCTTTGCCAAAAACGATTATGGTAAAATACAAAGTAACACTAACAAAAGAGGAGCGGGAAGAATTAGAGTCTATTGTTAATAAAGGCAAACACACTT
>JAIOZY010000086.1 GCA_021740385.1 Prolixibacteraceae bacterium | reverse complement strand
TGAACTATTCATAAATTAGAAAAATATGAATAAAGTTCAGGTTAATCCCGACTTAGATGAAGTTTAACTTTTTTTAAAAAGTTTTACTGAATCTTAGTCGCTATCAGAGATAGGGATTATTCGTGAATAATCCGGGTTAAAGACATTATCGAAATGAAAAACAAGGATTAATATGTTAATAATTCTTACAATATTTAGTTTCTTCGATTAATCAGGAAGTCACCATTGAAAATCATAGATTGGACGAATAAAAATCATTTTGAAAATCACTGATTTTGCTTTCACCAAAAACCACACGTTAGGCATTTGAAGATATCATTGGGGGAAAAATAACCGTACTAAAGTAATTCCCCATGAACACCCAAAATTTTTAAACCATAACATCGTGTTCTCAGTCGGTGGTTTTTTCAAGCTGTTCCCCTACCCGCTTATCCGTAATTGGACCCGTTAAGTGAATTATGTGATGAGCTACTTCCAACCCCGCGATTTCGATGCCGGGCAGCCCATGTTACCCCAGTTGTCTGCTATGCGCAAATTCAAATCGTATGTTGGGTTGAAAGGCGCATTCCGGAAATTTGAGTACTGGCTGGATGACTTTGAAACCCTGAACCTGATGGAAGCGGATGCAAGCATAAACTGGGAGGAGACGAAGGTTATTTCTTTGAAATAAAGAGAGGGTGAGGGTATCTCAGTGCTCAGTGCTCAAAGTCTCAACATACTGCACCTTATCTGGAATTGCCCTTCCCATTATGAAATCATACATAGTTACCAAATATTCACTACTTTTGAAATAAAAATATGCCAACAATTTTACGGGAAAAAGGATATAGGTTTTTCTTTTATATTAACGACCATCATCCTCCGCATATACATATTGAACGAGAAAGAAGCACAGCAAAATTCCTTTTGAAGAATGCAGAATTAGTAAAATCAAAAAGGTTTAATGCAAGTGAACTTAGTGAGATTAGAAAGATAATTTTGGAAAATTTCGAACTTTTTAAAAATAAATGGGATGAGCGTTTTACAGATTACTAAATCAACCAATGCCGTTGATATTTGGTTCGACGATATAAAGATGTATCTTGTTTTAGACGATGGAAGGGAACTCTCAATTCCAATAAATTGGTTTCCATCATTACGGGATGCATCACCCGAACAAAGAAATAACTGGAGGTTTATTGGTGACGGTGAAGGAATCCATTGGGAAGATTTGGATGAAGACATTTTGGTGGAAGGGTTATTATAACGCAAATTCAAATCGTACGTGGGACTAAAAGGTGCATTCCGAAAATTCGAACAATGGTTGAATGATTTTGAAACCCTCAGTTTGCTGGAAGCAGATGCGAGGATTGACTGGGAGGGGACGAAAGTTATTGCATTGGAATAAACAGAGACAAACTTGCGACCTTTTACTTTAAAACCAAGAGAAATAGGAGAAAAAGTGTCATTATGAGGGAAGCGAAGCGACTTCATTCTGAACACAATGAAAGCGAAGCAAAGCCTAGTCCCGCGGAGAAGGAATCCCTAATAACAACATGCTGCCCCTGGTAAAAAGATCCTTCGTTCCTCAGGATGACACTTCATTCAATGCGTGTCATTATGAACAAAATGAAGTGAAGTGAAGAATCTCATGGAAAAAGTTACCATTATCATTTTTAATACATCGTATATATTTACCAACAACCTATGAATATCCTGATCACCGGTGCATTCGGTTTTGTAGGCACAAACCTTTCTAAATCCCTTGGGATAACTGGCAATTATCATTTAACAGCCCTTGATATTAATGAAACTTCTGGTCATAACTATTGTTCATTTTTCACGTGGGAGCAGTTGGATGAAATCAATTGGGATGTACTGGATACCATTATCCATTTAGCTGGCAAAGCACACGACACAAAAAATACCACTGAAGAAAAGGCCTATTTTGATATA
Organism: Prolixibacteraceae bacterium; assembly: GCA_021740385.1. Taxonomy (GTDB): domain Bacteria; phylum Bacteroidota; class Bacteroidia; order Bacteroidales; family Prolixibacteraceae; genus DAIMEA01. Next base: position 10,725 of record JAIOZY010000086.1, on the reverse strand, counting down.
AATGTTGGCCTCACAAAACAGATTTTTGAAAGGTTTTTACAATCCAATGCATCGAAGTTTATCTATTTCAGTTCTGTAAAAGCGGTTGCCGATTCGGTAAAGGGGGCTTATCTCACCGAAGATATTGAACCTTCTCCGGGAACGCCTTATGGGAGATCGAAGCTGGAAGCAGAAAGATATGTGACAGGGAGGCTGGGCGACTGGGAGAAGATGAGAAAAGCGTGTCATCCTGAGCCTGCGAAGGATCCCTTCGAAGAACCGCATCATCCTTCTCCCGTTAATCTTCCAGAGAAGGATCTCGTTGAACAAAAGACTACAATAAATACAACAGATTCCCGCTCCGCGGGACTAAGCTCCGCTTCGTCTCCGTTCCCGATAAACCGGGACGGGCAGTCCCTCCTCAGAATGACACCCACGAAAAAGGTGTACATCCTTCGACCTGCGATGATTCATGGGCCGGGAAACAAAGGCAATCTTAACCTGTTATATAAACTGGTTTCGAAAGGTGTTTCGTGGCCATTAGGTGCATTTGAAAACCTAAGATCGTTTGCTTCCATTGAAAACCTTTCATTTGTCATCAAACAAATTATTGAAAGAAACATTGAACCAGGCACATACAACATGGCCGACGACGCTCCCATCTCCACCAACCGGCTTATCGAACTAATTGCAGAATCTGAAGGAAGAAAAGCACATATATGGAGAATTAGTAAAAAGTTTATTGCTTACTGTGCAAAGATTGGGGGAAAACTTCATTTGCCACTGAATACTGAACGATTGAAAAAGCTCACAGAATCGTTTGTTGTATCAAATAATAAACTTAAAAAAGCCCTTGCAATTAAGAAAATGCCGGATAGTGCAGAAGAAGGGATGAGGAGAACGTTGGAATCGTTTCAATAAAATACAAAGGTATCATCCTGAGCTTGCGAAGGATCTCTTCGAACAATAGTGTCATCCTGACGACGTAGAGCCTGTTCCGGTTTGCCGGAAAGGAAGGATCTCTTGAAACAAACCGATGCCCTCGTGTCATCCTGAACGAAGCATAGCGTAGTGAAGGATCTCATGACTGATGCACTGCATATTATTCAACAGATTCTTCCTCCTTCGTCGTCAGAATGACACCAAACATATGAACACAATAACAATAATGCAGCCCATTTAAGCCCCCGGCATTTATCCCGCATCAGGCGGGAGGGGGTTTGGGGGCCTAAAAGATTCATTATGCAAACACAATTCAATCTCGATCATTTCATCAAAACCTTCGTCACTAAACGCAATGAAAGCCTGTTGAAAGCGGATTTCGAAAAATACAACACTGAACTAAACAAGCGCATCAACGGCAAAAACGTACTGGTTATTGGCGGTGCAGGTACCATAGGCTCATCGTATATCAAAGCGATCCTTAAATTCAACATTGCTAAACTTATTGTTGTTGACATTAATGAAAACGGACTGACCGAACTGGTGCGCGACCTGCGCAGTTCAAGCGGGTACAACATCCCGGAGGAGTTCATCCCCTACCCCGTGAATTTTGGTTACCGGGTTTTTGAGAAAATATTCAAAAAACACGGTCCGTTTGCGATCGTGGCCAACTTTGCCGCCCACAAACATGTACGCAGCGAGAAAGATATATTCTCTATCGAGGCCATGATCGAAAACAATGTGCTCCGTGCCCGCAAATTGTTGGATTTGCTGCTACAATATCCGCCAGAACATTTCTTTTGCGTGAGCACCGATAAGGCCGCCAACCCGGTAAACATTATGGGTGCAAGTAAAAAACTTATGGAAGAAACCATCATGGCATACTCCGACAAGTTACCCATCAAAACCGCCCGTTTTGCCAATGTAGCCTTCTCAAACGGAAGTTTGCCCTTAGGCTTCATCGATCGGTTGAACAAAAACCAGCCCTGGTCGTGCCCGCTGGGCATACGCCGTTTCTTCGTTTCCCCGCAGGAATCGGGCGAACTTTGCCTCATGGCCTCCATCATGGGCGAATCGGGCGATATCTTCTTTCCCAAACTGGATGAAGAAAAAGACATGATTCCCTTTGATCAAATGGCCATCGACCTTTTGCACTACCTCGGCCTCGAACCCGACATCTGCAAAACCGAAGAAGAAGCCAAAGAAAAGAGTGTCATCCTGACGACGAAGAGCCTGTTCCGGTTTTCCGGAAAGGAAGGATCTGCCCGCATACCAACAGATTCTTCTCCCGATTACCATCGGGATCAGAATGACAATAAAAAGTCATGGCCCATCTATTTCTTCGGCTCCGATACTTCCGGTGAAAAAGCCTTCGAAGAATTCTGTACTGAAAATGAAATACTCGACAACGATTCCTTTATCAACCTGGGTGTGATCAAGAACTCCGTAAAACGCGACATCAAAGAAATCGACGGCATCTTCGAAAAGCTGCATCAACTGTTTGAAACGAACGATGTAAGCAAAGCCTCCATTGTGGAAATTTTGAAAAGCTACCTGCCCAATTTTGAGCACATTGAAACCGGGAAAGGATTGGATTCGAAAATGTAATTAATCTTTTTGAACACCTCTGTCCCAATCTTTCCCCCTTTCGGGGAATAAGAAGGGGGCCTTAAATAATCAATCAAATGTATAAACACTTTTTCAAACGCTTAATTGATATTCTCCTGTCTTCTCTGGCAATAATAATCCTATTACCACTTTGGATACCTGTTTGCATCATTCTTTTACTCACTGGCGAACATGAGGTTTTCTATTTTCAGGAAAGAATAGGGTATAAAAACAAGCCATTTTATATTTGGAAACATGCCACAATGCTTAAATCCAGTGAAAAAATGAAAGGGGGTTTGCACACGACACGAAATGATCCCAGGGTATTACCTTTTGGCAAATTTTTACGTAAAACAAAGATAAATGAGCTTCCGCAATTAATAAATATTTTTAAAGGAGACATGAGTATCATAGGCCCCCGGCCACTGGTATTCAAAACATTCACTCCTTATCCCAAACATGTTCAGGAAAATATCTACAATGTTAAACCCGGCCTAACAGGTATCGGCTCCATTGTATTTCGTGATGAAGAGCGATTATTGTCCGAAACCAAAATGGAACCTGCCGAATTTTATGCCAAACACATCTCACCATATAAAGGAGAACTGGAACTCTGGTACCAAAAGCACCTTTCGTTTTACACCGATTTTATGCTCATCTTTTTAACCGCCTGGGCAATTGTTGCACCGGAAAGTGAATTGGTTTATAAAGTTTTTAAAGACCTTCCACCCCGCCCGGCCGCGCTGGCATAAACAGGCAGAGGCGAAAAACATTCGCCTTTTTGTTTGCGGATAATGATTAACATAGTTTACATACGGTATATTTAAGGTTTTCCGAATGACTTGCTGCTGGTTAAAAAAACCATGGATATAAAACCCCAAAATTGCCGCAAGGCAATAACAACTTGTCCTACAACCGGCGGATCTGTTTTAACTTGTGTAAAATATCAATAGGAACTGAGTACTGGGAAGGTGAGCACTTTTTTACCCTTCCGGTGCATACAACATTTGCATTTCAAACAACAACTTGCTTGCACCGGAAAAATGACCTTTTTTCTTTTTCCCCTATTCATTTTTCTGTGGGAAAAAAAACACCGGGAAGGTAAAAACCGCATTGACCGGACATGCACCTCGCCCAACACTGCGCAACCTGAAAGCGTCTGCAAACCCTTTCAGCGTTAAAACAATGGAACAAAACCCAAAATTGCCGCAAGGCAATACCATTCGTGTAACTTGTCCGACAACCGGCGGATCTGTGTTCATCTGTGGACAACAAATTGCCGCAAGGCAATACCATTCGTGTAACTTGTCCGACAACCGGCGGATCTGTGTTGATTTGTGGACAAAATAATTGCCGCAAGGCAATAAATTCGGGCATTCGTGGCAAACTTTATCCAGCCTTTAAAACGCAGTAGGTTGTTTCATACCCGGCCCCATGCTTTCCGCTGCATACAGCACCCAATAAATTTTTCATCAAACTACCCTGCAGCGGTTTTTGGGTATTTACCCATTCCGGGGGTTACGCTGTGCTTCACCCCCGGCTATTATTGTTATAGCCCTTCGGGCTTAAATTCCTAAAACAAATAAGTTACGAACCATAGGGAAGCCTACCCCACGCTGGCGCGAGTTTGCAACTCGTGCCAACTAATTAAGCCACTGCAATAGGCTCCCTGCTGCCGCACACCCGAACCATCGGGGGGTTTATTCGATGTTATTGTAATAAGATAGTATTGCCTTGCTGGCAATGGCACCGATTGCAAATCGGCGCCAGCCACTAACGGAAAAAACAAAAGGACGGGATAACGTTTGAGAGCGGGTAAATTTAAAAAAGTGTTTAGTAACGAGGCGAAACCATTCGCCTTTTCTTTTGCGGTTTCTGGTTAACATAGTTTATTGCGGGCTAGTTAGAATTTTTGATGAGAACGAAATTTCCGTTGGCAACGATAACACCGGGGCTGTCTTAAAAGCGCCTGATCCTATCATTTTTGAATGAAATAATAAATCATTACCCTTGATAATCCGCGGTACGTAATTGGGGGGGGGATTTCTCCCTTTCGGTCGAAATGACACTTTTACAGGCAGCCTCTTTTGGATAATCCTTAATGTCAACATGCTAACAAAACCCCACGCTGCCGCACACCCGAACCGTCGGGGGTAACGGGCAAATATCATTTAACAGCCCTTTAACGCACGTTGGACGAAGCGAAACCTGTCCGGTTTTACCCCGATGATGAGTGAAGGCTGACAGGGTTAAGCATCACCCGAAAAACAGCAACATAAATTTCCCAACCCTTTCAAACATTATCACGGAGGGATAGCATGTTGATAGAAAAAACGGGGAACAGGTTTCCATGCGACCCCGGCCGGGTCGAACTCCATTCGAATGCTCCTTTTCGATTAACACAGGACTTCTCTGAGGTCGCTGTGGATCCCACTTTTCCAAAATATGTAAAGTAAAGCACTTATAATATGTAAAGCAATGCCCCCAAAAAATGTAAAATAAAAGTCGCATAAAGTGTAAAATGTAAAAATGTAAAAATACTATTCTATCTTCGTGTTATAAATGAAGTATATATGAAGTATTACACCCGGGTAGTAGAAGAAGAAATAAAGCAAAAGTTGCAAGCCTCCGGAGCTTTGTTAATTAAAGGCCCCAAATCGTGTGGAAAAACGGAAACTGCCAAACAATTTGCAGAAAGTATACTCCAGGTTGACAGGGACGAACAGGTTCCCATCGCAATGAGCATCGATCCAAAAATTTTACTGGAGGGGAAAACACCCCGGTTAATCGATGAGAAAAAATTTAGAAAACCGGCATCTTTGAATATTATAACGGGAACAGGAATGAGTTTCACGCGACCTGACGGTATAAATGTACTGTCATTGGCTTCGTTGGGTAAATAAGTGTTTTATAAAAATCAGACGCGCTTTCGGGTTTGTTGCATGTGCTGAAAGCTGACATAAATATTGTCATCACCCGCCCCGATGTCGCCGGTTATGCCGATAAGCTGTAAGGCGAAGACCGGAAAATACTTTTGCAACAAAGTCATTGCCGGCCAAAAAATGGAAGGCGCCAACAAATTTTATCAAAAAAACGGCTTCCGTTTGGTAAAGCAGATATCGATACACGGGAAGGACGTTTCGAATGTGTATGTGAAGGAGATATAATTCACTATTATCAATAAAATCAGAATTGCTCATAAATTATGAGTTTTTGTTAAGCCGTGCTTTACAAATTATGCTATATTTGCAAAACACGGCTTAATATATATTTAAAATGGACTTTGTTCTTAAACGGATTATTCTAGAAAATCAGGAAATTATTGCAGAAAAAAGCCTGATTCCCAGGAAATATATCATTCCCGAAACGGATGCCATTACGGTGCTTACCGGCATAAGACGTTGTGGGAAAACATTCATGCTCTATGAAAAAGCGAAACAACAGGAGCCTGAACGTATTCTGTTCCTTGATTTTGAAGACGAAAGGCTCATTGCACTAAATACATTGGAGAGCTACGATATTATTATCGATTCTTATAAGACCTTATATCCGCACATAGAACCAGTCTTGTTTTTCGACGAAATTCAAAACCTTAAAAATTGGCACTTGTATCTGAAACGATTGCATGTGAAGGGTTACAAAATTTTTGTAACAGGAAGCAATGCACATTTAATAAGTCGTGAAATTGCCACATTTTTAAAAGGCAGAAGTTTGGAAACTACCATTTACCCATTTTCATTTTCCGAATTCTTGAAATTGAAACAGATTGAATTACTGCCCAAAGACAGCATTATAAACCAACCCAAAATAGTTAATCTCTTTGAGGAATACATGCAATACGGTGGTTTTCCTGAAGTAATAAAGGTGACTGTTCCTGATAAAAGAACCATCGCCAAAAATATATACAACTTACTGTTTTATAAAGATTTGGTTGCAAAATACGACAAAGACGATTATTTGCTGAAATTAGTGATGAGCAAAATTACAGAGAACATTACCAAAGAATTTTCAATCACCAGCCTGGCAAATAAAATTATATTTGTTTATAAAACAAGTGTCCCCACGGTTGCCGATTATTTTAACATATTGCCTCAACCCTATTTAACCTCAAATATTTACCAATACCGCACATCGTTTGTGCAGCGCGAATCGAAACGAAAAACCTATGTATCCGACAATTCATTTATTTTTCTGAACAGGGTTGACCCCGACAACTCGCGATTACTTGAAAATCTGGTTTTTAATTATTTACAGCGCAAGTATGCCGAAATTTATTACTATAAAACAAGCAACAATAAAGAAGTCGATTTTTTTATCAATACAACGCAAACCAAGGCATTGGTTCAGGTGAGTTATTCCATAGAAAATACCGATACCAGAGAGCGGGAAATCAAATCGTTGCTAAAGGCTATGGAAGAACAAAATATGGAGATCGGTTTCATTTTTACCTGGAACAAAGAAGAAGAAATAAGCATAAATGGTAAAACAATAAAAATGGTTCCTTTCTGGAAAGAAGCAATGAATACGCAATTACCTGTTAATCATTGACATTCTGAATAATTTATTAGCCCTGTTGCTTTACTAAAACAAAAAACCAGATATCCAAAACCCGCAGCAATTAATTGAACAAATAACAGGGGTTGTTTCAAACTGGAAGCAATATGCCACTGCAACCGAAGTACCGGATCGTTATATTCGTCAAATAGCTGAAAACTTAATCTTATTTTAGAAATACACAACAAAACAAAAGCAACGTCCAGATGTCATCCTGAAAAAAGCGCAGTAACTGATAACAACAGATTCTTCATTCCGTAAAAAACTACATTCAGAATGACACACAACAGAACAACGACAGCATGTCATCCCGTAACATCAACGCGTGTCATCCTGAGCTTGCGAAGGATCTCACGAATAACGCACCGGCCTAAGTGTCATCCTGCTTGCCAGCCGTAATTTAATGAAGGTTGGAGCTTGCGAAGGATCTCATGAATAACGCACCGGCTCAATAACAACAGATTCCCGCTCCACGGGACTTCGCTACGCTGCGCCTTCGTTCCGTAAACTCCACTCAGGATGACACTCAACAGAGCAACGACCGGGTGTCACCCTCTCAGTGCTCACACTCTCAGTGCCCAGCGCCCACACTCTTAACAAAAAACCTTAAAAACAAAAAAATGACAACATACCAACAACTCACTACCTTCATCCGCTCAACCTTTTACGAGCCCGAAGCTTTTATTCCGCTTCACGATCCGCGTTTCATAGGCAACGAAAAAAAATACCTCATGGAGTGCATCGACAGCAATTTTGTGTCGAGCGTAGGTAAATTTGTAGGCCAAATGGAGCAAATGTGTGCCGAATACACCGGTGCAAAAATACCCCATGCCTGGGAGTTCCGTCACGATATAATTGGCTACAACTACCGCATGACCAACATACAAGCAGCCCTGGGCTGCGCCCAAATGGAACAATTGGTTTACCTTCTTCGGCTTAAAAGGGAATTGGCCATGCAATACAAGGAATTTTTTGCCAACACGGAATTTGAATTTATAACCGAACCCGAAAACTGCCAATCCAACTACTGGCTCAATGCCATCATCACCAAGGACTGCACCCAACGCGATGAACTGCTGGAATACACCAACGCCCACGGCGTAATGACCCGCCCCATCTGGGAACTTATGAGCCGCCTGTCCATGTTTGCCCACTGCCAAACCGATTCACTCGAAAACTCGATATGGCTGGCCGACCGGGTGATGAATATTCCGAGCGGTGCACCTATTGAGGGGTATGGAAAATAAAAAGAATCTTCCTGATGCAATCGGCATGGGATTCATCCCCTGGTCAGTCTACTGACGAATAAAACAAAGTTGCCATATTTCTGGTTATTGCTTAAGTTTGTAAAAAAGAATCAAATGAAAAGGAAATGAAAGAATTAAAAACATCCACAAAAAACAGTGATGCTAAGAATTGGACATCTCCCAATTACTCATTAACACAAGAAGAATTCGTAACCGGCATTCAGAAAGCAGAAAAGGGTCCCTTTCATTCTGTTCAACAATCGATGGATCATTTTGAAACATGGCTGAAATCGAGAGAAAAGAATTAAGAGTCTCTGAACAATTCGACTTAGACATCCTATCGGTATATTCGTTTGGTGAAGAAATTTTTGGTCAAAGCGCAGCAAAAAGCTTTATTGCCGATGTTTACAGTAAAGTGTGGAGTCTGGATTCTAACTATCTTTTTACATGCAGCGTGTCGTCATTTGTCAACAAAAGACAAGCGCTATCGAAATATCATTCTGGGTTCTTATCTTATTATTTACAGGATTCATGATACAAGCATTGATGTCTTACGAATTCTTCATTCTCATTCGAGCATAAAAAAAATCAAAACTTCAAGGCAAATACGACTTTAGAAAACATGCAAACCAACATCAACCTCGATCATTTCATCAAGACCTTCGTCACCAAACGCAATGAAAGCCTGTTGAAAGCGGATTAAAAAAATACAACTCCGAATTAAACAAGCGCATCAACGGTAAAAACGTACTGGTCATTGGCGGTGCGGGTACCATTGGCTCGTCGTACATCAAAGCCATTTTACAATTCAAGATTGCCAAACTAATTGTTGTTGATATCAATGAAAACGGATTGACCGAACTGGTGCGCGACCTGCGCAGTTCCCCGGGTTACAACATACCGGAAGAGTTTATCCCCTACCCCGTGAATTTTGGCGACCGTGTATTTGAAAAAATATTCAAAAAACACGGCCCATTCGAGATTGTGGCCAACTTTGCTGCCCACAAACATGTACGCAGCGAGAAAGATATATTCTCTATTGAAGCCATGATTGAGAATAACGTTTTACGTGCCCGCAAATTGTTGGATTTATTGCTCAAATATCCACCCAAACATTTCTTTTGCGTGAGTACCGATAAGGCCGCCAACCCGGTAAACATTATGGGTGCAAGTAAAAAACTTATGGAAGAAACCATCATGGCTTACTCCGACAGGCTGCCCATCAAAACCGCCCGCTTTGCCAACGTGGCTTTTTCAAATGGCAGCCTTCCTTTAGGGTTTATCGATCGTTTAAATAAAAACCAACCATGGTCGTGCCCACGTGGCATACGGCGTTTTTTTGTCTCCCCGCAGGAATCGGGCGAACTTTGCCTCATGGCCTCCATCATGGGCGAATCGGGCGATATCTTTTTCCCCAAGCTGGATGAAGAAAAAGACATGATTCCGTTTGACCAAATGGCCATCGACCTTTTGCACTACCTCGGTCTCGAACCCGACATCTGCAAAACCGAAGAAGAAGCCAAAGAAAAGAGTGTCATCCTGAATGGAGCACAGCGTAATGAAGGATCTCCCGAAAAAAGCACCCCCCCAACCTCAACCGATTCATCACCCGATAAACATCTCAATCACAATGAGAACATCTCACGCTCTCACACCCTCACACCCTCACACGCTCAAAAATACCCTGTATTTTTCTTTGGCTCCGACACTTCCGGCGAAAAAGCCTACGAAGAGTTCTACACCGAAAAGGAAGTACTCGACAACGATTCTTTTATCAACCTGGGTGTGATCAAGAACTCCGTAAAACGCGATATTAAAGAAATCGACGGCATCTTCGAAAAGCTGCATCAACTGTTTGAATCGAACAATATTTCAAAAGCCGCCATTGTAGAGATACTGAAAAGCTACCTGCCCAATTTTGAGCACATTGAAACGGGGAAGGGGCTGGATTCGAAGATCTAGGGGATTGCTTATTTGACAGTTGTTTAGAGGTGTCATTCCGACGATCCCGATAGCTATCGGAAGAGGAGGAATCCCTTGTAACAAAAGATCTCTCACTCCGCAAAGCTTCGTTCGAGATGACACTCATGTCGGAGACTGAGATTGGTAAGCGACGGGACACAACAGAGGCAAACGCGGTAATCGCCTATTATTAGGTGGCCCTTAATAACATAATAAAGGTGCGAGCGTATTCGATGGGATTGCTTCGGCCTCCTGCCCTTTAAACAAGGCGATACTGAATTCGATGGGATTGCTTCTCCGCCAGCTGGCTATTGCCGTTAACCTAAGCTGTATGTCATTATAATTCAACATTTTAGACTGGGCGAAATATAAACTACCCCAGATGAGGTAGTTTGTGGTTTTTTCCTCATCTTTGTATGTATTTTTGTTTAAA
>JAIOZY010000085.1 GCA_021740385.1 Prolixibacteraceae bacterium | reverse complement strand
CGAAGAAAATGCCAAAAATGCCGCTTGATGAAAATGGAAATCATAAACACCTAATAAACAGCAATATAGAAAATTTTGAAAATATATATTTAATTGAAAGAAAATACTTTAAATTTTAGTGCGAAACTTGAGTAAATTAAATGTCCCTTACCCTTCTGCTTTTCTAAATCTTTATGTAAGTTTGAAGTAGTAATTTTTTTATATGTATTAACCTCAAATTTAATATACGATGGCAAACACTTATCATCAGATTTATATTCATACAGTTTTTGCAGTAAAATATCGTAAAGCCACACTTAAGGAAAACTGGCGTAAAAATGTATTTGGTGTAATAGGTAATTTAATAAATGAAACTGGATGTAAAACAATTATTGTAAACGGTGTTGAAGATCATGTCCATTGCTTTTTGGGATTAAAGCCTACTTTGTCAGTGTCTAATTTATTGCAGAATATTAAAGCGAAGTCATCAAAGTATATCAACGATCATAAATTATTAAAAGCTCGTTTCGAATGGCAAGAGGGATATGGTGTTTTTTCATACAGTCATTCTCAAATTGATAGTGTATATAACTACATTCAGAATCAGGAATCCCATCATAAAAAAGAATCTTTCAGGGAGGAATATATAGCGCTTTTGGAGAAGTTTGATGTTCCTTACGATGAAAGGTATATTTTTTCTGAGCTGATTTAATGTATTAAAATGCCCCAGGCCTACGGCCTTCCCCTGTATATCAGCACACTCGGTAACCGGCATAAATGCCGGCCTTACAAAATGCTTCAGGCCTACGGCCTTAGGTGTTGTAAGTTTTGTTACGATCTGCGAGAAAGTTTCGTAGGAACGTGATCGTATTGTCATGCCGGGTTGTTTTATGTATCGAAATGCAACCCGGTTGATATGTACTGCGCAAAAATGAGTTCCGTAGGAACGGCTGAATTTTGTAACGCCGGGTTTCAACCCGGTGATGTGAACAGGCAAGTAAGAAAAGAAGTTCCGTAGGAACGAACCATAAAAATGCCCCAGGCCTACGGCCTTCCCCTGTATATCAGCACACTCGGTAACCGGCATAAAAGCCGGCCTTACAAAATGTTTCAGGCCTACGGGCCTTTGTTGTTTACGTTTGCTAACGTATCCGGTCTACTGAACGCACCAGCGCTTCATCCCTTCCGATTGCCCTTATGGCCAGGTAATTTAAAATGCCCACAACAAGCGGAAATGCAAGAACCACCTTAAAGGATACAACCGGCTCGTCCATGAGTTTTATGTTTGCCCTCACGTAAAACCAGCAGAGTATCAGGAATCCGGCCATTATAATGATATTGTATGTGGCAAAGCGCATTTGAAGTATGCGCTTTTTATATAGAAAAATGGTCACAAACTGTATGAGGATAATAATTCCCAACAAGATCATTACATGCCAGGCCATGTTGTATATTTCTTTCGAGCCTGTTTCAATTATTCCCGTGAACGAAAAGGTGTAAATTAAATCACCGGAAACTATTTCGCCCCAGGGCAAAGCGGTCATTAAGCCTAAAAGGATAAGCCCCAGGGCCAGATAAAATGTTTGAATGCGTTGCAACATAATGTCATTTTTTCTGCAAAAATAAGGCTTTGGGGCCTATCTGCAATTATTCGGATAAAAAAGGATCAGTTACCACCTAAAATTAACGGTAACCCGTCATCACTGCTGCCAACAACCACAACCTTTGTGTTAGTCGACTGCGCCAGCTCAAGAGTTGCATCAATGCCTTTTTGTTTTAATATGTTAGGGGTTATACTTGAACTGATAATGCGGTTATAATATGCAATCCCTTCGGCTTCAATTTGTTTACGTTCGGTTTCGCGGATTATGATGAATGTACGGTTTCCAAAGATTAAGAGCAGTAAAAGAATTACAACTCCAGCAACGATAAGGACTACTTTTTAATTACTTTTCATAATTTGTATTTTAAAGATGATGTTATTCTTCTGCGATTGTTAAAGCATCGAAGCCATTGTGTATACGGTCGTAATAAAGGATCCCGTTTACGTGGTCAACTTCGTGTTGTAAAATAACAGCTGTAAAGCCGCTTATGCTTTCAGTTTTTTTATCGCCCAGGGAGTCGAGGTAAACAAGTGTAATGTTTTGCGAGCGGTCAACCTTCCCGCGATAGCCCGGAACGCTAAGGCATCCTTCATCGCCCGAATTGATGCTGTCGCTGTATTCGGTTATAACCGGGTTGTAAAAAACCTCGAAAGGTTCATCCGGTTTGTCAAAGCGTTGAGCCCAAATCATTTTCACGCCTATCCCTACCTGGGGTGCGGCAATGCCTACACCGGGGTTAAGTGTGTCGGTCATGGTTGCAAACATGCGGCTTTTTAAATGTTCAAGCGTTTCGGAGCCGATATGTTTTATCCTGATGTTTCTCGCTTCCTGCCTAAGTAGCAACGAGTCGCTTTTTTCTTTTATGGTATAAAGCCGCATAGCCGAATTTGCTTCATCCGAAGTGATCAGTTCAACTTCATCTTTTGAAAAACCATCGGTTTTACAGCCCGAAAAACCCAGTAGTAATACAATAACCGATGCTACTACCAGTAAGATATTTCTTGATTTCATTGTACAAAAGTTTTATCAACATCAAATTTAACGTAAATATCGATCTATCACAAAATAATTGACCATCCGGAGTAAGATTTAACCCGGCTTGCAAAAAAGCAGAACCTGTTTGTTTGCAAAAATTGTTGGACCTGCTTGCACTGTTTGAAAAAAAATCCATAGTTTTAGCCTTATTCTATAAAAGTTTAATAATGATAAAGCCTTCTGAACTTATTATTAATCCCGACGGATCGGTTTTTCACCTGCACCTGAAACCGGGACAAATTGCCGATACGGTTATCATGGTTGGCGATCCGGCCCGGGTAGATATGGTAATGGCTCATTTCAATGAGATTGAGTTTCGTGTGCAAAACCGCGAATTCATTACCGTAACAGGCTGGTATAAAGGCCGCCGGTTGTCAGTTCTTGCATCGGGAATTGGCACCGATAACATCGACATTGTTGTTAACGAGCTTGATGCCCTGGTAAACATCGACCTGCAAAAACGCGAAGTGCGTGATATAAAAACATCGTTGAACCTGATACGGGTTGGTACCTCGGGGAGCGTTCAGGCAAATATCCCGGTTAATTCGGTTGTTATTTCAAAGAAATCAATCGGGTTCGACGGCCTGCTCAATTACTACGAGGGGCGGGATACAATATGCGACCTTGCTTTCGAAGAAGCTTTTTTGAAACATACCGGATGGAATAAAAAACTGGCTGATCCTTACGTTGTCGATTGTTCGGAAACCCTATTACACGAATTGGCTGGTGATGATGTTGTTACGGGCATTAACATTTCAGCACCCGGTTTTTATGGCCCGCAGGGGCGGGTTTTGAGGGTGCCGTTAGCCGATCCGGAATTGAACCACAAAATTGAGTCGTTTGAACATGCAGGCAGCAAAATAACAAATTACGAAATGGAGAGCTCGGCCATTTATGGCTTATCGAAACTGATGGGGCACGAGGCTGTTACCATTTGCCTGATTATTGCCAACCGGGTTACCCTCGATGCCAACGAAAAATACCACCCCATGATGGAAAAACTGGTTACCTATGTTTTAGACAAACTGGCAAACGAACAGGAGGCAACATGAAGACATCGTTTTTAAATTTCTTTTTCGTAGTGACCGTTTTATCCGGGTTTGTTTTAAGTGTACAGGCTCAGGATGATGTTCAGAAAAGCAATGACGAAAATGATATTCAGGCAGCAAAGGCACTTTTTCAAAAGACCACCGTATATTTCGAAACGGCTGTTTCGGAGCCGGGGTCTGCTGCAAAAGATTCCATCAACAGCTTTCTAAAAGGCCTTCATAATGCAAAGGCCCTGAATTTTGTTGTATCGGGCTATTGCGATCCTGCTGGCCCCGCGGGTTTTAATCTGTGGCTTTCGGAACAACGCGCACAAAACGTTAAAGCATTCCTGGTTGAAAAAGGCATTCCGGTAACAAAAATTACGGTTAATGCTTTTGGCGAAAGCAAATCGGCCAGTGTGGCCCCTTCTGACTATCACCTGTGGCGTAAAGTAGAAATACGCCCGGTAAAACTTCAGAATTAAACGTGTCATATTGAAATTGTCGCTTCTAAGTAGTGTCAGCAAGAAAACTCTTTCTTTCCAACGCTTACCCCTCTAACTCCCCCAGGTGGGAGAACTCTAACGCACTGATTGCGTGGGCATATCCCCCTTGGGGGACAAGGGGGTGCGCGATGGCTTTCATCAATTTTGGGGTAGTTTTCTTGCCGGCACTAAGTAGCTATTTTTAGTATTCATTTTGGAACAGCTTTTTAAAAGCAGTTGAAAGCTTTTTTTCTATTGCTTTCAATCGCCTCCAATCGCCTCCAATCGCCTCCAATTGCTTTCTATTGCTTTCAATCGCCTCCAATTGCCTTCTATTGCATTCCATACCCTTCAACTATCGTTCAGATATTATTCCAGAAAAATTGTCTCCATGTTTCGTACAGTGGGATATCCCTGGTCCGGGGCGTTCACAATTTCGGGTGGCCGTATGGTGCTCAGGTTCAAATCGAAAATCATCATGCCCTCTTTATCCGGATCGATTTGGGCAACGAGTGTTGAGTAAGCTGGATGTAATTTTTTTCCGGTACTGTCTTTAAAACAGTACATGATATTTTCAGTAAGCTTTTCATTTCCAATGTTCAATGCAGCAAACAGCGATGTATGACCATACTCCTCTTCGGCACAAACTGGGCTGAAATTTTTATCGGGATTGGCCACGTTAACGATCATCCCATAAAGCGCATGGCGTTTTACAATGGCCGACATCTCGCGCATAAACTCGGCACCGGCCGGGTTGTAGTTCATGTTGATAAGCGTATTAATCATGTTCCGGTTGCTCAGGTAACGGGCCACAAATTGAACCTCATCTGAAATCAGGTCGACACAAACAATGGGAAGTATTTTACCGTATTTTCCGCTGATAATCAGAAGGGTATCGCCCCGTTCCATGCCTTTGTCCATTTGTGGTGAAACTTCAAACATCGACTGTTTTATTTTATAGCTGTATTCAATTTTTCCGGGCATGATTACCGGTACGGTGTTTTGCCTGTTCGCGTTATAAAACGAACCGGCTATGATGATCATATCGTTTTCTTTGGCAATTTTTGAAAGGTTTTGAATCGTCTTTTCCCGGATATCATTCTCAAATGCAAGCGATAGTTCGGCGAAAACAAGCACGTTAACACCCGTATTGGAAGCAGTAGCTATTAGTTTCCCGATTTTTTCCAAATGTTTTTCAGGATACTTGATTGTAAATAAACCATCTTGTGTTTCAACCATTTCAAACCTTAACTGGCAAATGCCGTACCGGACAAACTCAACGGGAATTTCATGATCGGTTTCAACTTGTTTTATATACGGAAAGTCAATTTTTAATTCCTGGGCAAAAAGCGAAGAAATAAAAAACAAGCTGAAGAAGAAAAAAAAGATTCGTTTCATTTTTTATGTTTAGATAAAAATATTCGTAATAACTAACAACATCATTATAGAATCAAAAAAGAGAATTATGATTTTGTTAAATGTAACAAATATAGCACAACCGATTTGAAGTACATCTTTTATTAATTAAAGATTATTGTTAACTTTAATTGTTTTGTTAAAAAAATCGATATTAGCCATGCTTAAGACTGATATCTGAAAAAATTATATTGAAACAGTAATTAACTTAAAATTATTTAAAAATGGGAAAAGAAGCAATTAATGTATCAACCGTTGATGTTGAGAAACTCATTGAAATGTTGAATGCAGCTCTTGCCGAAGAGTGGCTGGCATATTACCAGTACTGGATTGGTGCAAGGGTAATGGAAGGCCCCATGAGAAGCGAAGTTGAGCCTGAGCTTTTGGTGCATGCCAACGAAGAATTGACCCATGCCGAACTGGTGGCCGACAGGATTATACAGTTGGGCGGTACGCCGGTACTTAATCCGGCCCAATGGACAAAACTGGCCGGATGTGATTATGAAGAGCCAACCGATCCTTACGTGGAAGTTATTCTGGAACAAAACCTGAAAGGGGAACGGTGCGCCATTAAACGCTACCAGGAAATTGCAAACTTTACGGCTGGTAAAGATCACTCAACACACCAAATGGCCGTTCAAATCCTTAACGATGAACTGGAACATGAAGACGACATTGAGGCCTGGATGACTGACCTTGAAAGGATGAAAGAAGAATTTAGAAAATTACGTATGTAAGTTTCATTAATTATTGAAGTGAAAATGCCCTGTTGGTTTTACAATACCACAGGGTGTTTTTTTTCTTTGAAATAGGATTCATTTTTGATACAATAACCATGATATTAACTATATTCGTACACGAACATTGGCACTATTTTTAAATCAATGAACCATGACAAAAAAGCTGCTTATCATATTCGGTATTCTTATCGTTGCCATACTCATCATGGGCGGTAACTACGTGTATAAAAACTTCAATTACGACAAACCTTTAATCCGAAAAACAAAAAAAAGCCGGATTTGTTGAAAAACTTGAAAAATGATGGAACCGGCTTTTAACAAAAGGTTTTATACTCCCCGTCTTTTCTTTGGAGACATTGGATTCATGCTGGGACACATCCCTTCCATCGTGGGTACATTCCGCGACAAGCACATATCGAAGGCCTTTTCGGAGAAGATCATGAACGTTGTTACGGCTGTAAACGGATGTATATACTGTTCGTGGCTACATGCCCGGCAGGCGCTGTACAGCGGTATCAGTCAGGAAGAACTGAAAAACGTGATAAAGCTTCAGTTTCAGGCCGATGCTTCGGAATATGAATTGACAGCCTTGTTGTATGCCCAGCATTATGCCGAAACAAACCGTAATCCGGATCCCGAAATGAACCGGAGACTATTTGACCATTACGGCGATAAAACAGCCCGCCACATCATCATCATTATCAGGCTGATCTTTTTCGGTAATCTTTACGGGAACACCTGGGACGCTGTTATCAGCCGTTTTAAAGGGAAACCGGCTAAAAACAGCAACCTGCTGTTTGAACTGATATTTTTCCTGTTGAATTTTGTTGTGATGTTTCCGGCCATGTGGCTGACAAAAGGCTATAGAAAAAAAATGCCCGGTACCTGAGGCCAAAAATGAATCATTTCCTGCATTTTTTCAAAATTCGAATTATCAGGTTAATTGTTTTGAAGTGTGATGGAACAATGAATATCCACCTCAGAATTACAGGTTTTCAACGTTTTTCAAAATCGAAATTCCGCTGCCGTTCTGCTCTTCCACTGCTTAACTTTTGGTTTATAGGTGGCAATGTATATATTTGTTGCCGCTGTTTTTCGGGGTAGGTTAAAAGCCCTGGAAACGGGACATGAAAAGTGGTCATTACAGAAAAACCGAAACAATGTTTCTTTAAAAAACGACTTTTCAGTATTCACCCGTTTGGAATTAATAACCAAAAAATATATGATGACAACGTTCAAGATCATTGTTTTGGCAAAGCAGGTTCCCGATACACGCAACGTGGGAAAAGATGCGATGAAGGCCGATGGCACGGTAAACCGTGCCGCATTGCCAGCCATTTTTAACCCCGAGGACCTGAATGCCATGGAACAAGCTTTACGCATTAAAGATCAGTACCCGGGATCGACCATTTCCCTATTAACAATGGGGCCCGGCCGCGCCGCCGATATTATTCGCGAAGGCCTTTTTCGTGGTGCCGACGATGGCATACTGCTTACCGACCGGGCATTTGCCGGTTCCGATACCCTGGCAACATCGTATGCTTTGTCGCGGGCCATTGCCCAAATAAAGAATTTCGACCTGATTATTTGCGGACGCCAGGCTATAGACGGCGATACCGCACAGGTAGGGCCACAGGTTGCCGAAAAGCTCAACATTCCACAGGTGACTTACGTTGAAGAAGTACTCGATATCAATAAAAAGGGAACTACCGTTAAACGTCGTCTCGATAATGGGGTAGAAGTGGTGAAAGTGCCCGTACCATCGGTTATTACTGTAACCGGATCGGCACCGGCATGCCGCGCACGCAATGCACGGCTGATTATGAAATTTAAACATGCCAAAACGGTTACCGAACGCCAGGATGCCAACGAAGATTACCTGTCATTATATAACGAGCGCCCCTACCTGAACATTCAGGAATGGACCGTGAACGAGGTGGAAGTGGAACACGAACAACTCGGCTTGTCGGGATCGCCCACCAAGGTAAAAAAGATAGAAAACGTTGTATTGCAGGCCAAAGAGGCAAAAATGATCGAACCATCTGATGCTGAAATAAACCTATTGATGAAAGAGCTGATTGACAGCCACACCATCGGTTAATCTCATTAATCAAATACCTTATAAAAAAATAAAAATGAACAATATATTTGTATACTGCGAAACAGAAGAAGGGGTTGTGGCCGATGTGAGCCTTGAGCTGCTTACCAAAGGGCGCTCACTGGCCGATAAGCTTGGGTGTAAACTCGAAGCCCTTGTTATTGGCAGCAAGCTGAACGGTGTAGAAAAAAACCTTTTTCCTTACGGTTCTGATGTTGTGCATGTTGCCGACGACCCGCGCTTATCGCCCTATACCACATTGCCACATACGTCAATTGTTGTAAACCTTTTCAAAAAAGAAAAACCGCAAATAGCCCTGATGGGTGCCACTCCCGTTGGCCGCGACCTTGGCCCGCGTGTTTCCTCGGCGCTTTACAGCGGACTTACAGCCGATTGTACCAGTCTCGAAATTGGGGATCACGAAGACAAAAAAGCAGGAAAAACATACAAGGACCTCCTTTACCAGATACGTCCCGCTTTTGGCGGAAACATCATTGCCACCATTATTAATCCCGAGTGCCGCCCGCAAATGGCAACCGTGCGCGAAGGAGTGATGAAAAAGGAAATCCGTTCGGAAAATTACAAGGGAGAAGTTAAAAAACTCGATGTTGCTTCAATGGTTTCCCCGGAAGATTTTGTTGTTGAAATTATTGAGCGGCACGTAGAAAAACGCAAGGTGAACCTGAATGCCGCCCCGGTAATTGTTTCCGGAGGTTACGGCATGGGCAGCCGTGAAAATTTCAAGGTATTGTACGAACTGGCCGAAGTGCTCGGCGGTGAAGTTGGCGCCTCGCGTGCAGCCGTTGATGCCGGTTTTGCCGACCACGAACGGCAGGTAGGGCAGACCGGTGTTACCGTGCGTCCAAAATTGTATATTGCCTGCGGTATTTCGGGACAAATACAGCACCGTGCCGGCATGGAGGATTCGGCACAAATTATTGCCATTAATAACGATCCCGGTGCACCCATCAATTCAATTGCCGATTACGTGATAAACGGCGATGTGCTTGACGTGATACCCAAAATGATAAAATATTATAAAGCAAATACAAAATAAAATGGTCATTAGTGAAGCAGTCATTCGTCATTGGTTTTTCTGCAATCTACAAATGACTATTGACTATTGACAAATGACTATTGACAAATGACTATTGACAACAACACAAAATATTATGGCAAATTTTTATACAGATAATAAATCCCTGAAATTCCATCTGAACCACCCGTTGATGGAAAAGATCGTTTCATTAAAAGAAGGCGGATATTCCCAAAAGGATAAATTCGATTATGCACCGCTCGATTTTGAAGATGCTATCGACAGTTACGATAAGGTGCTTGAAGCCATTGGCGAAATTTGCGGTGATGTTATTGCACCAAATGCAGAAAGCATTGATGAAGAAGGACCGGAAGTGATTGATGGCCATGTGAAATATGCACGTGGGACAGAGGAAAACCTCGATGCACTCATTAAGGCCGGTTTAATGGGCATTACATTGCCGCGTGAATACGGCGGGCTGAATTTTTCAATTGTGCCCTACATCATGGCTGCCGACATGGTATCGCGTGCCGATGCCGGGTTTGTTAACATCTGGGGCTTGCAGGATTGTGCCGAAACCATTCACGAATTTGCTAACGACGATCAGAAGGAGCGTTACCTGAAACGGGTTTGCAACGGTGAAACCATGGCCATGGACCTGACCGAGCCCGATGCCGGTTCCGACTTGCAGGCCGTTGAGCTAAAAGCTGCTTACAGCGAAGAAAAAGGCACCTGGCTGCTGAATGGTGTTAAGCGCTTTATCACCAACGGCGACGGCGATATTTCGCTGGTGCTTGCCCGCTCGGAAGAAGGAACACACGACGGGCGTGGACTTTCAATGTTTATTTACGACAAAAAAGATGGCGGTGTAACGGTACGCCGCATCGAACATAAACTGGGCATCATTGGATCGCCTACCTGCGAGCTGGTTTTTAAAGATGCACCAGCCGAATTGGTGGGCGACCGCCGCATGGGGCTCATTAAATACGTGATGGCGCTAATGAACGGTGCCCGGTTGGGTATTGCCGCGCAGAGTGTGGGTATTTCGGAGGCTGCATACCAGGAAGCGCTCATTTATGCAAAAGAACGGGAACAGTTTGGAAAGCCCATCATTCATTTTCCGGCTGTTTACGAAATGATAGCGGTAATGAAAGCAAAACTCGATGCTTCGCGTTCGCTGCTTTACGAAACGAGCCGTTTTGTCGATATATACAAAGCCTATTACCACCTTTCGAACGAGCGTTCGCTCGAGAAGGAAGAGCGCCAGGAGATGAAAAAGTACCAGCGCCTGGCCGATATTTATACACCCCTTGTTAAAGGCATGTCGTCGGAATACTGTAACCAGAATGCCTACGATGCCATACAGGTACACGGCGGCTCGGGCTTTATGAAAGATTACCCGGTTGAACGCATTTACCGCGATGCCCGCATCACCTCCATTTACGAGGGTACAACCCAGCTACAGGTTGTTGCAGCCATACGTGGTGTAACCACCGGGAGCTACCTTGCTCAAATACGGGAATATGAAAAGCAAACCCTTAAACCCGAGCTGGAACAGTACCGCCGGGTTTTAATCGGGCTGACCGAAGAATATGCCGAGGCCGTTGACCGTGTTGTTGCTGTAAAAGATAATGAATACATCGATTTTCAGGCACGCCGTTTGGTCGAAATGGCCGCCAATATCATTATGGGTTACCTGCTGCTGATTGATGCCAACCGCGATATGCAGTTTATCAAGTCGGCACGGGTGTACAACAAAATTGCCCGCCAGGTGGTACACGGACATGGTGAATTTATCCGTGGCTCGCAGCTTAGCGATACCGGTTTGTTTAAATTTGAAGCCGAAGAATAATACGTATTCAACCACCATAACATTACCGCCCTGCCCTTAACGTGAGCAGGGCTTTTTTTGATATGATCATAATCTTTTCTATATTGGGGGACTGAAAACAAAATAAAGCGCCGGTGCCTCAAAAACCCGTCATAACGCTTCAATCCGCTGTTCACAGGAACCAGCCTGTTGCATTTATAAAGTTTGCTTACGACCGCGAACTGATTAACGAGCTAAAAGCCCGCACAAATGCCTTATGGAGCGCCAGTATGAAATGCTGGTACATTCTGAAAGACAAATTTGTATTGGGCGAATTTTTTACTACCATGGAATCATTGGCGTGGATTGATTATTCGGGATTAAAAGAAAAACCTTCCACAGTGGCTTCTCCTGTTCAACAAAAACAAGCAAAACAACAAAACCAAACGAAGGTTACATTACCCAAAGGATATGTCGAAAAACTTAAACAAGAACGTTACCGCCAATTTTTTTAAATCGAAAAAAATGTTATAACTTTGTAATTACATTTTAAAAATAAGTTATGGAAATATCTGTAATAAAAATCGGAAATTCAAAGGGGATTAGATTGAGTAAAACACTGCTTGACAGATACAATATCAAAGACACCGTTGATTTGATAATGGATAAAGGACAAATTATCTTAAAACCAATTTCAAAACCCCGAAAAGGATGGGAAAAAGCTTTTGAAAAAATGGCTAAAAACGGAGATGACAATTTATTTATTGATGATGTATTTGACGATGAAAACCTGGAAGAATGGAAATAAAACAATATCAAATCATATTAGTCAATCTCGACCCGACAATTGGGAGCGAAATCAAAAAGACCAGACCTTGTGTGGTAATTTCGCCCAATGAGATGAATAAATATTTACGGACGGTTGTAATTGCTCCAATGACAACAAGTTCAAAAAAATATCCGACAAGGGTGCAAGTTAAGCATGACAATAAAATCGGTTGGATAGTTTTAGACCAAATCCGGACAATTGACCGACAAAGAATAATAAAAATCTTTGAAGAGCTACAAGGTTTTGAAATTCAGGAATTAAAATCGGTTTTAAAAGAAACATATATTGACTAAAAAACCTAAGGCTAACAATTAAGGATTCGGGCTGTGCGCAGCACAGAGCCTGAATCAGGTGTTGACGGAATCGGGTTTTATGGGTAATGGTATAAATCTGTTGTGATTTTGAAGTTGATGGTTCAGGTGTTGCTATCTTTCCCAACTACCCCTTTTAGCTTGCGTAACGAGGGGTTTAATCACTGTCGTATGAAACAGCCTGCCCCTATTTGTCAATGATT
Organism: Prolixibacteraceae bacterium; assembly: GCA_021740385.1. Taxonomy (GTDB): domain Bacteria; phylum Bacteroidota; class Bacteroidia; order Bacteroidales; family Prolixibacteraceae; genus DAIMEA01. Next base: position 130 of record JAIOZY010000085.1, on the reverse strand, counting down.
TTATTAAGATAGTTAATCTTACTTAAACCTAAAATCAAGCTTAAAATCATAAAGCCAAGGTATTTTGGGGTTTATCCCTTGTTTGGCTAGGTTTTCAGGCAAATTAATATATTGTTCTTTTTTTAAATAA
>JAIOZY010000030.1 GCA_021740385.1 Prolixibacteraceae bacterium | reverse complement strand
TCGTTGGCGACTACTGCAACTGCTGGAGTGCTACTGAGAGTGGAAGTTCGAACGCGTTGCTCCGCGGCATGATCTACAATGACTCAGATTTGCTCCGGGGCGGCGGCTCTCGTGATAACGGGTTCTCGGTACGTTGCGTCAGGGATAATTGATTATCCCGATACGCCTGTGGCTATCGGGACCAAGTTGACACTTGGTTTGATTATTGCTGCGACCTGTACTGAGCTTGTCGAAGTGCCTGTGCTGAGCTTGTCAAAGTACCTGTACTGAGCTTGTCGAAGCAAGCGGCCGGTTTTTTTGAAAAAAAGAGTAAACATTAAAAGAAAGATATGATGAAAATACTATTTACAATTACAGGCCTGCTGCTTGCTGTATGGGCAAACAGCCAGGGCATAAGCAACAACCATGCTCATATTGTGAGCGGCAATGGTTCATATTGGGTGGTGGATAACGGGGATTTTGCCCTTACCAGCGAAAGCACCACGGATTTGACCACCTTTTCAAACCTGAAAATCGAAAGCGGGGCATCGCTCTCTCTGTCGCCGGCAACAACCCTTGTGGTGGAAGGCGCCCTCACCAACAATGCCGACACCCTTGGCATCGTACTCCAATCGGATGGTACAGGCACGGCAAAACTAATAAACAATACCGGCAGTGTGAAAGCCTCCGTTGAGCAATATTTTGCCAAAGATCGGTGGCACTATTACACCCTTCCGGTTGAAGAACAGAAAAATGCCAATCCCCTTTTCCTGAAGTTCTGGGTACTTGCCCACGACGAAAGCCAAAGCCTGAACAATGAAAATACCAGTTGCTGGACTTACCTGAATACAGGCGACATGTTATCGGCAGGCACGGGCTATGGCAGCCAGTACAGCCAATCGTCCGATAACGACACTACCGTTGCCATTGCCGGTACGTTGGTTACGGGCGATAAAACTATAAATACCGCATACAGCGGTGAAGGGTATGGCTGGAACCTGGTGGGCAACCCGTACCCCTGTACCATCGACTGGAACACCGGCATTACGAAAACAAACATCGGGACTGCCTTTTATATATGGGACCCGGTTGCCGGAAGCTATGCAAGCTATAACGGGACCATTGGGAACCCCGAAACACAAACTCAATATATTGCCCCCATGCAGGGATTCTTTGTGCGGGCAAATGCTGCCGGCGGCTCGCTTACCTTTACCAACGATACAAAAACAACAGAAGCTTCAACCTTTAAAAGCGAAACCGTGCAAAGCATTATCCGCCTGGCCGTTTCCGACAGCGAAGGACGGAAGGATGAAACGGTCATCTGTACCCATGCCAACGCTACCGATGGGTTCGACGTGCAACTGGATGCCTACAAGCTGAAAGCCTTAACCTCGCCCACGCCACAACTCTACAGCGTGTACAATGGAGAAGAATACTCTATAAACGCCATCCCCGAGGTGGACGAAACGACCGTTATCCCGCTCCGGTTGATGATCAAAACCACCGGCCGGCACACGCTTTCGCTTACCGAACTGTCGGGCTATAACGCTGCTTACCCCCCGGTGCTGCTCAACGCTTCGGGTGAATTGGTGGCTGTAGGCCTCGAAACAAACGCTTACACCTTTGAAGCCGTAGCCGGCGAAACAACCTGCCTGTTGCTGGCATTTGCAGCTTCGCCCGATAAGGCTGAAGAATGGGCAGAAAGCAATATCTTCCTGTCGTCGCTTAGCCAAAGCATACTGGTTGGGCGACTGGGGAACAACCCCTGCGAAGTGGCCGTTTACAATGCGAACGGACAAAGGGTTTATCGCAACGATGTACAAACCGACGAATTACTGATACCGGTAAGCCGTTTGGGGATGTACCTTGTGCGGGTAAAACCCGAAAAAAGGGCAGAGTTTAACGGAAAAATTGTGGTACGATAAAGAGAAAATCAGAAAAATAAAAAAAAATAGGATTTAGCGATTTAAAAAAATACGATGAAAATAAAATACATACTCATAACCATTGTCCTGTTCATACTACATTTTGTTGCCAGTGCCCAGCCCATACCGCCGTCATCGCCCGATGGAGAGAAGGTACCCGTTGGCGGGGCCTTGTTTCTATTGTTTGCCGCATTAGTTGGCCTGGGGGTAATGAAATTGCGGAAAAAGGGAAAGTCCTGACACGATGCAGATCGCATTTCTTTTCGAACGTTTTTCTTCCTGATTCCCTGTTCCGGGGGTTTTACCCCTGGCTATTGCTGTTAAGCCCCTTCAGGGCTCTTTGACTGTATTCAAATGAATATATTGTATGATTGTCATTTGACTAATTTTTTTTAAGACTGATAATCCCAGAGGGATTGTTTTTTTGTAACCCCGGGTGGATGCTGAGCTTGCCGAAGCATAAACCCGGGGATTAAAGGTGCAAGATAAAGGCCGTCCGCGGTAGAATGTTTGTATAAGGTAGGGATAACCTTCGGACGGAAAGGGGGCCTGTTCTAATAAGGAATTTTCAACAAACATCCGTTCCGTTCGATGAAAATATATCCCGTTTAACCAGGCTGGTAGATTATAATGCGAATAACTATCCGCATCATCTGGGTTATTATTTTGCAGCTACTGTTGCGCCACTAGCCATTGGGGCTTAAGGGTTCAGGAGCTTAGAGGTAATGTTCTTTTAAAGAAAGTATAAATATTTTGTCATCGCGTACTTCATAAACAATTCTGTGTTCTTGATTAATGCGGCGCGACCAACAACCAGTTAGGTCATATTTTAAAGGTTCTGGTTTGCCAATTCCTTCGAAAGGTGTTTGAGAAATAGACTAAATTAACTTTCTTATTTTCTTAAGGACAGTCACGTTGTTAGTCTTTTTCCAAAAAGTCAAATCTTCACTGGCTTGATAAGTGTATTCTATTTCCATATATCGTCCAAGTCAATTTTGACTGTTTTTCCTTCATTGGCTTGTTTTTGGCTATTTTTAATTTTTTTTACAAAAACAGGATCGTAAGTAGAATCATTGGCCACTTCGAATTTTATGTTCAAGGCTTTCATAAATGCCTTTATTGCTTCAATTTGTTGTGAGTTAGAAGTGTATGCTTTGATATTAATTGTTTCCATAATTATTTCAAAAATAATTTAAAAATGATCATCAAAATGATTGCTGCTGTTCTTCTGATTGAATAAAAAGGTTTTTTCACTTTCATAGGTTTATGTCTTATTTGATGAAAAAAGATTTTTCGGTGGATATGGAACGTTTCATGTTTTTTCTGTTTATATTTAAAATGAATTGCATAATTTAATAAATAATTTCAATTTTGTCAATTATAATGCGCTAGTTTATAAATATTCAAATTATGGTTTTTTTTCTCGATGCTTAATATTAGTTGATCGATACCCGATTTTGGATATTTGACATTGTTCATTAAATTTGGCCACGAAGTTTCGGGGAGGAATATGTGGTTTGGATTTGGAATTTTTCATTAATACGCTATGGAAAAAAATCCACTTATACTGGTTGTCTTTTTATTTTTCAGCACACTTTTTTGTAGTGGTCAGAAAATTTCAATTCCATCAGTCATTGATAAAATATCGGGCGATTCAATCTTTTACGATATAGAACAACTTCAGGGTATGAACAGGTTGGCACCTGATAACGACAGGGAATGTACAAATTACATTACTGAAAAAATCAGCCGCTATTCACCCGATACTCTTTTCATCCAGGAGTTTAGTGCAGAATACGATCTAAGTAACAATCTCAAACGTGGGTTGCCCAATATCATTGCAGTACGAAAAGGTTCGCTTTATCCTGATTCAGTTATGGTGATGGGGGCGCATTACGATGCAGCTTTCGTGCCGGGATCTACTCCCTTTAATTTTATTTTTGGCCCTGGTGCCGACGACAATGCGTCCGGAACATCAGGAGTAATGGAGATTATCAGGGTAACAAAGGATATTGACTTTCATAAAACCATGGTTTTTATTTTGTTTAGCGGAGAGGAATTCGGTTTGCATGGCAGCGAACACTTTGTGGAAAATCGTCCTGAGGGGATGGAAAATGTTTATGCCATGCTTAATTTCGATATGATCTCGCACGATAGCAACAATGGCAATTACACAGTAATGATTGTTAAAAAAAATGCTTCGCTTCCCCTGGCCCATAAATGCATTTTGGCAATGGAAAAGCATGTTCCCGGTTTGAAATACGATGAATTGACAACAGATGATGCTTTCAGTGATCATGCTTCTTTTTTCAGGGCAGGTATTCCGGCCATCGCACTGAAAGAGGGCAGCACCAGCGATGAAGATTTCAATCCGTATTATCATTCACTTGGCGACACCATTGGCCCATCGGCCAACAGCCCGCAACTGGCCGAACTGATAACAAAAGCTGGTCTGGCTACATTGCTCGAAATAGATCGAAACGGTAACCTTGCCAACGTGGGTTTAGCTTCGACGGAAAGATTATTGTCTGTTTATCCGAATCCGGTTTTTGATGTTGTAACCATTGAGAATTTTTCAGAAGATGGCCGGAAAAGGAAGATTCAACTTTACAACAGTTTTGGCCATTTATTGCAAATTGCAAAAACCCGGGAAAACAAAACACAGCTTGATTTTACTCCCTACCCCAAAGGCATTTATTTTTTAGTTGCAGGAAATCAATGCTTTAAGATAATTAAATAAAGGTTTATATTCCGGACTGTAGGTACATTGCATGTTTATAGCATTGAAGATGCAGGGAAAGGATTCGACCCCGGCCGGGGTCGCATTTTCTCGTTGGGCAATTTGTTTTTATAAACATTCTACCTCTCCGAGGTCAGACAAAATGCTTAAATCCTTTCGGATATTTTCTGTACTTTTATTGACCAATCAATTTCTAAACCGATTCACATGAATTTTATCCGGAAGCTATTGTTTTTTCTGTTCCTCCTTCCGTTTATACAATTTTTTGCCCATGCCCAAAGTACCGTATACGGCGGCGAGGGTTGGGGGGCGGAAACCGATGGGGGGAAGGGTGGCGAAATAATCCGTGTTACCAATTTAAACGCTTCGGGGACCGGCTCTTTCAGCGCTGCTGTAAAAGCCACCGGGAAACGGATTGTTGTTTTTGAGGTGGGTGGGGTTATTAACCTGCATGGCACTACCATTACCATTGAAAATCCGTTTGTTACCATAGCCGGGCAAACAGCCCCTTCGCCGGGGATTACGTTTATTAACGGGTCTGTTTATATCCGGACTCACGATGTTATTCTGCAACACATCATCATGCGCCCTGGTTCCGAAGGACATGAAACGGGCTGGGAACCCGACGGCCTTTCAACGGTTGGTGCGCATCGTGTAATCATCGATCACTGCTCGTTTAGCTGGGCTGTTGATGAAAACTGTTCCGTTTCGGGCGACCGCTTCAACGGGGATACACCTGACGAATGGCGGGCAAATACTTCGCACGATGTTACCATCAGCAATAACATTATAGCCGAAGCATTAAGCCATGCCACCCACGATAAAGGCCAACATTCCATGGGATCGCTCATTCACGATAATGCAACAAACATTGCTGTAATTAAAAACCTGTATGCCAGCAACAATGCGCGAAATCCTCTTTTTAAAGGCGGTACCATGGGTGTTGTGGTGAACAATTACATCTACAACCCCGGAAATTCGGCCATTCGTTATTCGGTTGTTTACAGCGAATGGTCCGGCCATGATGTCATAACCGGGAAAATGGCTGTGGTGGGAAATGTAATGGAACAGGGCCCCGATACAGATGATATTCCATTGATGCGGGCAACGAACAGTCCCTGCCAGCTCTATTTGTCGGACAATATTGCCACGGGTCGCAACGGTAACCCTGTTGCCGAATACGTAGGCGATCCGGAATACCTTGTTTCGTCGTTACCCATTTGGCACAACTCCATTGAAGTACTTGATCCCGCTGATGTAAAAAACCATGTGCTGAATTCAAGCGGTGCCAGGCCCTGGGACAGGGATGCAATTGATGCACGTATTGTTAGTGAAGTGACCAACAAAACAAGCCGTATTATCGATCGTGAAACGGAAGTGGGTGGGCTGCCCCATTACGAACAAACAAATGCACCTTTCAATGCCAATGAGTGGAATATGAACTGCATGGTTCGTATTTTGCCTGATTTCAGTCCGTTTATTCCGCAATACGACGATGCCTTTTACAAAGATTCCACCCTGACCGTAACGGCTACATACCCGGGTATGTCGGGCATCCGGTTTATTGAATTATTTGTAAATAATAAGCGACAAGGTAAACTCGAAACTCCTCCCTTTTCATGGGAGTTTACTGCCGACAGTACGGGCGAATACACCATTAAGATGATTATGGCTAAAACGGATGGTGAATTTTTAGCGTCAGAAAGTAAAACCATTACGGTTGTCGAAAATCAACAATCGACTGATGGGGCTATTGAATTTGCTGCATCAAAAAAACCGTCAATCAAAATTTTTCCAAACCCGTTTACGGGTCGTACTACGCTCACTTTGAATTTAAAAAAGAAATGTAAAAGTCTGGAAATATCAATTTACAATAGCTACGGCAGAAAGGTCGAAACGCTTTTTAATGGTGAAAAAGAGGCAGGAGATCATCGGTTTGTATGGGAACCTCAAAACATGGCCGGTGGCATCTGTTTTGTGTTAACAGAAACAGATGATGGAAAATTTGTTGACAAAATGGTTTTACACTGAGACTCGTCCTTTTCGATTATTTGCAAATGATGCCAATAAAAAAAGGTTAGCAACTTTCGAAGCTAACCTCTTTGTGCCCAGTAAAGGACTTCCCGATATCTCCCGATTTTGTTTCACTCATCGGGATCATCGGGATTCCGCTTCGCTCCACTTCTCGTCCTTTTCGTTTATTTACAAATGATGCCAATAAAAAAAGGTCAGCAACTTTCGAAGCTAACCTCTTTGTGCCCAGTAAAGGACTCGAACCTTCACGTCCAGAAGGACACTAGTCCCTGAAACTAGCGCGTCTACCAATTCCGCCAACTGGGCAATTAATGTAATGCTTTAAGAACAAAATGCAACCTGTATCCGGTTGCGGGTGCAAATATAAAACTTTTCAATAAACCTGAACTTGAAAAATAATTTTTTTCGTAATTGCTCCATTACTTCTGTCAGATATAATCAGTCATTACTCAGTCAGTAGTGTCTCTCGTCTTCTGTTTCGCACTGCAGAATTCCGTTTCACTCCATCTTTAGTCTTTAGTCTTCTGCCTTCTGCCTTCTGCCTAATAAACAATACCTTATCTTCTTTTAGTGGTTCATCGCCAATGCGGTTCATCTGTTTTAGCCGGGTGGGAGGAATATTGTACTGCCGGGCAATATCGGCAGGCTTTTCACCGGCTTTTGCAAAGTACAAAACGTTTACGGGGATTAGCAGCAAATTCTTGTTTTCGAGCGGCAGGAACTTGTTGAGCTGGTAACGGTGAAAGATCATATCGTCGCTGTTGGCCCCGAATTTCGATACTACTTCTTCTTTATCTTCACCCGAACGAAGGGGATAAAGTGCAATTTGCCGGGGCAGGTCAGTATCTTCAAACGTGAAAATGGAAAAGTTACGGGCTCTTTGGGTTCCTACAAAAAGGTATTCGCCCCCGTAAACCCGGTATATTCTCGAATCGTCAATATCATGTGTGATGAGCCAGTTGTAGGCTTCGGTTGCCCGGTAGTACGATAGCATCATGTTGAGGTTCTCGGGGCCGTCGGGTGAGGCGTGGCCGCAAATCAGGATGTTCAGCCCGGGATTTTTTTTCAGGGTTTGGGCCAAACGGTTTAACGAGTCCTTCATATACGGGGTAAGCTCGTAACGTGCCAGCCCGAAATAGTTGGTCATTTGAATGTTGAGTTTCTCTTTTTCTTCAACTTCACGCTTTTTAACCATCAGTTCTTCCTTCGCTTTTGGCACTTCAACCACTTTTTCCGTTTTGGGCGCATCAATGGTTTTAAGGTCTTCGGAACGGGCTTCCGACCAGCGGCTTTTCCACAGTTTCGTTTTTTTACCGTCTTTCGACAAAAAGTAAAGCTCCCTGTCGGGTGTTAGTGCAGTAAAGAACTCGTTGCTTTCGGGCAGGTACTCCCAGTGGAGCATTTCATTGTTTTTGAGGTCGTAAAAATGCAAATCGTAGTCTTTCTCTTTTTTGTTGGATGAAAAGATCAGGATGGAATCGTTGAAAACAGAAGGTGAAATATCATTTCCCGAAGTGTTAACTTTATCGCCGGCATTCACCGGACTTTCCCATTCGTCCCCGTTCTTTTCGATGTACCAAATATCCATGCCGCCTTTTCCACCATCGAGGTCAGACGAGAACCATATTTTTGTTCGATCAGCATTCACCGACGGATCGGCAAAAACAATTTTCCGGTTTTGCACTTTTTTCAATGCCTTTTTTAATTCGTTGTTGTTTGAATCGAACTGATTTTTACCGTTGATATACAGCACGGTTTCCTTATCAATGATTGCAAAACCATTGGGGGTGGCACCGGAAGTTTTCCATTGCCCCGACCGGTTTTCTATTTTGCCCGTAACCTGATCGTAACGGTATATGTCCCATACCGGGTATTTCTGGCTAATGGCCAAGGCTTCCGAAGCTTCAATCTCTTTCCCGTTAAACAGGATATTGGATTGAAGCAACAGGTAAATTTGATCGTTGTATAGGCTGATGCCGCCAATTTTATTAATTCCCTCGGGCGAAATGTCTTCTTTGTGCAACGACAGGTTTTGAGCAGATGTTGCTCCCAATAACAGCAAAAAAGGTATGATGATTAAAAAGCGTTTCATTCGTTTCATTTTTGATTTTTTTATTGGTTATTTGAGCGCCATACGTTCGAATTTCTTTTGAGGCCGGGGCATGGTGAATTCAATTCGTATTTCGTGGCTGCCGTAATTGAAGTCGGCAACATCGCGTAAGCCCAGGTCGTAGCTGTAGCCCAGCCTGAACATGTCGGTAATTTTAACATCGGCAAAAAAGACCAGGGCATCGTTAAGGCGGTAGGATATGCCGCCCCATACAATGTCTTTAAAAAGCACGAACAGGCCCGCTTCAATGTCGTTATAACCGCCCCATGTTTTGAAAAGTGCCGAAGGTTTTAGCACCCAGTTGTCGTGCACGGGTATCAGGTAACTGCCGTTTACGTAAAACGAGTAAAATTCATTTTGGGCATAGCGGTTGCCGTCAAGCTGGCTGTAGTGCATGCTGGCACCGAGGTGCAGTTTGGGTGTGAAATAATTTAAACCTACACCGGCATGGATGTTTTCATCGTTGTAATCGGTTGCTGTATAGTCCTGTTCACCCCTGTAGATTGCACGATCCATGTCGATGCGCCTGAGCTCGGCGCCACCGCTTAAGCCAAAGGCCAGGTACGAGGTATTGGTAACTTTTACATCCACACAGGCCGTGAGGTCGATGTTCGAGTGGGTGATCAGTCCGCGCGTTTCCACCAGGGTGTTTACCCCGAAACCGGTATGCCATTTATTAACCGGTACGTTGATGTTTGCGGCCATTGTTTGGGGCGCTCCCTCGAAGCCCGTCCATTGGTTGCGGTAAAGCAGCGTGGCCGAAGCCAGGTCTTTCGATGCGTTGTATCCCGGGTTGATAAACTCGAGGGTTTTGATCAACTGCGATAACTGGGGGTTAAACTGGCCCAGGGTAAAAAGAGGCAAAATCGCAAACAAAATAATGAGTAATTTTTTCATACCGGAAATTTCTTAATTTTTTATCACATCTACGAAACTTTTAATCATTTTTTCTTCCGGGCCGTTTTTGTATGTCAGCACATAGTAATAGGTGCCCTCGGGATATGTGCTGAAATCGAGTTGGTTGTTATAGCCGGTTTTGTCATAAACTTTCTTTCCCCAGCGGTTAAAAATTACGAGGGAATTTTCGGGGTACTGTTCAATCCAGTCAATTTGGAAATATGACGGATGAGCCCCATCAATGATCACCATGTTAACCGGGTTCAATTCCCGTAAAGGAATTTCGGTTGTAAAAGTCCAAACTTCCGACCAGCCACTTGTACCCGATACATTTGCTGCCTGTACACGCCAATAGTACGTAGTCCCCTCATCACAATTTTCAAATGAATAACTGGTTTCAGTTAAATCGGTTTGATTTATCAATGGAGTACTAAAGTCGGGAGTAGTTGAAACCTGTAGGGTATAACTCTCAGCAAATTCTGAACTGTTCCAATTAAATATGACCGGAAGTGACAGGTCTATTGCTTCATTATTGGGCGATACCAATAAAGGGACAATGGGGACAGGGGGCTGAGTGGTAAAATTCCAAATTTCTGACCATTCACTGGTACCCATTATGTTGGTTGCATTTACGCGCCAATAGTATTGAGTATTTTCTTCTAAATTTTCTACAAAGAAATTGTTGGTTATGATCTCTCTTTGATCAATTACTGTACTGCTAAAGTCGGGTGCAGTTGAAATTTGTAATGTATAGCTATCAATTGGGACTTCATTTATCCAGTTAAGCGTGAGGGAAAGTGATTGATCAATAGATTCATTATTAGGTGAAACCAATACAGGAACATCAGGATACTGAAATAAATTCCACAAAACGGAAACTTCATGCCAGGCAGCACCGGGGGGGGCATTGTCATCAAATTCAATAATGAGGGTATAATCGTTGGCCGCTGACGGTTGTTGTTTAATAAAAACATTTTCTCTCGACTCAATAATTTCAAGTAGAACAATCTGTTCAAATTCAGGCAATGAAAAAGTGGGGTGGTTGAATACGGAAGAGAAACACTTCTGCTGATTTTGGTAATCCGGAATGTCGGGCCAGGTGGGATACCATTCTTCACCATAAACATAAGTTGGCAGTTCAGGAACTTCATATCTCCCCGGAGCAATCGCCGAAATATGATACCATTGAACACTGGAGCCATTGATAATTAGCTGACTCCCTCCGTCGATGTAAGCCCTGATATTAAGGTTTACAGCGGTTTGGCCCTGTACTGATATATGCACCGGCATTGAGGTGAGTTCCAGATCAGGAACCGAATCGTTGGTAACTGTTATCCAATATTTACCGACATCGGTAAGTTGAATGGAAGGAAAAGTAAGGGTTGAACTATCAGGAGCTCCCTGAATTTCAATTCCATTTTTATACCACTGGTAATGGTTGTATTCTCCTCCGCAAGGAATGCATAGATTGAATGAACTTCCTTCGATTGCAATAGTGTCGTATTCCCGGCCGAAGAATTTTTGTTGTGAGTAGTTGAAAAGACTCCCAGCAGTGTTTATCAAATCAAGGTTGCGTTCAAAATCTTCGAAGGTTAACCGGTTGTTTGTGCATGTAAACGAATTGGTTAAGGTCTCAATAACAGGTAATTCGGTAATGTCATTTCCATCGATTGTAATCGACACGGAATCGTTTAAACTAAATAACGCTGTGTTAAAATTTCCACTGATATGATTGTTTGATAAGTCGATGTTTTCCAATAAAAACATTTCGCTGTTTGCAGCAGGTAGTTGGCCTGTTAGGTTGTTTCCTGAAAGGTCGATTGTTCTTACCTTGCATTCGGAAACAGTGATGCCATACCATATAGAAACCGGGCCATCCAGCCAATTATCATTGTTATACCAATCATTGCCGTTCGTGCTGGTATAAAGATCGACCAGGAATAATGAATCCTGTTCAATAGACGAATTTAAAACCGTAACATGTACAGGCCGGGTGTATAGCGTTAAATCAGGAGCCAGAGGATTCGTGATTACACAGGAATAACTGCCTTCATCATTACAACAAGCAGAGCCAATACAGAAATTGCTGTATGTTGAATTGTTTTTCCCTATGAATGCAAGGTTATTCAAATACCATTGATATTTATTTGAGTCTTCATAAAGCTCAAAATTTACACAAAAACCATCGTCCCAGTCGACAACCAACTCATATTCTTCGCCAACACTGTCCTGTGGGGCATAGGTATAAGAATCGGCCAAACCAATGTTTGGGACGATGTCTTCAAATGTGAACCCGTTCTCTTCAATATAAAGGGTATCCAATTTTAAAGATGATAGATCAGGCAAATCAGATAAAAAGTTATTCCTGATATCAAAGTACTCTAAATTTATCAGGTTTGATATTTGATCAGGAACTGCTCCAGTTAATTGATTATTGCACAGAATAAACTGTTGAAGATTTAAGAGATTTCCAATTTCCGGGGGGATATTTCCGGTTAGCTGGTTTGTATATAACTCAAAAACCTCCAGATTTATCAATTCACCAACTGCCGCAGGAATAGTTCCACTTAGATAATTTTCATGCAGATTCAAATATGTCAGATCGGTCAGATTTCCAATTTCCGGGGGAATTGATCCTGTTAATTTGTTGATATTGAGTCTTAAATCGGTTAGTAGTATAAGGTTTCCAATTTCTGTCGGAATTTCTCCTGTTAGTTGATTGTTATGTATATGGAGTATTGATAAATTTTTAAGTTCCGCAATCTCAGGAGGAATTGAACCGGTAAACCGGTTGCTTCCCAGCCGTAGGTCAACCAGATTTGACAGGTTTTTGATTTCAGGAGGGATATTTCCTGTAAGGTTATTTTCTTCCAAATGGAGTGTCCGTAAATCAAGAAGGTTCCATAATCCTGAAGGGATATTTCCTGTTAGTTGATTTTGCCTGAAATCCAGAAATGTAAGATTTGTCAGGCTGGAAATTTCTTCAGGTATTGAACCTGAAAAGGAGCAAAAATGTAAATCGAGGTGTTTCAAATTTGTAAGATTTCCAATTTCGTCAGGAATGGGACCGGGAAAATGATTCATATTTATCGTAAGCGTATCCAAATTTTCGAGGGTCCACAATTCATCTGGCAGGGGATTGCTTAATTGATTATTTGACAATATAAGAGTGTTTAACTTTTCTAAATTACCAATTTCCGGGGGGATATAACCAACCAGATTATTCTGATCAAATCTTATTCCTGAAACCCTTCCGTTTTCTATTGTAATTCCATACCACGTACTTACAGGATCAACCTCATTCAACCAGTTGTCATTCCGTGTCCAGTTATCCCCGTCGGTAGCATTGTACAAAGCAACCAGCGCTAATGAATCCGATTCCGCGACATCCGTTTGCGCAGGCAAATTCAAATTGGCATTGAATGTAAGAAAGAATACTATCACAAGGGGCCTTGTAATTGAAAACCCCTTTTTAAAGGCTTTCATGGAAAAAGGTTTGTTAGATTATTTGTTGAAATTATTCAATATGTTGTTTATTTCCAAATTTTTATACATTATTTAGTTGCCTGGTATTATTCTTTCACAACATCCACGAAGCTTTTTATCTGTTTCGGGCCATCGGGTTTCACGTAATTGAGCACGTAGTAGTATGTTCCTTCGGCGTATTCGCTGAAATCGAGATCATTATTATAGCTGCTACGTTCGTATACCTTTTGTCCCCACCGGTTAAACAACACGAGGCTGTTGTCGGGGTATAACTCAAGCTTCTTGATATGGAACTCCGGGGGGTGCGATCCGTCGATAATCACTAAGTTCACCGGTTCAACATCGTCGTAGTAAGGCATAATTTCATAGATGTTTAATGTATCGCTGTAAAGTGTCAGTTCCGGGAAAGCCGGGTTGGTTACATGGCAGTAGTACATCCCGGTTTCGGTTAAATCGAGCACATCGCTGCCTTCCTCGTACAGCACATCGTTCAGGTACCAGTGGTACACGTTCCCGCTAAAGTCGTCGTCAATGATGGTGATCTGGCGCGATTCGTAAAGTTCTTCAAGGTGCAAAACGGTATCCTGCGGGGCATAGGTAAATTCAAGCTGTCCGGTATTGACCGAACCTGCATCAATATCGCCAAACAGGAACAGGTTGTTGGCGGCATTGAAATAAGTCAGTTCATCAAGGGACGAAAAATTGGGGATGTGACCGCTGAACCGGCATAGCTGAATATTGAATGTGTCGAGCTTCGCGAGTTGTGTCAGGCTTTCGGGCAGCGAACCATGCAGTCCGGTTTTGTAAAAATTCAAAAATGTTAATTCGGAAAGTTCCCCGATTTCTTCCGGTACGGTTCCTGAAAACGGCGTATGGGCAATACTGAAGAACCTTAGCTCTTTCAGGTTGCCAATTTCGTGAGGGATTTCACCTCCAAAAAGGTTTGCTTCGAAGGAAAGGAACCGAAGGTTGGTCAGTTCACCAAGCCTGGTGCTGATTGTACCGTTCAGTAGGTTGTTGGTTAAATTCAGTTCTTTCAGGTTATGCAGGTCATAAAGCGAATTTGGCAGAGGGCCTGTAAGCCTGTTATCGTTTAACTTCAATATTTCAAGGGCCTGCAAACTTCCAATTTCGGGGGGTATTTCGCCACTCAGGTTATTGTTGTCGATGATTAAATGCGAAAGACTGTTTAAATTCCCGATTTCCGGTGGTATTGTCCCGGTAAGGTTATTGAAAAGGAGTTCGATGCGGGTTACATTGCACCCGTCGGGGGTAAGCCCCTCAATTCCATACCAGGTACTGACCGGTCCGGTAAGCCAGCCGTTGTTGTTGTTCCAGTTATCCCCGTCGGTCGCATCATAAAGGGCCACAAGCGCCAGGGAATCCTGTTTCAGGCAGTGTTCTTCCACAATCAGGTGAATGGGTTTGGATGTCAGTTCGAGGTTGTCGAAACCGTACTCGCTGGTAACCGTAACCCAATAATCGCCTTCGTCGGTAAGTTCTACTGAGGGGAAAAACAGGTCGGGGCTGTCGTTGGTAATTTCTTCACCGTCTTTCCACCAAACGTAATGGTTGGCCGTTCCGCCGCAAAGCCGCGAAAGGGTCAGCTCGTTCCCTTCGATAATGGTAATGGTTGTTTCTGCTTCAAATTCGTACTGGGGTGCTACCTCCCGTTCGAGGTTATCATCGTCAAACAGATGAAGGTTGTTTTCAAAATCTTCAAAGGTGAAGTAGTTGTTTGAACAACTGAAAATGCTGTCGATTTGGGGCAATGGCCATAATCCATCAAGCCGGTTGTTTTCTATCCTGAAATCCCGGAGGTTTGCTAAAGTGCCAATACTTTCAGGTACGTCCCCTGAAAACTGATTGTTTCGTAAAACAATACCTTCTAAAGTTGAAATATTTCCCAGTTGTTCAGGTATTTGTCCTGTGAACAGGTTCTCGGTGAGGTCGATATAGGTCAGTTCGGTAAGGTTGTCAACAAGCGGGGAGAGGTTGCCTTCAAGTTCATTGTCGCCGAGGTAAAGGTTTTCGAGACTTGACATGTCCCAAAACTCATCGGGTATTGGTCCTGAAAGCTGGTTGCCGCCCATATCGAGCCATTTCAGGTTTATAAGCTGGCCGAAAGAAGCCGGGATCGGGCCGCTAAGATCATTGTTTTGCAGGTTCATGCTGGTGAGACTTTGCAGGTTCCCTATATCAGAAGGAATATCACCTTCCAAATTATTTTCGGCAAGATTAAGCCATACCAGATTTTCTAAATCAGAAATGGATGAAGGTATGTTACCCGTTAATTGGTTCGTGCCTAAGCTTAAATATTCTAAATTGATTAAATCGCCAATTTCAGGAGGGATGCTGCCGGTTAATTGATTTGCACCCAATTGAATAAAATTTAGATTTGACAATTCGCATATTTGTGTGGGAATAGTGCCTGTAAGTTGATTATCATGTATGGATAAAACTTGAAGTTCAGACAAATATCCAATTTCATCGGGTATCGGCCCTGATAGGAAATTCCATCCTAAATTCAAATCCGTTAAAAGTGCAAGGTTTCCAATTTCTTCAGGTATTTGTCCGGTTAAGCGGTTGCCCCTCAAATCTAAATCTGTTAATTCCGGAAAATCGCCAATATCAGGAGGGATGCTGCCCACAAGGTTATTGCTGTCAAGTTCTATGCGGGTAACATTGCAGCCGTCTTCCGAAAGGGTAATGCCGTGCCAGGTGCTTACAGGTTGTCCCTCTACTAACCAGTTAGTATTTTCAGTCCAGTGGGGACCGTCAGTTGCATGGTAAAAAGCAACCAATGCCATGGAGTCGGCATAGAGGCAGCTGTACTCGATGATGTGAATGGTTGTAACTTTTGATTGAAGTATCAGGTTGTTGACGATGGTGTTTTCAACCTTTACGGTGTAATCGCCGGCATCGTCCCATTGTATGGATGAAAAGTACAGCGTGTCGGTATCGAACGGGCCGGAATGGTATTCCCCGTTTTTATACCAGGTATACCGGTTGTTTGCTCCCCCGCAGGGTATTGAAATGGAAAAGGGCAGGTAGGCCTGGGCCGTGGTGTCGCGTTCTTCGCCAAAATCGTGTTGCGGGTGTATGGAATCCCTTGTAACACGGTTGAGCATATCAACACTTGGTTCAAAATCTTCAAAGGTGAAGTAGTTCCAGTAGCATAAGAAATCGTTCCACACGTTTGTGAGTTCAGGCAGGTTTTCAAGCAGGTTGTCGCTTATGTTCAGGTTCATCAGGCTGGGAATTTCCCCCATGGAAGTTGGTACGTTCCCGGCAAAATAGTTTTGGTGAAGGAGAAGCTGACTGAGTTGGGTAAGGCTTTCAAAAGCATCGGGGATTTCGCCGGAGAACTGGTTGGCCGAAAGGTTAAGGGTGGTAAGGTTAACAAGGTTCTGAATATCGCCAGATATTTGGCCGTTAAAAAAGTTTTTTCTTAGCGAAAGGTGTTGGAGGTTTGTTAATTCCCAAAGTTGAGGAGGCAGTGAACCTGAAAATAAATTGTTTCTAAGGTCGAGGTAGATTAAGCTTTCGATGTTGCATACATGGTTTAAGCCTCCGTTGAAAAAATTTTGTCCAAGATTAAGCACGTTCAAATGCTCCAGATTTCCGATTTCCTCGGGGATTGTGCCTTCAAATTCGTTCTTGCTAAGATTTAATTCCTGTAGATATGCAATTTCATCAATATCTTCAGGTATATGTCCGGAAATATCATTATCTGAAAGGTTAATTATTCTTAATTCTCCCAGTGGTGCTCCCGGTATTTCAATAATGCGCATAACAATATCATATAGAGTAGTATACCTGTCGAAGTCTAATCCACGGGAAAACAGATATGCAATAAAATCCAAAAGGGCATCTTCGTCAAACTTTTCAGGAAATTCAGCATGAATATTATTGTCGGGTAACCTTAGAGCTGTAACTCTTCCTGTTACTGAATCAACCGTAACACCTCTCCATTCGCTTATAGGTACACCTTCTTCAAGCCAGCCCTGATGATAGTTCCAGTCAACATCACCATAAAAAGCTGTATACAGGCCAACAAGCGATAACGAATCGAGTTCACGCCCTTGCTGAGCTTTGGTTGTTGAAGATTGAATAATAAAAAAAGTTGAAAAGAGCATGGCCAGTAGAGCTGTCCTGCTAAATAAGGGAAGTGTTGTTTTCATCGCCATTTTACTTAATCAGAATTGCATCCGAAGTTATTGAAATAATATGGGATTTACAATCGGAAAAAGTGGATTTTTGGGAGGGGCGATTTTTAATTGCCCGTAAACGTGCGATTGAAAATCTCGGATTGTACTGGCAGTACCCAATAATTGGGAATACAATCAACATCGGAAGAATCAGGTTTTTCATAAGTGGTTTAGTTTGTCTGCGAAAAAAGATGTTGTTAAAATTCAACTACATAACGGATGTGTTTGTAAAATTATTTTAAAAAGCAAATGAATGAGGTGTTGAAGGGGGTTTGGGGGGTGTGGAGGCAGGTAGCCATAGTTTGTTGGGCTGTTAGCTTGCCAGGGTCGGCTAAAGCCTCACCCTGACAGGCTGAAGCCTGTCTTTCCCTCTCCAAAGTGGAGAGGGAAGGGCACTGCAAAATTAGAATCAATTACTTCATTTGTACTGTCCAATTCACTTCACTTCACTTCTCCTTGAAGAGAAGGGCCAGGGATGAGATGTAACCTTTTTATTTAAAATTGATTTTGATAACTTTACCAAAATCAATTAAGATCAAACCCCATGACCGATTATCTTGAAAAACTCAACTTTGGCGCACCCCCATACATCCAGAAAAGGGCAAACACACTACGTTTAAAACAAACAACCGCCGAAGACCTTTTATGGTGCAATTTGAGAAACCGTAAACTTGGCGGGTACAAATTCCGCAGGCAACATCCAATATTGGTTTACATTGCCGATTTTTACTGTCCGGAGAAAAAGCTTGTTGTTGAGGTTGACGGGGGGATACATAAAAGAAAGGAGCAAAGGGAACACGATAAAATCAGGAATAATGAAATGGAAGGATTGGGCCTTTTTGTGCTCCGGTTTACGAATGAAGAAGTTGAAAAGCAAATGCATGAGGTTTTGCAGAGGATTCGGGAGGTGTGCGAAGGCAGGTAGCCTCACCCTTGACAGGCTGAAGCCTGTCTTTCCCTCTCCATTATGGAGAGGGAAGGAGCACTATAATAAACAGCGGACTACCAACCAGGCACTGGCCTGTCTCCTTCTCCATTTTTGGATAAGGGCTGGGGATGAGGCTACATCGCCTGCCCCTTCCGGTACTGTGCCGGCGAGAGGTTTACTACTTTCTTAAATACTTTTGAAAAATGTTGCCGGTCGCTAAAGCCGCAATCGCCGGCAATTTGCTCAATGCTAAGCGACGGGTTGTGCATCAGCACCAGGGCTTTTTCTACGCGTTTGTTTTGCACAAATTTCTGAAGCGTTGACCCGGTGGCTGATTTGAACAGCCGCAAAAAAGAATTTACAGCCATGTTGGCAATTCCCGCAAGGTGCTCGTTGGTAAGTTTATCGTGCGAATGTTGCTCAATGTATTCAATAACACGCAAAACACGCCGGTCGGTTGTTTTCATTCTCCATGTTTCCTCCGGAATGTCAGACAGAAGGAGCATAATTAGTGCATAAATTGCAAGGTTTTGTTTCACCGAAAGGTTTCGGTATTCGGTAATCAGTGATGCGCGAATGGTGTTTAACAAGTTCGAAGTGGTTGTATTGGTGTTAAAAACAAAAATTTGCGGGTGCAGGTGGTCGAAGCGGAACCCCAGGTTGAAGTGAATAAAAAGATGGTCGACCATTCCCAGGTTTTCCAGGTCACTCAATTTGTCCAGGTTGTTAATGCGACTTCCGTACAGACGGTCGCCCCGGCCTTTTTTTAACGAAGATGAAAAGGAAGTGTAAGGCGGTATCAACAGTATTTTTCCTTCATTCAGGCTTATTGAACGGCCTTCAAAATGGATGGTTGCTCCGTTTAGTGTATTGGCATAAAGCCGCCAGAACGGGAGCGATAAATTTTGAAATTCCCATTCCGAAAGTTTCCAGTAGCGGCAACAATGTACCTTCAGGCTGATATCGGTAAAATGTTGTTTAACCTTTGACGGGTCGGTCTTTACATCGTTGTGATTGTTTGTGTGCATTAGCAGAATGTTAGAATCAGACACAAATATGGTGTTTTTTTAATTCATTTTGCTGAATTGAAGAGGTAATTTTACAGGGAAAAATACAGGCTTCATTGTCATTTCGACCGCAGGGAGAAATCTTTCGTTTAAGAAAGGACAATATTTAGATTTCTCGTCGTTCCTCCTCGAAATAACACAAAAAGGGAAACATTTATAAACAATTAAAACACAACAATATGAGCAACGCAACACGCATTTCAGAAACCAAACAACCTCAATCGATACCTGCTGTAGTTATTGGCGTGTGTGCCACCTGCGACCCGCGTGTCGACGACGGTTCGCGTGTGCGTACACGCAACATCGTTGAAAAAATTGCCAATCATATACAGGCAAGTGTAGAAATACCTGTTAACGAGGGTGTTAAAGTCGTTTGGACCCCGACATTAATCGAGGTGGAAACGGACGCCGATACCGTTGCCCGCCAGTTTAAAGCAGAAGGGGTAAACGTGGTGATTTGCACGCCCGATACCTGGGCTTTTCCACAACTGACACTGATAAGCCTGATGTCTCATTTCCCGGTCGAAACACCATTGAACATCACCTGCGGGAACAGCGCCCCGAAACCGGGGGTTGTTTTTGCACATGCTGTAAACGGCGCTTTTGCACAACAGGGAAGGCTTACCCACATGAATATTGGTAATTGGGACGACTTTGGTGCCGATCCTGAAATTAAGCCGGCAACCCTGCAAAGCCTTGTTGACTGGTGTTTTGCCGCGGCAACTTACGTGGGTTTGAAAGGCAGGCGTGTGGTATGTTTTGGCCACGATTCGATGGGTATGGAAACGGCATTGACCCATGTAAATGCAACCCGCGAAACATTTGGGGTTGAAATCACCCGCCTCGATATGAAACTGCTTTCCGATAAATTGCAAAAAGGGGATTACAATAAAGAAGAACTGAAAGCCCTGCGGGCCTGGCTTGATAAAAACCTAAAATCGATCGACCTTTCGCAGCCCGGGGGAAGTGAAAACCTCGATAAATCGTTAGCGCTTTACCTTATCATGCGCGACCTGTTGAACGATATTAACGCTGTAGGCGGGGCGTTTATGAACCAG
The DNA here is from genome assembly GCA_021740385.1 of Prolixibacteraceae bacterium. Lineage (GTDB taxonomy): Bacteria > Bacteroidota > Bacteroidia > Bacteroidales > Prolixibacteraceae > DAIMEA01. Next base: position 38,533 of record JAIOZY010000030.1, on the reverse strand, counting down.
TTGGAGTGGGGAAGTGACCGCCGGGGAATACCACAGCCCATTTGCGACATGGCCGAATCGCTGTTCAATTCAACATTCGACCACAACGGGCCTAAGCCTGTGATCCCGTTTGGTACCGAAGCCGATATGCAGGGAACGCTTACCATGCTTTTTAAAACGTGGCTTAGTGGGGGTAATCCACCCTTGTTCATGGATTTCCGAAAAGTGTGGGAGCCTTTTGAATTGTTGAATGCTGCCCGTAAACTGGGGGTTGATGTGAAAGGCAACGAACTTTGGGCTACCCGCGGATTGGTCGATGGCGATAACTCGGGTTCGGCAAGCCTTAACTGGGCTGCCATGCCGGGTGAAACGGTTGAAAATATCCTGAAAAATATCGGGATGCCGGCAGCCGAAAATTTTTATTTTCCCGGTGGCGGAAACAGTGTGAATTTTGTATCACCCGGTGGAATTGAGGGCATCGCCAGCCGCCTGACCTATAGTCACCTGAGCGGTATGTTCAGCTTGGTGTGGGACGAAGCGCAAACCATTGACCTTCCTGCTAAACTGGCCGATTTTGTTGCCAACAGTTCAAACGTTACCTGGCCCCATAGCTGGATTGTACCAAAATATGCAACCATGACCGAGTACAAGCAATATGCGCCGGCCAACCATTTCCACATGACGTGGGGCCTGAAGCCTGCTGTTTTGCAGTACTGGATGGATTTAACCAATGTATTATCGGTTGCCCCCTGGCAGGCAAGGCCTTCTTTTATTGAAGGAACCGACCGTCCGCAGCCACTCATGTTCCTGATTAACGGGGGTGAAAACGAAAGTAAACGCCTAAGGGCGAAAGGGATGTAGTTTAAAGACGGAAGACGGAAGACGGAAGACGGAAGACAAAGACAGCCTAGTGACTATTGACTATTGACCAGTGACCAGTGACCAATGACCAGTAACTATGAAGAACCATCAGAAACCGGTTTCGTGTTTAGCTATTGATATGGGTGCAGGGAGCATCCGTATTGTACAGGGAGTTTTTGATAATAAGCTTACCCTGCGTGAAATATACCGTTTCGATAATTCAATGGAGTATACCGATGGGGCCGAACGTTGGAACCTGAAAGCAATAACCGGCGGGATAATGTATGGCATTGGAAAGGCTTTTCGTGAATCGGAAATTCCGATTGAAAGCATTGGTGTTGATTCGTGGGGTGTTGATTTTGTACTATTGGGGGAAAACGGGCACCCACTCGAAGACCCGGTATCGTACCGTGACGGACGCACAAAGGGGATGCGCGAAAAATGGAACGGGCTCATGGGCGAGCAGGAGACATTTCGCCGTACGGGCATTAATTACAACATTTTCAATTCACTTTATCAATTGCTTAGTCTGAAGGATTCCACCATATTGAAAAAGACAAAACGGATTTTGTTTATGGCTGATTACATCAATTATATTCTATGTGGTGTAGCCAAAAACGAACTGGCCCTCGCATCGACCAGCCAGTTGGTTAATTGTACGACGAAAACATGGGACAACGAAATTGCCGGGTTGTTGGGCATTGATACATCGGTTTTTTCCCTGCCAATATACCCGGGGCAGGAATTAGGTTTTTTGAAAGGAATTCCAAAACTCAATAAACAAAGCAAGGTTACGGCAGTGGCAGGGCACGATACCGCGTGTGCTGTCGCTGCAGTTCCTTTTGAAACCAACAATTCGGCGTTCCTTTCAACGGGAACATGGTGCATATTGGGCTGGCTTTCAGAAAAACCGCTCCTCTCGGAAGAGGCTTACAATCTGGGTATCACCAACGAAATTGCAGCCGATGGAAACTTCCGGCCGGTAAAAAACATGATGGGACTGTGGCTTATCCAGCAGTTGCGTATTGCATTTGGTTCGGCACATTCCTACGATGAAATTGACCGGATGGCCGGGGCCGAAGAACCATCGAAGCATTTGGTTGATACAGCCAACCCGCTGTTTTACAATCCCGACAACATGAAAGCTGCGTTCGATCATTTTTTTCAGCAAAACAACATGCCCTTGCCGAAATCGGAAGCGTCTTATTACCGTTGCGCGTACGACAGCCTGGCTGCTTCGTTCCGTAAAACACTGCTCGATTTTGAAGCCTTGCGGGGGAAACCGTTCGATACGGTACATGTGATTGGCGGTGGTTCACGTTCGGAGCTATTTTGCAGGTTAACGGCCAATGCGATGCAAAAAAAAGTGATTGCCGGCCCGGTCGAGGGGGCAGTTGCCGGAAATTTGTTGATACAATACGGGGCAAACGAGTCTCAACAAACGGGATATGCATATCGGGATATTATTCGTCAGTCGGTAACTACAAAATACTATATGCCCTTACAGGATTAGTATTGCTCAATGGCCTAAAACGTTAATTGAATCGTTGCTTCACTTTTTGCAGAGCCCTTTTTGCAGTTATTTCCCCATTTAATATGTCTTGATGCATGAAATCGTCATTAAACGATTCTTCGTCAAAAATATAATCGGGTGATTTACCCCAAAGCAATATATAGAGGTCGGTTTCCCTGAAATCTGTGCCGTATTTTTCCTTCATATGCCTGAAGAACACATCAAATTCTTCCTGCCCAAAGTCGGTAACTGATATTCTTGTTTTCAGGCCTGAGGGACATTTTGTGTTTTGTATCCACTCTTCACCGACTTCACCCGATGAAAGGTAGCGGATCAATTTTTTTGCTTCTTCAACGTTTTTTCCTCTTTTGGGTACGGCAAAAATGGTTTGAAAGCCGCCTTCATAATAAGGCGGCGATTTTCCTTCAAAATTTGGTAATTCGCAAGGTTTCATTTTTTTGATTCCCTCCGGATTGCTGCTTTCCCAAATGTTGTATATCCACGTGGCTTCCATGTTGAAAAGATAGTCCCCTTCGTTTAAAACCCGCTGTAAAATGTCGGGCGACATGTCGCCATAGTCGACAAAACTTTCCAACGGGTTATATTTTGATAATTCTTCAAAGGCAGCATAAACTTTTGAAAGTGCTTTAAACGATTCAGCTTTTGATGAAAATTTTTCTTTGCCATAGGCGATAAGGGTAAGGTGTTTAAACAACCGGCTTACAGCTGATGCATCCTGAGTTGAAAAGAATCCGATTTTATCGCTGTGTGTTTGGTTGTATTCATAAACGGTTTTGGCATATTGCAAAAAATCGGTAAAATCCATATCGAGGCGTTTTGCCTTAATGCCCAGTTTTTCTTCTACTTCGGTACTAACATAAAGCACATATAATGTGCCTTCGAGCAAAGGGCCGGGAATGATACCTTCATAGGTCGATAGAATTGATTTCGAATTTAAAATTCCTTCACGGTGTGCATCAATAAACCATTCTTCTTCTTTAAAGTCGACAAAATATTTTTGTGCCCATTCGGGATCGTTAATTTGGTTGGCAACTACACTGTAGTGTCCCTTTTCGCATATCATAATATCATAGGGCCATTCATCTTTTTCAATCATCTGAATAATATCTGTTGAAACGGCTGCCCACCACAACTGGTCTGAATAAAGTTCGTTTGTGAAAAACTGACGTAAATGAATATCCTGGTTAAGAAATTCATATTTTCGCCTGGTTTCCCTCATCATCAATTCCTTACTCCCTTCGTCATACCAGGGTGCCAGCCAGGTAACTTCTTTTTGCCGGCTTTGAATTGTGGAAATATCCTTTTCGCTTCTCGCTTTTACTTCCTGTTCGTTTCCCTTGCAATTACTGAATAGAATGGCAATTGCCAATATGAATAATGAAAAAAAGACTGATGGATATCGGTTCTTGTATAGTGAACTATTTTGTTTCATGCGTATTACTAACAATTATTAAAGCATCATTGAACTCTTATAAATATAGAATTTTCATACAATTTTAAGCCATTATTTTGATATAATTTTTCAAAAATCATGCATTCGTGTTTAATAATTACCCTTTTTGAAAGGTTTCCTGAGTATATGAGTATGTACTTCGGTTATTTATTTAGCAACACGGTTTGTGTCGGCTACTTTTGTCCCATGCTGTTGGGCGGTTAAAACTGTTCCGGCTTTTCGTTGTTTTTCCTTGCCTGTGAAGGCGAAATCCCTTCCTTGGTTTTATAAATCCTGCTGAAATAATGGATCGACTCGAAGCCCGTTTCGTAAGCAATTTCCTTTATGCTTTTATGGCTGTTCATGATCATCTCTTTCGACCGTTGAATGCGTAACCCAAGCTGGTACTGATAAGGCGAAAGTCCGGTGTACTTCTTAAACATCCGGCGGAAATACGAATAGCTTATGTTGAGTTGTGATGCCAGTTTTTCAATATTGGTATTCTTATTTAAGTTGTCCCGAAGGTAGAGGCAGGCTTTTCTGATGGTTCGCTCTATTTCGCGGTTGGCAAATTCGCTGTTTTTCGATATGGATACTATACGCCCAAGCAAATAAATAAGTTTACCTGCACACTCTTGCTGAAAACCGGGCTTTTCATCTTTTACCAGTTGAACAATATGGTTAAATTCGTTCAACAGGCTCTCCTGAAAACCAACTTTAATTACCGGGTTGTTTGTGTTGAACAGCGGTTGTCGAAAAAGGTTTTTGGTAAATGCCCCGTTAAAACCGATGTAGTGTTCTGTCCAGCCGGTTTTACTTTCGGGTTTGTAGCGGTGCCACATTCCGGGGAAAATAATCAGTACCGAACCCGGATTTATTTTGAATTTCCCCACTTTTGTTTCAAGTGTTCCCGAACCGGAAGTAATGTAATTGACCTGGAATTCGTGAAGTGTGCGCCCGTTTTCCCAGTTGAAATAGTAGTTTTCGGGGTGCCTGGGCGAAGGGTAGGGGCTGTATGGCTTAACTGCCGACACCCCTGCTACATTCAGGTAAAGGCCCCAGGCTGCATCTTCTTCGCTTGCGGTAAGGTATTTGAAAAAGTCGCTCATAAAAGGGTCAGAAAGTGTAAATGTTTTGCCAGATTATGTATTGATAATTACTCATAATCAATCTATTTTTGACAAATCAATATTCAAACAATTATAATCAAAAATATCAAATTTAATTACAAAACCAGATTAAACTTTGAACAATGCAAGCATTATTGGGAATTATTTTCCACTCACTGGGTGGTGCTTCATCCGGTAGTTGGTACATGCCCTACAATTGGGTCCGAAAATGGCGATGGGAAATATATTGGATTATCGGAGGACTGTTTTCATGGTTGATAATGCCGTTTATTGCTGTTTTATTAACCATTCCCGACTGGCAGGGGATTTTGCAGGCAGCAGACCCCGTTGTGCTTCGCAATACCTACATCATGGGCTTGCTGTGGGGAGTTGGCGGATTGACCTATGGGCTTGCCATTCGCTTCCTTGGAATGTCACTCGGTAACTCCGTTCTGTTAGGGATTACATCGGTGGTTGGTTCATTGGGTTTGCCTGTTCTTCGTAATATTCCTGCTTTGGCCAAAACATTGCCCGACGGATTGTCTTTTAGTGATTTGTTTGGAAGTCCCGGCGGGCGTATTGTTTTAATGGGAATTCTCATTTTATTGATAGGCATTTACCTGAGTGGCCGTGCCGGGGTTAAAAAAGATCAGGACCTGAAACACATTAAAGAAGGCGTTAACAAAGAATTCTTTCTGGTTAAGGGTTTGCTTATTGCCATTGTGTCGGGGGTATTAAGCGCATTTTTCAGTTTCGGTATCGATACCGGAAAAGCGATGGGCGAAACGGCCCGGGAGCTGGCTGTTCAAAACAACTATGCGTTTATTTCCGAATCGGGCGGCGGTTTTAAATACCTGTTTGAAAACAACATCATATTCTTTGTTATCCTTTGGGGGGGGCTTACAACCAACCTGGTCTGGTCGCTTATTCTAATTCTGAAAAATAAAACAGGAAAAGACTTTGTTGATAAAAAATCACCTTTGCTCCGTAACTATCTTTTTTGTGCATTGGCAGGCACTACCTGGTTTTTGCAATTCTTTTTTTATGGCATGGGCGAAACAAAAATAGGCAATGGAGCCAGCTCATGGACGCTTCATATGGCAACCATCATACTAACAGCCAATTTATGGGGTTTCTGGCGTAAAGAGTGGAAAGGGGTTTCAAAGAAAACGTACAACACGATACTTATTGGTATCGGAACCATATTATTGTCAGTGCTAATTATTGGGGTTGCAAAATGGTTGTATCCCGAATTAAATGTGTTGGGTTAATGAAACGGTTGGCTTTTAAAATGTACCTCAACGAGGGTATGAAAGAAGAATACAAAAAAAGGCACAGCGAAATCTGGCCTGAACTAAAAATAATTCTGAAGAAAAGTGGAATAAGCGATTATTCAATTTTTCTCGATGAGGAAACGAACACCTTGTTTGCTTTTCAGAAGGTAAGCAGCAGTGGAAGTTCTCAAGACCTTGGACAGACTGCAATTGTGAAAAAATGGTGGGCGTTTATGGCCGACATTATGAAAACCAATCCCGACAATTCGCCCGTAAGCGTTGAACTGGAAGAGGTTTTTTATATGTAATAATTTAAATTTTTCAAAAATGGAGAAGCGAACTTTTTTTGTTGTTGTCGCTTTGTTGATGTTCATCGCATCTAAAGCATCATTAAAAACAACGGTTATGGATTTGACCTGTGAATACCTTACCAATCCGATTGGAATTGGTTGCAAACAACCTCGATTGAGCTGGAAAATTAATACCGGACAATCAAATTATGTTCAAACTGCTTATGAGATATGGACCGCCTCTTCGGAAAAGGAACTGAAAACAAAACAAAACCTGATCTGGTCGTCCGGGAAGATATCTTCATCCCAATCGGTAAACGTGGTTTATGAAGGGCCTGAATTGATATCAAAACAGCGTGTTTACTGGAAAGTCCGTATCTGGGGCCCCGATGGTAAAGTCAGCAACTGGAGTGAGCCTGCTTTTTGGGAAACAGGATTGTTGGAAACTACTGACTGGAAGGCCACCTGGATAACATCCCCGGTTGATGACAGCAAATTTGAAAAACGTCCCAGCCCGTATTTTCGGGCTGAATTTAATGTTGAAAAGAGCGTTGAATCGGCCCGGGTTTATGTTTCGGCACTGGGTTTGTACGAATTGTACCTTAATGGCAAAAAGATAGGTAACGACTTTTTTACTCCGGGATGGACAAGCTATAAAAATCGCATACAGTACCAAACTTTCGATGTAACATCGTTTCTGAAAAAAGAAAATGCGCTCGGCGCTATCCTGGGCAGTGGCTGGTATCGGGGTAATATCGGGTGGAGCGGTAATATCAACTATTATGGCGATCGGCTTGCTTTATTGGCCCAACTCGAAATTCAATATACCGATGGTTCATCGGAAGTGATCACAACTGACGAAAGCTGGAAGGTGAATACGGGTGCAATTTGTGAATCGGAAATTTACAACGGCGAAACTTACGACGCCCGCCTGGAGCCAACAGGTTGGGATCTTTCCGGGTATAATGACCGGGACTGGAAAAAAGTACAGGTTTTGGATCATAGCCTTGAGAATTTGATCGCTCCCCAGGGGCCTCCGGTCAGGGCAATTCAGAAAATTGATCCGGTTGAATTGCTTGTAACACCCGAAGGAGACACCGTTTTCGATATGGGCCAAAACATGGTGGGCTGGGTAAGGCTTATGGTAAACGGAAAAGCCGGTGATAAGGTTGTTTTGAAATTTGCTGAAGTACTCGACAAAGATGGGAACTTTTATACCGCGAACCTGCGCTCGGCAAAAGCGACCGATACGTATTTTTTAAAAGGGAACGGGAACGAAGTGTATGAGCCTCACTTTACCTTTCATGGTTTCCGTTTTGTGAAAGTTGAAGGATATCCCGGTGAATTGAGTTTGGATGCTGTTAAAGGAATTGTGATTCATTCTGATATGAAATTAACGAATTCGTTTACGTGTTCCGACTCGCTGATTAACCGGCTGCAAAAAAACATTCTTTGGGGACAAAAAGGCAATTTCCTCGATGTGCCAACCGATTGTCCGCAACGTGACGAACGCATGGGGTGGACCGGCGATGCGCAGGTATTCAGCCAAACGGCAGCTTTCAACTTTGATGTAGCCGCTTTTTTTACAAAATGGATGGCCGATGTAGCTGCCGATCAGCTTCCCGACGGAAAAGTAACCAATGTTGTACCGGATGTTTTGAACGGTGGCGGCGGCGCAACCGGCTGGGCCGATGTTGCTTTGGTCATTCCCTGGAACATGTACCTGGCTTATGGCGATAAAAGAATTCTTGAAGTTCAATACCCCAGCATGAAGGCCTGGGTTGAATACATGCGTAAGCGGGCAGGGGACGACCTGCTCTGGACCGAAGACTGGCACTTTGGCGACTGGCTGGCCTATGCAACCAATCAATCCGATTACCCCGGGGCCACAACCGATAAAGGTTTTATTGCTACGGCCTACTTCAGGTATTCGTCATCGTTATTGGCAAAAATTGCCGGTATAATTGGAAAAACCGAAGACGAAAAGGAGTACAGTCAGCTTTCTGAAGGTATTAAAAAGGCTTTCAACCACGAATTTGTAACCCCGGCCGGCAGGTTGGTTTCGCACACACAAACAGCCTATTCGCTGGCTTTGGCGTTTGATATGTTGCCCGATGACCTGGTGCCAAAAGCGGCAAAATACCTTGCTGAAGATGTACAATCTTTTGGCCACCTGACAACCGGATTTCTGGGAACACCATTGCTGTGTGAAGTGCTTTCCAATCATGGATACGATGCGCTGGCTTTTATGTTGCTTAACCGTAAAGAATATCCCTCGTGGTTATACCCGGTTACGCAGGGCGCAACAACAATATGGGAACGCTGGGACGGACAAAAGCCCGATGGTACGTTTCAGGATGTCGGGATGAACAGTTTTAACCATTATGCTTACGGAGCCATTGGAAGCTGGCTTTATACCTATGTAACCGGCATTGGCATTGATGAGGATAATCCGGGTTACAAACATTTTTACCTGGCACCGCATCCCGGAGGTGGATTGACATATGCAAAAACTAAATTCGATTCGCCTTATGGAGTTATTGTATCAGGATGGAAAGTGAATGGGGAAAACATTGAATATCAGATAGAAATTCCGGCAAATACTACTGCAACTGTTATTTTACCCGATGTGGCATTGCAGGATGTATCCATAGATGAGGATATTGAATTTCGGGAAAATGGAGTACAAAAAGAAAAGGATGTCCGATTTGAATTGGGATCGGGGAAGTACACTTTTACATGGTAAACGGGCAACTAACTCCGTGGTCCTCTGTGCCTCCTCCGTTGTCCTCTGTGTAACTTTTAATTTTTAGATATGAAACGAGCATGTAAAACATTTACATCCAAGAGGATGATTAAAATGAATGCGAGTTACAGTACGATGCCAATTGAAATAAATAATTTAATCGTATGAATAAAACAGAAATGATTGAAAAAGCCTATCAACTGGCCAAAGAACAATATGCAGCATTTGGGGTCGATGCCAATGCAGCACTTGAGAAACTGAACGATGTGGTAATCTCGCTCCATTGCTGGCAAACCGACGATGTGGGAGGTTTTGAAACACCCGATGCCGAACTCGGCGGTGGCGGAATTCAGGTAACGGGAAATTATCCCGGTAAAGCCCGGTCGATTGCCGAGATGCGTCAGGACCTCGATAAAGTTCTGTCACTTCTTCCTGGAAAACAACGGCTAAACCTTCATGCCATTTATGGTGAATTTGGAGGTAAGCTGGTCGACAGGGATCAAATAAAACCTGAACATTTTCAGGGATGGATCGACTGGGCTAAGAAACGTGGAATGGGCCTCGATTTTAATCCTACCTGCTTTTCACACCCCAGGGCTGATGATGGGTTTACCCTGTCGAGCAAGAATGAGGAAACCCGCAAATTTTGGATTGAACATGTAAAAAAATGCCGGGCCATTGCTGCCGAAATGGGCAAACAACTGGGCACCCCAAGTGTCGATAATATCTGGATTCCCGATGGCATGAAGGATATACCGGTCGACAGGAACGGGCACAGGGAATTGTTGAAAAAATCGCTCGATGAAATTTTTGCTGTCGAATACCCGAAGGAGCACCTGAAAGATTCGGTCGAAAGTAAATTGTTTGGTATTGGTGCCGAATCGATGACCGTTGGTTCGCACGATTTTTACCTCGGATATGCCGTGAAAAACAACAAGCTGATTTGCCTCGATTCAGGGCATTTTCATCCAACCGAACAGGTGGGCGATAAAATATCGGCCTGCCTTCAGTTTGTTGATGAAATTATGCTGCACATTTCACGCCCGGTTCGCTGGGATTCCGACCACGTAACAACACTGAACGAAGATATTCAACTGATTGCAGCGGAGATTGTACGGAATGAATTTTTGGACAGGCTGAACATCGGGCTCGATTTCTTCGACGGCTCAATTAACCGTATCGGTGCCTATGTGACCGGAACCAGGGCAGTACAACAGGCTTTTTTAATCGCAATGCTCGAACCAACCGAGTTGCTGAAAGGATTTGAGGAAAAAGGAAAATATTTTGAGCGACTTGCTTTTATCGAGCTGTTGAAATCGAAACCCTTTGGTGCAGTTTGGGACTACTATTGCCTGAAAAACAATGTGCCCGTAGCTGAAGATTACATTGCCGAAATACAGCAATATGAAAAAGAAGTTTTAGCAAAACGTTAACAAGAATGTTTTAGTCTGATTAATTCATAAATACATAAATCTTAGTGAAAATTAGTGCCTTGGTGCCTTTGTGGCAAAAAATATTTACCACTAAGCCTCTAAGACACAGAGGAAACACAAAGTTTATGAATGATACAGGTTAGATTAAACCTGAAATACGCTAATTTAAAAAGTGTCATTTCGATCCCGATTGTTCGGGAGAGAAATCTGTTCGCATACGATGAGATCCCTCTCCGCTAACCAGCGGATCGGGATGATACTCGCTGAACAATTGTCATTACCGCATTATGCCCAAAAAATTAGGTTGAAACCCAAAATGATATTTGTAGATACTGTTAGGATAGCATTTCATTTAAATTATCAAACAAATCCCATGAGCGAAACAATCGTTTTTGACATCGGTAAAACCAATAAAAAGGTACTGGTATTTGATGAAGCCCTGAACCTGATTTTTCAGGAAGAAAAAAATATGCCCACCATTACCGATGACGATGGCTTTGAATGCGATGACCTTGAAAGGATGGAGACCTGGATTCGGGAAAAAGTTACAGAATTAGTTGCTGATCCCCGCTTTGATGTAAAATCCCTGAATTTTTCAACCTATGGCGCTTCACTTGTTTTTCTCGATGAAAAAGGAGAACGCATTACTCCGTTGTACAACTACCTTAAACCGGTATGCGATTCCATTCGTGGAGGTTTGTTTGCGCGTTACATGGTCAGGGATGAATTTTGCCGGAAAACGGCCAGCCCTGATCTGGGACTTCTGCTTAACTCAGGAATCCAAATACTCTGGTTAAAAAGTGAAAAGCCTGATTTATTTAAAAAGGCAAAATCGATATTGCATTTTCCAAATTATCTGTCGTATTTGTTCACCGGAAAAATTGTTTCAGAACTTACATCCGTTGGGTGCCACACCTTTTTGTGGGATTTCGACCAGATGAAGCCCCATAGGTGGATTGAAGATGAAGGGATCGACCTGCCGGAACAGGTTTCAAATTTTCAGACAGAAACTGTGGAGATTGCAGGAAAACAAATAAAAGTTGGAACCGGTATACACGACAGTTCAGCTTCCCTTGTTCCATACCTGTTGAATGAAAAGGGTACGTTCATGCTCATTTCCACCGGGACATGGTGCATCAACATGAACCCTTTTAACCATGAGCCATTAACACGGAAAGAGCTGGAAAACGATTGCCTGCATTTCCTGAATGCTTTTGGTAAGCCTGTTAAGTCATCGCGTTTGTTTATGGGACACATTCACGATGTAAATGTTGGTCGTATTGCCGGATTTTTTGGCGTTGACTCTAAACAATACAGGTCTGTCCTTTTCGACAAGTTAAAGTTCGAAAACTGCCTGAAAGAAAAGGTCTTCTTTAAAAATGGTGTCCCCGGCGAGTATGTCGATGAATCGGTTGACCTTTCTGTATTTGAAAATTTTGCATCGGCTTACTGCCAGTTTATTACCGACCTTACCATTGAATGTTCCAAAAGCATTGGCCTGGTTTTAAACGAAGGCAACGAACTGAAAAAACTGATCGTTACCGGAGGATTTTCAAGAAATGAAAAGTTTATGGGCGTACTTGCCATGTTGTATCCCAAGCTGGAAGTTGTTCGGGGCGATATCGACAATGCCACTGCGCTGGGAGCAGCTATGGTACTTCTCGAATACCAGTCATTGCGAGAGCCTACCCAGTTTTTTATTAGGCACAATGTGGAGATGACAGGGAAACGGAAGGGCTCAAAGAATTCATGAAGTGCGGTAGGTTGATCTGAACCGGATGAAGAATACAACGGTCTACTGTTCCGTTCGATACAAGGTTATACCCTTTAACCACCTGGGTGGATCGAACGGTTTATCTGCCCGCTTTTCCTTACCCAGGGCGTTGCCCAGGGCTATATTGATTCGCCCTTTCAGGGCTTTTTGGGCAACCCGGTTTCTGCTTATCGTTTGTTGAATGAACGGTACTATTGAGCCTGAAGGGCTCAAATATTCTAGCCCAGGGCAATCCGCCGGCTGGAGGAGTCGCCCTGGGTAGGAAGTATGCGAGATAAATCCGGCCACGGTTCCCGACAAATGTCGGGACTTGAAAAAAGAGGTAATGTTGTATGGCCGGAAAGCAGAATTGTTGTAAAAAGAGATGCTTAATATTTGCTTTGAATACAGGTTTTTGCATAAATCTGTCATTGGTAGCGTAGCGAAGCAATCTCTTTTTTTAAACCGGACAGTAATGATTATTTTTAAAAATTCACTACTTTTACCATGCAAATTAGGAATATAAATCCCAAATTACATGGATAACATTAAAAGAATCGCAGAAAAAGAACTTAAAGCATTGTTGGCTTATAACCCGGTTGTTGCAATACTTGGATCCCGGCAGTCAGGAAAAACAACGTTGGCAAAGATGTTAAGTAATGATATTGATAAATTTCTTTATATCGATGCCGAAAAACCTTCAAACAGGGCAATGCTTGAAGATGCGGAATTTTTCTTTGAGTCAAACAGGAATAAGTTTATTTGTATCGATGAGATTCAAAGAATGCCTGAAATATTCCAGATATTTCGGAGCGAAGTTGATGAAAAAAGAATTCCGGGGCGTTTTTTAATATTAGGTTCGGCTTCAAAAGATTTAATAAAGCAAAGTTCAGAAACGCTGGCTGGCAGAATATCGTATTATGAATTAACTCCATTCTTATACGTAGAAATTTGTGATCAATCAATTCTGAACGATTACTGGCTGAAGGGAGGGTATCCGCTTTCCTTTTTAGCTCCCGATGATAAAACCAGTCTAAGCTGGCGGCAAAATTTTATTTTAACTTTTCTTGAAAGGGACATGCCCCAACTGGGGATAAATATACCGGCAGAAACAATGAGAAGGCTTTGGACCATACTGGCGCATTTGCACGGGCAACTTTTAAACGTTAGTAATTTAGGGAACTCATTGGGATTTACCAATAAAACAGTGAAATCTTATATTGATATTTTATCAGAAACATTTATGGTAAGGCAGCTTAAACCTTATGAAACAAATGTCTCAAAGCGAATTGTCAAAACGCCCAAAGTCTATATTCGTGACCATGGCATCTTAAATACTTTATTGAACATTCCTTCGTTTAACGATTTATTGGCCCACCCGGTCTTTGGTGCATCATGGGAGGGTTTGGTTATTGAAAATTTGACCGGTATTGCACCAAATTGGGAACCGTTTTTCTATCGTACTTCCAATGGAGCAGAACTGGATTTGATTTTAACTTTTGGGAAGAAAGTAATTGCTGTTGAATGCAAGGCAACAAAATCACCTAAACTTACAAGAGGTTTCTGGAATGCCGTTGATGATGTTCAACCCATGGAAACCTGGGTGGTTGCACCGATAAAAGATGCTTATCCACTAAAAGAAAATGTTTGGGTAATGTCATTGACCGATGCAATTCATAAAATGATGTCAATTCAGGATTCACTTTTTGAATAAAAATTTTAGGTCTGATGTGCTCAATACTTTTTATGTTTCTCATTTCCACTTATGGAACCTGTTTTTCCTGTTCTCTAAGCCTGTCGAATAACAACCGGCGCTTCAGGGATGAGGGTGTCTCAAAAGCTGATTTTTATATATATTACTTACAATTTGAAAGTTTAAGCCTGAAGGGCTTGGTCATTTCAGCCCAAGGCAACGCCTTGGGTAATTTAGATCCCAATAGCATAGCGGGCTGAAAGCCCAGTTTAATTAATTCATAATAAATTAGATGCCCTTTCAGGGCGCAAAATCATTCTTCCTCTCAGAACCCAATGCGACTCCGCCAGCCGGCGGATTGCATTGGGCTGAAATAAATTGGTTTTGGCTTCGCCGATTTTCAATTCAGCCCGATAAAAATTATTAGCAACTTACAAATTGTTAGTAAAGAAAAAAAGAGTCTGTCTTTTTAGACACCTTCGATACTAAGCTTGCAAATCTCACTTCCCGCAAATTTCCAGTCACCATAATCCCATTGTTTTGAGTTTGTATTTCCGGCACATAAAACTTTGTATTATCAATACAAAATCGTAGTTTTGTAAGAAAAACAAAGTCTAAATGATTACAAAAGAAACAATACGGGATGTTATTGCTGATCAATTAAAGACATTTCATAAGGGAAAAACAGTTGAAAGGGAAATTGTGCTTCCTGAAAAAACGAACAGGATAATAGTAATTTCCGGTATCCGCAGGTGTGGAAAGTCAACATTAATAAAGCAAAAATACCTAAAGCAGGATAATGCTTTATACATCAATTTTGAGGATCCACGCTTAGTGGGTTTTGATTTGAATGACTTTGGCCGTTTGGAAGATATATTAAACAAAGAAAACAAAGAATGGTTGTTGTTAGATGAAATACAGGTGGTTGATAAATGGGAGCTGTATGTAAGATCGGCACACGAACGGAATATTCACGTGGTTGTAAGTGGGTCAAATGCAAGTATGTTGAGTAAAGAATTAGGAACGAAGCTTACGGGCAGGTATTTGCAAAAAGACCTTTTCCCGTTTAATTACAACGAGTTCCTTGCTTTTGTAGATAAAAAACCTTCGGTTGAAAGTTTTATGGGATTCTTTGAAAAGGGTGGGTTCCCTGAATTTCTTGAGGAACCCGATGCTGACTATCATCGTACTTTGTTAAGGGATATTGTAGTGCGTGATATTGCAGTTCGCAGGAATTTGCCCAATGAAAACCAGTTATTACGTTTAGTGGTTCATTTTCTATCGAATATTGGTAAGGAATTTAGTTACAATAAACTATCGAATGCGCTTGAAATAAAATCGGTGCGAACGATTATTAATTATTGCGATTACCTGGTTGAAAGTTATTTAATCGACCTCATTCCAATGTTTTCATGGTCGTTAAAAAAACAAACTGCCAATGCAAAAAAAGTTTATGCAATCGATGCTGCTTTTGCTGTTTCAAACAGTCTTTCATTTAGCAAAGACCTTGGCCGGAGGCTTGAAAACATTGTATACAATAAATTACGGGCAGAAGGAAAGGATGTGTATTATTTCAAGGACAAAAGAAATGAATGCGATTTTGTTGTGAACACCAACGGGGAAATAAGCGAAACAATCCAGGTATGCTGGGAAATGAATGCCGATAACATCGACAGGGAAATACAGGGTTTACGGGCGGCCATGAAGGAAACCAAATCCCCCGGTGGTTCTATTCTAACCCTCAATCAGGAAGATAATTTTGACGGAATACCGGTAATCCCGGTTTGGAAATGGCTGTGAAAAATGAGTTAGCTTTTTGATTGGCTTTTTTAATCGGTTTTTTCAGCATATTTGTTGTTTACATATTTGTGCAGAATGCTGCTAATGAAGGTCTGATATGGTATGCCCTCGTGCATCGCTTTTCTTTTCAGTTCCAACAAGTCGTTGCTGTTAATACGAATATTGATCCGTTTGTCTTTCTTTAATGTGTTAGATGCAATTTCTTTGTAGACTGAAATCCCCGTTTCTTTATCGGGTATTGATTTCCACTCGTCATTTTCAAATGATTCAAGCAGTATTTTTTCTTCATTATTTAATTTTCTATCCATTGCTTATACTCCTCTCAAATATTTTTTTGTTGCTTTTCTGCTTGGGATTATAGTTTGAAGAAAAATATACTCGTCATTTACAACAAAAGGCACCAGGTAAATGTATTTATTAAAGTTAATTATTAATATTTGCTGATTCAAATAACGTGGATTTTCAACAATATCGATTAAGAATCCTTCGCTGATCATTAAAACGATGTCCTCAAATCCAATCTTGCGGTTAATTTTAAGCCATTCATTCTTTTCCTGATTCCACTTGAATGATTTCATTTGTCAAATATAATACATTGTGTGCTTTTTGTCAACATGGTATGTCGTTTTTTATCCTTGACAAATTTTGATTAAAAAATACAAACCTGTGGGACTGTAGTTTTATGGATTTTGATTATCTGGGCAAATGATATAAGATTGTCTTACGCTGAACCTGCTCCTTTCATCGGGATTTAAAATCCTCCGTTACCGCGCGAATCTTTCATTTGGTTTACAGGAAATTAGCCAGTTAATCTTCAAACCTTCAAGGTTTTCGAAGCCTTGAAGGTTTGAACTAAATTACAAATCCCGATTTATAATTTACCGGTCAGTTTTTTTTAATCGCCCGAATAGTGAGATTGAAAATCTCTCTTCCCCATCCAAAAAAAAAATATTTCAATCTCAATTGCACACGTGTGTATTATTTTTATATTTGTCCTTGTACAAATCAAAAAAATGAACAGCATAAGTAAAAAAGCAGGAATAATAAAGCCATTTATTTTTGAAAAGGATTACAATTAAAGATATTGCCCGTGAGCTAAACCTTCACCATTCAACGGTTTCGAGGGCGCTTCGCAACGATGCCAGTGTAAGGGAAGAGACACGCATCAGGGTGAGTAATTATGCCCGGGAATGCGGCTATCAAATTAACATGAGTGCCCTTCATCTGCGGGGGAATAAAAGCAATACACTGGCAGTTGTAGTGCCCAACATCAACCACAATTTTTTTTCAAACATCATCAGTGTTTTTACCAACCTGGCTTTTCAGAATGGATACGTTGTTTCTGTATTTCAATCGAATGAAAGCAGCGTGCAGGAAGGAGAAATTATTAATGCCCTTATAAAAAACAACGTGGCGGGGGTTATTGCATCGATAGCTATGGACACAATAAATCCTGCGCATTTCGAACTCCTGAAACAATACCGGATACCCCTGGTTTTTTTCGACCGCATTTGTCACGGTATTGCCGTGCCCAAAGTTACGGTCGATAATTATTCTGCCCTGCTCGAAGTGGTGAACATTTTGGCCCGGAAAGGGTGCACACGGATTGCACATATTACCGGTGGAAGCAAAATGAATGTTTTTAAGGACAGGCAGCGTGGTTACCTCGACGGAATTAAACAAAACAAGCTGACGTATGTACGAAAGGAAGAAATAGTTGCATCTTTCGATATCGATACGGGTATGCAGGTAGCAGGTAAGCTTTTAAGCGAAGATCCCGTTCCCGACGCCATTATTTGTGATTCTCATTTTCTGGTTCTTGGCGCCATTTTCAAAATAAAGGAAAAAGGTTTAAAGATGCCCGATGACATCAAACTTGTCGGTTTTGGCGATAACCCGTATGTGCAGGTAACTTCTTCAAAAATGATTACGGTTGTGCAGCCTGATGAGGCCATAGCTGAAGCTGCTTTCGATCTATTGCTCCGGAAGCTTGAAAACAGGGAAGACGATATTATTGAGGACCGTACTTTTTCTGTAAAAATTGTAGATAATGCTGAATTAATAACATAAAACACACGTGTGTATTAAAAATTAAAACATGTTAAAAGGAATATCACCATTAATTAGTCCTGAATTGCTGGCAACACTTGCCCGCATGGGGCATGGAGACGAAATCGTTCTGGCCGATGCCCATTTCCCGGGCGAAACATTTAATTGCAATGTTGTACGTGCTGACGGTTTAAAAATATCCGATTTACTCGAAGCAATTTTACCTTTGTTCGAACTTGACAGTTATGTGCCCCATCCACTTGTAATGATGGCAGCCGTTGAGGGCGACACACTCGATCCGGAAGTTGAGAAAAGCTATCTGGAGAGCATTCATAAAACCAATCCCAATGTGGCACCTATTGAGCGGATAGGCCGTTTAGAATTTTATGAACGGGCGAAAAAAGCTTTTGTCGTGCTAATGACCGGCGAAACGGCAAAGTACGGAAACATATTGCTGAAAAAAGGCGTAACACCTTCAATATAAATTTAAAACAGACCAGAGCCCAGTGCCCAGTACCCAGTAAACCATAAATCTTATGTCGAAACCAAAACTTGTTGAAAAAAAATACCTTATCCCGTTCATCGTTGTAACCAGCCTGTTTGCCTTATGGGGATTTGCCAACGATATAACCAATCCCATGGTTGCTGCATTCCGCACCATTATGGAGATATCGAATGCAAAAGCTGCTCTGATCCAGTTTGCTTTTTATGGAGGTTATGCGACTATGGCCATTCCTGCCGCTTTATTTGTAAGAAAATTCAGTTACAAAAAGGCCATAATTGTTGGACTGGCATTGTATGCCACGGGTGCCTTGCTGTTTTATCCGGCAGCCCGTTTCGAAGAGTTTAACTTCTTCCTGGCCTCGCTGTATATCCTTACTTTCGGGTTGGCTTTTCTTGAAACAACAGCTAATCCCTACATTTTATCGATGGGTGACGAAAAAACCTCAACACGCCGCCTTAACCTGGCGCAGTCGTTTAATCCCATGGGGTCGTTGCTGGGCATGTTTGTGGCATCAAACGTTATACTTTCAGCCCTCGATTCCGAAAAACGGAACGCAGCTGGAGAACTGATTTTTGATACACTCAGCGCCGCAGAAAAAGTAGCAATCCGTACACATGACCTGGCTATTATTCGCAACCCGTATGTTGCCCTTGGTTTGGTGGTTTTGATCATGATTGTTGTTTTTGTCGTTACAAAAATGCCGCGCATAAGTTCAGCAAACCCTCACTCTTCGGTTGGGGCTTCATTTAACCGGTTGTTTAAAAACAAAATATACCGTAGCGGTGTGCTCGCTCAGGTTTTTTACGTTGGGGTGCAAATCATGTGCTGGACCTTCATTATCCATTATGCCGAAAACCTGGGGGTGCCCAAGGCCGTTGCACAGCGTTACAACATGGTGGCCATGGTCATGTTTGTCTCCTTCAGGTTTGTCAGCACTTATTTGATGAAGTTCCTTAATTCGCGCAAATTGTTGCTGATTTTTGCCGTTGGCGGGATGATTACCATAGCCGGTACCATTTTCATACAAGGCATGGCAGGTTTGTATTGCCTGATGGCCACTTCTGCATTTATGTCGCTTATGTTCCCAACCATTTATGGTATTTCACTTGAAGGAATTGGCGAAGATGCAACCCTGGGTGCAGCCGGGCTTGTGATGGCCATCGTGGGGGGTGCGCTTATGCCTCCGTTGCAGGGCGCAATAATCGACCTGGGAATGGTAGCTGGTATGCCAGCCGTTAATTTTTCGTTTATCCTGCCTTTCATCTGTTTTGTTGCAATTGCATGGTTCGCATCGTATACATTGAAAGTTTATAAAAGAAAAGCTTAAAACCATTAACAGATAAACTATGAAGAAACAAGTAATTTTTTCTGTTTTGCTGATCCTTCTTCTTCTGCTAAACGGTTGCAGTGAAAAGAAACCGGTTGATAAAATGGAATGGTGGAAAGAAGCCAAATTCGGTATGTTTATCCATTGGGGAATCTATTCAGTACCGGCTGGAGTTTATAAGGGGAATGAAATTCCCGGCATTGGAGAATGGATTATGAACAATGGGAAAATTTCTGTTGCTGAATACGAAAAGTATGCTTCGCAGTTTAACCCGGTCGATTTTAATGCAGAAGAATGGGTGAAGCTGGCCAAAGAAGCAGGTATGAAATACATCGTCATTACATCGAAACACCACGATGGTTTTGCACTTTTCGACAGCAAGGTAAGCGATTTCGATGTGATGGATGCTACGCCTTTCAAACGCGATATTATTGGCGAACTTGCTGCTGCCTGCAAAAAATACGATATGCCGCTGGGCCTCTATTATTCGCAGGCTCAGGATTGGCACGAACCCGGAACCGCGGTTATTGGCAGGCGTTGGGACCCGGCGCAAGAGGGCGATATGGACAAATACCTTGATGAAAAAGCAGTCCCGCAAGTCACTGAAATTTTAAATAATTACGGTGAGATAAAAATACTTTGGTGGGATACACCCGCAGATATGACACCTGAAAGGGCTGCAAAATTTTTTCCAGAAATGGAAAAACACCCTAACCTGATCTATAACGACAGGCTTGGAGGAAGCTTCGAAGGCGACCTTGAAACACCTGAACAACGAATTCCTGCAACCGGTATTCAAGGTAAAAACTGGGAGTCGTGTATGACCATGAACGATACCTGGGGATTCAAGAAAAACGACCATAACTGGAAAAGTACAGAGACGCTTGTAAGGAACCTGATCGATATCGCTTCAAAAGGTGGAAATTATTTGCTCAATGTGGGGCCTACATCCATGGGGGTAATTCCCGGTCCTTCGGTTGAACGGCTGAAACAAATTGGTGCATGGATGAACGTGAACAGCGAGGCCATTTATGGTACATCACCGAGTCCCTTCAATAAACTGAAGTGGGGAAGATGTACCGTAAAAAAAATGGGGGGAAAGACACGTTTATATCTGCATGTTTTTGATATGCCTGAAAATAATGACCTGTGGATTCCCGGGTTGGCAAGCAGAATAACGGATGTATATGCGCTTAGCAACAAAGGTCTGGGACTTCCATATCTCAGGGAAGGTAATAATGTAAAAATTGACATTTCGGACGTTGAACAAGACAAATATGCCACGGTTATTGTACTTGAAACCAATGAAGAAGTTATTGTTTACAACGGGCCCGATATTTCGGCTGATCATTCCGTCTTTATTGATACAGTTTGTTTCGAAATATCCTCCGATATTCCCAATAGTGTGATCAGGTATACCAATGATGGTAGCATTCCTGACACCAAATCGAAAATTTCTGAAGAAATCAATCACGTTGTATCTGATTCTTCATTTGTTCTGAAAGCTGTTTGTTTTGTCGATGGTGAAGCCATCAGCGGATTATCGGATAAAACATTTATCAGAACAGAACCCGTTCCTGCTATTCGCGTAAAAGGTACTGATCCGGGATTAAAATTTGCTTATTACGAAGGGAAGTGGGACTCGTTACCCGATTTCTCAACCCTTCATCCCGTAAAAGAAGGAATAACCCCGACCATTAATATCACGTTAAAGGAAAAGGATTATGACTATGGACTGATGTTTAAGGGGTATCTCTCTGTTCCTGAAACCGGTGTATATCAGTTCATCCTATCGTCAGATGATGGTTCAAAACTTACTCTTGCAGGAAAAACCCTGAATCACGACGGGCTTCATGCCATGACCGAAAAAACAATGGATATTGCACTGGCTGAAGGATTGCATCCAGTCGAGGTCTTGTTTTTTCAGCAGGGGGGAGGCGATGGCTTACAACTGGAATGGATACCTGAAGGGAAAGAGCGGGCAGTGATTAATGCTTCACGCCTGAGAAACTGAATTCACCTATTGTAGAATCGAAAAGAGCAATAAAATGAAAATGAAGCATTTCTTAAGATTGATACTTGTTGCCGGTGTGATAATTGGTTTTTTTTGTTGTAAAAGCAAAGTTGAAGAGAAGAAGTTTGCCCCCTCTTTTCAGTCGCTCGAACAGGCAAATCCAGTACCCGAATGGTTCAAAGATGCCAAGTTTGGAATTTATTTTCATTGGGGGGTTTATTCCGTTCCGGCTTATTCCAATGAATGGTATCCACGCAACATGTACTTTGAAGGATCAAACGAAAATCGTCATCATACTGAAGTTTATGGCGGAACAGAACGGTTTCCCTATCACAACTTCATTATCGGTGGAACCGATGTAAACGGAAATTTTGTACAATTTGCACCAAAACTGAAATCCGAAGGCGGAAACTTCGACCCGGCTGAATGGGCAAAACTTTTTGCCGATGCCGGCGCCAAATTTGCCGGGCCTGTCGCCGAGCACCACGATGGTTTTTCAAACTGGGCAAGCAGGGTTAATCCCTGGAATGCAAAAGAAATGGGGCCAAAGCTTGATTTGGTTGGTATTCTGGCAAAAGAGATCAGAAAGCGGAACA
This sequence comes from Prolixibacteraceae bacterium, assembly GCA_021740385.1. Classification (GTDB taxonomy): domain Bacteria; phylum Bacteroidota; class Bacteroidia; order Bacteroidales; family Prolixibacteraceae; genus DAIMEA01. The sequence continues at coordinate 16,138 of JAIOZY010000030.1, read as the reverse complement.
TGAAACTGATCCTTTCCATGCACCACGCCTATAACTTTACCGGTTTTTTTGAAGCGGCACCCAAAGTTGACAATCCAAAACTGAAAATGTTATACGGGCAGCAGGGAAAAGAAAAGAACGAAGAGCTCTGGCTAAACAAACACAGGGAGATCATCGATAATTATAAACCGGATATTATTTGGCAGGATTTTAATCTTACCGCTTTATCGGACTCTGTTTTGCTGCAATTTCTGGCTTATTATTACAATAGTGCTGCCGACTGGCATAAGGATGTTGTTGCAACCTACAAAGATGCCTTAAACCCAAAATGTGCCGTGCTCGATTTTGAACGCGGCGGCCCTACCGACCTGACCCGCAATTACTGGCTTACCGATGATGCCATAAGCTCATCAAGCTGGTGTTATACCGAAGGGATCGGTTATTATTCGAAAAAGCAGGTTTTGCACGGTTTCCTCGACAGGATCAGTAAAAACGGCAATTTATTACTGAACATTTCTCCCAAAGCCGATGGTTCCATACCGCAGGAACAACGTGATGTATTACTTGCAATGGGTGACTGGCTAAAAAAATTCGGAGAGGCAGTGTATGCAACCCGTGCATGGGAAACATATGGAGAAGGCCCAACAAAAATGGGTGCAGCTCATGGGGTTTTTACCGAACCCAAAGAGGGAACCTGTCTGGATATCCGTTATACGCGGTCGAAGGACAATACAACCCTTTATGCCATTCTGCTTGGATGGGATAAGGATCAGGGAGAGGTTAAGCTTACTGCTTTATCGAGCGACCGGATTGACCTTTCATCGCTTAGTGAAGTGTTGCTCATTAACGGTGAATCGGGTGAATATGTGCCGTTAACTTTTACCCACGATCACTCCGGCTTAACGGTTTCATTGCCTGAAAAAACATTTAACGAAATGGCCTGGGTTTTGAAACTGAAATTCGAAGAAGAAATTCCGGTTTTGGATAAATATGCCAATGTCGATTGTGAACCCTACTATTATCTTTCTCCGGAGGGAAAACCTTCACCGGTATTGGGCGAAAATGGTTTGTTGTCGGGCAATCGACGGGATCCTGCCCGTCAGTGGAAATTTGAAAAGACGGGAAAGGGAATCTATCAAATTATCAATCGTGAATTTTTTGAAAAAGTACTCACATTTGACGGTTCCGGTCTTCAGCTTGCCAACGCAGAAGGTTCGGAAAAACAGTTGTGGAAGGTTGATAAGTGGTACGATGGATTAGTCAGTATTAGCAATGCAAAATATCCCGGTATATTGACTGTAGTTGATGAAATCAAAAATGATGCGGTTGTCACTGTGCAGGATAATAGCGATGAAATAGCGGGATGGAAACTTATTGAAGTGTGTGAAACCAAACAGGTGCCCTTTAAAGAACATACAATTCCCGGAACCATCGAAGTTGAAGATTTTGACCTTGGATGTCCCGGTGATGTATATTACGATAAGGATGAAATCAATGCCGGAGGAAAATACCGCCCCGATGAAGGAGTCGATATCGAGGTTTGCTCGGCAGGTGGTTTTAATACGGGTTGGGCTAAGTCGGGCGAGTGGATGGCCTATACCGTGAACGTGGCTGAAAACGGAAACTATTTAATGACGGTATTTGTTGCAACTACTACCGGTAAAAGCACTTTTCATGTTGAATTTGGGGGCGATAATATAACGGGGGAGATACCGGTAATGAATACCGGGGGGTACCAAAACTGGAAGTCCGTTTCCCGGCCGGTTGAATTATCTGCCGGCAAACATACAATGAGGCTTATGCTCGATAACGCTGATGCGGGTTTGAACCTCGATAAAATAGTGTTCAACAAACAGTAAACACTGGAGAAATGAAGAAATCCGTATTAACCGGAATTAATAAAATAGCGATCATAGATGCGCCTGTTCCGGAGATCAGGAACGGAAGAGATGTATTGATCCGCATGGTTGTTGTGGGTGTTTGCGGTTCCGATATCCATTATTATAAAACCGGCCGCATTGGCAGCCAGGTTGTTGAATATCCCTTTACCGTAGGGCATGAAGGAGCCGGAATTGTTGAGGCTGTTGGGAAGAACGTTACACTGGTGAAGCCTGGCGACCGCATTGCCATTGAACCGGCTGTTTCATGCGGTGAATGTGACCAATGCAAAGCCGGTAGGCCGCATACGTGCAGAAACCAACTCTTTCTGGGGTGTCCCGGACAAATTGAAGGAAACCTGGCGGAATACATTGTGATGCCCGAAAAACAATGCCTGAAGCTCAAGAGCAACCAATCGATTGACGACGGGGCAACATCCGAACCGTTGGCCATTGGATTGTATGCAGTAAAACAAGCGGCTTTGTCGGGTAGGGAAACTCTTGGTATACTAGGGTTTGGCCCCATCGGTATGAGTGTTTTTCAAATGGCACAGGCCAGGGGATCTGAGAAAATTTTTGTGTCTGAAAAAATTGATGAACGGGGAACAATGGCTGTTGAACAGGGTGCCCGGTGGGTTGGAAATCCGTTAAAGAAAGACATTGCTGAATCAATATCGGAAAAAGAACCCATGCTCCTTGATGTGGTGTTTGAATGTTGTGGTCAGCAGGATGCGATGGATACGGCCCTTGAAATGCTGAAACCTGGCGGAAAATTAATGGTGATAGGCATTCCTGAATTCGACCGTTGGAGTTTTATGGCCGATGTAGCCCGACGAAAGGAAATTTCGATTATCCATATCAGACGTCAAAATCATTGTGCTGAAGAAACCCTTGATTTGCTGTCGGAAGGGAAAATTGATGGAAACGCGATGGTTACGCATCGTTTCCGTTTCGATGATGTGGCTAAGGCCTTCGACCTTGTTGCCAATTACCGCGAAGGGGTGATGAAAGCAATGATTGATTTTTAAAACCGGATACCGGATGCTTGCTAATCGATACTCGATTCTGGATCAGGAACATTGTAAGTCGGACATTCCTGTCCGACAAAATTCCTGTCCAACAGAAAAAAATTGTAAGTCGGACATTCCTGTCCGATAAAAAAAAAGATCGGAATTAATGTTTAAGAAAATATAAGAAAAAAGAATATGGATAGAATAGATTTTAAAAAAGTCCCTGTGAAAACCCTGTCAAACGGGGCCGAAATCCCGGTGATAGGACTGGGTACTTTCGGATCCGATAATTACTCGAACGACCAGATTGCTCAGGCTGTAAAATTTGCCATTGAGCTGGGTTACCGGCATATCGATTGTGCTTCGGTTTATGGGAACGAGAAAGAAATTGGTGTTGTTTTATCGGAGTTGATAAATAGCGGAACGGTTAAACGTGAAGAACTGTGGATCACGTCCAAAGTATGGAACGACATGCACGGCGATGGTGAAGTTATTGCTTCATGCAAAAAGTCGTTGAATGATTTGCAGCTCGATTACCTCGACCTGTACCTGGTACACTGGCCTTTTCCTAATTACCATGCGCCGGGTTGTGACGGCGATGCCCGTAATCCCGATTCCAAACCATACATCCATGAAGAATACATGGCTGTTTGGCGACAGATGGAAAAACTGGTCGAAATGGGGCTGGTGAAAAACATCGGTACATCAAACATGACCATCCCTAAAATGAAGCAGGTTTTAAGCGATGCAAGCATCAAGCCTGTGGTGAACGAGATGGAACTTCATCCACATTTTCAGCAGCCTGAACTGTTTAATTTTATGGTTGAAAACGGGGTTGTTCCCATTGGCTATTCACCCATTGGTTCACCCAAACGCCCCGAGCGCGATCGCACGCCCGAGGATACAGTTGATATTGAAGACCCTGTAATTGTAAAAATTGCAGAAAGGTTGGGAATCCATCCGGCTGTAGTTTGTCTGAAATGGGGTGTTCAACGGGGAGAAGTGGTAATCCCGTTCTCGGTTACACCATCGAAAATTCAATCGAATATCGAAGGCGTTATGGGAGGACCGATTACCGATGAAGAGATGGAGGCCATCAGTAAAATCGATAAAAAAAGCCGATTGATTAAAGGCCAGGTATTTTTATGGCCCGGCGCAAAAAGCTGGGAAGATTTGTGGGATTGACCCCTCCCTAACCCTCCCCTGAAGAGGGAGGGAATACCCCTAAATCCCCTGTGGGGGACTTAAGTACTACGATATTTGGAGTAAATTGCATTCACTGTTTGAAAAAATGGATGAGAATTATGAATCTGCAATAATTGAATAAACGAAATGATGGTCAGGATATTAACCCAATGTTTCAGTCAACTTCAATTTTTTAGAATTTTTACCGGACAACAATGAAAAAATAATTAGAAACATATAAAAATTTCACAAATGAATGATAATAACAATCATGCAGAATCACAAAACTCCCCCGCCAGCTGGCGGGGTTTGGGAGGTATGCAAGCAGCTTATCTTCCCGGTAATAGCACCGTTGAAGTAAAAGAGGTAGAAATACCAGAACCCGGACACGGGCAGGTTTTAATTAAAACAAAATCATCGACAATTTGCGGAAGTGATATTCGTGCCATTTACCGCGAGCACCTTGGCAAAGGCCCCGAGGCTTATCAGAATAAAATTGCCGGGCACGAGCCATGCGGGCAAATTGTAAAATGCGGCCCCGGCATGAGGCGCTTCAAAGAAGGCGACCGGGTTGTACTTTACCACATATCGGGTTGTGGCGTTTGCAACGATTGCCGCCGCGGGTATATGATTTCGTGCAGCAGTCCGTTACGTGCAGCCTATGGCTGGCAGCGCGATGGTGGAATGGCACCCTATATCCTTGCCGAAGAGAAGGACTGTGTGTTGCTCCCCGATGAACTGACCTATACCGACGGGGCACAGGTGGCCTGTGGTTTTGGTACGGTGTACGAAGGCCTCGAAAAAATTGGTATTTGCGGAAACGATCAGGTTCTTGTTGTTGGTCTTGGTCCGGTTGGCCTTGCGGCACTGATGTTGGCAAAAGCCTTGGGTGCTACAAAATTGGTTGGTGTCGACACGGTGAAAGAACGTTGCGATATTGCTAAAGAACTTGGTTTGGCCGATGAGGTGTTTGTTTCGGGTGCCGATACACTTGAAAAAGTGAAAGCCGTATCCGACGGTGGAAAAGGGTTTGAACGTACCGTTGATTGCTCCGGTCATACACTTGGTCGGCAACTGGCTATACGCGCTACCCGCCAGTGGGGCAAAATGGTGATGATCGGCGAGGGTGGAACGGTTGAATTCAATCCCAGTCCTGATATTATACACGACCAGATTACCATTTACGGATCGTGGGTGACCAACATCTGGCGCATGGAGGAACTGGTTGAACGACTTGCCCGCTGGGGCATCCATCCCGAAGACCTGGTAACACACCGCTTTACCCTCGATGAGGTTGATAAAGCTTACCGGCTTATGGACGAAGGAAAATGCGGCAAAGTAGCCGTGGTCTTCGACGAAGAAATTAAGTAAAGTAGGTCGGACATTCCTGTCCGACTTTTTTCATTATTGTAAATCGGACATTGACTTCGTCGATCTTCGATTCCTGTCCGACCTCCTGAGTTGTAAGTCGGACATTCTTGTCCGACCCTTTTTCCCTCTCCGGCTTTAACTTCGATGAAGTTGCCGAATTGGAAGCTTACTTGGCAGGAAGCGACAAGAGTTATGCTGAAGTGAAAGCAGAAGATGCAGTGCTGGTTGAAAATGTAAGTTCAGGGGCAGCAATTGCCATGAACACGGCAACCATGTCCGATCCGCCCATTTTTAGCGCGTTCATGTTGGGGTGCCTTCTGAATGTTGTTGGCATTGTTATCGTAATGCTTACTACCGAAATGGATACTCACTATGTTATGAAATCGTTTTGGGGTTGTGTTACAAGCTCGGCTCTGTATGTAATTTTATGGGTGCTTTCTAACGGAATGCCTCGGTAATGGTGTCCTAAAATGTGCCGTAGAGTGCGTATTCCCTTGCATTGCATAATACCTGGCTGTAAAAACTAAAACCGGGTTTGTTGGTGTTAATTTTACGGTCGAGTTGAATAAGGGGAGCCCCGGGTTTTAGCTGAAAATGATTTTGAAGTGTTTTACCGGCATTTACGGCCATAATTTTTTGCTCACCTCCTTTTACCTCAATATTGTACTGCTCCCTGAGCATGTTAAATAGTGAAGGTATCTCATGGTTCCGGCTAATAAAGCGGGGCAGGTTCATGTTGGGTATCATCGTGATGTCAAAGAAAACAGGTTTATCGTTAACAAGCCGCAACCGTTCAAAATAAATACAACCCACCTCTTTTTCCAGTTCCGTAAGTTCAAACGAGAAAGCTTTTTTCCAGTTACGTATTTCGGGTTTTACAATGGTTTTTGTCGTCAGGTTTTCAGTGCCAAGGGCCGATGTTGTGCCGGTAATGGACAAAATGCCCACGCCTTTTGGGGCACCTTTTACAATGCTTCCTTTGCCCTGCTGCCGTACAATAAACCCTTCGTTTGTTAGCCGGTCAAGCGCTTTTCTGATTGTTGGACGTGTGGCCTTGTGTAAACTGCACAATTCATTCTCCGAAGGCAGTAAATCCCCTTCATTATAAACTCCTTCCGAAATGTGCTTTCTGAGTTGTTCGTAAACTTTTCGGTGTAATGGAATGTCTGTCAAATTATTCTTGTTTTTTAATTGATTCAAAAATAGGATTATTTTTTCAGGAATTAAAAAATTGTTTTAACAAATCTTTTTAACATGTATTTACAAGAAAATAAATTTAATGTTTAATGAGGTTTGTATGTGCCATTAAGACAATGTGATATAATTGTTTGATCTTTTTTGGTAAAAAACTTTATTTTTCTACTTGTGTATACAAGTTGCGTATTGTATTTTTGTTGAAAAATTAATTAAATGGCAGATACAGTTATTATGCCCCGGCAGGGGCAATCGGTCGAAAGTTGTATACTGACCGAAATTTATAAAAAGAAAGGCGACAATGTTGCTGTGGGCGATCTGCTTTTTGCCTACGAAACCGATAAGGCTTCTTTTGAGGAAGAATCCAGGTTTGAAGGAATTGTGCTTGATGTTTTTTATGCCGAAGGTGACGAAGTACCGGTGTTAACCAATGTCATGGTGATTGGTTCTGAAGGTGAAAGTGTTGAAGGTTTAAAACCTGATGAAGTTAAATCGGCTGGCGTAGAGCCTGCTTCCGGCGTAGCTGATAATAATGAAACTAAAGCCCGAAACAACTTTGAACAAACTACTTTTGAACAAGGAGAAAAAAAGATTTTGAAGGTTTCGCCCCTGGCGAAAAACATAGCAGGGCAACACCATATTGATCCCGGCTTGCTTTCCGGTTCGGGGCCCAATGGCCGCGTAATTGCACGCGACATTAGGAAAGTCATTGAAGATTCGCTTCAGAAAAAACAAGGTACAGCACCGGAAAACCGGGAAAATGTGCATGAGAAAATAATTGAAATTGGTGACGATTTTGAAACAGCACCCCTTACAAACATACGGAAGCGCATTGCCCGGGCCATGCACGAATCATTGCTAAATTCGGCCCAGCTTACCCATCACCTCGGTGCCGATGCACGTACCATTCTTGCACTTCGTAAAAAGGTAAAAGAAGGTGTTAAAATTGGTTCTTCTTCCGACATTACCCTTAATGATATGGTTTGTTTTGCAGCCATAACAGCACTAAAAAAATTTCCAAATGTAAATGCCCATTTTCTAAGCGACAACATGAAAAAATACAACAAGGTGCATTTGGGAATTGCTGTTGATACCGAAAGGGGATTGATGGTGCCGGTTATAAAGAGGGCTTGCGAATTGTCTGTCCAAGGCTTGTCGGAACGGATGAAGGATTTGGCTGCTGCCTGTCGCAAAGGTTCCGTCGACCCTGATTTGCTGGCACCCGAAGCAGCATCGTTTACGGTATCGAACCTGGGAAATTATGGGGTCGAAATGTTTACCCCTGTAATTAATTTGCCACAGGTGGCCATACTGGGGGTAAATACCATTGTGCCCCGCCCCAAACAATTGGATGATGGTGCATACGCTTTTGTCCCTTTTATCGGGCTGAGCCTGACTTACGACCATCGTGCCATTGATGGAGGTGAAGCCACACGCTTTTTAAAGCAGGTAGCCATTGAAATTGAAAACCTGGAAATAAAATAAATGAGATATGCCAAAAGTTCAGTTTATCAATCCAACCGAAGTTAGAAAACCGGGGGAAATTACGTTTAACCCAATACCGGTTAATCAATATAATAAAACAGTGGCCGACGAGCGCGGTAATTTTACTGACGAAGAATTATTGCGCATATACCACGACATGGTCCTGATCCGTGAATTTGAAACCATGCTTAACCTGATCAAAACCACGGGCGAATACAGCGGGATACCTTACCATCATCCCGGCCCGGCACATTTGTCAATCGGACAGGAGTCAGCAGCGGTTGGGATGGCTTTTTCGCTCGATGTTGAAGATTACATTTTCGGATCGCACCGCAGCCATGGTGAAATTCTGGCCAAAGGCCTCAGCGCCATCGTACAATTGAGCGATGACGAACTCACCCGGGTTATGGAAGATTTTTTTGATGGTGAAATAGTGTCCATCGTGAAAAAAGATTTTAAGGGGTCGGTTAAGGAACTCGCCCGGAGGTTTTTGGTGTATGGTACGCTGGCCGAGATTTTTGCCCGCGAAACCGGTTTTAACAAAGGACTTGGAGGCAGTATGCATGCCTTTTTTACCCCGTTTGGTGTTTACCCGAACAATGCCATTGTTGGAGGCAGTGGCGATATTGCTGTTGGTGCTGCGTTGTTTAAAAAAGTGAACCGAAAACCCGGCCTTGTTGTAGCCAACATTGGCGATGCCTCAATGGCCTGTGGCCCGGTTTGGGAAGGCATTACTTTTGCTGCAATGGACCAGTTTGCCAAACTGTGGGAAGGCGATATGAAAGGCGGACTGCCGATCGTTTTTAACATTGTGAACAACCAGTACGGCATGGGTGGTCAAACATGCGGCGAGACTATGGGATACGGCATTGCTGCCCGCATTGGTGCAGGCGTAAATCCCGACCAGATGCATGCCGAGCGTATTGACGGGTACAATCCGCTGGCCCTGATTGATGCTTACCGGCGTAAGCGAAAAATGATTGAAGAAAAACGGGGTCCGGTTTTGCTCGATGTGCTTACCTACCGTTTTTCAGGCCATTCACCTTCCGATGCTTCTTCGTACCGTTCAAAAGAAGAACTGGAGGCCTGGCAGGAACAAGATTGCATCATCAATTATGGAAAACAATTGATTGAAGCCGGTGTTGCCACACAGGAAAAGCTCGATGCCGTTTGGGCCGATGTGAAAGATTTAATCCCTGAAATGATGAAACTGGTCATTGACGACAATATTTCACCCCGGTTGGATTTGAATAAACAACCCAACCTGATTGGCAATATGATGTTTTCGAACCAGTCGGTCGACGCCATGCTTGACGGGAAGCCTGAAGTGAAGCTTGCTTTGGAAGAAAACCCCCGTGTTAAGCAAATTGCCCGAAAGGAGCGTTTCGCTTTCGATAAGAATGGGAAGCCCTTTTCAAAGATGAAGCAGTACCAGTTGCGCGACGGCCTTTTTGAAGCCATTATCGACCGCTTTTACAAAGACCCGTCGCTTGTTGCTTATGGTGAAGAAAACCGCGACTGGGGTGGTGCTTTTGCCGTTTATCGCGGACTTACAGAGGCATTGCCCTATAACCGCCTGTTTAATTCGCCCATTTCGGAAGGTTCCATTGTGGGTACAGCAATTGGTTACGCTATGTGTGGCGGACGGGTAATTCCCGAAATCATGTATTGCGACTTTTTAGGACGAAGTGGCGATGAAGTGTTTAACCAGTTGCCCAAGTGGCAGGCCATGAGTGGGAATATGTTGAAAATGCCCGTGGTTATGCGCGTTTCGGTGGGGTCGAAATACGGTGCACAACACTCGCAGGACTGGACTTCGCTCGTGGCGCATATTCCCGGATTGAAAGTTTGTTTCCCGGCTACCCCTTACGATGCCAAAGGGATGATGAACTCAGCATTGCAGGGAACCGACCCCGTGGTCTTTTTCGAAAGCCAGCGGATTTACGACGTAGGCGAACAGTTTCATGAAGGAGGCGTTCCCGAAGGATATTATGAAATACCGTTTGGCGAACCCGATGTAAAAAGGGAAGGTACCGACATTACCATTCTTACGGTTGGAGCAACGTTATACCGTGCAATTGAGGCAGCAAAAATTCTGGAAGAAAAATACAGGATGAGTGCAGAAGTAATGGATGCCCGTTCGTTGGTTCCGTTTAATTATGAACCGGTAATTGAATCGGTTAAGAAAACCGGCCGCATCATCATTTCGGGTGATGCAAACAGCCGTGGTTCATTTCTGAACGATTTTGCCCGTAACATTGCCGAACTGTCATTCGATTATCTCGATGCACCCCCGGTGGTTGTTGGAGCGCGTAACTGGATTGTTCCGGCTCACGAGCTCGAAGATGCATTCTTCCCGCAACCCGGCTGGTTTATCGATGCGATCCACGAAAAAATCGTTCCGCTGAAAGATTATGTGCCCGGTCAGGACTTTACCGATGCAGAGCAGATCAGAAGATTGAAGGCAGGGGTATAGAAATCCAACACCTCAAAAGCCCCTCCTATATCCTCCCCTAAGGGGAGGACTTTAAGGGATGCAAGCTCTTAGCTATAACGCAACCCTGAACAGGGTTGAATATTAACAAAAGAATTAATCGAAAAGAACATTAATTAAATGAACGAAAATAACAATAATGCAGAGACCCAAAACCCTCCCCCTGGGGGAGGGCAGGGAGGGGCTTTGGTCAACGCCCATTTACACACGCCCTATTCATTTAGTGCTTTCGAAAGCATTCCAGAGGCATTGAATATGGCTGTTGCCGAAGGCGTAAAGGTTGTTGGCATAAACGATTTTTATGCAACTAACGGCTATGAGGAATGGGCAGAAGAATGTGCTGAACGAAAGCTGTACCCCATGTTCAACATTGAATTTATCAGTTTAAATAAAGCGGATCAGGAAAAAGGTATTCGTGTGAACGATCCGAACAACCCTGGCCGGACTTACATCAGCGGGAAAGGTTTGGCCTATCCGGAAATTCTTAGTGATCCATGTCTTTCGCAGTTAAATAATGTTAGGGAAGCATCGAACAGGCACGTTGAAAAAATGTGTGTTAAACTGAACAGAATTTTAGAAAATATTGAAGCACCTTTTTCAATTTCATTCGAAGACGTAAAAAAGGAGCTGACTAAAGGGAGCATACGCGAAAGGCACCTTGCAAAAGCCCTGCGCATGAAAGTTGAAGCGGCATTTGATACAGTTGATGGAAAAACTGACTTTTATGAAAAAGTGTTTGGCGGAAAGGCTCTGAAAAGCAAAGTTGATGATTTTGCTGCCCTCGAAAACGAAATCCGGAGAAACCTTTTAAAAGCCGGTGGGGCAGCGTTTGTGCTTGAAAGTCCGGAAGCATTTCTCGATGTGGAGGATGTTTGCAAAATCATCATTCACGCGGGAGGCATTCCAACCTACCCGTTCTTGGCCGATTTTGGAGATAGGCAATTCACCGATCTTGAAGAGGATAAAGAGAAAACGTTGGAAATACTGAAGAAACGGGGTTTTGCATCCATCGAGTTTATTCCACCCAGAAACACGGCTGAAGTACTCGAAGAGTATACCCGTTTCTTCTGGGAAAACGGCTTCGTTGTTACTTTTGGTACCGAACACAATACACCGGCAATGGAACCGGTTGAAGTACATGTGCATAAAAACGAAAAACTTTCGCCCGAAATGTTGGAAATCAATTATAAAAGTGCTTGTGTAATTGCTGCACATCAGGAATTGATGAAACAGGGTGAAAAGGGGTACATTGATGAAGACGGTGTGGCAGATGTAGAAAACAGGGAAAGGTATATTGAACTCGGTCATTCATTAATTCAGAAGGCAATTATTTAGTGTCATTCCGACGACCTCGGAGGAGAAATCCTATGTTAATGGCGACAACTTATCAAAAGATTTCTCGTCGTTCCTCCTCGAAATGACACAACAAATAAAAAATAAATTTGACGAAATATTACATTATGAACGATATTAGGTCACTGGTAAAAATCTCCCGCTTCTACGGTTCCAACCAATCAATGGTTATTGCCGGGGGTGGTAACACATCGTACAAAACTAACGAAAAGCTTTGGGTAAAAGCAAGCGGCTTTGCCCTGGCATCCATTTCCGAAGACGGTTTTGCCGTGCTCGACAGGAAGAAACTGGCAAAAATTTCTGAAAAAGAATACAGTGACAATCCCCTCGAGCGTGAATGTCAGATTAAGGACGACCTGGCCGATGCAACCATAACAAAAGACAGACGCCCTTCGGTTGAAACATCCTTGCACAATTTGATCGCTTACAAATTTGTTGTTCACCTGCACCCAACGCTGGTTAATGCCGTAATGTGCAGCAACGAAGTGGAAAAGCATCTGGAGCCTTTGTTTGGAGCAGATTCGTTGTATATTCCCTACACCGATCCCGGTTATATCTTGTTTAAAATGGTTGAGGCTGAGGTTGAGGATTTTAGAAAAGAAAAGGGGAAGGATCCGAAAGTAATCCTGCTTCAAAATCACGGCATTTTTGTAAGTGCCGATACCACGCAGGAAATCATTGATATTTATGATGATATAATCGAAAAAATTACAACTGCAATTAAGGAACCGGTTAATGAAACCAGGTTTTCAGTTACTGAAAATGTTACAGAAATTGTTCCGGCCATTCGGGCAATCGTTTCAACAGAAGGTTTAAAAACCATTAAAGTCACCAATTCGGCTTTGGTTGAGAAATTTAACGGTTGTACTGAAGCTTTTGAAAAAATCAGCAAACCTTTTACACCCGACATTATTGTTTACTGCAAGTCGAAATACATTTATATTGATGATGTAGAGACACCAGAAAAAACAATTTTATCTTTTAAGAAGAAGTTTGATGATTTTGTTGTTGACAATGGATATCAGCCCAAAGTCGTTTTTATAAAGGGCGTAGGTATGCTTTCCATTGGCGAAAATGCGGCACAGGCAAACACGGTAAGAGAGGTGTTTGAAGATGCCATGAAGATTTCGTGGCTGAGCGAATCGTTTGGCGGGCAGCATTTCATGACTCCCGAACAAATAAATTTCATCGATACCTGGGAAGTTGAAAATTACCGCCGTAAAGTTTCAGCCGGAGCTTCGGCAGGCAGGGTTGAAAACAAAATTGCCATAGTAACCGGTGCAGCCCAGGGCTTTGGCGAAGGTATTGCCCGGATAATGAAGGAGCAGGGCGCCAATATTATAGTGGCCGACTTAAACGAAAAGGTGGGAAAAGTTACCGCCGAATCGTTTAACGGGATAAAAAACAGCAGCAGGGTCGTTTTTGTTAAAACCAATGTTGCTGAAATGGATTCGCTTAATAAATTGATTCATAAAACGGTTTGTGAGTTTGGCGGACTGGATGTTTTTGTCAGCAATGCCGGTATATTACGGGCCGGAGGACTTGAAGAAATGTCGGTAGAAGATTTCGACCTGGTTACAAAAATCAATTACAGTGCTTATTTCTACGGGGTGAAGGCCGTTACGCCGGTCATGAAACTTCAGAATAAATACAATGAAAGGCTTTATGCCGATGTGATCCAGATCAATTCCAAATCGGGTTTGAAAGGCAGTAAAAAGAATTTTGCCTATGCAGGAGGAAAGTTTGGAGGTATAGGGCTTACCCAGTCGTTTGCTCTGGAATTAGCCCCTTACCGAATAAAAGTAAACAGTATATGTCCGGGCAATTTTTACGTAGGTCCCCTTTGGAACGATCCCGAAAACGGATTGTTTGTCCAATATTTAAACGCAGGCAAAGTGCCCGGCGCCAAAACAATTGAAGAAGTGAAAGCGTTTTACTTGTCGCAGGTGCCGCTGGGAAAAGGCTGTACTCCGGCCGATGTAACCAAAGCTGTTTTTTATGTCATCGACCAGGAAAACGAAACCGGACAGGCAATCCCCGTTAGCGGGGGGCAGATCATGTTAAGTTAATATATACACCCCCCAAGCCCCCGCCAGCTGGCGGGGGAGCAAAAACCCAAAATCCCTTAGCGCCTCCGCAGGGTAGCTTCAGCGCACGCGGAAAGGGGACTTTGGGTAACTACCAGATATGGGAATTAGCGTTCTTTGGATATAGGTTATTCAAAATTGATTATTGAAAATTTGTACCGTAAACTAATAATATAAACCCTGAAAGGATTGAATAACAATAACCCCGGGTTTTACAGGGTGTGTGAAAATGAAATAATGAGGATGAAATATTCGTATACCTATACGTGCAATTTCTTAAATATTGAAATCTCACCGTCTCAAATCTCAATTTCACACAGTCTCTTTAACCCGGGGGAAAGGAAAAAATAGATGTTTATTGGTCGATCCATAGATATTGTTCAAAGAATGAAAGTTGTATCGACCGAAATTGTAGTTTGTTAATCAATAGGAAATAATGAAAGAATTTTAAATGAACGATTATAACACTAATGCAGGAACCCAAACTTCTCCGCGAGTTGGCGGGGGTTGGGTGAGTAAAGCAGTCCGGTTATACGGCAAAAACGACCTTCGTATCGAGGAGTTTGATTTGCCGCCCATAAAAGATGACGAAATACTGGCAAGTGTCGTTTCCGACAGCATTTGCATGTCGAGTTACAAAGCAGCCAGACAGGGAACCGATCATAAGCGTGTGCCCGATGATGTAGCTGAAAAACCCATTATCATTGGCCATGAGTTTGCCGGTGAAATTGTTGAAGTGGGCGCTAAGTGGCAGCACAAGTTCAAACCCGGGCAAAAATATTCCATCCAGCCGGCTATTTATTATGAAGACGGCCCGGTGGGTGTTCTAAGTGCACCTGGCTATTCTTATCAATACATTGGTGGCGATGCTACTTATGTGATCATTCCTAAAGATGTGCTTGAACAGGACTGCCTGTTGCCCTACAATGGCCCCGGGTTTTATCCGGCATCGCTCGCCGAACCTTTGTCGTGCGTAATTGGTGCCATGCACGCCAACTACCACACCACGCCCGGTTCGTATATTCACAACATGGAAATTGTTGATGGCGGGAAAATGGCCATCCTGGCGGGTGTTGGCCCAATGGGGCTGGCAGCTATCAACTATGTGATCAACCGTGAGGACCGCAAGCCCTCGTTGCTGGTTGTAACCGATATTGACCAATCGCGTCTCGAACGTGCTGCTGAAATTTATACCGTTGAAAGTGCCAGGAAAAACGGCATTGAACTGATTTATCAGAATACCGGTAACCTTGAAGACCCTGTTACAAAACTCAAAGAACTGAGCGGGGGAGAAGGGTATAACGACGTATTCGTGTTTGCCCCGGTTTCCCCGGTTATCGAACAGGGCGATTCAATCCTGGCATTCGATGGATGCCTGAACTTCTTTGCGGGGCCCTCGGATACAAACCTGAAAGCCCGCATGAATTTCTACAACGTGCATTATGCCTACACCCATTTGGTAGGAACATCGGGCGGCAACATGGACGATATGAAGGAAGCCCTCGATGTTATGAGCAAAGGGCTCGACCCGGCCGGGCTGGTTACCCATATTGGCGGGCTTAATGCCGTACCCGAAACAACGCTTAACCTGCCCAATATTCCCGGTGGAAAAAAACTAATATACACGCATATTGAAATGCCGTTAACTGCCATTGACGATTTTGAAGAAAAAGGCAAAACCGATCCGCTTTATGCCGAACTGGATGAAATTGTTAAGGCAAACAATGGCTTGTGGAGCGTTGAGGCCGAGAAATATCTTCTGGAGCATTGTTGTAATCATAAAAATAGTTGACGGTAAATTTGCTGTCAAACGAAATTAACAGCTAAAAAATTGTCAAATACAATTTGATATCGTTTAGTTAAGGCCAACGATTTCCTGTTTTGTCATAGAGAAATTCATAAATTTCAGGTATAATGTGGTTCTGACAGTCGTAAAAAGCGTGTCATTCCGAGAGCCTACCCAATTTTTATTAGGCACAATGTGGAGATGACAGGGAAACGGAAGGGCTCAAAGAATTCATGAAGTGCGGTAGGTTGATCTGAACCGGATGAAGAATACAACGGGCTACTGTTCCGTTCGATACAAGGTTATACCCTTTAACC
>JAIOZY010000003.1 GCA_021740385.1 Prolixibacteraceae bacterium | reverse complement strand
CAATATCCAAGGTTGTAAAAGTTAATTTTTCTCATGCATTACTATCTCATTAATTCTGATATTAATTTTTAATTTTGACCAAATTGCTATTATTACTTCGTGATACAGGAATTATATCAACACCTTATTCATGATTTAAGAAACCGGGTTATCCATTTTTTTATAATAGTTTTGCAACAACAATTTTTATATTCAAAAAAATGAAAAAACATCTAATTCTTTATTTTGTTACTATCACTCTTGGATTAATTTTTTTATTATCAGCTTGTGATAAAGAGCAAGACGACCCTGTATTGCCGCAGGTTACTACCGCCGAAGTTATAGATATTACCGACAATTCGGCGTTTGCCGGGGGAAGTGTTGCCAACAGTGGCACCCTGGCGGTTACACAACGCGGGGTATGCTGTAACACGGAAGAGAACCCAACATTGGCCGATACGAAACTTGCATCGGGCAATGGTGAAGGCGATTTCAGCGTTACCATTGAAAACCTGCTGCCCGAAACGGAATATTTTGTGCGGGCTTATGCAACTTGTGAAATGGATACGGTTTTTGGAAGTACTAAAAGCTTTACAACACTACCTGTTCCTTTACCTGTTGTGAGTATTTCTGACACAGAAGATATTACTGAAACTTCTGCCATAATTAATGCCGAAGTGGTAAATGAGAACGATGATTTTGAAATACGTGAACACGGCATTTGTCCGAAGATCAATTCTGAATACCTCTCGTTTAACGATTTAAAAAAACCTGCCGGCCAGGGAACCGGGGAATTTACAGTAACATTGGACAATTTATCTCCCGAAAGTGAATACGAATACCGCGCTTATGCCATAACGCAAAACGACACTTTTTACAGCAATTTTATAAGCTTTACAACATTAGCCAAAGCTTACAGCGAAATTGAATTCAATCCCGAAGTTGCCTACGGCGAAATTACCGATGTGGAAGGCAACACGTATCAAACCGTTGAAATTGGCACACAGGTCTGGATGGCCCAAAACCTCAATACCACCCAATATAACGATGGTTCAGCAATACCGCTTATAACCGGCGAAAGCGAGTGGGAAAGCACTACTACCGGCGCTTATTGCAATTACAATAACGATGAAGCAACCGGCTCAATGTATGGAAAACTGTATAACGGATACACGGTTGAAACCGGGAAGCTATGCCCCGTGGGCTGGCATGTACCCGAAAGCGATGAGTGGGAAACGTTGATTGCATTCCTTGGCGGCGAAATGGTTGCCGGTGGAAAACTGAAAGAGCAAGGCACAACCCACTGGAGCGAATCGGGTGATGATATTACAAATGAATCGGGGTTTACTGCACTTCCAGGCGGTATAAGGACTTACAATGGGGCATATAATGCCATCAATATTGGCGGATACTGGAGGGCAGCATCAGCATCGGAAACACAAGAAGGCTTTATGGTAACTTTCTGGGCCGGAAGCTGGAACGCGGGTTTTAACATTGGCGAAGACCCAAAAAATGCGGGGCTTTCGGTACGCTGCATAAAGGATTAAGCATTGCTGGCCACAATTTTATTTAGAATTAATTTGTTTCGGGGTTTTCAATTCCTCCTCCTCATCAATCAAAAATGGATTTTATTCACAATAATCGCGTGTTATAGTGTTTCGGACTTCAAGTCTGAACCAACATGTGCTTTCAATACATTAGCATCGTTGGTAGCACTATCCCGTTATCAGAAAAAAAATTACCTTTGCGGCCTGAATGGTTGCATGTTTTATTTGCTGAAATATTGCAACATAGAAAAATACAGGGATGCACAAATCGGGCTTTGTAAATATCATTGGGAACCCAAACGTGGGGAAATCGACCATAATGAATGCACTGGTGGGGGAGAAAATTTCGATCATCACATCGAAAATGCAAACCACCCGCCACCGCATAAAAGGAATCGTGAGCGGTGACGATTTCCAAATTGTCTATTCCGACACGCCCGGCATTTTGAAGCCCAATTACAAGCTTCAGGAAACCATGCTGAGGTATGTCGATACGGCCTTAGACGATGCCGATGTAATCCTTTACGTGACCGATGTAGTGGAGAAATTCGATAAAAACATCGACTATATCGAAAAGGTAAAAAAATCGGGGGTGCCGGTTATACTGCTCATCAACAAAATTGATTTATCGGATCAGGAAAAGGTACTTGAACTTTACAACACCTGGAAAGAGCAACTGCCCGATGCCGAAATTTTACCCATATCGGCCACCGAAAAGTTCAACGTTGCACCAGTTTTTGACATGATATTGGAGAAACTGCCCGAGGGGCCGGCTTTTTTCCCGAAAGATGAACTTACCGACCGCAACGAGCGTTTTTTTGTTCAGGAAATCATCAGGGAAAAAATCCTGCTGAATTACCAGAAAGAGGTTCCTTATTCTGTCGAAATTGAAGTTGAAGCTTTTAAGGAAGAAGAAAAATTGTTAAGGATACAGGCTGTGATAAACGTGAACCGCGAATCGCAAAAGGGGATCATCATCGGGCACCGTGGCATGGCCATAAAAAAAGTGGGCAGCGAAGCCCGGAAAGATATTGAAGAGTTTTTTGAAAAGAAAGTGTTCCTTGAACTGTTTGTAAAAGTGAGCAAAGCCTGGCGCGAAAACGATATAAAAATCCGCGGCTTCGGTTACGAGATGCAGTAAGAGAGCCCAAAAGCCCCCTCCGACTCCCCGCCAGCTGGCGGGGGAGAGTTTAGGGAACAAAAGTCCAATTGGATTTTTGAAATTTGGTACTGATTTTTGGTTAACTTTTTGGAAACAGTATTTTATAATATAGATGTAAACTATAACATCGTAAGTCCCCTTTCTGCGAGCGCCATAACTGCTCTGCGCAGGCTCTAGGGGATTTAAGGGTGTTTGGATTTTTCGATTTGGAATTTATCATTTATGAGCAACATAATAGCAATAGTAGGAAGACCCAACGTGGGAAAATCGACCTTGTTTAACCGCATGGTCGAATCGCGGAAAGCCATTGTCGACGACGTATCGGGTGTTACCCGCGACCGCATTTACGGCAAAGGGGTATGGAACGGGACCGATTTTTCGATCATCGATACCGGTGGTTACGTGATCAGTTCGGCCGATGTTTTTGAACAAGAAATCAAAAAACAGGTTCACCTCGCTATCGATGAGGCCGATGTGATCCTCTTCGTGGTTGATGTTGAAAACGGCATTACCGATCTCGACGAAGCAATAGCACAACTTCTGCGAAAAGAAGAGAAACCGGTTTTCCTCGTTGTGAATAAAGTCGACAACAACCAACGGATAAACGATTCGTACGAATTTTACAACCTGGGGCTTGGCGACTTATACTGCATTTCATCCATTAACGGCAGCGGCACCGGCGATTTACTCGATAAGGTAGTGGAAGCATTTCCAAAAGAAACCATCCCTGAAGAAGAAGCCGACATTCCGCATTTTGCCATTATTGGCCGGCCAAACGTGGGTAAATCATCAATGATAAATGCCTTAACGGATGAAAACCGCCACATTGTAACCGAAATTGCCGGAACTACCCGCGACTCGAACCAAAGCCGCTACAACAAATTTGGCCACGACTTTATTTTAACCGATACCGCCGGCCTGCGCAAAAAAGGCAAGGTGCACGAAAACATCGAATTTTATTCCGTGATGCGCTCCATCCGCGCCATAGAACAGGCCGATGTTTGCCTGCTGCTTGTTGATGCCACCCGCGGCATTGAAGCCCAGGATGTGAACATTTTCAACATTGTGATGCGAAACAAAAAGGGCATTGTAATACTGGTTAACAAGTGGGACCTGGTTGAAAAAAATCAAAAGTCCACGAACGAATTTACTGAAATAATTAAAGAACGCATCGCTCCATTTTCCGATGTACCCGTTGTTTTTACTTCGGCTTTAACAAAGCAGCGTTTGCTTAAATCCTTCGAAACGGCCATGAAAGTATATGAAAGCCGCAAAAGCCGAATCAAAACATCGGCACTGAATCAATACATGCTTGAAGCCATCGAACAATTTTCTCCCCCATCGGTAAAAGGTAAATTCATTAAAATAAAATACGTTACACAACTTCCAACACCCACGCCCACTTTTGCCTTTTATGCCAACCTCCCGCAGTACATAAAGGATCCGTACAAACGGTACCTCGAAAACAAGATCAGGGAAAACTGGGATTTTGAAGGTGTGCCAATCAATATCGTGATAAGGGGAAAATAATTATACCGCGCAAATTATGAAATAAAACATATTTGGAGATCAAATAACCGTTTTCATCAATATATTAAAGTTTCGTCGGTTAACGGTTGTAAACGCTTCAACTTGATATTTTTCGGAAAATATTTTTGGTAATGAAGCTTTCTTTTTCTCGTTCCATTTAAATTCGAATGCAAATAATTTCCCTTCGTATTCTTCAATTAAGTCAATTTCTGCACCATCGTAAGTACGCCAAAAATACAGATTGGCATTTCTTTCGGCATATTCGAGTGTTTTCAGGTATTCGGCAATGCAGAAGTTTTCCCAAATAGCGCCAATGTCGGTACGTTCTTCGAGGGGTACAAAATTGTTTAACAGGGCGTTTCTGATTCCCAGATCGTAGAAGTAATATTTCCTGCTTTTCTTCAATTCATTCCGAAGGTTTTTACTGAACGAGCCCAATTTGAAAACGACAAAACTTTTTTCAAGCAAGTCGAGATATCGTTCAACAGTAATTGATGAAATACCGCATATATTCGCAAGTTCATTTATCGAAACCAGATTACCAATTTGCAATGCAAGGGCTTTCAATAATTTTCTAAGTATTCCCGGGTTCCTGATTTGTTCAAATTTATAGATGTCTTTAAACAGGTAATCACCCGAAAGGGTCAGTAATTTCTTCTTTTTTTCTTCAACAGGCAAATCGATAATGCCGGGGTAAGAACCATACATTAACAACGAAGGCAACCTTTCTAGCATTTCAAACCACTGCCCATTCTGGCTTATTTCCTCAACGGATAATGGATAAAGTTTGAATTTCAGGTTTCGGCCGGTTAAGGGTTCACCGGTTTTGTTTGATAACTCAAAGCTGCTTGAGCTGGTGGCAATAATTTTTTGCGTTATCCTTTTATCATCAAAAAAAAGTTTCAGTATTTTCCCAATCTCAGGTATGTCCTGTGCTTCGTCAAGGGCAACAATCTTGTTTTGTTCTCCAAATAAAGCCCCAATATCATTAATATTCTTGTTTTTTAAAATATCAGCAACAATAGGGTTTTCACAATTTAATATATTGATTTTCAGACCATCTTCTGAAAGCATTTCCAATAAAGTTGACTTGCCTACCTGCCTTGCTCCAATTAAAATAATGATTTCAGGAACATCCAACCACCTATATATCAATTTTATAACTTCTCTTGAATACATTTTAATTATAAATAAACTTGAAAATTTAGGCCTAAAAACACAATCAAAGTTAAAAATTTAGGCCTAATTTTACAACTTTAGTTGAAAATTTAGGCCTGTTATACTGTGTTTTATAATTAAAATGATTAACCGGCAAGAGACAGTACAAATTTAAAACAGGCTATTCGGCTTTATCTTCTGTTGCTTCATTTTCCTTTTTTAGTTCCGTTTCGTTGAAATATTTTCTGAAAAAGATGAGAATAATGCCAATTCCAATGGTAATGCATGAATCGGCAATATTAAAAACGGGCCTGAAAAAAATAAAGGGCTGTCCGGCATTTATGGGCGACCACGAAGGCCATGTGCCTTTAATGATTGGAAAAAAGAACATGTCGACCACCGACCCGTGCAGGAAAGTTTCGTAACCGCCTCCCTGTGGTAAAAATTCGGCAACCCTGCCGTAACTATCGCTGAACAATACACCGTAAAACGCGCTGTCGATAATGTTTCCAAGTGCACCGGCACAAATGAGCGCTATACTTATAACCAGCCCTGTGGGAATACCTTTTTTGATTAGTTTTTGCAGGTACCAGAAAATGGCTCCGGCTGCAACAAGCCTGAACAGGGTTAATATTACTTTCCCGTAACGGCCAGCAAACTCGAAACCAAAAGCCATTCCGCGGTTTTCGACAAAATGAAGTATAAACCAGTTCCCAATTACACGGCGCTCTTCGCCGAGGTAAAAATTTGTTTTTATCCAGATTTTTAAAACCTGATCAGCAATCAGAATGATGATTATGACCAATATGGCCAGTTTATTTTTCGACATTTTGCTCTTAATAAAAAAATTGAGAGTTGTGTTAACTCCCAATTGAAAATTTTTTATTTATGCTTTTAAATTACCGTTGCATGTTTTTTGCATCGATCGAAAGGGTAGCATGAGGCACGGCACGCAAGCGTTCTTTCGAAATCAGTTTTCCTGTTTCGCGGCAAATACCGTATGTTTTGTTCTCGATCCGGACTAAAGCAGCCTGCAAATACTGAATAAACTTTAACTGCCGCTGTGCCAGCTTTCCTGCTTCTTCTTTCGACAAAGTTGCTGCACCTTCTTCCAATACTTTAAATGTAGGCGAAGTATCCTGTGTGTCGTTATCGTCTCCGTGTGTAATCGAGTTTTTGAAAATCTCGTAATCACGTTGAGCTTTTTCCAATTTGGCCAGTATTAATTCCTTGAATTCCTGGAGCTCCTGGTCTGAATATCGGTTTTTCTCGCTCATAATTTATTAGGCTTTTATTTCAATTTCAATTTGTGAATCACCAAAAGTAACAAAAATTTTCATAGGGTATCTGTCTGGCCCGTTTATTCTTGCTGCCTTTCAACCATAATCCATGTAACATGCTCATTTATATCGGTTTCAATTGCCTTTTGCCGATCAATATCATCCACAATTTCAAACGAAGAAGCCAATGTTTGATTGGCAATATAACCGGCGTGTTTTCGAAGGGCCCGCTCCAACGAATTATTTCTCAATATCTGCACGTTAATTTTGTCGGTTACATCAAAATCGTGTTCTTTTCGCATGTTTTGAATGCGGTTTACAAACTCACGGGCAATGCCTTCATCGTAAAGTTCATCGGTTACTTTTATATCAAGGGCAACCGTTACATTGCCTTCGGTAGCAACCAGCCACCCGGGTATGTCTTCCGAAAGGATTTCCACATCGTCGAGTGTCAGATTAATGTGTTCTTCTCCGGTTTTCAGGTTGAATGTTCCCTGCTTTTCAAATTCAGCAATCTCTTCCTGCGACAAAGCGGCAATGGCAGCCGATACCTGTTTCATCAGCTTTCCGTATTTTGGGCCCAATACCTTAAAGTTGGGTTTGATTTTTTTCTTTATTACACCGGCCGTTTCCGAAATGTATTCAATTTGTTTAACATTGATTTCGGAAAGGATAATGTTTTCAACGGCTTCAACCTGTTCTTTAAATTTTTGGTTTAGAACCGGAATCATAATTTTGGCTAAAGGCTGACGCACTTTCAGTTTTTCTTTCCGGCGAAGCCCAAGCACCAGGCTTGAAATTTTTTGGGCCAGGTCCATTTTTTCTTCCAACTCCTTATCAATCAGGGCTGCATTGTATTTTGGAAAATCGGAGATATGTACACTTTGCATGGGTTGCTTTCCGGTAACTTTATTCAGGTCGGAATAGAGCAAATCCATGTAAAAAGGTGCAATGGGTGCTGCCAGCAGAGCCACCGTTTCGAGACAGGTATATAGGGTTTGGTAAGCTGAAAGTTTGTCGTTATCCATTTCGCCACCCCAGTAGCGCTTGCGGCTTAGCCGCACAAACCAGTTACTCAGGTTTTCGGTAACAAATTCCGAAATGGCCCTGCCAGCCCATGTTGGTTCAAAATTTTCGTAACATTCGGTTACTTCCTTAATTAGGGAGTGAAGCAGTGAAATAATCCACCGATCGAGCTCCGGACGTTCCCTAACAGGTATCTCTTCTTCTGAAAACGTAAACCCGTCAATGTTGGCATAAAGGGCAAAAAAACTATAGGTATTGTAAAGTGTACCAAAAAACTTACGCCTTACTTCATCTACCCCGGCTATATCGAATTTGAGGTTGTCCCACGGTTGCGCGTTGGTGATCATGTACCAGCGCAACGGGTCGGCACCGTATTTTTCGATGGTTTCAAACGGGTCGACCGCATTTCCGAGGCGTTTGCTCATTTTATTGCCCTGGGCATCGAGCACAAGACCGTTTGAAATGATGTTTTTAAACGCCACATCATCCATGATCATGGTAGCTAAGGCGTGAAGGGTAAAAAACCAGCCGCGGGTTTGGTCAACGCCTTCGGCAATGAAATCGGCCGGAAACACCAAGGCCCCTGAAGCCCCATCCCCGACCCTTCCCCCAAGGGGAAGGGAGGAAGCCCCACCCTGACCCTCCCCCAAGGGGAGGGAATGGCATTCTGCAAGAATTAAGTCTAGTACTCCTTCTATGTTGCCTAATACTTCTTCATTTTTAAATCGGATTACTTTGTAGCCCAATTCTTTCAATCGATCGGTTCTTTCAGCATCTGAAATTTGATTTTCGGGTAAATTGTGAATTTTTCCATCAACCTCAACGATTAGTTGCTTTTCCAAACAAACAAAATCAGCAATAAATTGGTCGATAATATGCTGACGACGAAACTTATAACCTTCTAAATTCTTGCCTCTTAAGTTGTTCCAAAGAAATTCTTCAGCTTCTGTTGGGTTATTTTTTTGTTTATCTGCTAATTCCCTTAAAAGCGGATAAATCATCGGGTTTGCCGTTCGATACTTCGGAGGGCATTCTCCCCCTCCTTGGGAGGGGGTTGGGGGGAGGCTGAATGGCCAGTGAGCCTGCGCGTAAGGCATTGCCCCCGAATCGAACCAAACATCAATCAAATCGAGCTCACGGAACATTTTCTTTCCCGAGGGTGACACCAGAACAATATCATCGACATAAGGCCGATGAAAGTCGACCTTTTCGTAGTTCTCTTTCGTATTGTTCCCAACTTCAAATCCCTCGTAAGGATTTTTATCCATGAAACCGGCTTTGATTGACTTTTCAATTTCATTCATCAACTCTTCGGCCGAACCAATACATATTTCTTCTGTTCCGCCTTCAGTTCGCCATATTGGTAAAGGAGTGCCCCAATAGCGTGAGCGGGAAAGGTTCCAGTCAACCAGATTTTCGAGCCAGTTTCCAAAACGGCCGGTTCCCGTGCTTTTGGGTTTCCAGTTAATGGTATTATTCAACTCAATCATCCGGTCCTTAATGGCCGTGGTGCGTATAAACCATGAATCGAGCGGATAGTATAGCACGGGTTTATCTGTTCGCCAGCAGTGTGGGTAATTGTGTTCATGTTTTTCAACCTTGAATGCCTTGTTCTCTTTTTTCAGCATTACTGATAGGTCAATGTCCAGCGTGGGATCTTTTTCCGATAAGGTATCGTCGTATGCATTCTTCACATAACGGCCGGCAAAATCGCGGTAAATGTTTTCGTTTACATAGGCTTTTGCCCATCCTTCGTCCAGGTCTTCAATGTGGTAAAATTTCCCGGTACGGTCGACCATGGCCTGGCGTTTTCCTTCTTTATCGAGCATGATAAGGGGGACAATGCCTGCTTGTTTGGCCACCCGGTCGTCGTCGGCACCAAAAGTTGGTGCAATGTGCACAATACCGGTACCGTCTTCGGTGGTAACATAGTCGCCCGGAATTACCCGAAAGGCATCACCTTCGGGCTTAACAAACGGGATAAGTTGTTCGTAACCTGCACCAACAAGCTCTTCGCCTTTGTATTCAGACAGAATGCGGAAAGGTATATTTTTACTTCCGGCTGTATATTCTTCAATGGGCAATTCGGCATTTTTCATGTCGAAGTAGGCAGGCAGCAAATCTTTGGCCAGAATTACCGTAATTGGAGCACCGGTATACTGGTTATAGGTCCTTACTTTCACATAGGTAATTTTAGGCCCGATGGCCAAAGCCGTGTTCGATGGCAGGGTCCAGGGGGTTGTTGTCCAGGCCAGGAAAAAGAGTTCGGTATCAACATTGTCGAAAAGAAATTCCGATTTATCATCCCTTTTGACCTTAAACTGAGCCGTTGCAGTGGTGTCTTTCACATCGCGGTAACACCCGGGCTGGTTCAGTTCGTGTGAGCTGAGGCCTGTACCCGCAGCCGGCGAATAAGGCTGAATGGTGTATCCTTTGTACAACAATCCTTTGTTGTAGAGTTGCTTTAAAAGCCACCACAGGGTTTCAATATAACGGCTGTCGTAAGTTATATAAGGGTCGTCCATGTTGACCCAGTAACCCATTTGGCGGGTAAGTTCCTCCCACTCGCGGGTATATTTCATTACCTCTTTACGGCAGGCGGCATTGTACTCAGCTACCGAGATTTTTTTCCCGATATCTTCCTTGGTTATGCCCAGCATTTTTTCAACACCAAGTTCAACAGGCAGCCCGTGGGTGTCCCAACCGGCTTTGCGTTTAACCAAAAAGCCATTCATGGTTTTGTAGCGGCAAAAAATATCTTTAATGGCACGGGCCATTACATGGTGTATGCCCGGCATACCGTTTGCCGATGGCGGCCCTTCGTAAAAAACAAAAAGTGGTTTTCCCTGGCGGGTACTGATACTTTTGTGAAAGGTGTCGTCTGCCTCCCAGCGCTTTCTTATTTCCTTGTTTATCTGCGATAAATCGAATTGCTTGTATTCGGCAAATTTCTTAGTCATAACGTGCAAAAAGCCTGATTTTTAAAAAGTGTACAAATATAGAAATTTTTATGCCGAATTGTTAAAGCAATCTAACAGAAAGGTAATTGACAAATGGTTTGTAATTGGGAACAGTTGTTAGGCTCTGAAATGCAATGAAAAAAAACAACTACTGAAATTCTTTTTCCAATGTTTCAGATTGAACCTGATCCATTTCCTTCGGCCTTCGAATTCGGCCCCGCTTGTTCATGGTAACTGTTTGGCCGGGTACAATTACCTCATCATCAACTGAGCTAATTAGCTGTACTTCGCCACTAAAAACGTTTAGTGTTGTATTTTCAACTTCGAGATTAACGGAAAATTCAGCCTCATTAGCTATTATTGATGCCAGGGGTGTGTAAACGTTAAATGTACCTTTGCCTAAAAAATGTCCGATCATTAAACGAAGGGAATCCATTTCCTCAATTTTAATTTTAGCTTCGGGTTTTAACCAAATTTTATCAAATGCACCTTCACGGGGGAGCATCATAAGAAAGGTTCCACTCAACGATTTTACCGATACATTTGAGGCAATATGTATTGCAGGTATCTGGCCAAAACTTGAAACCGTTTCGTTATCAATTTTGATCCGTGATGTTTCGTTATCGGATGCGGCAATGATTGATATTCGTGGGGCATAAACCTTTTTGATCATTTCTTTTGTTGCCGGAAAATTGCCGGTTATACTTTCCGTTCCCTGATTTTTTAAAGCAAAAATCCATTCATGCAATGTTTGTGCCGCTTCCCCTTGTCCCGATATTTCGGCATATTGTTTTTGGACCATCAAGAAGTCGGTATAAACGTTTTCGGGAGCACGGCTGCATTCGTTACCATAAAGCCCGATAAAAAACCGTGATTGAAGGCCCGAAACGGAATGTATGCCTGAAAAAGGATCAACTTCTAAGTCTTTTTCAAAAAGTGAGCAATAAACCGGATCGAAATAAAGTGAATGCTTAATAAAATCGTGGTTTTGCTTTTGAAGGAACTGGTAAAGCAAATAGCAGAAAAAATCGGCATTTGCTTCATAATAGGCAATGTATTCCGACTCGTCGGCCAAGGTATTTCTGATGTTTTGCCTGCGCGTATACAACTGGTTGCTTCCATAGCAACGATTGTTCAGAAAATTAAAATAACGTTGGCCTGAAAAACAGGCAACCCTGTTAACATAATGGCCTATGGCATGAAAAACAAGGCTGTAGGCATTGTCGGAACCCTCCCTCCCCACAAAATTCCAGAATGTTTGTGAGGGTTCCGGAATTTCAATAAACGAAATTGCTTCGGGTTTGGTAATAAAAGTTGGAGCAGTAACTTTTTCAACATTATAACGGAATTTTATTTCATCAACCGCCGAAAAAAGTTTTGTTTTCTCGGTGGAATTCAACGACATTTTATCGATAAAATCAAGCACAATTTGGCGGACCCGGTTTTCATGTTCGCCCACCGTTAATAAATCGAATGCCCCGTTTTTTCCCATTTGCTGTTTCGACGCATGATCTATACCATCTGCTTCGGCATTACTCAGCCGGTATACCAATGGGTAACTTGTATTGGCCGGCCATTGTAAAAACAAATCCGGCCCTTCTGCCGTACCGGGTTTCCCTGCACTGTTGTACATTTCTTTTTGTTCGGTTGTTTCGCTTTCGAGTAAAGATGTATTTACCAATATAAAAAAACGGCCTTCGCTGTTGACTGAATTGGCAATTTGATACCGCATGGGGTAAAAATCGGGAGCATAATTTTCGGTTCGCGGTTCATAACCGGGCCCGATTGTTGTTCCAGATATTAAGGCAATCCCCAGTGTCAGCTTAACACTGCTTTCGTATACAAGTGCTTTTGTTTTGGGATGAAAAATGCTCACCTCAACCGAAATTTCGAGCGGAGCCGATGCAAGTAATTCAACATCCTTTTCTTTAGGTTCATGCAGAGTTAATACCCCTTTATACGTACCATCGTTACTGGTAATCCCTTCATTATTCACAATTTCAACAAAGGAATAATTATTACTGTTTGTAATTTGCAGCTTAACTGGATACGGTACCGATAAATTCTCCCCTTTTTTGTTTAAAGCCTGGATAAAAACTTCAGTAAAACCGGGAATTATTAAATACTCTTTGCTTGCATTGATTTTTACCTTTCCTAGTTTTTCAACTTCACCACTTAAAAGAGGTTTACTATTATCAATTTCTTCTTCTTCTAACGGTTCTTCTTCTTCTTTTACTTTATCAATAACCGAATCCTTTTGTATGTTTTCTGTTGTAGTTGTATTTTCAGGTGAAATGTAAGCTGATGATTCAATATCGGTTACAACATATTCATTTATCGAAAAAATGTGGTTTTTCCTCGATGTTCCAAAATAATTTTCTTCGCACATGCCTTCCTGCCTGTAATCGGAATAACTCCATTGAATGGAATTGAGTTCGCCTTGTATTTTATCCTGTGTCCAACCTTCGGTGGTTTTTTGAAGCAAATTATACGTAAATTCCTTTTTGTATTCGTAATTATTCTTAACCGCTTTATCGTACTCATTAATAATACGATTAGCCATTTCAACCGGGTCTTTTTTGCTATAAATTGAAACGCTGAGGCACGGTACCGTATTTTCCCTGCGGGATGTTATATACGAAAGTTTTCGCATAATACTGCACGAACCGCTACCGATAACGAAATTTTTATACGATTCTGTATTGGGTTTATCAATCATTATTTTTGAACGAATATACTGATCACCCACCCAGCCAGCGAAAACTTTATATGTAATTGGACCCTCAACTTTTGTTGTGTCAATTTTATCGAATTTACTGTTGAGGTAATAAGTCTCTTGTCGTATAGCCGGAAGCTCCCCAATTTCTTTATAATATTTACAAATCAACCTCTCGGTTGTACAAGGTAGTACCGAACTCCATATTACCCTTTCGAGTTCATCGGTTTTATTTTCGAGGTAAAGCGTTAAATAGCCACAACTTATCGAATGAAGATGCCCCAGATTTTCACAACCAATTGTACTGCAATTTATGGTGTCGAACTTCTCCTTTGTGTATTGTGAAAAAAGTGAGGACGACAGCAACAACCCTATCAGGAAGAAACAACATTTTGTATTCATAACAATACCCTTTTAACAACCAACAATTTACGGCAATTTGTTTAGATATAAAACAGTCCGGTTGGTTTTTTCTTTATTCATTGGATTATCATTTTTTTGTTTATGTTAAATCTGTATTTGGGGAAATTGTTCCAATTTTCATACTGGGCACATCCAGAATAAGTTGTTGAAAAACTGTTCATTACATTTAACGGTAATTCTTGGGGTTTTTTGTTTTTTGCAATAACTTAACCGCTTAAAGTATAACAACGTATGTCGTCTACCTTCACCCAATTATATGTACACATTGTGTTTGCTGTCCAGGAGATGGAAAAACCGGTTCTGAATGATCGTGAAAAGGAGATATACCAAATCATTCAAAAGATAATTGAAGAGACCGGCCATAAAACGCTCATCATAAACGGAACAGATGATCACATACATTTACTTGTGAAATTAAGTCCATCAATAGCCATTTCCAACCTGGTACGTGAAATAAAACGACAGTCATCATATTACATTAACCACCACATTTTAGAGCATCACGGATTTAACTGGCAGGAGGGTTACAGTGCTTTTACACACAACCGTAGCCAGGTTAGTGCGGTGTATAAATTCATTGAAAAGCAAAAAGAATATCACCGGCACAAAAGCTTCAAAGAGGAATATCTCGATATTGATAACCTCAACGAAGACGATGAGCCCGATGATACCATTTTCAAATACAAATACCAGTAAATTTTTTTAGCGATTAGTACAAAGCCCGGGTAAATCCGGGTTTTGTTTTTTGCAGCCGGCATCACTCAAAATAAATAATTCCCAAATTCATTATCTTTACGCTCGTTAAAGAAAGAAGTCATGACCATATCAGAAATTAACGAGTTTTGCAAAAATTCGCTTGTCGGGCACCTGAATATCGAATTCATAAACGTAACGGCAACAACCATACAGGCAAAAATGCCGGTGCATACAGCCACACACCAACCCATGGGCTATTTGCACGGAGGTGCCTCGCTGGCGCTGGCCGAAACGGTTGGGAGTGGCGGCTCACTGCTGCATATCGACGCCACAAAATACGATGTGTTTGGCATGCAGGTTTCGGCAAACCACATTTCGCCGGTAAAGGATGGCTATGTTGTTGCCACCGCAACGTTGCTGCACGAAGGGAAAAAAACCCACGTTTGGGATGTTGAAATTCGCGACAGGCAAAACAAACTTATTTCGGTTGCACGTGTTACTAATGCTATAGTAGAAAAGAAAAGCGAATGAACTTTTTTGACGCACTGCAACACTGTATAAACAATAATTTGATATTTGCGGCATATCGCTTGCCACATAGCGACTCGGTACGGTTAATTGTGCAAAAAAGCCCGATTGCCAAACGTGTTGATATAACGTCGAAACTCTTTTCCCGCAAGGGTTTTTTAATTTCTCCATTCACCGAAAATGAACACAACCACAGCTATTTCATTTCACCAGACCTCAATTACATAAGCACCGATTACTCGGGTTTCTCTGATTTATTGAAACTCGAAGCCCTCACTTCCCCGAAAACAGAGATAACGCATGATACCGTTTCAAAAAAACAGTTTTTAAAACAGGTTGAAACGATTAAGGAAGCCATTTCGCAAAAGAAGTTTCAAAAAGCAGTGATATCAAGAGTTAAAATTGTCAAAAAAAATTATCGGCAAAAACTGACCGATATTTTTCAACTGCTCATTAATTCCTATTCCAACGCCTTTGTTTACCTTTTTAACATTCCCGGACATTTGTGGATGGGCGCAACTCCTGAACCGCTACTGTGCTCCCACCTTAACGAACTGGTTACCGTTTCGCTGGCCGGCACCCAAAAATTCAGCAACGAAAACCTAAACCTGCACAACTGGAGCAACAAAGAAAAAAACGAACAACAACTGGTAACCCTTTTTATTGAAAAAGCTTTCGAAAAACTAAAAATCCCCTACCTGCAAAAAAACGGGCCATACACAAAAAAAGCAGGAAACCTGATTCACTTGCGCACCGATTTTTCGTTTAATTTTCACGAAGTTAACGGGCATCTTGGCAAACTGATAAAAGAGCTTCACCCCACATCGGCTGTTTGCGGCCTGCCTAAAAAGGCTTCCATGGCATTCATCAACAACCTCGAAACCCATAACCGCAGTTATTACTCGGGTTTTCTGGGCCCCGTTAACCTCGACGAACGGGTACTGCTTTTTGTAAACCTGCGCTGCATGCAGGTGCTGCCCCAAAAACTGATATTGCATGTAGGTGCCGGTATTACGGCAGAATCAATTCCCGAGGAAGAATGGGCCGAAACCGAAATAAAAGGCGAAACTTTACTGTCAGTTATTCATAAGGTTTGATGGCGTTTTACACACTAAAAAAAACTGCAAAAACTTATCTCTTAATTCAAGAAAAAGGGTTTTTTTACATAAATTCCCATTTTTCTTTTCAGAAAAGGAAGTTTGATTAAATACTAAACGAAAATAAATTCTAACGAAATACTAACAGTTAATTGCCAGCCTGAAAAAGATTTGAAAATTGTCTGAACTTTTTAAAGAATTGGTATAACTTGCCACATCATGACCCATCACCTGCAACATATTACCGACCTTGTTGAAATATGCCGGCTTAAAGGAATTCAACAAATTGTTGTTTCGCCCGGATCGCGAAATGCCCCGCTTATCGAGCTTTTTTTTTCAACCGCTGAAATTAAACTGCATAGCATTGTTGATGAACGTTCGGCCGGATATTATGCACTGGGTATTGCCCTTGCAACACAAAAGCCCGTTGTCCTGCTCTGCACATCGGGAACAGCTGCCTTAAATTACAGCCCGGCCCTGGCCGAAGCTTATTACCAACACATTCCCTTAATTGCCATCACTGCCGACCGCCCCGAAGAACTTATCGACCAGCAGGATAGCCAAACAGTTAGGCAAAAAAACGTGTTCCGGAATTTTGTAAAGGATTCGTTACACCTTAAACGTCCCGCATTTAACGGATACAATACAAGAAAACAACATGCGGCAATCGATAAAATCATTAACCTCGCTGCAACTGGGTTAAAAGGCCCCGTGCATATAAACGTACCTATTGCCGAACCCCTGTATGTTGAACTGCCCCAGCCTACTCAAAACATTCAAATTTCCACACAAGAAATAAAAGAAAACCCTGTACCCAAAAAGCTCATTAATGGCTGGAAAAACAACCTGAAACGCATGATCGTTTGCGGCCAAATGCTTCCCAACTATGAATTGAACAAAACCCTTAATGCGCTTACCAATGAGAAGAAAGCCGTTGTTTTGGCCGAAGCCATATCCAATATCAAGGGTGAAAAAATTATTTCTGAAATTGACCGGGTAATGATTGATGTTGAGCCAACAAACAACGATTTTGTACCGGATATACTAATTTCAGTTGGCGGACCGGTTGTTTCGAAACGGCTGAAAAAATGGCTCCAAAACCAAAAAGGGATTATCCATTTCAGGATTTCCGAAGAAGAAGACAACATAGATACCTACCAAAACCTAACCGGGTTCATTCAGGGCAAAGCTGCTTCTATATTTAAAAAATTGAACGAAACCGGTTCCACATCAGAAAACTATTGCACTATCTGGCAAAACAAATACAGCAAAAATACAGTTTTACATAATACTACCCTCGGCCAACTGCCTTATTCCGACCTGATCGTTTTTGAAACCATTATTAGCCAGTCGCCTGCTAATTGCATTCTCCATTTGGGTAACAGCAGCCCCGTGCGCTATGCCCAGCTTTTCGACCTCTCGAAATTTGAACAGGTTTACGCAAACCGCGGCGTTTCGGGCATTGATGGCTGCCTGTCGACAGCAACCGGTTTTGCATCGCAATCGGACAAAATAAACCTTTTAATACTGGGCGACCTGAGTTTCCTGTACGATTCAAACGC
Organism: Prolixibacteraceae bacterium; assembly: GCA_021740385.1. GTDB lineage: Bacteria > Bacteroidota > Bacteroidia > Bacteroidales > Prolixibacteraceae > DAIMEA01. The sequence continues at coordinate 162,513 of JAIOZY010000003.1, read as the reverse complement.
TTTATGGAACAGCAAACTGCCACCGAACCTGAAAATTGTGGTTATAAACAATGGCGGTGGGGGGATATTTCGGATGATTCCGGGACCGGCAAAATTGGAAGCTTTTGAAGAATTTATTGAAACCCCTCATGTGGTTGATATTAAAAAACTGGCAGCAGCCTACGGAATTGAGTATTTTGCAGCAAAGACCGAGACCGAACTCACAAGCACTTTTCAACGTTTTATAAAATTTAAAAGCAGGCCTTCGTTGTTGGAGATAAAAACACCGCAGGCTGATAATGCGGAAAATTATATAGAATACATTGAAAGAATAAAGTCGGAAGACGGAAGTCAGAAGTCAGAAGTTGAACATAAGAATATTAACCCCAAAACATATTTATTATGAAATTTAAATCAAAAATTAAATAATATCAGGAAGTTTCTTCGGTCTTCCGACTTCCGACAAAAAGATACAACATGACTACACGAAACTGGAAAACAATCAAACAATACGAAGACATCTTCTTCGATTATTTCGACGGGATTGGAAAAATAACCATTAACCGCGAAAAGGTGCGAAACGCATTCAGGCCAACAACCGTGAATAACATGAGTGATGCTTTGAATATTTGCCGCGAGGATCAACGAATAAATGCTGTTGTTATTACCGGTGCCGGCGATAAGGCTTTCTGCTCAGGGGGCGACCAAAACGTAAAAGGAACCGGCGGTTACATTGATGAAAACGGCATTCCACGACTCAACATCCTCGAAGTACAGAAACAAATACGCAGCATGCCCAAACCGGTTATTGCCATGGTAAACGGATATGCCATTGGTGGTGGTCATGTGCTGCACGTTGTTTGCGACATTAGCATTGCCAGCGAAAATGCCATTTTCGGGCAAACCGGCCCTAAAGTTGGCAGCTTCGATGCCGGCCTGGGATCATCATACCTTGCCAGTGTTGTAGGCCAAAAGAAAGCCCGGGAAATATGGTTTATGTGCCGCCAGTATTCAGCGCAGGAAGCTTTGGAAATGGGACTGGTAAATAAAGTTGTCCCGCTCAATCAGCTCGAAGATGAAGTGGTTGCCTGGGCACAAAAAATGCAGGAACACAGTCCGCTTGCATTGCGCATGTTAAAGCTGGGCATGAATGCCGACCTTGACGGGCAGATTGGCCTTCAGGAATTTGCCGGGAATGCCACGCTGTTGTATTACCTTACCGAAGAAGCCCAGGAAGGAAAGCAGGCGTTCCTCGAAAAGCGGAAGCCGGATTTTAAAAAGTATCCGAAGTTCCCGTAAATAATATTCTTTTCACTTCAGACCAACCCACCAAACAGCAACATACCATTTGGCAACTTACTGTTTGGTAATATTGTTTGTTTTTGGTACATTTGTCAGAAAAACAGAAAATCATGGATACAACCACACCTTTTGTTTATGGCAAGTTGGCGGTTCTGGATAATTTCACCAACAGGAAAAAAGAAGTAAACAAGCTTATAACAAATTTTAATTCAAATATCAATACCATTTTAATATCCCCAAGGCGGTTGGGAAAATCATCATTGGTATTCTATTCGGCAAAAAAAGCAAGCGAATTGCACAAAGAGTTACGTTTTTGTTTTATCGACATGTTCAATGTCCGGACTGAAGAACAATTTTACCAGCTACTTGCACAGGAGATTGTACAGGCAACGGCAAATAAAGTTGAAGGAATTGTTGATCTTGTAAAAAAATTTCTTGGGAGTTTCATTCCTAAAGTCAGTTTTAATCCCACTGCCGAATCATCCTTTCAGTTAGGGCTTGACTGGAAAGAAGTCAAAAAAAACCCCGATGAAATTTTGAACCTTTCAGAAAAAATTGCTGAAAAAAAGAATTTCAAATTTGTTATTTGCATTGATGAGTTTCAAAACCTCAGCAATTTTGAAAACCCGTTGGCTTTTCAGAAAAAGTTACGCTCGAACTGGCAAAAGCATCAGTTAACGTCGTATTGTTTATTTGGGAGTAAAAGGCACATGTTAATTGATGTTTTTACAAATTCGGCCATGCCTTTTTACAAATTTGGCGACATTATATTTTTGCAAAAAATTAAAAAAGAAGATTGGATACCTTTTATCATCAAACGTTTTGCCGACACCGGGAAGAAAATACATGAAAAACAGGCAGCAATGGTTTCAGAATTAGCCGATTGTCACCCCTATTATGTCCAACAACTTGCTCAGCAAACCTGGCTTCGAACCGACAAAGAATGTACTGATGAAATTGTTTTACGGGCTTTTGAAGATTTGATCGATCAACTAAGTTTACTTTTTCAAACCCGTACCGATGAATTATCCCAAACCCAGGTTAATTTAATGGAAGCGGTTTTAAACGGCGAAAAACAACTGAGCTCTCAAAACGTTCTGCTTAAATACCGGTTGGGAACATCGGCAAACGCGATTAAGGCGCGGAATGCTTTAATTAACAAAGAAATAATTGATGTTGAACAAAAAAGAGTCTTTTTCCTCGATCCCATGTATAAACACTGGTTGCAAAAAGTATATTTTAAAATTTAATTTTTCAGAATGAACAAAATCAGAATATGGCTCCAGGCTTTTCGCCTGCGTACGCTCCCACTGGCATTATCGAATGCAGTAATGGGCAGTTTTCTCGCCCTTGCCGATGGCGCTTTCAGGTGGCCGGTTTTTTTGCTGGCCCTAACAACCATTACCCTGCTTCAAATCCTTTCGAACCTGGCCAATGATTATGGTGATGCCATTTCGGGGAAGGACACCCTTCAGCGTGTAGGCCCCACGCGAGTTACGGCAACCGGGATGGTTTCAAAAAAGGAAATTAAACAAATGATTATACTTGTGGCAGGGTTATCAATTATTTCGGGCACATTACTTGTTTTTTGCGGATTAAAAATTGACCAATGGAAAACAGTGTTGCTTTTCTTCGTGCTTGGTTTTGCGGCTGTTGCTGCTGCAATAAAATACACCGTAGGTAAAAAACCCTATGGATATAAAGGATTCGGTGACATATTTGTTTTCATTTTTTTTGGTTTAATTGGTGTTATCGGAACGTATTACCTTCATGCAAACTGGTTTGAAATTCCGTTGATTTATCCGGCTGCAACAATTGGGCTGCTAAGCACAGGTGTGCTCAATATAAACAACTTACGCGACATTGAGACCGATTCCAAAACGGGGAAAAAAACACTTGCAGTTAATCATGGGGCAAAATTTGCACGGAACTATCATTTGGTTTTGATACTTGCAGCTATGTTTTTTGCCGTGTATTATACAATCACCGAATTCTATTCAACTTGGCAATGGTTGTTTCTAATTACCGTTCCACTTTTTATAAGAAACCTTGTCCGGGTTTTCAAATCGGATGATCCGGAAATCCTGAACCGGGAATTGAAAAACCTTTCTTTGGCAACTTTCCTTTTTGCTTTGATTTTTGGGATTGGTTTAGTTGTTTGAAATGATTAATAAATTAAGCCAAAATGCCACAATGGAATTATGTTCGCATATCCAAGTTCAATATCATCTTTAACCACAAACGCCCTATTTATATCCCTTATTTGTTTTAGACCTTTGTTTTTTCCACCAGTTAATTATTGAATGATGATTTTCGCCCCTTTCTATTTATCTTTATCATTCAAACACAAAAGAATTTATGCAGGTTCAGGCTTCATATATAAAATATAAACTTCGTTTTATTCGCGAGGCTGTTACATCACGCGATGTTTTTACCAGTAAAAACGCATGGTTCCTTTTTCTTTCCGATGGTGAAAAAACAGGAATTGGTGAATGCTCATTATTGCACGGACTGAGTATTGACGACAGTCCTGATTTTAAAAAAAACCTTAACGAAGTTTGCCAAACAATAAACCGGGGAGAATATAATTTTAAGCTGCCACTTGAAAAATACCCATCGATTCAATTTGGCCTGGAAACGGCCCTGACTGACCTGCAAAATGGCGGAGAACGTATTTTGTTTCCTTCGCTGTTTACCCTGGGAGAAAAAGGCATCGTTACCAACGGCCTGATATGGATGGGAAATAAAACGTACATGCGCAAACAAATAGCCGAAAAGCTGGAAAAGGGTTTCACGTGCATTAAACTAAAAATTGGGTCGCTTGAATGGAAAACGGAAAAAGAAATTATAGCTGAAATGCGCCGTCAGTTTAATGTGAAGGAACTAACCATCAAGGTTGATGCCAATGGCGCTTTTAGCCTCCGTCAGGCAACCGAAGTGCTTTCGGTACTGGCCGAAATGCAGGTGCACTCCATTGAGCAACCCATTAAAGCCGGCCACTGGAACGAAATGGCAAGGCTTTGTGAATCATCGCCTACTCCCATCGCGCTCGATGAAGAACTTATTGGTGTTTTTCCGTTTGAAAAAAAGCGCCGTTTACTTGAAACAATCCATCCCCAATACCTTATTTTGAAACCCGGTTTGCTGGGTGGTTTCCAGGCAAGCGATGAATGGATCCAACTGGCCGAAGAATACAACACTGGATGGTGGGCTACCTCTGCGCTGGAATCGAACATTGGGCTGAATGCCATTGCCCAGTGGGTATCTACAAAAAATACAACCCTGCATCAGGGACTTGGAACCGGAATGCTTTTTTCAAATAACATCGATTCGCCATTAACTTTGCAGGGCGAACAATTGTTTTATGATGCAAACAAAGTATGGGGAAAAATAGAACGCGAATGACGCAAATTGACCGGATGGATACGGATAGAATAAAAATAAACGGAAAACAGCTAACACCCGAAGACATACGGTTTAAACTTCAAAAAAACAAACTTTCCGTATGGGAAAAAAGTATGTATGAATTCATTTTAAACTGGTTCGATCAAAACAATTTTATACGTCAAAATACGTCGGGCAGCACCGGCACCCCAAAAGAAATTAAGCTAAAAAAAAATGCCATGAAAACCTCAGCCCAAAAAACACTTCAGTTTTTGGGGTTACATGAAAACAATACAGCCTGGCTCTGCCTGCCTATTAATTACATTGCCGGAAAAATGATGGTAGTTCGTGCTATTGTTGGCAACCTTAATCTAATCGTTAGCGAACCAACTGGCACTCCCAATATCCCATCACGGAAAATCGATTTTGCAGCCATGGTGCCCCTGCAGGTTCAAAATTTGATTGAAAAAAAGTCAGATTTTTCAAGCCTTCGGAAAATCATCATTGGCGGAGCTGCTGTTGATTACCAACTTCAACAGCAAATCAAACACGTACCTTCAGAAGTTTTTGCCACATACGGTATGACCGAAACTTGTTCACACATAGCCCTTCAACGAATGAACGGCCCGGCTCCCGACAGTGCTTTTATAACGCTTCCCGGAATTTCGGTTGAAACCGATGAAAATAACTGCCTCAGGATAAATGCCCCTGATTTGTTGGAAAAGCCCGTGATAACAAATGATTGCGCTGAAATAATATCGGAATCAGAATTTAAATGGAAAGGGCGTACCGATAATATTATAAACTCGGGTGGGATAAAAATCCATCCCGAAGAGGTGGAAAATAAGATCAGCGATCTGATCCATCGTCCTTTTGTAATTGTCCCTGTTCCAGATCAGCGCTTAGGGCAAAAAGCCATTTTAATAATTGAGGGTTCAAAAAAAGAAATTAACCCGGAACAACTCTTTAACTTTTTGCAAAAAAGGATGGAGAAATACCAATGCCCAAAAGAGATCAGATTTTTAAATAAATTTCCACGGAATGCTTCCATGAAAATTGACAGAAAAAGAATCGTTGAACAAATACAATAACCAGGATGTTCAATGAGCGTATAAACAGTTGCAGATTAAAAAAATTAAAGCATTTCATATGAAAACAACTTTATTATTCATGCTGATTTTTCTTTCAGCCCTTGCCTTCTCGCAAAAACTTGAAAAAGTATGGCAGTCGGAACCAGGGCTCGAAACACCCGAATCTGTTTTCTACCATGAGGAGCTCGATGTTCTTTTTGTTTCAAACATGGGACCCGACCGCAATTCTTCAGTCGATGACGGATACATCTCTTTGGTTAATTTGAATGGCTCAATTAAAAATTTACATTGGGTAACCGGTTTAAAAGAACCGAAAGGGCTTGCTGTTTCGGGTAATAATTTGTTTGTTTCCGATCAAAACGAGCTGGTAATTATTGATATCAAAGAAGCAAAAATTGAAAAACGCTATACGGCACCCAATGCGAAATTCTTGAATGATGTAACAATCGATGAAAACAATGTTGTGTATGTTTCCGACAGCAGAGACCAGCGAATTTATTCCCTTTCTGACGGAAAATTCAGTTCGTGGCTTTACAATGAGAATCTAAAAAATGTAAATGGTCTTTGGGTCGATAATGGAAATTTATTCGCTGGTAACCAGTCGATATGGAAAATTGATATTGACACAAAAGAAATGAATGAAATACTGAAAGGTGCCGGAGGTGTTGATGGGTTAGAACGAATTGACAATAAGAAATTCATTTTTTCGAACTGGATCGGGAAAGTTTTTGTCTCAGATGGTGAGAAAATAACTAAATTGCTCGACTCGACAATCGAAAAAATTAACACAGCCGATATTGACTATATTCCTGAAAAGAAAATGGTACTTGTGCCCACGTTTTTCGGGAATTCGGTAGATGCATATCGGTTAACCTGGTAAAATTATTGCACATTTTAAAAAACATTTCATGGCAGGTTCAGAAAGGAGAAAAATGGGTAATCTCGGGCAATAACGGTTCGGGAAAAACCAGCTTGCTAAACATGATATTTGCCGATAACCCCCGGGCATACAAGCAAAAAATTCGCTTATTTGGAAAAACCAGGGGCAGCGGTGAATCAATCTGGGACATTAAAGCCAAAACCGGTTTTGTCTCCCCCGAGCTGCACCAATACTTTCCGAAAAGACTTAATACAATTGATGTTATTTGCTCGGGATTGTTCGACTCAGAAGGCCTGTATACTCAACCTTCCGGATATCATCTTAAACTTGTACGACATTGGTTAACAACTATTCACAAAGAAAAACTGGCCGAAATACCGTTCGATAATCTTTCTTCTTCACATCAAAGAATGGTTTTGATTATCAGGGCTCTGATTAAAAGACCTCCGCTGCTTATCTTCGATGAACCTTTTCAGGGTTTCGATGCAGGGAATCTTTCACTATTTAAACAACTGCTTAACGAAATTGCAAAAGACTCAAACTGTACCATACTCTTCATTTCGCATTTCAGGGATGAAATACCGGATAATTTCAGGAATGAAATCCGCTTGAACGCCGGTGAAATTGAGTATTCCGGACACGTGTTGAATTAAGTTTCCCCAGTGCCGGAACTGCTTTTCCGGAATGCTGAAGGAATAAACGTAAAATTTGTTACGCCAAACTTCCGGGCCAATAATTCAAGACCTATTAACGAAATACCGCCTCCGGGCAAAATTGAAATGGATGCAAAAAACGATAAGCGTCCCAAATCTTTTAGTTGTTCAATGGCTTCTTTAACTTCTTCGGGCGAAGGAGGTTCTTTGCGCTCTTTTAAATTCAGTTTACTTTCAAGCAATCTGAAAAAAGAATGGGCCATGTTTTTTGTTTCGGTAACTTCCTGGCCCATGCCCTTAAATGCTTTCTCGAGTGCCCACTTTGTACTTTCGGCAAACTTATGTCCAAAACTGTGGCTTTCAACTTCTTTTTGTTTCTTTTCGGCTAGACTCATATCAATATTTACAAATCTATGTCATTGGTTTCATTTATAAAAGGTGAAATGAATCAAAGGCCGCTATTTATCGGTGAAATAACGACCTTTACTGATGGATAAAAAACAAATAATTTATTGCATAAATAAAATCAGTTCCTGAACAAGTGTTCCGTTTACAGGCAAGTCGGGGTTGTTATAGGTTGCATAATTGAGTTGAAAATCATCTTCGGCATTTTTGAGGATATGATTCATTCCGGGTATAATCACTTTTTTGGCTGAGGGGTTCCCTTTTTTTAAAAGTCCTGCATCTTCAACGCTAACCTGAATATCATTTTCGCCCTGAATAATGAGTACCGGAAATGTTATTTTTCCAATTTCAGTTGACGGATTGTAACGAAACCACGATCTCAAATAAGGTTGAATATCGGGATTAAAAAGGCTCATCAGGTATGGTGGAATTTCTTCCGCATTTTCACCTTTTTTAATTTTTCCGATAATGGTTTTAACTTCATCAACTACATTTTCGGGGGTACCCGGACGGGATACTTGCTGCAAAATTATTTTATCGGCCGGGCGGCCGGGGCCATTTAAACTAATGAACCCGTCGGCCCCGGCCTGTTTTGCTGCCAGCATACCAATCAGCGATCCTTCGCTTAACCCGGCCACATAAACCCTGGAGTATTTTTCATTTTCCTTTAGATAGTTAATCCAGTTAACAGCATCGGTAACGTAATGGTCGAAACGAACAGCAGCATTTGAAAAACCTTCGTAATGGCTTTGTGCAATACCCCGCTTATCGTACCTCACCGATCCGATCCCATTCAACGCAAGTTCTTTTGCCAACAGTTTAAACGAATTATTGGTCAGGCCGGGTTGGTTACCGTTCCGATCGGTTGGCCCCGAGCCGGCGATGAGCAGTACAACCGGGAAATTCTCTTTTGTTTCAGGTTCTTCTTCTGTTCCGTGTAATTCAATTCCCTCCGATATAATTGAAACATCGGATGAATTTGTTTGGGCCAGAACTTCGGCCGTTTTTGCGCCAAGCGCCCATAAAATGCAGGTAAACAATACAATTAATTCTTTCATGACTATCAGTTTTTGGATGTAAAAGGTGCTGCCACAATTTTTGCAGCACCTTATGGTTTTTCAATAAATATCAGAATTGTTGCGTTCAGAAATTTTCAAAACGCACCGGGTAAAACGGTGTTAGCCGTTTGTTTTATTTCGGTTGAAGCAGGTCTTTTATGCCACCAAGCGATGAAAGTACACCGGTAGCTTCGAAGGGCATGTAAATGGTTTTGGTGTCTTCGCCCTGTACCATGGTCTCGAGTGTATCGATGTATTTTATGGCCACCATGTAATTAATGGGATCGCCTGCAGCAGCCACCGCTTCTTTAATCCTGTTAACAGCTTCTGCTTCGGCATTTGCCACTTTAACACGGGCTTCGGCGTCACCTTCGGCTTTCAGTATAGCCGATCTTTTTTCACCTTCGGCCCTGTTAATCTTCGATTCTTTGTAGCCTTCGGCTTCCAGAATTTGTGCTCGTTTTAATCCTTCGGCCTCGAGAATTCTTGCCCTGCGGTCGCGTTCGGCACGCATCTGTTTTTCCATGGCATCGCGAATGTCTCGTGGCGGATTAATGTCCTGCAATTCTACACGGTTCACTTTAACGCCCCATTTGTTTGTTGCTTCATCAAGAATGATCCGAAGCTTGCTGTTAATGGTGTCGCGCGATGAAAGTGTATCGTCAAGGTCCAGTTCTCCAATTACATTCCTAAGGGTTGTTTGCGTCAGTTTCTCAATGGCATCGGGTAAATTTTCAATTTCATAAATGGCTTTTACCGGATCCATGATCTGAAAATAGAGCAACGCGTTAATTTCGGTACTGACGTTATCTTTAGTGATAACATTTTGCCGTGGAAAATCGTACACAGTTTCGCGTAAATCGACACGGTCGCGCGATTTAAAAGTAACAATTTTCCGTCCGTCGAAATCTTCACGTGTGTAGCGCCAGGTTATTTGTCTGGCCTTGTCAAAAATCGGGATAATGATGTTAAATCCCGACGAGAGGGTTTTGTGGTACTTTCCCAGCCTTTCAACAATCATGGTTTGCGATTGTTGAACAATGCGGATACCTGCTGCAGCAAAGATGATTACAAAAATTGCTACAAAAATCAAAATAATTAAAATCGGGTTCATTTTTAATACGTTTAATGGTTAATATTTATTTAAATATGTTTTGTATAATGATTCAGTCGTCTGAAATTTGGTTTATACCTGCTTCACCTCCATAACAATACTGTTCACTTTAATTATTTCAACCTGTTTGTTTTTTTCAATAACGTTCCCGTCGGCCGAGACCGCTCTCCAGTCGTCGCCGTCAACAAGTATTCGCCCTGTGTTGTTTTGCTGGTCAATTTTTTCAGACACAATTCCTTTTCGCCCAACCAGGGCGTTCATGTTTGTTTCAACCTTGTCGGAACGTTTATAAGCCCAGCGTTTAAGTGCCGGCCTTATTAAAAAGAAACTGATAAGGGTTGCAATACTGAAAACAAACAGTTGCCACTGAACAGAACCTCCAAAACCTGCAACAAGTGTGGCAAATAATGCACCTATTCCAAAATTGAAAACCACAAAGGAGGGAAGTACAATTTCAAGTATAAAAAATACAATTGATGCGATAAGCCAGATATGCCAAGTTTCAAATTCCATAATTCAAAAATTTTTGTTGAACGACGGTTCAAATTTATCCTCATCAGAAAGGATTTTAAAATTTTTAAAAGGGTTCGTTTCCGAAATGACTGAAAAAACCCGACGAATTCAATTCGGAATTTACACTTGTTTTTCGAACCATTTCCGAAATGCATGTGCTTTTAGCCGGCTTACCGAAATGCCGGACGTCAGTTTTGATATGGGTTTAAAAGTTATTTCTAGTTTTCCTTCGGGCAACGATTTGTATTCTTTCACAATTTTAGAAGAGATGATAAACTGACGGTTTGCCCTGAAGAACTTTTTGGAATCGAGGCGTTCTTCGATCTTTTCAAGCGATTCATCAAGTACTTTGTGCCTTTCATCGGAAGTAACAAGGTAAGTGATTTTCTGGTTTGAATAAATACACAAAATATCATCAAAATGAATAACCTCTTTTTTGTTGCCGCGGGTAACAATAATGCCGAGTTGATTTTTAAGCGTATCGGCAATGGGTTTTTCCTGTTGTTTAACCTTGTTTTGTGCTTCGGGTTTTACCAACGTGCGTACGGTAATAACAATACTTTCAATGGCCACAATTTCAACGGTTTGCCCTGGCTCAATAACCACGTCGTCGTAAGAAAGGGCTTTCCAGTCGTCACCATCAATGCGCACCCTTCCGGTTGCTTCAACGGGATCAATTTTTTCAATTACTTTCCCTGTACGGCCAATCATCCCGTCAACATTGGTTTTCACTTCGTTTTCTTTCTCCATTCGTTTGAGCAACGGTTTTAACATGGTTATTCCAACAAAAAAACCGGCAATGAATAAAATAATGTTAAACCAAAGAGGCAGGGTTAACAATGCCCCAAACATGGCCAGTATGCACCCCAGACCAATACTTCCAAGAATGAAACCGGGAATGAAAACTTCCAGTACAAAAAAGAAGAAAGCAGCAATAACCCAATAATGCCAAGGTTCGAAATTCATAATCTTTATGTATTAGTTATTATCACCTAGTATTCGTAATTTATTCATCATTTTTGTTACACGTTGCTTATCAATGCCGGTACGTGTACAATTCCAATTACCGTCTTTAATCATGTTTTCATATCAATCATTTCAAACCGTTTACATTGTTTACGAAAATAGTAAAAAAACAGCGTCATATTTAGGTATGTTGCATCGTAAAATACTACTTTTAATGCCAGCAAAACGAAATAAGTTTCTTTTTTTATGAGTTACCTGGTCGATTATCACATCCATACAACTTTCTCAGACGGAAAAGACACCTACCCGGCATATCTTGATGTTGCCCGGAAAAAAGACCTTGCCGAAATCGGTTTTACCGACCACATTACCTTTGCACCCGTTGATTGGTGCGTCGATGAAATCGATTTTCCGGTGATGCGGGAAAACCTGAAAAACCTTTGCAACGATTTTTCGGAAGATGTTCAGGTACGCTTTGGCCTCGAGGTCGATTATTTTCCCGATAAAGAAGAAGAAATACGGCAGGTTATTGCATATTTCCCGGTCGATTATGTTATTGGTTCGGTTCATTTCCTTAACGACTGGAATTTCGATACCGACCAGTCGCTTTACGGTAAATGGCCCAACGACGTATTGTATAAACAATATTTTGAACGTGTTCAATTAGCTGCAAAATCGGGCCTTTTTGATGTTATCGGGCACATAGACCTGATAAAAAAATTAAATTGCTGGCCCGAAACCGACCAAACAGCTTTATATGAAGAAACATTGAAAATCATCAAAGAAGCAAATACCGTAATTGAATTGAATACCAGTGGTATTGACAGGCCTTGTGGTGAATTTTTTCCCAACATGCAAATACTTGAAATTGCTTCAAACCTGGGCATACCTGTAACCCTTGGATCCGACGCCCATAAACCCAACCAGGTTGCACGCCATTTCGATCTGGCAATAAATAAATTAAAAAAAGCAGGTTTTACACGTATTGTCCGTTTCAGAAACAGGCAACGGGGTGAAATTATTATTTGATCGTTTCGTTTTTTTACAATCATATTCCCAACCCGGCATTTTTATTAACTTTCTTTTGCTGAAAATTTCCCGGATTAATTGAAAATCTTTTGATTAAAGTTATTAACACCTGTTGATAAGTGGGGGTTGACTTTTTCATTTGTTAGTATTTATGGGGAAAACCAAAACCCTGTCCTGGTTGATATGTTGTTTATATTCAGGTTAATACAAAACACTTGCAATTCTTGCACAAAGCCATTGTTGATGCTATATTTGATCTATCAGGTGAGCGATAAAATCCGCTTCTGAAACAAGGGCAAATACAAAATCACTTAGTTGGGATTGAAGATTTGCCACCGGAACTGCAAAGTTCCCTTGCAGAAGAAGCCGAAGCAGGAACCTGAAAGGATTCGTTCTTTCAAATTCTGTCAACCACAAGTTTCAGCCAGGTTTTGGGTGTATTGTTTGCACATTTAATCATGCAACAGTGAATAAATGGTAAAACGTTGCTTCGGCAGCGAAAGTGCTGTTTGCTTTACCAAAAGTAAAACAACAGCAGCAGGCAATAATTGGGTTGCAGCTTCTGCAAGGAAGCCTGCAAAAAAGGTGCAAGCCTTTACCCAAAAAGAAAGGGGTTCGTCCCCTGCTTTACCAAAATGGTTTTACGAAAAATGCCAGCCTTGTGCAGGCATTATGCTGTCTCCTTCGGGAAAAGAGGGCAACCTCGCAGCATCGGGTTGTTTGTGATTTAATATTGCAAACACGGGTTTCGTTTAACAGCTATTGATTGCAAGCAACTGTTCCAGCGTGTTATCTCGGTTTCACAACGGGATGAAGCCCCGGGAAGAAATTCCTGGTGGAGTTCGTAAACAAACATGTTTAACATTTTTGTTTAAAGTTGCAAACAACAGCATTTAGCTGCTTTTGAAAAAAGGCAGTTGATTTTGTCCTCCGGGACAAAAGTGCTGGTTCAAAATAATGTTCGCATTACCCGAATGAAATAGTAAGGTTGAAATATGGTTGAGTTTGAGGCAGCAAAGAGTGTTTTCGAAAGAAAACAGTTGATGCAGCCGGTTGTAAACCGAAAGGAATGCACCGGTTTTCAAAATCAGTGCCTTGGTACTGACAGAGAGAGCCAAAAACGCTTCGTCCGGTAAGTTGATAAAAACATGATGCTGTAACAGGCAAAATGAATTTATCGGCGAACGGGCATTCTTTTTACCGGTACCGTAAAAAGTCCGTTAAAGGGATATGGGCCAACGCTTTGTGCAAGCAGGGCAAGTAGCCGGAATAATAACCGTAGCCTGACACTTTAGGAATTAAATCCCAAAGCGAAATGGGAATCAGTCGTTAAGAGTGATTCCCATTTGTGTTTAAAATGATTTACTTTGAAAAATGAAACCAATCAATTTCCAAGTCATTTTTTCAGACCTAAGCCTGGTTATTAACACCATATATGTAATTACCATTGTTTTTATCATTCTACTGATCATTTTTGAAAACCGGAGCCCCCTTAAATCGGTTAGCTGGATTATTGTTGTTACCCTTGTACCTGTTTTGGGAATTGTTTTTTACTTCTTTTTTGGCCAGCGGTACCGTAAGGAAAGAAAATATACCCGCAAAGAAGCCCGTTACCAAAAACATATTAAAAACCAATCCATTAGTCAATTAAAAAATATATCTGAAAAAAATTTTCCTGAAAACGATCTGCTTCTTTCACCCGTAAAAAACATAATGACCCTGTTGCTCCGAAATGATAATTCGTTAATTACCCGAAATAAAACAGCAAAAATTTTAACTAATGGCGAAGAAACATTCCCCGATCTTATTTCTGAATTAAAAAAAGCTGAAAAACACATCCATCTTGAATTCTTCATCTTTAAATTCGACAATATTGGAAACATAATATTGGACATTTTAAAACAAAAAGCCAGCGAAGGCATCGAAGTCCGTGTTTTATACGACAGTGTTGGAAGTTATTACATGCCACACCGTAAAAAACGTGAAGCAAAAAAAGCCGGCATACAACTAAAAAGTTTCCAGAAAGTAATATTTCCCTTCCTCTCATCAAAAGTCAATTACCGTAACCACCGTAAAATTGTAATAATTGACGGGAAAATTGGCTACACAGGCGGTTTAAACGTTTCTGACAAATACCTGGAAAATATACCACATAAAAAATACTGGCGCGATACATTTGTAAAAATTGAAGGTGAAGCCGCCGCTTCGCTTCAGGCAATTTTCATTAACGATTGGTATTACGTTACAAAAAACAGCATTTACCATGAAAAATACTTTCCAAAGTTCACGTTTGATAAAGGTGTTTTAGCCCAAATTATTTCAAGCGGACCCGATAATAAATTAAATACAATTTCGCAGTTCTATTTTTCTGCAATTACTTCGGCTCAAAAATACATATACATCACAACGCCCTATTTTATGCCTACCGATGAAATTTCCTATGCCCTTAAAGCAGCAGCCATGAAAGGTGTCGATTTACGAATCATCATCCCCAAAAAATCGGATACACCGTTTTCGCAATGGGCAGGTATTTCGTATGTTGAAGAAATGTTGAAGGCCGGTGTTAAAATTTACCGGTATACCAAAGGTTTTTGCCATAATAAAATTATTATAACCGATGATATGCTCTCTTCTGTGGGATCGGCCAATCTCGATTACCGCAGCCTGGAAACCCATTTTGAAGTCAACGTCGTTTTTTATGATAAAGTTGTTGCACAAAAACTTTCCATGCAATTCCTCGAAGACCTCAAAACATCTGATGAAATCAAATTAGATGCATGGAAAAAACGTCCCTGGTACACTAAAGCTATTTCATCATTTGCACGCCTTTTTGCACCTGTTATGTAATTTAAAGAGAAAATATTGTGTTATTTTCGTTGTAAATTTATCATGATGGAAGAACGCGATGGATTGGTTTTTAAATCGACCGGTAGTTGGTACACGGTAAAATCGGGTTCCATTTTTTTCTTTTGCCGCACAAAAGGAAAATTGCGAACAATGGGAATTCGTACCACCAATCCTGTTACTGTTGGCGATAAAGTTACCCTGGTTCCTCAAAACGAAAAATCGGAAAAAGGCATGCAACTGGGTATCATTACACGGTTACATGAACGCAAAAATTATATTATCCGGAAATCGGTAAACCTATCGAAGGAATCACACATTATCGCATCAAACATCGATCGCGCTTTTATTATTGTAACCATCAAACATCCAGCCACTTCACTTAATTTTATCGACCGCTTTTTAGTTACTGCCGAAGCCTACAACATCAATGCCGTGGTGATATTCAATAAATTAGATATTTATAACGAAGCAGAAATGGAAAAGGTTAATGAATGGTTTGGTATCTATCATTCTATTGGTTATAAATGTATTGGAACATCAACAGTATCGGGCCAGGGACTCGAAGAGCTTAAAGAAATTATGAAAAATAAAATTAACGTTTTTGTAGGTCATTCCGGTGTTGGAAAGTCGACCATCGTTAATGCGATCGATCCAACCCTTCAAATAAAAACAAACCCCATTTCAGCATATCATAAAGCCGGCAAACATACAACCACGTTCTCCGAGATGCATGAGTTATCCATGGGTGGATACATTGTTGATACACCTGGCATACGCTCGTTTGGTATGATTGATATGAAGAACGATGATGTTAGCCATTATTTCCCTGAAATTTTTAAGATATCGGAAAACTGCCGTTTCAATAATTGCACCCATACCCATGAGCCCGGCTGTGCTGTTCGAAAAGCGGTTGAAGAAGGAGAAATTGACTACAGCCGCTATAATAATTATTTTGGCCTGTTAAACGAAGACGAAGACGAAAAATACAGAAGCGGCTACTAATTATTTTTGTTGGTTTTAAAATATCTCGTTATCAGTTCAGCCTTGTTTTTACCAATTTCCTTTTCAATTTCAGAATTCTTAGCCTTTTTAATTCCCTCAACCGATTTAAATTTTCGCAGCAACTGTTCTTTGGTTTTTGGCCCAATTCCTTTAATATTATCGAGTACTGAACCCGATAGCTCTTTTTCCCGTTTCAACCGGTGATAGCTTATGCCAAAACGGTGGGCTTCGTCGCGCAACTGTTGAATAAGTTTAAGCGATTCCGATTTTTTGTCAATGTACAAAGGATATTTATCGGCGGGAAAATAAATTTCTTCCAAGCGTTTAGCAATACCAATTATGGGAATTTTTCCTTTTAAGGACAACTTTTCGAGCGCATTGAGTGCAGCACTCAATTGCCCCTTGCCCCCGTCAATGATGATCAAATCCGGTAACCTCTTCGATTCTTTTACTTGCCGGCTATACCGCCTGTATACAATTTCTTTCATCGAGGCAAAATCATCGGGTCCTTCAACGGTTTTTACGTTATAATGCCGATACTCTCTTTTTGCTGGTTTTGCATGAATAAAAACCACACATGCAGCAACCGGGTTTGTTCCCTGCAGGTTGCTGTTATCAAAACACTCAATTTGTACGGGTAATGTTTTTAAACGAAGGTCTTTTTGTACCTGTTTCAATATCCGATCCGATGGTTTCTCCTTTTTACTGTCAATGGCTTCTCTCTTTTTTTCAAGCATGTAGTATGTCATGTTTTTTTCTGAGAGTTCAAGCAATTTTCGTTTATCGCTCCTTTTGGGAACTGAAAATTTGATGTTTTCCAATTCATACGAGGGGTAAAAAGGAACAATTATTTCATTTGCATTACTGTATATTTTTTGCCTTATTTCAGTAATACCGCTCAATAATAAATCTTCGTCGGTTTCTTCTACTTTCGATTTTATTTCTAATGTAAAAGAATGTATCACCCCCCCGTTAACAACTTTCAGAAAATTTATATATGAAATATTGTCTTCTTTTTTGTATGAATAAACGTCAATATTCCGTAAAGAAGCACTTACAACCGTTGATTTTGCCTGGTATTTTTGCAACACATTTATGCGTTCGTTTACCTCGTGCGCTTTTTCGTATTCAAGCTTGCTTGCATAATTTATTCTTTGCTTCTTTAGTGTTCCAATTACAGACGAAATATTACCTTTCAGTATTGTTTTAATTTCTTCAATGCCTTGTTGATAGTCTTCATCCGATTGCAGGTTTTCGCAGGGGCCCAGGCAGTTGCCAATATGGTATTGAAGGCATACTTTAAACTTTCCACGTGAAACATTTTCTTCGGTTAATTTATAATTGCATGTTCTAAGTTTGTACGTTTTTTTGAATAAATCGATTAAAGTTCTTACCAAAAACATTGACGTAAATGGTCCATAATAGTCTGATTTGTCGTTAATTACTCTTCTTGTATAGAATACCCTGGGAAATCTTTCATTTTTGATACAAATCCAGGGAAACGTTTTGTCGTCTTTTAGTTGAATGTTGTATTTGGGCTTGTACTTTTTTATCAGGTTGTTTTCAAGTATTAGTGCATCTTGTTCGGTTTCAACTACAATATATTTAATACTTGCTATACGTTGTATCAGGTGTTTTGTTTTTGATGAAACTTGAGTTTTTGTAAAATAAGAGGATACCCGTTTTTTTAGATTTTTGGCTTTACCAATATAAATAACGGTGTCATTTCGGTCGAAAAATTGATATATACCCGGTTGGTCGGGCATATTATCAACAAAATCTTTTATGTTTTCATTTTGTTCATTCATCATACACATTGATGAAAGAGAATTTATTAACATCGAAAAGTCCCATGTCGCCAATTTTTATCTCGGGTATTACCAATAATGACATAAAAGATAATGTCATAAATGGTGCATGTATTTTGCATCCCATTTCTTTTGCTATATTATTCAGGCTTTTATATTGTCTGGAAACTTCCTCACAAGACTTATCCGACATAATCCCCCCAATGGGCAAAGGCAATAAATGCGTTTCGTTTCCATTCACAGCAACAAGTCCGCCTTTCGATTCCTGTATTGATGATATTGCTTTGCATATTTCCTTATCACTTACTCCAATAACAACAATATTGTGAGAATCGTGTGCCACGGAACTTCCTATAGCTCCTTTTTTTAAATTAAATCCATTAACAAAACCCACGGTTGGTTTCGCTTTTTTATACCGGTTTACAATTACAATTTTCAGTATATCGTCTTCGGTTTCCGATTCAAAATATTCAACATTTTCTTTTATTTGATATTTTTCCTTTTTTGTTATAATACTGTCTTCGATAATTCGTATAGCATTAATTTTTTTGTTTTTTGATGGAAACCTAACATCATTTAAAAAAATCTTGTTTTGATGAAAATTGTTGATTATTTCATTTTTTGGATTTTGCTTTTTTATTGGATCTTCATTCAGTTGCTCAATACCATTTACAAATACTTTTTTAATGTTGAAATTTTTAAAATTATCGATTACGATAAAATCTGCAGGATCATATAACTGTAGCAAACCGGTTTCTGTTCCGTAATGATCTTTTGCATTTTTAGATGCAATACTAATTACATCGAAAACATTGTATCCTTTTTCTATGGCTGTTTTTACCATTTCGTTGATGTATCCTTTTTCCAAATCGTCGGGATGACAATCATCGGTGCACATCATTGTTTTGTTTGGGTGTGTTTCGATTAATGATATGAGGTGCAAAAAATCGCGCGAAGCACTTGAATTGCGCAAAATTATCTTCATTCCATCTTTGATTTTTTCAAGGGCTTCATCAAGTTTTGTTGTTTCGTGATCGGTCGAAATTCCTGCTTCAATGTATTTTTTTAATCCTTCGCCAGACAATAAAGGTGCGTGTCCATCAATTTTTCTGTTGTACTTTTTAGCAACTTTTATTTTTTCCCAAACATCTTTATCATCGTTTATAACCCCTGGGAAATTCATCATTTCAGACAATTGAAAACATTTCTTGCTTTTAAATAACGCTTCTATCTCTTTTGCTGAAATAATTGCACCATTATTTTCGAAAGGTGTAGCCGGCACACACGAAGGTGCACCAAAATAAATTTTCATTGGCGTTTTTTTGGCATTATCAATCATGTAATTAATACCATCAATTCCACAAACATTTGCAATTTCGTGTGGGTCGGTTATAGCAGCAATAACGCCATGCTTTAATGCAATTTTTGAATATTCTACTGGCGTGAGCATGGTGCTTTCGATGTGGAGATGCGCATCGATAAAACCAGGTAGTATAAAATTAGTGTCATTGACGTATTCTATTCTTTCAATTTTACTTATATTATTTTCAAAAAATATTCTTCCTTTAAATATTTCCCTTTTTACAACATCTACAATATTGCCTTCTATTATTTTCATGTTTCACGTGGAACTATTTACCCAACATAACCAATAAAACATTAATATCCGCTGGGGAAACTCCGGGTATTCTATTTGCCTGTCCGATAGTTTTTGGGTTAATTGTTTTTAATTTTTGTCTTGCCTCGGTAGAAATTGCCAGTATTTTTTCATAGTCAAATTTACCATCAATTGAAATATCGTTTAACCTTTTGAATTTTTCGGCCAGCGCTTTTTCTCGTTGTATATAACCCGAATATTTTATTTCAATTTCTGCCGAGCTGATTGCTTCTTCAGTTTGGTCGTCTTCAATTTCTTTAATTTTATCTTTTAAATCGGGGATTTCATTGATGGCATCTTTTAATAAAATATGCGGGCGAGCAATTATATCAATTAGTTTTAAACTTTGTTTGATTGGTGCTGAATTTCTTTTAATTAAAAAATCATTTATTTGCGCTGGTTTTATGCTTTGTTGTTTTAGAAAATGAAGTATTGCATCTCTTTTTTTTCTCTTGTTATTTAAAATATCGACACGCCTTTTTGAAGCCAACCCTAAAGCATGAGCCCGTTCGGTTAACCTTTCATCGGCATTGTCTTGCCGCAATAAAATTCTGTACTCTGCTCTCGATGTAAACATTCTATAGGGTTCGTCAACTCCTTTTGTAATCAGGTCATCTATTAATACACCAATATAGGCCTCATCTCTATCAATAGTAAAAGCATTTTGATTTGTACATTTCATGTGTGCATTAATTCCGGCAATCATGCCCTGGGCACCGGCTTCTTCATAACCGGTGGTTCCGTTAATTTGTCCGGCAAAAAATAAATTTTCTATTTTTTTTGTCTCCAGTGTTTTATTCAATTGGGTTGGATCAAAGTAATCATATTCGATTGCATATCCTGGTCTGAAAATTTTAACATTTTCGAAGCCTTCAATTTTTCTTAATGCTTCCAACTGTACTTCCCATGGTAATGAAGAGGAGTACCCATTCAAATAAAATTCTATCGTATCTTCTCCCTCGGGTTCTAAAAATAATTGGTGTTTATCCTTTCCTGAAAATGTTTTTAGTTTTGTTTCAATGCTTGGACAATATCGGGGTCCTATGCTTTGTATTGTTCCATCGAATAATGGAGACTCTTCAAACCCTTTTTCAAGAATGTTATGTGTTTCCAGATTTGTGTGTGCTATATAACACGACAACTGTTTTAATTTTGTGCGAACCTCAGGAAGATAAGAAAATTTAAAAAAATCATTTTCGCCTTTTTGCTCAGTTAACTTGTTAAATTCCACCGATCTACCATCAACTCTTACAGGAGTACCTGTTTTCATCCTTCCTACCGAAAAACCTTTTTTTAATAATTGTTCGCTAATATAACGTGATTCGGGCTCTGAAATTCGTCCCCCTTTTTGTTTGAATTTTCCGATATGTATTAATCCGTTTAAAAATGTACCATTTGTTAATATAACACATTTGGCTTTATAGGTTATATTTAAATCGGTTTTAACACCAAATATTTTTTCATTTTTAAACAACAACTTCACAACCATTCCCTGCCAAAAATCGATGTTTTTGTTTTTTTCAAGGTACTTCCTCCAGTTTGCCGAAAATAGCATTCTGTCGCATTGCGCCCTGGGGCTCCACATTGCTGGTCCCTTTGATCGGTTCAGCATCCTGAATTGAATGGTAGATTCATCGGTAACTATTCCACAATAGCCACCCATTGCATCAATTTCCCTAATAATCTGTCCCTTTGCAATTCCACCCATTGCTGGATTACAGCTCATTTGTGCAATTTTGTTCATATCCATTGTAATCAACAATACTTTTGATCCCAAAGTTGCTGCTGTCATTGCTGCTTCACATCCGGCATGGCCTGCTCCTACTACTATTATATCGTAATTATTAACCATTGTTTAATTTAGATAACGCTTCATTTTCTTTTTTTCTCATTTGCATTTTTTGTTTATCATTCGCGTCATCAAAACCAACTAAATGCAAAATACCATGAATGATTACCCGATGAATTTCTTGCAAAAAATTTACATTGAAAGATTTTGCATTTTTCTTTACAGTATCGATACTTATAAAAATATCACCCGATAATATATTGTCATCATTGTAATTAAAAGTAATAATATCGGTGAAATAATTATGATTAAGGTACTTTTGGTTCATTTCAAGTAAATAGGAATCGGAACAAAAAATTATGCAAATTTCTCCTGCTTTTTTATCATAAGATTCGATAACTTCTTTTATCCAATTTCTAATTTTCCCTTTTCCAATTTTGGGAGGTTCAATATCCTCTGAAAAAAAATAAACCACTTTACTTTTTAAATATCAATTTTATTATTGTTCCATTGTTGTAAAAAGAAACATTGTCGGCATAATTTTTTATAATAAATAAACCCCTGCCTGATTCTTTTTTAATGTTTTTTTGTTCGGTTGGATTTTCAACCTTTTTTATATCAAATCCTTGCCCTTCATCTTTAACAGTAAATGCATAACTATCGGATAAATTTTTAAAATGAACAACAACGTATTTATTTTCGTTTCCATTATTTCCATGCTTTATAGCATTATTTATGGCTTCTGTTATCGATAAAACAATTTTTATATATTGTGCTTTTGAAAAACCATTCTCATGCGAAATTTTTTTCACAAATTTTTCAACGTCATTGATTTTTTCAATTTTCGATTCTATTTTAATTGATCTCGACATCAATACTGTCTAAACTGTTGTTATATTGTTGTATTTTTTTCTGGTAGAATTGTTTTATTATTAATTTGTTACGCTGCAAATTTTCATCGAAATAATAATTTTTAATTTCTTTTTCAAAAATAGTATTTTTTATTTCGTTATATTGATTTTCAGCAGTTTTCGATTTTCTTTTTTCTTCAAATTCCCTCTCTGTTTGAGCATTTTCTGCCTCAAGCAACCTTGTTAATATTTGCTTGTTTCTTTCAATTGTATTTTGCGAAATATTATTCCTTATTATATCTTCTTTAATTTTTGACAACAACTCATCGGCCGATTTCAGCGTCTCATAAGCGCCGCTTCCAACATTTCCCTGGTTCATAATTTGCCTTAACATTTGTTGCATCTTTTCTTGCTGCGACAATGTTTTTCCTAATTCTGAATTTAGTTTTCCACTGCTTCCTCCTTCTTTCATCATTTGCATCATTTGTTCAAGCTGCCGTTGCAGGGTTTGTTGCATGCTTTTCATCGATCCCATACTGTTCGGATTCGGATTATTTCCGGGTTTGTTGCAGTTTTGATTCCCTGGCATACCACTCGACATTTGCTTTTGTAACTGTTTAATTATTTCCGACATGAATAAAGCCAGATTATTAACCGATGTTAATACCTTTTGTTGATTTACCTTTATGCGGTTAATCCTGTTTTCAGAAAAATCAGCCCTGATATTTTCGAAATTTGTTTTTATCGATACAATTTCTTTATTAACAACTGTATTTAACGAGGGTTCACGTTTTGCCAGGGAATATAATGAATCTTCAATGACTTTGAAATCGTTTTCTATTTTTCCTTGTTTTCTTAATTGTTCGCTTTGAAATTCAGTATTTAATTGTGGTCTTAACAGCTCTTCCTGTGAAAAACTTAACAATACCAAATTATCCAATATTTGCAATAAATCAGATAGATTCTCCATTTTCTGTTCCATAAATAGCGATTCCATCATTTGTTGCATCATAAAAGCCAGGTTTTCCATGTTTTGTTTGTTTTTCGATATAGAATCCTTGCTTTTTTGCTTTTTATTGTTTGATAAATTCTCTTGTGTTTCTTCAAATTCTTTCTCTATATCCTCAAATTCCTTTTCCATATCCAATAAATTCATTGGTTCTTCTAACTCTTCATTTTTCTTTTTGGCTTCTTCGTAGTTATCTCTTAATTTTTCAATTTTATCAGCAATTTCATTCTCTTTCTGCTGCATTTCGTTATTTGAGGTTTCGTCAAATTTTTCAATGACTTCTTTTTGTTCTTTAATTATATTTTCTAAATTTTCTCTTATCATGTTTAATTCCTGCTCCAATTTCATTCTCTTTAGAATTTCGAGATTTCTGTCCATTTGTTTTGACAAATCATCAAGTGATATATCCATTTTCTTGTTTATTTCATCAAACTTATTCTTATTGAACTCTTCCATCATTTTATTGAATTCTTCGAATAATTCTTTTAGTTCTTCTGAAAAAACATCACTCAATAAATCTTGTATTTTTTTCTGTTTTTCAACAATTTCTTCATTCTTATCTGAAAAGGAATTTAAATAATTATTTATTTCCTCATTCTTATTTCTTATTTCTTTTATCGCCTCTTCAAGGGTGTTTTTCTCCGAAATTATGTTTTTTATAGCTTCTTTCCTTTCCCAATCTGACATGGTAGAATTGATCATTTTTTCCTGAAATTCTTCCATTTCCTTATTTAACTTTTCTGTTAAATTGTTGCTTTTATTCAATATATCTTCTATATCTTCATATTTTTCATCTTGAAATTCGTACATGTCTTCTTCGTTAGGAAAAATAAATGTAAATTTTTCACTTACAGCTGATTTTGGTCCATTAATATTATCGTTATCGTAAACTTGAAAATAGTAATCGATCCGTTTTTCGACCCCTTTATAGGCAGAAAAATCGTAGGCATAATAAAAATCCTGTTCAGTATTATTTTTTATGTAATTCAATTTAATTATTGAATCGGTTTTGTTGCCCGTTTTAATAACAAAATTCAATTCTGAAAATCCATAATCATCGGTAATTAATCCTCTGAAATATGATTTTGTGTAATCTGTAGAATCGATTACATTTACAACTCTAATTGTTGGAAATTCGTCTCCGATAATTTCAATTTTCCCTTTTATATAATCGTTAATTGTAAAATAATTGTTTTTAAGTTTTACAGAAAATTTCGTGTTTACAAAAACGTTCCACTTTGTAGTAAATTCTTTCCCATTATTCCCAGCACATTTTTCTATATCATTCTTAACTACTATCAACGAATCGGTATCAATTGTATTAAATGTATATTTTACAAGAGATCCAACAGGAACGCGTAAATCAGTAACATTTTGAAATTCTTCATTTTCTAAATATGTATAATTTGGTTTTATAACATTGACCTTAAATTTTTGCAGCAATGGTTTCTTTAATACTTCAATATTATATTTGTTTGTAGTATATTCATTGATTTTAAATAAGAAAGATATATTGTTATTAATGTTTGAAAATTTATACGAAAAATAATTTGCAGAGTCTTCATTAAGCTGATAATCGTTACCCCAAAAAGATATAAATAATTTATCAATCTCATTTTTGGATTTTACATGCAGCTTTAGATTAAAACTTTCGTTTTTTCCAATTTTTAATGAATCGTTTAATATTTTTATTTCAAAAGGTAATGGCTTTTCAAATTCTATATTGGTATTTAAGAGCCTGTGAGCAGATTCTTTGTAAAACTCAGGTTTTATTAATACGGTTATTACAACCAATATGGTTAAAAATGTAAAATATAAATAGTATTTGAGATTATCTTTTATTTTAATTGCCTTTTCAAATTCGAAAGGTTTTATATCATCTATTTTTTGCTGAATGCTTTTGGAAATTAAATCACTTGAGTAAAAGTAAACATCGTTTTGTTCTTTTAATTCAATAACATTTATTAACCTGTCTTTAATAGCAGGAAATTCCTTAATGATGTATTCATTTATATCTTTTTGTGATAATGAACGAAACCATCCTAAGCTTTGTATAATTGGGTATAACGTAAAAAACAGATAATTAAGTGAATTGAAAATAATTAAAACACTAATAATTAAATGCTTACTTTTAACATTTAAAAATAAAAAATACTCTATTATCAATACAGTTAAAACAGAAAGAAATAAAATTATTGTACTTATTATCAGCCCTCTTAAAAATTTGCTGAAATAGTACTTTCTTAAAAACCGTTCTAATTTTTCTTTTATTATATTGTAATTGTAATCCATTCCAAATTGAAATTTTCATCTTTTAAACTATAAACTCTGCAAATATGTTCATAAATTGTTAAAGGCTCTTATCAATTTTTTGAAAATAAATTTGTATGCAATAAATAAATTATTATATCTGCTTAAAATTTTTTTATCAAATATTTATTTATTTTTTTGTCGAATATTTTTTAAACAGAAATAAACACGAAAGTAATTAAATTACTTCTGTTTTCACTTTATCAACACGTGTTAAAAAATATTTTATTGTTCTAATTTTCATACTTTTAACAAAAAAAATAAGTTTAATAAGATTTTAATTTGTAGTAAATAAAAAAAGATTAAAAGTTTTAAACTAAATTCACAGGATATTATAACTAAAATAGGTTTTTAAAATTTTAAGAATAAAAAATATATATTTGCAAAGGCCTTTGTTAATAAGAGAGGGATGATTTATTAAGCTATGAAAGAAAAATTAACTATTCTATTGGTTGAAGATAACATTTTGAATCAGCGTATTACTACGTTTAGCCTGAAAAAATTCAACCACGATGTGGATATAGCAAATAACGGCTTGGAAGCTGTTAATAAATATCGTGAGAAAGATTACGATGTAATTCTTATGGACATTATGATGCCCGTTATGGATGGCCTGGAGGCTACTTCTCAAATTAGAAAATTTGAAAAGGAAACGCCCTCAAAAGACCATACACCTGTTATTGCAATAACTGCAAACACACTTGATAATGACAGGGATAAATGTTTGGCAACAGGTATGGATGAATACATGGCCAAACCTTTTGACATGAACAGGCTGAATGAAATTTTTAAAGAATTGAACATTATTGAGTAAGTTTATACCTTTAAGCCATTAACACATTTCATAATGGCGGGATCGATTGATTTAAGGGGAGATTCTTTTTCCGATACGGATAAAGAACTGGATAAGAAGCTAAGACCTTTAGCTTTTTTTGATTTTCATGGTCAGGATAAAATTACCGATAACCTGAAGGTTTTTGTTGAAGCTGCAAAACAACGCGATGAAGCACTTGATCATGTACTTTTGCATGGCCCGCCCGGGCTGGGAAAAACAACATTGTCGAATATCATTGCCAATGAACTTAAGGTAAAAATTAAAACAACTTCGGGCCCGGTATTGGATAAACCCGCTGATCTGGCAGGATTGCTTACCAACCTTGAGGAAAACGACGTGCTTTTTATCGATGAGATACACCGGTTAAGCCCTGTGGTTGAAGAATATTTATATTCTGCCATGGAGGATTATAAAATTGATATAATGATTGATAAGGGGCCAAGCGCACGCTCCATTCAAATTGAATTGAACGCGTTTACCCTTATTGGAGCAACCACCCGGTCGGGATTGCTTACAAGCCCGCTAAGAGCCCGTTTTGGCATTAATGCCCATTTGGAATACTACGATGCCACGGTGTTGAACGAAATCATAAAAAGATCGGCCAAAATACTCAATATTGAAATTGATGACGAGGCTGCATTCGAAATTTCAAGAAGAAGCCGCGGTACCCCACGAATTTTAAACGCGTTGCTAAGAAGAGTTCGCGATTTTGCACAAATAAAAGGTACAGGCCGTATTGATATGGATATTACAAAATATGCCCTTGAGGCTTTAAATATCGATTCGCACGGCCTCGATGAAATGGACAATAAAATTTTAATTACCATTATCGATAAATTTAAGGGAGGTCCTGTAGGTATTACAACCATAGCTACTGCAGTGGGCGAAGAAGCCGGTACAATTGAAGAAGTTTATGAACCTTTTTTAATAAAAGAAGGCTTTATTAAACGCACACCACGCGGAAGAGAAGCTACAGAACTGGCTTATAAACATTTGGGAAGAATGCCCAATAACAATATTGATCTTTTGCTTTTTTGATTATTTCAGTTTTACTTTAAACATTTTTGGCCAGTATTTTCCGGTTACATAAAATAATTTGTTTTGCGGGTTATAGGCAATTCCATTAAAAACATCAACATTGGAATTTCCAATGTAATCTACCAATGATCGTAAATTATAAATTGACATAACTTTTCCGTTATCGGGGTTAATTTTTATAATACTGGTTGTCATCCAAATATTGGCATAAAGAAAACCATTCGCATATTCAAGTTCATTAATGTTAGAAATAGGGCCTTTATTATCGCAAACTTGAATGCTTTTAATAAATTTAAAGGTGGAGGGATCGATAAAATGAATTTTTGAAGAACCATCGCTCATAATTAAATATGTACCGTTGTTGGCAAGCCCCCAGCCTTCTTTCGACTGATAATTGAATTCTCCTTGTTTTTTCATTGAAGTAACGTCGTAAATAAAACCTTTTTTTGATTTATAGGTAAGTTGATAAAGCTTGTTATCCAAAACCGAAATACCTTCACCAAAATAGCTGTTTTCGATATTTATTTCATTTTTTATTGTTTCATTTTCAGGATTATATGCTATAATTTTTGATGTACCGTAATTACCGGTCCCTTCATAAAGGAGGTTATTGTAAAATTCAAGTCCCTGGGTAAAATAGCTGGTATTGTGTGGTAATGTTTCTATTAATTCAAAAGATGCTTGTTTGGGTTTAATATCCGAAACAATAAGAAAAGAAGCATAATTAAGGCCCGTTTTCCCCGATTTATTATGGGTTTTACATGTTATTTGATGGTTTCCAACTAAAAAATCTGATGTATTCAAATCCATTGAAAATTGTTCTTTTTCTGAAGTTTGAATCAGATTTCCGTCAATAAATAATTCAATTTTATCGAGTTTATCTTTGAAAAGTTTTGCCGAAATTGTTAATGAAATTTCATTTCCATGAGAAACAATTTTATTTGATGGGGTAATCTGTATATTTGTAACAGGTTTTCTTGTTGTGTTTTTTTTGTTACTACAGCCTGAAAAACCCGTTATTAATACAATTAAAAAGAGAAGAAAAGGTTTCATTTTAAATAAGTTGATTATAAAAAGGAATCATTAACAAAAAAGCAAAATTAGTAAAACTTTAGTACAGCACGACTTTTCAAAATAATTACCCTTGAAAGCAATAAAAAAATTAACAGGTGAAACGGCAATTTACGGGATGCCCAGTATTATTGGGCGTTTTTTAAATTGGTGGCTTAATCCGTATTGGACCCACATTTTTTTAAACCAGGCCGAGCTGGGTACTATTATTAATGTTTATGCCTATGTTGCTTTTCTTTTTGTTATTTTAACCTATGGCATGGAAACCGGTTTTTTCCGGTTTGCTGCCAAAAGTAACGATCAAAAAAAGGTTTTTTCAACATCGGTGCTTTCATTAATTTTCACCTCTTTTTCGTTTGTACTTTTAATTTTTGCTTTTCGCAACGATGTAGCTACTGCTCTCGAAATAGCCGGACGTACCGATTTTGTTATGATTATGGCCGTTACGGTGGCATTTGATGTGATATCGACAATACCGTTTGCAAAGTTAAGGTTGCAGCACCGGCCTGTAAGGTTTGCTTACCTGAAGTTTATAAACATCGGGTTAAATATTGGTTTTAACTTGTTTTTTCTCTCGTTGTGCCCATACCTGGCAGAACATTTTCCCAACGGTATTTTTTCAAAAATTTATATTCCCAATTTCGGAATTGGTTATGTTTTTCTTTCAAACCTTATTGCTTCAGTGGTAACATTGGTTTTGTTGTTGCCCGAAATGAAAATAAAATGGAAATTCGATATTCACCTACTAAAGAAGATGTTGGGTTATTCGTTTCCCATTTTTATTGTTGGTATTACCGGTATGATTAATCAGAACATTGATAAAATACTTTTACCAAAACTGCTCGCTGAATCGTTGCAACCCTTGAAACAATTAGGAATTTATGGCACAGCTTTTAAAATGGCGGTTCTTTTGAACATGTTTATTCAGGCATTCCGTTTTGCTTTCGAACCGTTCTTCTTTTCCCAGACCGATGAACAAGGTTCAAAAAAAATATATGCACTTGTAATGAAATACTTTTCAATATTCGGAATGGTGATATTTTTGGGAATTTCAACATTTATCGACCTGATAATGAAAATTGTCTCTGTACAGTATCGCGAAGGGGCAGGGGTCGTTCCCATTATTTTGCTGGCAAATTTTTTCATGGGCATTTATTTCACACTTTCATTATGGTACAAAATTACCGATAAGACACGTTACGGTGCTTTTATGGGCATTTTAGGGTCGGCAGTAACCATTGTGGCCAATATTCTTTTAATTCCCTATATTGGTTACTACGGATCGGCTGTGGCCATTCTTTTATGTTTTGTGATAATGACAGCAACCTCATATTTGCTGGGTAAAAGGCATTATCCGGTTCCCTACAATCTGAAAAACTTCTTTTTTTACCTAATAACCGGAACAGCTCTCTTTTTGGTGTATTGGTTTATTCGCGGGACAAACTCGCCACAATATGGTATTGCTGCAATAGTAAACCTGGTTTTTTGGTTTATAATATTTATGAAAGAGAAAAAACAGTTTAAAGCATTATTTTTTCAAAAAGATTAAAAAAAAGCAAGATGAATAAATTGAGTATAGCGCTGGCATCTGACCACGCCGGGTATGAAAGAAAACAAGCAGTAATTAAACACTTGCAAAACAAAGGAATTGAAATAAAAGATTTTGGGGCATTTTCTGCCGAAAGCAGCGATTATGCCGATTGGGCTCACCCCATGGCCGAAGCTGTTGAAAAAAAGGAATTTACTTTTGGCATTTCGCTTTGTGGCAGTGGCAACGGAATAAACATGACGGTAAACAAGCACCAGGGAATACGGTCGGCATTATGTTGGATACCCGAGATAGCAAGCCTTGCCAGGCAACACAACAATGCCAATATTCTGGCAATTCCGGCTCGCTTTGTCACCGATGAAGAAGCGGTTAAAATTGTAGACGCATTTTTAAATGCTGAATTTGAAGGAGGAAGACATTTGAAAAGAATTAAAAAAATTCCCGTTTGTTAAATTAAAAAGCTATTTTTAAAAACTAAAAAAGAAAAAGAAACTGATATTTAATTAGGTACAATTTGAAATTATGCTCTCGAACACCTGCAAATATGCCATCCGGTCGTTAATTTATATTGCAAATTATGCCGGAAAAGAGAAAAAAATAGGTATAAAAAAAATAACCGAAGATCTAAACATCCCTTCTTTTTTTCTGGGGAAAATTCTGCAAAACCTGGTTCGCAAAAAATTGCTTCATTCCATAAAAGGTCCCAATGGCGGATTTTGGCTGGCACGTGAACCTGAAGAAATTTCACTTTACGACATTGTGCTGAATGTTGAGGGAGAGGGTTATTTTAATAACTGCATAATCCGCCTCGAACCCTGTAGTTGTTTCACCGAAGAAATTTCGACTTGTCCCATTCATAAACGTTTTAACCAAATAAGAAACGAGCTGATAACATTTTATCAGGAAACAACACTGGCCGATATAATTGAAGATTTTGAAATATCGGGGGAAGAAATCAGGTTTTAAAAAAGAGGTTTTTCAAGCGGGTTTTTCTAATAATTAGTTCAAACAGAACAATTCCTGTAATTATTCCCAGCAAATTGGCAACAGCATCAAGGGTACTTCCAAACCGAAATTTTGTAATTGACGACTGTAAAAATTCCATTAAAATGCCGGCTGCCGTTGCAATTAAAAACGATAGCATGTAACATTTAATATAACGGTCTTTTTTCAACAATACGGGAATGAGTAAAACGGTTAATCCAAGGTACATGATGAAATGAACCAGCTTATCGATGTTCTTAAAATGAAAAAAATCGGGGATATTCCGCGGTGGGGTTAGCGAAGCGTATAACAAACCGGAAATCCATACGAAAAGGTATAAATAGGTAATTTTTTTTAATTTCATTATAGCGGTTTTCTTTTTACCAACAAATGAACAAATTTATTGGTTTAACAAATATGGATAAATTTAATAAAACACGGGTTATAAATTGAAACAGAAAATGGCGGGAGTATATTTTCACATACCCTTTTGCAAAAAACGATGCCGTTATTGCGATTTTTACAGCACAATCGATTTATCAAAACGGAAAGAACTGGTTGGTGCATTGAAAAAGGAGCTTCATTTGCGAAAGATTTTTTTAAACGACACGGGCATCAAAACAGTATATTTTGGTGGTGGTACCCCATCGTTACTTACATGCGAAAATATTTCCGGCTTATTACAGGCTGTTTCTACAGTTTATAATGTTGATAAACAAGCTGAAATAACGCTCGAAGCAAACCCCGATGACTTTTCCTTAGATTATTTGCATCAACTTAAAAAAACAGGAGTTAACAGGTTGAGTATAGGTGTACAATCGTTTTCCGATGACGATTTGCTTTTTTTGGGGCGCCGGCATAATGCGCTTCAAGCCATAGAAGCCATAAAATATGCGCAGGATGCAGGATTTGAAAACATCAGTATCGACCTTATTTACGGAATACCGGGAATGACATTGGAAAAGTGGGAAAAAAACCTTGAAACAGCTTTTAATCTAAATATTCAACACCTTTCTGCATATCACCTTACTTACCACGAAAATACCGGATTATGGAATGACCTTAAAAAGGGGCTTTTTTCTGAAATGGACGATGATGATAGCGTAAAACAGTTTGAAAAACTCGTTGAAGTGGCCGGACAACATAAATTTGAATTATATGAAATTTCTAACCTGGCCAAAAAGAGTTTTTACGCGAGGCACAACAGCGCATACTGGGATCAAACGGAATATATTGGCCTTGGCCCTTCGGCCCATTCATACAATACAAGCACAAGGTATTGGAATGTATCCGATATTTCGGCTTATATGAAACAGATAAAACAAGGGTTTCTTCCCGGGGAAAGTGAACAACTCGGGCTAAATGAAAAAATAAACGATTATCTTTTAACCCGTTTACGAACAAAATGGGGAGTTGACCTGAAATATATTTCAACCAATTTTGGAAAAGGTGTTGAAGAGCAGTTAATATTTAAAGCGAAACCGTATATTAAAAATGGCCGCTTAAAAAAGGAAGGGAATATATTAAAAGTACCGTTAAAAGGGATTATGCTAACAGACCAGATAATTTCAGGGCTTTTTTTCTAATAAGAAAACAAAATGAATATCGAAGAATTAAGGGATTATTGTTTGAATATGAAGGGGGTAACCGAAGATTTTCCTTTCGATGAGAATACATTGGTTTTTAAAGTAGGTGGAAAAATGTTTCTACTCACCGGGCTCAACAGGAATTTTTCGATAAACGTGAAATGTGATCCCGAAACAGCCATTGAACTCCGGGAAAAACACACGGCTGTTTTGCCGGGATATCACATGAATAAAAAACACTGGAATACGGTTATTATTGATGGAACACTGCCCGACAAACTGATTTATAATTGGATTGAAGATTCCTACAACCGGGTACTAAAAACACTTTCCCGAAAAGAGGCAAATAAAATTTTAAATCAGTAAGAATGAAAACAGAAGAATTTGCTTTGAAAAGTGATTACATTGAATTAATCAAACTTTTAAAACTTTTACGTATTGCCGAAAGTGGCGGCCATGCCAAACAACTGGTCGAAGGCAAGCAGGTTTTGGTAAATGGTATGACAGAACTGCGGAAACGGGCAAAATTGCGTCAGGGCGACATTGTTGAAATATTTGAAACAAGGGTAAAAATTAGATAAAAAAAAAGCCGGAAATTGGGGCTTCCCGGCTGAAGTTAAGCTTGTGCGCTTGGGGTGTGTGGTTGGAAAAGAGAAAATTAAACTGGTTTTGATTAAGCACTTCAAAAGTATGAAAAATGTATATATCAAGTCAATTATTTTGGGCACTCATTTATGAAAGTGCCTTTTTCTTTTACGAACGTAGGTTTTGGTGTTACGAACGTACGTTTTGTGTTGATTAACGGAAATCATGCCACTCTTTTTTCAGCAAACTGTATACTTCGAGATCGATGTATTTGGCATGATGTTTTTCTCCATGGCGTTCCACTCCTTCAAACGTAAAACCAAGTTTTTTGGGTATTGCTGTACTTGTACTGTTTCCAACACCGCAACGTATTGTGATACGGTTCATTTCAAGGTTTGAAAAAACGAAACCGATGAGCTTTTCAACCGAGAGGCTCATAATTCCTTTCCCGGTCATTTTTTTTATCAGCCAATAACCAATTTCACATTTTCGGTTGAAATAGTCGATATCTTTTAGTCCCAGTAAACCCGCAAATTCTTTTCGATACCATACCGTAAAAACTTCCTGCCGGTTTTCAACATCATCAACAACCGATTTTACAAAAGCATATGTATCATTTTCGCTTTGGGTTGAATCAACAAAAGGCAGCCATTTTCGTAAAAAATCACGGTTTTGATCAATGGCATCATAAATGGCACGAACATGGTTTTGTGTTAATATTCGTAATGAAATTTCATTGTTTACAACAATTTCACGGGCAATCATTGGTAAATAATTTATTGGCTTAATAATAGGTTTGTGCAAATTTATAAATTGAATTGGAACTGTTGTTGATTTACATAAACAAATAATTAATCTATTTTCGGGATAAGAAACAAAAGCAGGTTTTATATTTGTAAAAAAGTGTAATTTTTGAATAAACATAAATATTTAACCAAATTTCATTACAGTGAAACATCGATTATTTTTTTTAACCGCAGTAATAACCCTGGCGCTCATTTCTTGTTCGGCCAAAAAACCTGCAGGTGAAGAGTCTCAGCAAAAAGTGCTGATAAAAACCAAATACGGTAACATGACCGCCGTGTTGTACAACGATACACCATTACACCGCGATAATTTCATTAAGCTGGTAAAAGAAGATTTTTACAATGGGCTGCTTTTTCATCGTGTAATTAAAAATTTCATGATACAGGGCGGAGATCCGCAGTCGAAAAATGCATCCCAAAACAAACGCCTTGGAAATGGCGGACCGGGCTACCAGATTCCGGCCGAATTTGTGCCGGCACATTTTCATAAAAAAGGGGCAATAGCCGCTGCCCGTTCCGGCGACAGGGTAAACCCCGAGCGAAAATCATCGGGCTCGCAATTTTACATTGTTCAGGGCGAAGTATATACCGGCGAAGCGTTGACACAGTTTGAAGACAAGCTGAAATTCAAGGCACAACGAAAAGAAGAAATGAAATTGTTTGGTGAACGTAAAGATGAAATACGACAACTACAACAGGCAGGCAAAATTGACAGTGCCAATGCCATAATGATCTCCATTCAGGAAATGGCTCAAAAAAATATAGAAAAACAAAGTTTTAAAATATCCGAAGAGCGCCGGGACGTTTATACAACTGTTGGTGGTACGCCCCACCTCGACGATACATATACCGTATTTGGCGAAGTGATTGAAGGTTTTGAAGTGATCGACTCCATTGCTAACGTTGAAACCGGACAGGGCGACAGGCCCATTGAAAACATCGAAATGGAGATTGAATTAATTGATTAGCCCGGGAAAAGAATGAATCCCGTTTGTAAAATAGAAAACGATTTTTCAGCGTATGTTTCATAAAACAACCGTATTTTTTTTTCTTATTTTCAGCGTTCTTGTTTTAAAAGGGCAAACCAACAAAGTGCTTGTTTCGACAAACATGGGCGATATGACTTTTGTTTTGTACGACGATACACCGCTACACCGCGATGGTTTTTTGGAACTGGTTAACAAAGGCCACTTTAACGGAACCTTGTTTTACCGGGTAATCGACGGTTACATTATACAAGGCGGTTCGAAAGATTCAAGGAATGCCCCGCCAGGCAAATACATTGGTTATGGCGATCCGTCAAAAACCGTGAACGATGAAATTTTAAAACACCGCATTTGTAAAAAAGGGGCTTTATGTGCACCACGCCAGCCCGATGAAGTAAATATTTTTAAGCAGAGCGATATTTCACAATTTTTTGTTGTGCAGGGACGCACTTACACACACGGTCAGCTCGACACGCTTGAACTGGCCGTGAACAGGCCCATCCGAAAAAAAATTATTTCAAAAGTTTATCCACCCGAAAAGCGGAAAATTTTCAGGCAATTAAAGGCCGAAAACAAAATTGACGAAGCCAAAGAAATGGCCGAAGATATTAAAGCCGAAATTGAAATGTTGTACGCCCTGGCCGGCGGGAAACTGGAATTTACGCCCGAGCAACGCGAAGCTTTTACAACGATTGGTGGTGCACCCGAGCTTGAAAATGAATACACGGTTTATGGCGAAATGATAAGCGGTTTGGAGGTAATCGATAAAATTGCAGCACTGAAAACCGATTCAAATAACCGGCCAATCACCGATGTAAAAATGACTGTTAAAATGATAAAATAATACCAATGGTACGTATTTTAAAAGGTTTTGTTTGGTTGCTGTTTCTTTTTGTTTTTACCAGTTGTGCAAACCGCGATGGTAAAGCAGAGCCCGAAAAAGAAGAAACAATCCAAAAAGAACCCGCTTCAAATGAGCAGCCTGAAAAAAAAGGAGTATCGTTTTCAGCCCTTTCAAAATCGGTTTATTCCATACAGACTTATGATGGAGAACGAATTTTAGAAAAAGGGCAGGGCTTTGCCATAACTTCCGATAAAATAGCAGCACCGTTTCACCTGTTCAGGGAAGCAACCCGTGCCGTTTTAATCCCGCACGATGGCAGCAGGTCGTTTGAAGTTACCCGTTACTATAATTACGACCGTACAGGTAATGTGATCGTTTTAATGGCCGGAAAAGCCGAATTGGAACCGCTGACACTTTTTGGCGGAAAAAAAATACAAGGAATCAAAACATCGGTTATTGCACCAAAACGCGGCAACACAATACCGGTTCATACCGGAAAATGTTTGCAGGAAAAAATGGTTCAGGGCAGGGAATTGTTTAGCATCACCAACCATATATTAAAAAGCACCGAAGGGGCACCGGTTTTTGTTTCGAACGGAACCGTGCTGGGAATGGCTGCTTCGCTCGAGGTGATGTACCAAAAAGAATATTTTGCTGTACCGGCGCTTTTTTTACTCGATGTTTTGAAAAAAGGAAAATCGGACAAACCGCTTTCTGCCATTGGAAACCCCGATGCACAAAGGAACAAGGCCATTAAACAAATTATTCTTGAAACCGATAAAGGAAACATTGCCATTAAACTGTATAACGAAATACCCACATACCGCGATAATTTTATCCAATTGGCCGAAGAGGGATATTTCGATAGTTTGCTCATACACCGGGTAATACGCGACTTTGGTATTCAAACCGGAGCGGCCGACACCCGTTATGCCCAATCCGATGATATTGTAGGTTGGAAAGGGCCGGGATATACCTTGCCTGCTCATATTGTTAAGGGAATTTATCATAAACGCGGGGCAATAGGTTCACCCCGCAAACCCGATACCAAAAACAGGAAACGCCGTAGCGACGGTTCTCAGTTTTACATTGTAACCGGCCGTTTGTACCACGATGAAGAGTTGGATGAAATTGAAGGAGAAAACGGGATAACTTTTTCCGAAGAACAACGGAACACATACAAAACCATTGGCGGGGCGCCGCATCTCGACGGTTCATACACCGTTTTTGGCGAAGTGGTATCGGGGCTCGAAATTGCCGATGAAATAACCATGTTGCCCACAAAAAACGATTTCAGGCCACTGAAAGATATCAGATTGAAAAAAATTAGAATCGTCTTTTAAATTTTAACCTTATGAAACGAGCAGAAAAAGCAGTTAAGAATTTTGAAACAATGAATTGCAACCAGTCGGTATTATCGGCTTTTGGCCCCGATTACGGTGTAAGTGAAGAATTATGCCGGGCAATTGGTTTAGGCTTTGGCGGTGGAATGGGCAAACAGGGAAAAACCTGCGGTGCTGTTACCGGGGCATACAGTGTTATTGGTTTGTGGGCCAATCAAAAGCCTGGCTCAAACACCGAAAAGAAGGAATTGGCAAATGAAAAAATCAGGGAATTCAGCAAATTGTTTGTAGAAAAACACAGCGAACTGGATTGTGAAAAATTACTTGATTTCAACATTGGTATTCCCGAAGAAAGTGCAAAAATTAAAGCGCTTGGTTATTTCGATACCCGTTGCCCTAAATTCATCGAAACAGCGGCAAATATTTTATGCCGCATACTTGATTAGTCGTACCAATCAAGAAAAATAACCTCGATAGCGGGATCAACCGAAACAAGTTCTTTAAATTTTTCTATATCACCGAACCCATCCCTTTGCCGGTAGTGGTATGGGTATACTTTTTTGGGTTTGAATTCCAGTACGGCCGATGCCGCTTTTTCCGGGGTCATGGTGTAGGGCATGTTCATGCAAATAAAAGCATGGTCGATGTTTTTCAGGTTGCGCATTTCGGGTGTGTCTTCGGTATCGCCCGAGATGTATACACGTTCATCGCTTAGGGTGAGCACATATCCGTTGCCTTCTCCTTTTGGATGAAAGCGCGTATTTTCGGGGGGCAGGTTATAACTGGCAATGGCTTCAATTTTGATCCCCTTTATTTCGGTTTTTTCGCCATTTTTCAGTGCTTTTCCATAGCCCAAATCATCGATGGCTTTTTTATTTCCAACCACAACTGTTTGATCGTTTTTTAATGAATCGATCAATGCTTTGTTGTAATGGTCGCCATGGGTGTGGGTAATCAGAATCAGGTCGGGTACTGAAAAAGGTGTAAGCTTTTCGTACTGATTTGCCGGGTCGATGTATAGGGTAAGGCCGTTGTATTTAATAACCATTGAGGCATGGTTAAGCGGAAAAACTTCGAAAGGTTGATTGTTTTTACCAAAAGAAAAAACCGGGATTAACGCCAAAATTATTGAAAACAGAAATATTCGTCTCATAACAAGTTATTTTAAATCACCCTAAAATAAGAATAAATTGGTTATTTCTGAAGAGTTAAAAGTTTCATTTCCACAATTTCTGTTAATTTTGCAGCTTTACTAAAAACAACCGGGAATGTTAGATAAAATTGAAGCACTGAAGGAAGAATTAAACGGATTGGTTGCCAATGGTGTTGACGAAGCAGAGGAGTTAAGGATAAAATACCTCAGCAAAAAAGGGATCATCGGTAATTTATTCGACGAATTTAAAACCATACCTGCCGATCAGAAAAGGGTTATCGGGGCTGAGTTGAACAACCTGAAAAAATTTGCTGCCGAAAAGATAAACGCCCTTAAAGATTCGTTTGAAAAAAGTGAAGACGAAACCGGCGGAATTGATTTAACCTTACCGGGCGATTCCATCAAAATGGGTAGCAGGCACCCGTTGGCCATTGTTCGTAACGAAATTATTGAAATATTTGCGCGACTTGGTTTCGTGGTTTCTGAAGGCCCTGAAATTGAGGACGACTGGCATGTTTTTTCGGCCCTTAATTTTCCGCCTGAACATCCGGCACGCGACATGCAGGACACTTTTTTCATTGAAAAAGACCCCGATGTTCTGTTACGCACCCATACATCGAGCGTACAGGTACGTGTAATGGAAAAAACACAGCCACCCATACGGGCCATATTTCCCGGCAGGGTATTCCGTAACGAAGCCATTTCGGCACGGGCTCACTGCATTTTTCACCAGGTTGAAGGGCTTTATGTAGATGAAGATGTTTCGTTTGCCGATATGAAGCAAACACTGCTTTATTTTGCCCGCGAAATGTTTGGCGAAAAAACAGAGATCAGGCTCAGGCCTTCTTATTTCCCTTTTACCGAACCTTCTGCCGAAATGGACGTGAGTTGTTCCATTTGTGCCGGAAAAGGTTGTAATGTGTGTAAATATACCGGCTGGCTCGAGATTATGGGTTGTGGTATGGTCGATCCGAATGTGTTGGAATTGTGCAACATCGATAATAAAAAGTACACCGGTTTTGCATTCGGCATGGGCATCGAACGCATTGCTATGCTGAAATTTGGTGTAAAAGACCTGCGCCTGTTTTTTGAAAACGACGTACGATTTCTAAACCAGTTTCAGTCGGCGTTTTAATTTTCTAGGGAAACATTTTTCAATTATTTTTTAACGGGATACAACAACCGTTAAAGGATTTTTATTTCGTAGGTTAATTCAATCGCTTTTTTATACAAAGCCGAAACACCACAGTATTTATCTTGCGACAATTCAATGGCGCGTTTCAGTTTTTCTTCGGGCAGATTTTCACCTTTGAATTCATAAATAATGTGCATTTTATTGTAGTATTTTGGGTGTTCTTCGGTTAAAAAACCATCAACCCGTACGTTAAATTCATCTGGTTCAATTTTCATTTTCTTTAAAATAGAAATTACATCCATACCGGTACAACCCGCAAGTGATGTGAGCATCAAACCCTTGGGTCTCATTCCCGTGTTGTGGCCACCCACTTTTTCCGATGCATCCAGGCGCAGGATGTGTCCGTCCATTTCGGTTTCGAAGGCCATGTTGCCCTTCCATGTTAACAATGTTTCTTGTTTCATATAATTCAATTTTTACATTAAGCCTCAAAATAATAAACTACTTTATACAAAATATGTAATTTTGGTCACAATTGCATACGCAAGGTTAAATTGCCTGCGGAATGTTCATTAAGGGTTTTCTGCGATTTACATTTTTTTTATTGGAATTGTTATAATCACTATATTTACTTGAAATTTAAAATTATCAAAATTTTTTACAGTAGTTGTTATGAGAAGTTCATCATATATTCCACAACCGGAAGAGACCAATTTATCGGAGTTTAAGT
The DNA here is from genome assembly GCA_021740385.1 of Prolixibacteraceae bacterium. Classification (GTDB taxonomy): domain Bacteria; phylum Bacteroidota; class Bacteroidia; order Bacteroidales; family Prolixibacteraceae; genus DAIMEA01. The sequence continues at coordinate 122,221 of JAIOZY010000003.1, read as the reverse complement.
TTTTTAAACACCTGACCGACACCGAAATTGGGAAGTTGAATTATGATAAAACATGCCAAACTTACAAAAAGGGAAGTGTCGTTTACCGCGAAGGTACCCGGTTAACAGGCTTTTATTGTGTAACAAACGGGATACTGAAAATTTACAAAACCGGTATTGACGGAAAAGAGCAAATAATTCGTTTTGTTAAGCAGGGCGACATTATCGCTTTCAGGTCGTTACTTAGCCAGGAACTGGCATGTACTTCGGCGAAAGTTATCGATGATGCCGTTTTGTGCCACATACCCTATCAAACCTTGTTGTACTTGCTGCAAAACAATTGGAAATTTTCACACTGGATGATCCAGATTTTGTGCCGCGAGCTGCGTGAAGCTAACGACTACATTACCGATATTGCTCAAAAAACCGTGCGCGAAAGGTTGGCCGAAGTGTTGCTTCTACTGAAAGATAATTTTGATGTAGACGATGACGGAACCTTGCAAATATCGCTCACCCGCGAGGAGTTGGCTAACATGGTTGGTACAGCTACCGAGTCAGTTATCAGGTTGTTGTCGGAATTTAAGCAGGATAAACTGATTGAGCTGAAAGGGCGGAAAATCCGTTTTCTCGATGTGCCCACCCTGAGAAGAATGGCAAGTATCTGACATTGAAATTTTGTTTACTTATCGTTATTTTAAAATCCACTCTTCGGGGTTCAGTTTCAGGTTTTCTTTCCAAATCTGGAATTTCAAAACGGTTTTGTTTCCCTCGTGTTTATCGGTAAAAATGGATCCGATTTGCTGCAGTGTTTTAATCTCGTCGCCCTGTTTTACAAAAACGCTGTTTAAGTTAGAATAAACGCTGATGTATTCCCCGTGCCGGAGTATAACGGCCATGTTGCCCCCGGGTATGGCAAAAACCCGGCTAACTTTACCGTTAAAAATGGCCAGGGCGTTCTCGCCTTCGTTGGTTGTTATGTCGATACCGTTATTTCTTATAATGATGTTTTTCATTACCGGGTGCGAATGTTCACCAAATTTATCGGTAATAATACCGCTTTTAACAGGCCACGGAAACCGCCCTTTGTTTTTTCCGAAATCTTCCGATAGTTTTAACTCTTCGGCTGTTAGGGCCTTTTGCCGTGCTTTACGTGCTTCTTCTTCAATTATACGCTGAATTTCTTGTTCCAGTTTCTTTTCAATTTGTTCCTGTTTTTCCAGGTGTTTTTTCAATTCGCGTTCACGTTTTTTTAGCTGGCTATAATAGTTATTCTGTTTTTCTTTTTCCTGTTTTAACTTCGAAGTTTCGGCCATTTGTTGGGTCAATATTTCCTGCTGTTCCTGTTTGCGTGTATTCAGATCCTCTATTTTTAGTCTGAGCACCGTGCGTATAGCCTCAATTTGTTCAGATTGTTTTTTACGGTACCGGGCCATTTGCCGCAGGTATAAAAACCGTTTGTATGCCTGGTTGAAGCTTTTGCTCGAAAACAGGAATATCAGTAAATTATAGTTACCGCGGTTCCGGTAAGCCTGTTTAATCATTTGGGCATATTCATGCCGTATGCGCTCGAGGTCGTTGGTAAGCAAGTCTACAATAAACTGGTTATCGTCAATCGATTTTTGGAGCAGGTTAAGTTGTGTATTATAATCGGCAATCAGTTCGTTACGTAGTTTGATTTTTTGGTTTAGAATGGATAGCTTGTTTATTGATACACGGGTATCTTTTCCCGTTTCGTTTAATAAACGGTTGGTGTATTCAATTTCCTTTTTTGTTTTTTCTTTCCGGTTTTTCAGCTCGTTAAGTGTTTGTGCTTTTACCGTGAAAGAAAAAAGGAAGGCAGCAATACAAAAAGCTATGCCAATTTGTTTCATTTGTCTGATGCTTTCATTTTAGTCAGATTCCGATTGTTTATCGGGTCAAATTGCAGGCTTACATTTTGCCATGTATGATAGACATAATGCCAAAATTATTACACGGCTGGTTGCCCGTTTTATTGAACGCTTACCATTTTTAATTTTTCGTAACTGTCGGGAATATTGAAGCTAAAATCTTTTTCCCTATTAACCGACGATTTTGATAAATTTATTTCAATCAATGACTTATTTCTTTCTGAATGATATTCAATAACAAAGTTTTGGGGGTATAAGCTTCTGCCAATCAGTTCATGTTCGTCAAAAACAACCGAAATGTTTTCTTGTGTTTTGTAGTTGTCCATAACCATTTTTTTCACCACAAAATATTGCGGATCGACCCAAATTGTGAGGGTTGAAAACTCATCGTCATCGTGTCTTTTCATGAAACGTTCGATGCGGTTTTGATTGCCCGATTCAAGCACCCGGCTAACGCGTGGTGTTAACTGGCTTTGCAGACGATACTGTTGCGAATCGATGGATGAAAGCAGTTCCCTACCGTTAAATTTTTGGTCAATTATTTCAGCAATATTACCGGCAAGCAAATTCTGCAACATTGGGTAATCGAGCGGAAAACCTATAATGTTTTTAATTTTTCCGATGTCTTCGGAAATAAAATTACGATCGAAATAATTTACGAATTTAATACTATCGGGTGTAATTTTTCCTTTCCCGAGCGGGACACTCATTTTCTTCATCGAAATGATGATGCAATTGTCGCGGTCAATTTTTAACTGTCCTGAAAAAATGTTTTTATTTTCACCATTTTCAAAGCGTACCGATACTTTTTTTGACGAATAATTTTTGTAACGGGGCTTTTCGGTTTCAATTTTCCGGATAATTTTTGTGGTTGGCATGGGCCGTACTTCGAAAGTTGCAGGTACGCGCCTTGAAACACTGCACGATGATAATAGCCAGGTTATTATAAAAAAAAGTATAGCGTAATATAAAACGTTATCGATGTGCTTTCTTCCCATTATTCTTCTCCTTCTATATACCTTTTTTCAAAAATTTTTTGTTGCAATGTTTTTGATTCATTGCCCATTTCGGCCGATTTTTCCCAGTTTTTAATGGCCTTTTCGGTTTCGCCAAGGTTGTACAAAATATCGCCATAGTGTTCAACAACCACCGCGCTTTCGTTGCCACCGTTTTTCATAGCGGTTTCCATGTAAAATTTTGCCAGGCGGAATTCTTGTTTTTTAAACAGTACCCAGGCATGTGTATCGAGATATGTTGGGTTGTTCGGATTGGCCTTAACAACTTCACTGCTTAACATTTCAGCCCTGTCGAGTTTTTCACCTTTTAACGACAGGTAATAAGCATAGTTATTCATGGCCATGTAGTTATCGGGCTCAATTTCAATTACTTTTTCGAAGGCCTCGAATGCTTCACTGCGTTTGTTCAGGTTGTAATATGCTTCGGCCCTGTATAGCTCAAACTGGGCCTCAAGCTTTTTATTATCGACAAGGTACGTTTGCCCGGCTTCAAGTGCATCGAGGGCTTTTTCATACGCTTCCAATTGAATGTTGGCAACGGCATTCAACACGTAAGGAAGCGGTTGGGTGGGAAACAACTCCATGGTTTTTTTGCTGTGTTTGCCCATGCTTTCATAATCACCGGTTTGGTTGTCTAAAATTATCAGTTGTTCCCAAAGTGGGTACGAGTTGGGATCAACATCGAGGGCTTTTTCTAAATAGTCCTTTGCTTCGGATAACCGGTTGCGTTGAATAAAATAATCGGCCTTAATGCTGTAACTGCGGGGATCATCGGGGTGTACTTGTGAAATAATATCGACCAATTCCAAAATTTCTTCATCGCTAAAATTCTGTTCTTTGGGTGCAGTGGCCAGCATAAGGTAGAGCTGAATTTTTGTTTCAATTTCGATATCGGGGTTATGAAACCCTTGTTTGGCATGCGTAAATGCTTTTTCAGGTTCTTTATTCTGGATGTAAAACGTTGCAAGCGAAAAGTGAACAAAACCGTTTCCGGGTTCAATTTCAAGTACTTTATTGTAATACTCGAGTGCTTTGTTCATTTCACCGTCTTCTTTGTACATGTCGGCAAGCAGGCCGTAGTATTCCGGTACAGTGGGATCGTGTTCAATCAGTTTTTCAATTTCTTTATACGCTTCCTTATCTTTTCCTGCCTGGCGATAAAGTTGTTGGCGTGCCATAGAAATTTGTTCGTTAAAGCCGGTTTTTTCTTCAAGTTGGTTGTAGGCTTTTATGGCTTCATCGTATTGGCCGCCCGATGATAAAAGTAAAGCATTGAGGTAATAAAAATTGATGTTGTCGGGTTCGGTTTTTATCAATTCCCGGTATATTTTACTGGCCTCGAGGTATTGCTGGTTGTTTTGCAAAATTTGCGCAAGGAGTAGCTTGTACCATTTATTTTCGGGGTTGATATCAATGGCCCTTTCTAACAACAACTTTGCGCTTGTAAAGTCGTTTTTTATGTAGTGGATGTTGGCAAGTTCGTACAAAACGGCTGCCGAATTGGGCATAATATCAAGGCAACTGTTGAAATATTGAATGGCGTTATCGGGGCTGCCAATCATTTTTTGTTTCAGTCCCTCGATAAAAAGGTATTCAAATTCAATTTTTTTCTGTTCACTTGCAAATCCGTCTTCACTGGTTGTAGTATTATCTTTCTCAGAAGTTTCTGCTATTTTTTTCTGAGTACTGCATGCCGTAAAAAAGAAAAGTATCGATGCTAAAAAAAAGATTATTATTTTGTTCATTGTTTTTGCTACTATTTTTTGCCGGTGTGGCCAAAACCACCTTCTCCTCGTTTTGTTTCTTCCAAAATTGCTACTTGTTCCCATGTTACCGTTTCGTGTTTTGAAACAATTATCTGGCAAATCCGTTCTCCGCTTTTAATGATAACTTTTTCGTTCGAAAGGTTTACAAGTATAACACGAATTTCGCCCCGGTAATCGGCATCGATTGTTCCCGGTGTATTTAAAACGGTTATTCCCTGTTTTATTGCCAGGCCACTGCGGGGCCTTATCTGGGCTTCGAAGCCCACTGGCAATTCAATGTATAGCCCCGTTGGGACCAGTGTCCTTTCAAGGGGTTTAAGTTCAATATCGTGATCAATATGTGCGCGAAGGTCCATACCGGCTGAATGTATTGTGCTGTAAGCCGGTAATGGATTGTTCGATTTATTGACAATTTTTACTATCATTTCAAAGTATTTACAATTGTGATAATTGACCCTGTTTTTAAATTAAGCTGCTAAGATATACAATCTTACCTATTTTACAGAAAAGAGCCGGATTTTTAAAAAATTTTAGAGTATGGCCTTTACATGGAGTTAATTTACCGGGGGAGAAAAAGCATCGGGAAAATGTTCAATGGTAAATTTATCTTCGCCAAACCATTTAATGCCAATTACATCAAAACGGGTGTCCATATTCAGGTCGTGTTCCATTATGTAGGCTTCGGCAGCATTTACCAAAAATCGTATTTTGCGGCTGCTGATCGAATCGCGTAAATCTTCGTAAATTCTGGCACTTCGGGTTTTCACTTCAACAATGACCAGTTCATCGCCATCGACGGCTACAATGTCGATTTCCAGTTTTTGGTAATACCAGTTTCGGTCCCTTATGGTATATCCCTTGTTAACCAGGTGGTTTATGGCAATTTCTTCGCCTTTTTTTCCCAAATCGGTGTGTTGTGCCATGGCTGTTTTAGTTTTGTTTAAAGATTGTTTCGCTTTTTGTTACATTGATTTCAGCTTCAATCCCGCATTTTAACGGGTAATTGGAAGCAATGTGCCCGCATGGAAAATCGAAAACTACCGGGTAGTTATATTCTTTAATGGCATCGAAAATTATTTCGTAAGCGTTTTTTCCAAAGGGGGTGTTTCCATCTTTCATGCCGGTGAATTGCCCGATGATCAAACCTGCAAGCTTGCTGAGTTTTTCTCCATTTTTTAGGTTTACCATCATACGATCGAGGTGGTATAAATATTCGCCTAAATCTTCAATAAACAGTATTTTTCCGCGGGTATCAACGTCGAGTGGGGTACCCCTTAAACTGTATAAAACCGACAAATTTCCACCGGTTAGCCGGCCTTTTGCCTTGCCATTCCGGTTTAACCTGTGGCTTTTTATTTTGTACGTTGTTGGCTGGCCATTCAATGTTTCCATTAGTAACGAAAATGCCTTGGTTGGTTTGCCGGCATGCAAAAAATGCCCCGGCATAACACCGTGCAGCGATGCCACTGCCAATTTTTCCAATTTACCATGAAGAACGGTTATATCGCTAAAGCCAACAATCCATTTCGGGTGTTTAAGAAAACGGTTCCAGTCGATATAATTTAATGCTCGAAAAGTGCCATACCCACCCCGCGAAAAAATTACAGCTTTGATTTGCGGATTGTCGATCATTTTTTGAAAATCGGCAGCACGTTGTTCATCTGTTGCAGCAAACTGGTTGACGGCCGAAAAAATGTGTTCACCTTTAATAACTTCAAAACCATTTTTTTCCAACATTTCGAGTGCAGGTACAATTTTATCGCGATCGACTTTGGAAGCGATGGAAACGATTCCGATTTTATCGCCTTTTTCGATATATGGAGGGACAAGCATGGTTCAAATTAAGTTAAAAAAACAGGGCTGATAAAAGCATCAGCCCCCTAAGAGTAATATATTATTTACCGGGTGCTTACCCAGGCTTCCGATCCCGGGTGGGTTCCCCTGTATTTTTTCATGGCATCAATAGCTTGCTGCCAGTCGTAATAGGCATCAATCGAAACGCGGAAAAAGTGTTCATCAACAACCAACACTTCGGCCATGTGCCCTTTTTGTTCGAGTTGTGTTTTAAATGTTTCAGCATTATCGCGGTAATAAAAACTTCCGCCCACGAGAATATAAGGTGCTTTGGCCACCTCTTTCGTTGTCTCTTCCTTAATGGGTTCGTTTTCTTCTATAACCTGTTCAGGCTCTTCATTCATTACAGGTTCCGAAGTAATAACCGATAGCGGGTTAAGGTACGACGACTGGAAAACCGAATTTTCTTTTTTCACGGGGAAAAGCGATAGTGCAAACAACAGAGCAATTCCGGCCGCAATGCGTATTGCATTTTTATGGGGGTGTAATGCCCTTACTGCCGGCCGCTCAACGGCTTGTTTTTTTGGGGTTTTCGGCAAGTAATGAAATTCGGTTAACCCATATGTTTCAATAAGTTGTAGGTTTGGTTTGGCTTCAAAAACGTACGACCCCGAGTGTGAAAAGTGCAAAGAACCCAGATTGGGGAAATCAACTTTTTCACCGTGGTTTAAGCGAATAAGTGTAAGGTCCACAAAATCTTCGATGGCTTTACGTGCATTTTGGTAAGTCAGGCTTTCTTCCTCAACCAAAAAATTAAGAAGCAAACCGTCGTTTTTCCTGATTTTGGAATTGAAAACAACTTCTTTTTTTGGGGGAAAAAAGGTTTGCGTGCTTTTGTCGTAACGGGCAGGTATGTAGTTTGAAATAAACCCGCCAAAATCTGGAACGACCACGCACTCGTGAAATTGCAAAAGTGTTGATATGTGTTTAGTAATATTCACTTTTTTGTTTTTTTTGATAATATCAAAAATAGTCAATTTTTAGTGCTCCGGCAAACGAAAGTTTTCAACACAGAATCTCACTGTTTATAATTTTGGTGACCTTTGTTGCCCGTTTTTTAAAAGGCAATATTTCTGCTTAATTTCGTTATTTTTGACAAAAAGCCCGTTTGCATGGAGAACCTGTTAATTGTAATGCCGGTTAAAGATTCAATTGAAACATCGTTGATGGCTATTGAACATGTTTGTAGCGCGAAAAGTAATAACCCTTTTGTTGTATACAACGACTGGAGTTTGCCCGAAAACAAGGAAATGCTCCAAAACAAAACAACGGTTGGGTTTACGCTTGTTAACCTTGAAGACGTGGTAGATACCCCTTCGCCCAATTACCGTTTTGTGTTGATTGATGCCCAAAAAAGGGCCCTTGAACAAAAAGCCCATTTGCTATTGATTGAATCGGATGTTTTTGTAAAAGAAGATACCATTAATCGCTTGCTTCATTTTGCCGGGAAGCTGAAAAATGCCGGGATGGTTGCAGCTTTAACAACCGATGCAAACGGGGCGGTCAATTTTCCCTACAATCACATTAAACCTAAAAGCGAAGCGGTGATTGCAACGAAACACCGTCTGAGTTTTTGTTGCACCCTGTTAACTAACAGGCTATTAAAAAGCCTTGACTTTGAGGAACTGCCTAAAAACAAGCACTGGTTTGATGTAACCGTAACGGCTATGTCGCGAAATGCTGGATTTGTAAATTACATTTTACCGGGAGTGAAGGTTGTTCACCAGCCACATAGCAGTCGCCCCTGGAAAAAAAGGAAATACTCAAACCCGCTGCGCTATTATTTCGAGAAATTTATTTTCGGAAGGGACCGGATATGAAAAACAGAAAAAAGAAAGGGTAAAATTATTTTTTTAAACATATCCGGATTTGAATTAGTTTCAATATTTGAAAACACGGCATTGTAAAAGTTTTAAATAATTCTAATTTTGTCGTGGTTAATTTGTTATATATTGTGGAATGGCCGAAAATTCAAACAATAACCCAACCCGTAAATTCGATGTGAAAAATGCACTGGTAATTACCCTTACGGTGATTCTTTTAGCCGTGGTTGCACTTTTTATTATTCAAAGGAAACAACACACCGATATCATTCAGCAGTTGAACAACGAAAAAGATTCAATAAAATTTGAATTATCGGAAATGCTGGTGGATTACGATTCGTTAAAAACAAACAATGAGGCACTTAATGAAAACCTTTTGCTAACTCAAAACGAAATAAAAAGCCTGCTTGTAGAAGTTGAGCAGGTAAAAAAAGCCAGCTATGAAGAAATCATGGGCTATCGCGACAAGGTTACTACCCTGCGTGGCATCATGAAAAGTTTATATAACCAGATCGATTCCCTGAATGAACGGAACAAAGAATTGTATGCTGAAAATCTTACGGTTAAAAAACAGTATTCCAACGTTCGGCAAAAAAACGAACAACTGGAAAAAGAAAAGGAACAGCTTGAACAAACGGTAAAAATGGCCCAGATTCTCGAAGCTTTGGATCTCAGGGCATCGGGGTTAACACCATCGAACCGGGAAACAATGCGTGTTGCCCGTATCCAAAAACTTGTTGTAAGTTTTACACTGAGCAAGAACCTTACCGCACCCAGGGGACCAAAACCCATTTATATCCGCATTATGCGGCCCGATCAGTTGTTGTTGGTGAATGCCGAAGAAGAGGTATTCCCGTTCGAAGATATCGAAATTCCCTATTCGGCCATGCGTGAAGTGAATTACGAGGGGCAGAGCCTGCCGGTAAATATTTACTGGGATAATACCGGTTTTGAAGCCCTTGTTCCCGGAACGTATATGGTTGATGTTTTTGCCGATGGGTATAACATTGGTTCCACAACCTTTGTTTTGAGAAAATAATAATTGGTATAAAAAAAGCGGTGGTCTTGTCCACCGCTTAACCTTAAAACCAAATTGGTTACTACCCTGTAACATGGTTCAACCAATCAACTTTTGTTCATAATTGTTGTAAAGGCAAAAGCAATACGTATAATTTTGTTATGTGGTTTCGGATCATGAAAAAGATTAACAATTTTTAACCCAAAACTGGCGGGCAGTATTAACAATTGACCTTTTTTACTGTTCTTTAAAAATAATTGTACGAGACATATAAAGCAATAAGTTAATCAAATGAAGAAAATAATGATAACTGTTTTATTAATTGTAATAACACTGGCAATGCTGGTAGCCGGTTTTTTTCTGTTTGCCCCACAACTGGGAAAAAAGGCCACGGGAAACCGTCTGGAACGTATGGAGAACTCGCCCAATTTTAGCAACAATACATTTCACAATCCGGTGAGAACCATAATGCAGGCTCCGCCACGCAAGGCAATGAGGGAATTTTTGGGTAAAAAAGTTGACCGCGTGCCGGAAGAACCGATAGAGACATGGCCTGTAAACAAAAATTTATATGCCACACTGCCCGATAGTGAAGTTATTGTTACCTGGCTGGGACATTCAGCGGTGTTGTTAAAAATGAACGGGACTGTCATTTTAACCGATCCGGTATTTTCGAAGAGGGCATCACTTCTTTCCTTTGCGGGTCCCAAAAAATTTGATTACACGCATGATTATGCCGTTGAGAAATTACCACCCGTTGATGTTGTGGTTCTTTCGCACGATCACTATGATCATCTTGATTACAAGTCTATTAAAAAACTAAACAAGACGGTAAAGTTATTTTTTATGCCCCTTGGTGTTGGCGCACATCTTGAACGGTGGGGCATACCTGCCGAAAAAATGGTTGAGCTCGACTGGTGGGAAACAATAACGTTTAACCATATTGAATTTACGGCCACGCCATCGAGGCATTTTACGGGCCGCCGAATAACCGACCGTTTCCAAACACTTTGGTGTGGGTGGGCCATTAAATCTTCTCAAAGCAGTATATTTTTCACGGGTGATTCGGGCTATTACAACGGTTTTAAAGAAATTGGCAAAAAGCTGGGCCCTTTCGATTTTTCGATTGTTGAGTGCGGGCAATACAACAAATACTGGCCCTCCATTCACATGATGCCCGAAGAATCGGTTAAAGCAGCCATTGATTTGCGTTCAAAAGTTGCAATGCCTGTGCACTGGGGCAAGTTTAGTTTAAGCATTCATTCGTGGTACGATCCGCCAACCCGTTTTTTTAAAGAAGCTAATCGTACCGGTCTTGCAGTGGCATTGCCCGAAATTGGTAAAACATTCAGGTTAAGTGATAGCCCGGTAAATAAGTGGTGGTAATAAACACATAAAAAGAAACCCGGAGAAAAGGACCCCGGGTTCACAATATTGGTTATTTGGTTTTGTTAACCGCGAACAGCAGCAATTCCCGGAAGGGTTTTTCCTTCGAGGTATTCGAGCAAAGCACCTCCTGCTGTTGAAATGTATGACACGCCTTCGGCGAGTTTGAACTTGTTAACGCAGGCAACCGAATCGCCGCCGCCAATAAGCGAAAAAGCACCTTTCGATGTTGCAGCAACAATGGCATCGCCGACTGCACGTGAGCCGGTTTCGAATTTTTCAAATTCAAAAACACCAACCGGGCCGTTCCAAAGTATGGTACCTGATTCTTCAATCACTTTTTTCATTTTTTCAATGCTGTTGGGTCCGGCATCCAGTCCCATCCAGCCATCGGGGATGTTATCGGCTGGTACAACCTGTGTTTCGGCATCGGCCGAAAATTCGTTTCCTGCAACCACATCGTGAGCCATTACAAGGTTGACACCTTTTTCGGCAGCAGCCTTTTTAATCTGTAAAGCGGTTTCCAAAAATTCGTCTTCGCAAAGCGAGCTTCCAATTTTTCCACCGTTTGCTTTAACAAAAGTGAAAGTCATTCCGCCACCAATAATCAGGTTATCAACCTTATCGAGCATGTTCTCGATGATGGTGATTTTGGATGAAACTTTTGCACCACCCATAATTGCTGTAAACGGCCTTTTGGGTGATTTAAGCACTTTGTCGAGGCTTTCGAGTTCACCTTCAATAAGGTATCCAAACATTTTGTCGTTTGGGAAAAATTTGGCAATAACTGCTGTTGAAGCGTGTGCGCGGTGTGCGGTGCCAAAAGCTTCGTTAACCCAGCAATCGCCGTTTTCGGCCAGTTGTTTGGCAAAGTTTTCTTCGCCTTTTGTTTCTTCTTTATGAAACCGGAGGTTTTCAAGCATCAGCACTTCGCCCGGTTTTATTTCGGGCAGCAATTTTTTTACTTCGTCGCCAATGCAGTCGGGTGCCATTTTCACGGTTGTCCCGCCCAGCAATTCCGATAAATGGTTTACCAGGTGACGTAAAGAAAATTTATCTTCCGGGCCATCTTTTGGGCGGCCAAGGTGCGACATGATAATGGGGGAACCCCCTTTTTCTATCACTTTTTTTATGGATGGGAGGGCTGCCCTCATACGGGTATCGTCGGTAATTTCAAACTTATCGTTTAACGGGACATTGAAATCGACCCTAATAAGCGCCTTCTTTCCTGAAAAGTCGTAATTATCAATTGTTTGCATATTGTTTGATTTTTTTGTTAGAAATCAGCCCAAATATAAAAATTTAATGCAGAACGGCAGGTAAAAAATGGGACTTATATGCCTGTATTAATAATGATTTAGCATATCGTGGGCTTAAAAAAACGGGCAGTATGTTGCACTGCCCGTATAGAAATTTTGTAAAAACTGTCGTTGGTAAAAAGGTTCTCTTTATCCAATTCGCCTAACTTCAACAACGTTCATTTGTTTATTCCGCAAAAGGGAAAAAGGTTACCACCTTGAAGCAAAAAAAAAGCAGATTTTTTTGAATCTGCTTTAAGCTTTTATCAGTAACGGTTGAAATCGTTTGACCGATCATCACGGTTAAACCCTCTGCGGTCGCCCCTGTTGCGGTCACGGTTAAAGTTACGGTCGCGGTCGAAACGGCGGTTTCCTTCAAAGCGGCGGTTTCCGCCACCACCACCACCACCCGGGCGCCTGTCAAAAGAACGCCGTTCAGAAGTTTTGGGTTCTGATTTTTTCACGACAATAATATTGTCCATGAAATTGCTTTCGTTCAGTTGTTCAATGGCTTCTTCGGCTTCAGATTCGTCTTCCATTTCAACAAAACCATAGCATTTCGACATGCTGGTTTCGCGATCCATGATTAATTTGGCTGAATTAACCTGACCAAATTGTGAAAAAAGTTCCTTTAGGTGGTCGGCTGTTGTTTCAGAGTTCAGCTTTGCTACAAAAATGTCCATAAAAAAAGAAAAAGTTAAAAATAAATAAGATTAATTAACTCGTTAGAAGTGTGTAGCAAAACATTTCGAATTTGTTAAAGAGATGCAAATACTATACATTTCTAATAAAGCAAAGCTATTGATTATTAATAATAAGAAAAAGTTTTTTGGTAAAATAAAATAATTTATTTTCTTGATACATTGATTTTCCGGGTTGGTGCTTGTTTCTCATTACGTTTATTCACTGAATTGATTACGCTGGAGCAAAGCTCATTAAATGCTTTTTGGGTGATGGTGTCATCTGAAATTACGGCAGGTTTGCCTTCATCGCCTCCTTCGCGTATGCCCTGTACCAGTGGAATTTGTCCAAGCAAAGGTACCCCGGCTTTTTCAGCCATTTTTTTACCTCCTTCTTTCCCGAATATGTAGTATTTATTATCGGGTAGCTCTTTAGGGGTAAACCAGGCCATGTTCTCAACCAGCCCCAGTACCGGAACATCGACATTTTTTCCCCTGAACATGCTTATACCTTTGGCAGCATCCGCCAGGGCAACATCCTGCGGGGTAGTTACAATAATGGCACCCGTTACGGGAACGGTTTGCATCAGGGTAAGGTGTATATCGCTGGTGCCGGGTGGCAGGTCAACAAGCAGGTAATCGATCGGTCCCCAAAGCACTTCGGTAATTAACTGTTTTAATGCATTTGATGCCATTGGGCCGCGCCAAACGAGGGCATCATCGGGGTTGATAAAAAAACCGATCGATAATATTTTCACACCGTATTTTTCAATGGGTAAAATCATGTCGCGGTTTTCAACCTTTTTTCCTTTGGGTTTCGACTGTTTTTCGCCAAACATGATGGGTACCGATGGCCCGAAAATATCGGCATCGATCAAACCCACCGAAGCACCGGTTTGGGCAAGCGCTACTGCAAGGTTAACAGCAACGGTCGATTTGCCAACGCCTCCTTTTCCCGATGCTATGGCAATGATGTTTTTGACTTCGGGCAAAACGGGTCGTTCGGTATCGTGTACCGAGCGTACTGAAATGTTTCCTGCAATTTCGGTATCCATGCCAATGTTTTTAAGTATTGCCTGTACGCACTGTGATCTGACAAACGGGATTGACGGATCGTTAGAACGTTGAAATACCAATGTAAAACTCACTTTTTTTCCGGTAATGCGTATTTCCTGAACCATGTCGAGATCAACAATGTTTTGATCCGATCCCGGCATTTTCACACTTCGAAGAGCATCTTTAATATCTTTTGGTTGTATGGCCATAATCCTAAATTTTTTAAGCAAAATGCAAAAATACTAAAAAGGATTAAAAATAGATGATTTTGTCTTTTATCCTTTGGTGGCTGTCTGTTTAATCCAACTTTTAAAAGCAGCACTTCTTTAAGGGATTTTTATAATGTATATATGATAAAAATGTCGGATTTTTAGGATTGAAAATTTGAAAATGGTTATGATTTTCAATCATTAAAAAATCAAAGGGTGAAAACAATTGGGGAATTGATCAATTTGAAGGGAAAAACAGCCATTGTTACCGGGGCTGCCAATGGCATTGGAAAAGCTATTGTGGCACGTTTGGCTGAAGCAGGATGTAATTTGGTGTTGACCGATATGGCCGATAAACGGTTAAACAATGTTGCACGGCTGGCAAGAGAAAGGGATGTTGAGGTTGAATGCTACACTTTCGACTTGTCGGAAAAAGAGGATATTGATGACTTTTGGGGAAAAATTGACGGTAAGGGAATTGATATTCTTATAAACAACGCCGGGATTTACCCCTTCAAGAATTTCATGACGCTTGACTATGCATACATCGATCAGGTTATGAAAGTCAATTTGTATTCGGTACTGTGGATGTGCCAGAATATGTTCCGGTATCGTAAAAACAGGGGAGGTGTGATTGTTAATTTCGGGTCGATTGAAGCGTTGCTTCCTTTTAAAGCCGACCTGACCCAGTATTCGCTTGGAAAAATTGGCGTGATTGCACTTACCCGCGACCTGGCACGGGAGTATGGTGGGAAAGGGTTCCGTATAAATACCGTTTTGCCCGGGGGTATTAATAGCAATGGTACCAGAACTGCTGCCAAAACGGTGCTAAAAAAATTCAAAGTTGGCCTGATTTCCGATGCGTATAATTTCATGCAACGTATACCCGCCGGGCGCCTGGGTAAACCCGACGAAGTGGCATGTGTAGCCCTGATGCTCTGTTCCGGTATGGCCAGTTATATGCATGGTGCGATGATCCCCGTTGACGGGGGTTTCCTTTCGGCCTGACAGATTTGAACCACAGTGGCGCTGAGGCGCAAAGCAGAGAAAAATTATATTGGGTTAAAGCAAATGACGACAGTTTAGAAATTGACAACTTATAAGTCATGTAGGTACAAAAAAGAATATTCCTCTGCATTTTAGCGAATTTGCAGCACATGATGTTAAGCAAGCTCAACAGCAGGATCCCAAAACTGTTCCCTGAAATTCAGTATCCGGTCGTTTTCAATTTCCAGCCCTTCTGCTTCTAACAGTTCCTGCATCACGTTTTCGCCGCCAAAAAAATGTTTACCGGTTAACATCCCGTTGCGGTTTACTACCCGGTGCGCAGGAATAACATCGGGCTGCGTGTGACTTTGGTTCATGGCCCAGCCCACCATGCGTGCCGAACGAGCTGTGCCAAGGTAACGGGCAATGGCTCCGTAGCTTGTTACCCTCCCGGGCGGTATGAGTCTTACCACTTCATATACACGTTGAAAAAAATCGTCGCCCATGTTTTGTATCTTTGCCCCGTGAAAATACAAAGAAAAACAATTACATGAGAAAGCACCGTCAAACGTTAAAAATCCTGCTCATTGTTCTGGGGCTTCATTTTACCCTTGCTATTAATGCTTCAACAACGGTTTATTTGCTTCACGGGCATGGAGCTACAACAATGATTATGAAAAAACTGGAAAAGAACATTGCTGCTGCCGGGTTCGAAACTTGTAATTACGGGTACCGAAGCGTGGTTGACCCCATAGAAAAAACAGGCAGTGAACTTTATAATGAATTGAAAAATTCCGAAATCGATACGGTTTGTTTTGTAACCCATTCGATGGGGGCACTGGTTGTAAGGTCGATGCTGGGGAACCGAAAAACCGGTGAACCGTTTCCGGTGGTTTACCGCATTGTGATGATTGCCCCGCCCAACAAAGGAGCCGAAGCTGCCAACTTTTACGCGTCAATGCGCTTTTTCCGGTGGATGCTCGGGCCAAACCTTGAACGGATGCAAACCGGACCGGAGTCTTTTGCAGGAAATTTACCAATACCAGATAATGCCGAAATAGGTATTATAGCCGGCATAAAAGGAAACGGAAAAGGGTATAACCGCCGGATTAAAGGCGAGGACGACGGCCGTCTGAAACCAGAAAGCGCCTTTCTGGGCGTTGAAAGGGACACGGCCATTGTTTGCGACGGGCATTCCCGATTACCCGGAAATGCCCGTGCTATTGAAATGACCATAGATTTTTTAAAAATTGGTACTTTCAGGTCTAAAAAAAATGATTTTTAATTTGAGTGTTTCTTAATTATTTTCATTTTGAAGATTTCTTTCGGACTGATCAGTTCCAGAATATAAACACCTTCGGGCAATGCTTCTGTTTTTATGTGTTTCTTTTCTGAAATTTCCTGTGTGAGCATTAACCGCCCGTTCAGGTCGTATAGCGAAAGCTGTATGTTTTTCTGGTTTGGGTTAACCGTTATGCCATCGTAAAATGGATTTGGTGAAACCCGGATACCGTTTAAATGCTGTTGCGTAAATCCGGTAAGCGGTGCCTGTAAAACTTCAATGGTTTGAGCTTCTGTTCCTTCAGCAATAACTGTTATATTGGCTTGTCTTTCCGATCCGGTCGAATTTTCTTCGGCAACAAGGGTAACGGTGGCATTGCCGGTTCCCGTTTCGGGGTTAACCGTTAGCCAGGTTTGATCGGAAGCAGCGCTCCATGTTGTATTCGATGTAACATCGAATGTTGCTTCACTGCCGTTTTCAGCATCCAATTCAAGTTGAGGTTCCGAAACAGAAAGTGTTGCCGGCGCACCCTCCTGGGTTACCGTAATTGATTGTGCCGGTATATCGGTACCCGAAATGTTTATTGTGGCGAGTCGTTCGAATATTGAGGTGTTTTCTTCGATGATCAACGATATTGTAAGATTGCCTGTTCCGTCTACCTCACTAACACTTAACCATGTTTCGTTAACCGAAATTTGCCAGGTTGTATTCGAATTTACATCGAAGCTTTCATCGGTACTTGCATTTGCTGAAGTAATAATTTCAAAATTTGAAATCACAAGGAATGGTTCAGCTCCGGCCTGGGTAACGGTAACTGTTTGCGGTTCGGTATTGTTTGCTGTGATGGTAAGTATTGCCTCTCGTTCAGTAAGATCGATGTTTTCTTCTGCTGTTAAGGTAATTGTATTATTGCCGGTTCCCGTTAACGGATCAACCGTAAGCCAGGCCTGATCGCATTCAATTTCCCATTCGGTGTTCGAACTGATTTCAAAATCGGCTGTACTGTTCGTTTCGGCACCAATGTTAAGTGAAGAAACCGATGCCGAGAGGGTTGGCGTTGCCCCGGCCTGGATAACGACAATGTTATGCATGGATTCTTCGTTGCAGGATATTTGCAAAACCGTTTCCCGCTCTTCCAGCGAGGTATTTTCTTCAACAGATAGCAACACCAGCTGGTTGCCCGAAGCGGTTTCAACATCGGAATCAAGCCACGGTTGACCGCTTGAAATGTTCCAGGTAGTGTTTGAGGCAATGTAAAGTGCGTTTTCGGATGTTTGTAATGCTTCAAAGTTCAACGTATCGTCCGATACAAAAACTTCGGGATGCAGTTCTCCCCAGTCTTGAGTGACGGTATCGTACTGTTGAACAAGACTATCGGTCATATTAAACCGGTAAAAGTTGTTGGTTAGCAGGGTATCGCCATCAGGAAAAATGGCATTTATTCCCCCGAATGTGTAGAACAAAGTATCGCCTTCGTTTTCTTCGGTCCATCCTGCACTGTAAAGCAACGGAGGCAGACCATTTGCCCGTTCATTTATGTTAATATCCCCGCTAAGGGTATCAATGGTAACCTGGTACAGCGTTGTGGAAAACTGCTCGGGGTTATAGGCGTTCATCGATTTCAGATCCGATGATCCGGCTCCTCCATACAGGTAAAGCTTGTTTTTTATTGAAGCGAATGACATGCCGTACATAGCTGCCGGTAATTCGGTTTCCAGCATACTCCATGTCCGGTCAATCTGGTTATATGCACTTATTTGACCGGAGGGGCCGTCATTGGTCATTCCTCCAACGCAGTAAAATTTATTGTTGGTAACAATTGATGCTCCGCTATGAACGGCGGGCAATGGCATGGTGGACAGGCTTGACCATACCCCTGTCATATTTTCAAACCTGTGGCAAGAGTCGGTAGCAAGGCTTTCCCCTTTCTGGCCACCAAATACGACCCAAGCTGTCGATCGGGGATTTTCAAGTGAAGCAAACGCATGGCTTTTGGAAGCATAAGGAATGGGAATAAAGTCTTCTTCCCAGCTGTAGGTTATTGGGTCGTAAACGTAAGTGCTCAGGTTGTTTGTATCGCTACGTATGCCGTTTAACACGTACAATTCTCCACTGAAAACAATGGCGTTGTGTCCCATTATCCCTGGTAAAGGTTCGCTTTCGGTCATCGTACCGGGGGTAAGTTTATGAATAGCATGGGTTATGGTATCGTACCGGTACAGGGCTTTACTCAAATGGGCATTAGGATCATTGTTTAAAGATGCGCTTTTCAGCATACCGTGGTAGTTTCTTCCTCCCAGCAAATAAACAAACTTGCATATTTTCGATGCCGAGTGGCCGTAACGGGGCACGGGATATTGAAATGTCAAATCACCGTTTGCTGCCTGTGTAACCGTAACAATTTTTGTTGAAACGCCTTCGCCGGTAACAAGTATTGTTGCACTTCGTTCGGAAGGAAAACTGTTAGCAGAAACCGCCACCAATACACTTCCGTTATTATTGCCCGATGAAGGAAATGCCGAAATCCATCGGTCAATAGTAATTACACTCCAGCTTACATTTGCCGAAACCTCAAATGTACCCGTGCTTCCTGAAGCAGCAGGCAACGATAGGTTAGCCGGAGAGACCGTAAGAAAAGGTTCTTCCCCGGTTTTTGTCCCGGTGGCCGTAAGTGTTCCGTTTATTTCCCCAATACCCGGAATTGTTTCAGAAAATGAACCTTCCCCTGTGAGGTTGTCTCCGTCAACGGTAAAGACGGCATTGTGAAGGGTTACCTCTGTTTCATCATCAAATGGATTAAATGAATTATTGGATATAGTATAAACGCCATTATCGTGCGTGCCTTCAAAGGTAATATTATGTACTTCTTCTGTGCCAGCAATTTCTTTCGTGGTAAGGTGTATGGTAAAAACCGAACCGGAAGTAATCAGGGTAGCATCGGCAGTAACCTGGAAAGTACCTCCAAAATCAAGCGTGGCAATAACATCCCAGTAAGTCGTTGTTGAAGGGGTTGACAACGGGCTTTTCGTGGAAAGCGTGTTGGAGTTGACAGTGTTCGGGATCATCAGTACAAGAGCAATAAGAAAAAGGGTTGCAGTTGTTTTTATAAGTACGAACGAATTTTTTTGCAGGTCATTTAAAAGCGTTTTCATAATGTGTTTGTAAATTGTTTATATAAAGAATTTAATTAGTTCACGTATGCAGACAAGGATACAAGTTACAAATTGTAACCTATTTAAGTCAAGATGTTTTGAATAAAAAGATGAAATTTATTTTTTTCAGGGATTTGTAATGTTTTACCTGGTATAACTCTAATTATTCTTAACCCGGTTTAACGAGATATAACCGGTTCAATAAAAAATTCTTCGGAAGGATTGATCACCGGATTTTGCAGCGAGTCGAGCTCTTCAATAATGGCTTCCATTTCGGGATGGTTTCGGGCAATGTATTTTTCTTTCAGGTCGGCGCCGAGGAATTTTGCAAATTTTTGCCAGAATGTTGCCCGTTCAAAGTCGAGGTATAAGCGGAGCAGTTCAAACGGGGTTTTGCCAAGCTCGCGGTGTATCAGCAGCAGGAGTAACTTCCCCTGCCTGGTGTTGAGCTTGATAAGTTCGTTGAAATAGGCTTTTTTTACGTATTGTTCGTAGTTGTAAAGAAACGTATCCCGTTCGGCCAGGTCGGTCATGAATTCGAGCTGGGCCTGTACCAGGTTGTATTCAATTTTCACGGTTTGGAGAAAAGGCCATATTTTATGCATATCGTCGCGTAATCTTTCGCCGTTGTCGTTTCTTCGTGCCATAGCCGACGAATTCGGCAGTAATAAGATTGAACCCATTAGCGCCATGGTTATAAAGCTATTTGCCAGACGTATTTTCATCGATAGGCATCGGGTGTGGTATGTTCAAGAATTTGCAGGTAAGATTTATACCGCTCTTTTTCAATTTTGGAAACGGCCAGCCCTTTGGCCTTTTCCATGCCCCCGAAATAATAACGCTGAAACCAGGGCAGAAAGGTAATAATGGCATCGAGAACAGAGAAAGAAATGGCCACTTCGAATGTTAAATAGTACAGAACAGATAGCAAGATCAGCGAATTGATCCCTTCTTTAAAAGCACCAACGGCCGTTTGTCCCGAGCCCGGAATAATGGCGCTCAAAATGTACGAACGGGTAGGGTTGAAGCGTTTTTTGTACCGGTATACTTTTTCGAACTCGGTTTGCAGCACTGTTTTCAACGAGTCGTTAATGCCGGCTGATTCAAGGGCAGAATTGAAATTTTCAAAGGCCAGCGTGTCGTTTTCGAGGCCGTAATGGGCAATGCCGCTTAAGAAGTACGATTGCACTTCCTGTTCGCGGGTTATTGGGGTGGTTAAATTTAACAGTTCACTTAAAGCATAAACATGCTCGGAATTCATCACCAGGCAAAATGTTTTGCCAAGCACAGCTTCGTTTTTAATGCTGTCGTTAGAAGCGTAGCGGTACGAGCGGTCGTAAAAACTGGCGGCCTGTTCATAATCCGATAGTTCGATGTAACAATGCCCGATTTTCATCGAGAGGTAGCCAATGTCGTCGTACCCGAAAAAGAGGGCACGGTTGTATTCCTGTGCTGCAATTGAAAAATTTCCTTTATTGAACTGCGAATCGGCAAATTGTACAACATCACCCAATTGCTGGGCGTGAAGCGTAATGCCGATTAGCACATTAATAATCAGAATATAAAATCTCTTCTGTTTCATGAATAAAACCATGGTCAATGTTATCGTTGTATCTGATTGCCGAGGTTGCCCCGCCGTAAATATTTGCCACATAATAACTGAAGGCAATTCCCCCAATTATCCAGGGGTAAGCATTGTTGGTACCGTATTCCTGAAAACCCCTGATGGCAAAAAATGCACCCGAGGCCACGAAGCTGAACGAAATGGCTGCGTCGCCCCAGTAACCGCAATAGGCTTTACCGCTGCCGGGCAAAACAACTGACATAAGCGCTGCCAGCACGGGGCTTTTCCGTTTTGCAGAATAGCTCTTTTCAGCAACATTCTTTAACCCCAGGGTTTTGTAATTGGTTTTGGGTACATCACGCAGGCTAAGCTGGTACGCTTCTTCCCATTTTTTCAGCAATAAATTTGTCCCTAAAAGGTGTTCGTATTTTTGTATTATCGGTATATCTGTCGAAATGCTTTTTTGTACATCGGTGTAGCGTTGCTGGGTCATGAGTAACCGGATGTATTCTTCCCTGAATTCGGGCGAAAGGCTTTTAATGTTTTCATATCCAATGCCATCGTAAAAGGTGTTGGCTTTGTTATATTTCTTTAATTTCCGGTATGCTTTCAGTAGTGTGAGTTGCGATGTTGAATCGTAATCGCAAAAGAAACCGATGCGTTCCAGTTCGTGCATCGATAGCTCATATTGGCCGGTGTTGAACAGGTAGCCGGCAAAGCGTTTCGAATTTTCACAGTCGTACGGGTTGTTTTGTTGAGCAAAGGCAAACCCTGTAAATAATAATAAGGGTATAATAAGCAGTTTAGTGTACCGGGTCATAATATTTCTGTGTTTCGAAGTTATACGGGTATTCTTCATTTTTTATAAACGGGTGACAGCGTGACAAGCGGTCGAATGTCATCAAATATGCTTCGAAAATGTTTCTCTTCTTTACACTTTCAATGGCATAAACCGAACACGAGGGTGTAAACACGCAACTGTTCATGTCTTGCGACGACAAAAAATCTTTATACCCGATGAAAAGCAAGGCAGCTGTGGCTTCCAGTTCGTTTTTGCTGTTTTTAAGGTATTTCGAAAAATCGGTTTTTTCTTTGGGTTTATTGAGCCCTTTCAGCCGGGTAAATTTCGAAGGGCTTTGTGAAAATGCCGGTAATGAAAAAAGTACAAGCAAAACCGCAGTTATTATTCCCTTTTCAAACGAATTGCAATTAAATAATGTTTTACATTTTTGAAATAGAGGCATTTCGAAATTTATTTGGGAAATGTATTTCATTGCATTTTCCTTACTTCCCCTCCTTGGAAGGGGAAAGGGGAGGCCGTTATAATTCTTTGTCATAGTTTGCATCATTTTCCGGATCGTTTAAAATTATATTGTCAAGGTTGATGACCTGGTATATTGTACCGCTTTTGGCATAAGTAGCAATGAGCAGTTCCGAAGGGATTTCAATGCCTTGTATAAATTCGTAGTTTTTTAATATCTGGCGGTTCATAACTTCCCCTTCTGCATCGACCATGGTAACGGAATAAAGCAGTTTATTTTTTGTGGCAATCAGCACTTTCGAAATGATTTCTTTCATGTGTTCGGGTGGTATCCATGTGGTAATAATCATGTCTTTTTTCTTTTCAAACCCTTTCATTTCGAAATTGGCTTCGTCGAGCCCGAAGTTGGCCATTTTACCCGAAAGCATAAAATGGAACAACGATTGGTCGGGGATGAGCAGGTTTAACGATTTTGAATAGAGGGTATCGGCCCTGAACGTGTACATGATGGTGTCGAACAAAACAACTTTTTCCCTTTCAGGAAAGGTAAAATCGAAAATGATCTTTTTAATGTTCTTATCGTAGAAAAGTGTGCCTTTGCTTATTTGAAAAGTACTGTCGGCCAGGCGTGTTTTGGTAAAAATATTGGCCTCGATGCGGTAGGCATACTGGGCGTGTCCCAGCATTCCTAAAAAGCAAAAAACGATTAGTAAAACAATTTTATTCTTCATGGCTTTCGCGTTGTTTTGACTTTTTTTTGACAAGCGATAAAAATAGCAAGTTTGAGGAATTAAACCAATTATTTAGGGAATTGAAATCAATTGGCAAATTACCGTTTAAATTTCAGTACAATGGCTAACCCGGCCACTAAAAAAATCAGCAGGCTATACATCCAGTGTACCGGTACTGCCGGGGGAGGCAGGGTAAACGGCGAATCATCAACGTGGTTGCCGGGCGAAAACAAACTGCCACCCGAACCGCTTGCCGTGGTGTGTTGCACAAAAGGGCCGGTAAGGTCGGGGTCGCGGGTAAGCGACTGGTTATCGCCACCTTCCGATCCGTAGGAATAGGAATCGACTACATACGAAGCGGCATCTTTCAATGTTACAACATCGCCACTATTGTTCAATCCCAGGCTGCCGCCCCAGGCCGTTAAGGCATAGGTCTCAAAACCGGTTGGTGTTCCACCGCCAAAAACCACAATCGCTTCGTTGGGGTTGAGGGTAATGCCCCAGAAAAAATGTTTCACGCCAATACCGTCGCTCAGGGTATAGCCCGATAGGTCAACCGGGTACGTGTCGTTGTTCACAATTTCAACAAACTCATCGTCCGAGGAATCGACTACCCCGTCGTTATTGGCATCGCCGTTTGCTGCATCGGGGTCGGCATGAATTTCGTTTATCACCAATTGCGGCATAACCGGGATCACATCGCCGTTGCAGCTTACCGTTTTGTTGGTTGCCCCGGGCGACAACAGCATTACATTCTGGTTATAGGGCGATACGGGCAAACCGGCCATCAGTCTTACAAAAATATCGGTTGGTGCAACAAGTCCGCCGGTTTCGGGAAGCACAATATCTGTACTTTGAAAAGTAGCATCATCAGTTGATATTTCATAAGCAGAAGGGGGCGTTATGGTTATATCGCCTGTAAGATTTGTGCCACTAACGGTAAACGACTGGCTGGCGCTTGGCCCGCTACCGGTTTGGTACAAAAAGCCGGTTAATGTCGAGGGGGCTGTAAGTATGGTGGGCAGCGATATTCCCCCTATGCTTTGGCCGTTGTTGAAACTGCCTGGGGTGGCTGTTGCCGGTACATTCCAGGTAAAATCGGCATAAGCGGTACCGTTGCCACCAAGTTGTAGCGATTCACTGGTGCCTGTCGATCCCGTTTCATTCACGCCAATATCGGTGGAAGTTACCCCGTTGGCAGGCCCGTTGGCAGCAACAAAAGTTCCTTCATAACTTAAAAACTGAATAAGCGTTCCCTGGTAATCGAGCGAAATGCCATCGGGTGAACCGTTTTGAATACCGGTAATGTATCGTGAGTAAATGTAAAATGCATTGATGTTATCGCCGGTGGTAAATTGGTTAAGTGTAATACTTTGGTAAAATGAACCTCCGTTACCGTTGTACAGGCTAAGGGTGAAGTCGCCAAGGGTATACGAACCGGGATTTTCAATTACTATTTCAACCATTTCATTCACATCGGAACCGGTGTTGTCGTAATGGATTTCGTTGATCCATGCATTGGGGGGTTGGGCCCAAAGAAGTTGGCCAATCAATAGAAAAGCAAGAAGGGTAATTTGTTTTTTCATCTTTACGGAATTTGTATTTAAAAATGTTTACATCGCTTATGAATAACAGATTATTTCAGCAAACAGCTGAATTACAGTTTCAAATATACATTTTTAATGGAATTGAAAAAAATTTTACGTTTTTGGGAGTAAACAATGGCTGTAAAACATTGTTCTATTGTTCACTGGTTTTGATACTTGATATATAGCAGGTGCGTTGAAATAAAGTAAAAAAATGATGATAATCATTTTGGCCTTCATTTCCTCCTGTTATTTTAAAACCGGTTTGTATTTATTATACTTTTGATGATGTGAAAGTGATGGAAATAATAAACAGGAAAAACACCAACATAACTCGGGATTGAACGTTTTACCAAAAAAATTAAAAATGAATACAGCATTAAAACGCCGCACCAAAGGCGATGAGATATTTAACAGCATTTCGCACGGGGTGGGCATTGGCCTGGCCATTGCCGCAACGGTTTTACTTGTTGTAAAGGCTTCGTTGCATGGGACAGTTTGGCATATCGTGTCATACAGCATTTTTGGTTTGGGCATGCTTTTGCTGTACACCTCTTCTACATTGTTTCACGGGGTTTATAACCCAAGGCTCAAACATAAACTGAACAAGCTCGATCACTCATCGATATATATTTTGATTGCTGCAACATATACCCCGCTTACATTCATAACGTTAAGAGGGGCGTTGGGTTGGGTAATTTTTGGCATTATATGGGCGCTCGCCATTGCCGGGGTTATTTTCAAGGTTTGGTTTTACACGTCGAAAATGCGGCTGCTTTCAACCATCCTTTATATGGCCATGGGCTGGATGATTATTATTGCCATTGTGCCGGTCATTAAGAAAACCCCTTCGCCAACGATATGGTTTTTACTGGCCGGCTGTATAAGCTATACATTAGCACCGTTTTTTTACCTGTGGCGGTCGAAACCCTATTTACACGGGGTGTTTCACATTTTCATACTGGGCGGTACCATTTGCCATTTTTTCGGTTTTTGGTTTTTGTTGTAGCGGCCTTTTCAGATAAAGCTATTTGACCTAATTCAGTTAACTCAGTTCATTCAGTTAACTCAATTCATTCAGTTCATTACTATAACACCGCTTTCATTATCTCTTTAACATTATCGGTAATGCCATAGGTGTAAACGTGCAGGCTGGGTGCGCCATGTTTCACCAAATCCTTTGCCTGGAGAATGGCCCACTCGGTGCCCACTTTTTTGGCATCGCTGTTGTTTTTACATTTTTTCAACGCTTTTGCCAGATCCTGCGGAAGGTCGATACTGAATATTTTTGGCAGCACGGTAAGCTGGCTCAATACTGCAATGGGCTTTAGCCCGGGAATAATGGGTACGGTAATGCCTGCAGCCCGGCATTTTTCAACAAAACGGTAATATTTACTGTTATCGAAAAACATTTGGGTTACGATGTATTCGGCACCGGCATCCACTTTCTTTCTCAGGTATTCCATGTCGGTATCAAGGTTGGGTGCTTCGAAGTGTTTTTCGGGATAACCGGCTACGCCAATGCAAAAATCGAGGGGTGTATTGTTTTTCAAATCGGGGTCGAGGTATTTCCCTTTTTTCAGGTTCGAAATTTGCTCAACCAGTTCGCTGGCATAACGGTTTCCGTTTGGCTCGGGTGTAAACACCGGTTCGCTTTTTAGCCCGTCGCCCCTGAGGGCCAGTACGTTTTCAATACCCAGAAAAAACAGGTCGATGAGCACGTGTTCGGTTTCGCTGCGGGTAAAACCGCCGCACAAAATGTGGGGTACAACGGGTATGCCGTATTTGTGCTGAATGGATGCGGCTATGGCTACCGTACCCGGCCGTTTGCGCACAATGCGTTTTTCAATCAGCCCGTCTTCCCGCTGGTGAAAATCAAACTCATCGCGGTGGGTGGTGATGTTAATGTACTTCGGGTCGAACTCAAGCAATTGCTCAATGGTGTTATACAACTTATCGCCCGTAGTTCCTTTCAGTGGCGGTAAAAGTTCGAATGAAAATACCGTTTTTTCTGATTTATTAATAATGTCAACAACCTTCATTCCAATGTTCTATTCAAATAATTCTTTGGCTTTATCGCCGGCTTTTTCAATTTCTTTTTTGGCTTTTTTCTCAATTTTTCGGGTTTCTTTCTCAAGGTCCGATTTCTTGTAATGGTTTTGGTAATACCATATTGCTGCCACGGCAATTATGATCCCAAAGATCAGCCCCCAAAGGAAGCCCCTGTTGCGTTTTTTACTTTTCTTTACCATTTTCTGTAGTTTTAAGTTTGCTGCGAAAATACGAAATATTCCCAGGGTTGCCGATTTCTTACAATACGAATATTTAAATGGATAGAAGCATTGTTGCTGTATTTTTTAATTAAAATACCAGCAAATCAATTAAAACCAGCGTTTTTCTTAATTGAATATCGATAATCTCTTGAGGTTATTAAACACTTATTTGTTCACTTTCATTTACCTTATTCCCTTTTTACCACAAATTTCATCGAAGCGTCGGTTTGTCCGTTGGTTATTTTAATTTTGTGAAATAGGTTTCAAGTGTGCCGTTTTCAGCCATCTGGTTTATTTCCCCAAGGGTAAAATCCCTGCCTGTGTTTTTCTTCAAGTCGTAAAATTCAGTAAAGGGGTGTTTATCAATAATTCTGTATTTAAACCATTCATCAGGGGGTACAATACCACCAATACTGTCAACATGATCAATTAATTCTTTAAAGGTAATATTGGTAAAAATCCTGTTAATATCCATTTCACGGCATACCGTATAACCGCTTCTTAAATACCAGCGTAAATTGTACACTACGTTATCTTCGGTAACTGTTACCCTTGGATCATTCGCATTATACGCAGGTATCATGGTTAAAGTATCTTTAATGTCCATTTTAACTGTAATGTAGTTGAAATAATCCCCTTTTGTTTTGTAAACCGCAAAGCCGGGCATTGAGCTGCTAATTGTGATGTCCTCATTGGCAAAAGGCGGTGTGTCTTTTTCGCAAGCTGTTATCAACAGGAAAATGATGCAGGTGAAAATTACGATTGGTTTCATACGATTAAATTATTTATTTCAATTGGCATCGTATGGAACTCGCCCCGATAATTCGGGGCTCGTTTCATAGCGGATTTTTTTTAGTTTGTTAAATACTATTCTTTTTTGCGAAGTAAACATTTTGTTTGGTTTCGCCGTATAAAATATATTGCAAATTAGATGTGTCTAAGCCTTAAAGTTTATTAATTTATATTGCAAGATAAGTATTGTAATCGTAAATTCAAAATAAAAATACTTAAAAAATCAAGATACTGCAAGTGGTCTTAACATACAAAATATCAACATCATACGTTAAGGTATTGATAAGTAAAGTAAAGCTGTTGTGACATTGTTTAGTTTAAGAATCGAGAAATCTTAGGAAGAAATTTATAGTTATTAAGATATTTAACGATTAAAACGAAAAGGAGTAACAAAAACATTCATTTTTCAGAATATGGCCGGTTTGGCCACACCCTCTGTTAGGGTGGTTTACAATTTCTAATACGCTAAAGGATACCCCGTTACTATTCAAACGAGGTACCCTTCTTCATTCGTATTACTTCTTATCCAATATCCGCTCTATCTCATCCATCACCTTGTTCATAGCGGCAATGGTTTTTTCAAACGGTTCGGGGGTGGTCATGTCTACCCCGGCATTTTTTAGCAGTTCAATCGGGTAATCGGAACCACCGGCCGATAAGAAATTGATGTACTTTTCGAGTGCCCCGGGTTCGTTGTTCATCACCTTTTCGGCCAGCGAGATTGATGCTGTGAACGAGGTGCTGTACTGGTACACGTAAAAATTGTAGTAGAAATGGGGAATGTAGGCCCACTCCATGTTAATGTAATCGTCAACAAAGCAAATATTCTGGTCGTGCCCGTAGTAGCGTTTCACAATATCGGCATACATATCGGTAAACGAGTCGCCGGTTAAAGGCATCCCTTTTTCACCGGTTTCGTGTATTTTCAGTTCAAATTCAGCAAACTGGGTCTGGCGGAACAGGGTTCCTTTGAAACCATCGAGCCAGTTCATCAAAAGCGAAAGTTTTACATCATCGTCTTCAACTTTGTTCATCATGTAATTGAAAAGCAGTACTTCGTTAAAGGTAGAAGCCACTTCAGCAACAAATGTTTCATAATCGGCCAGCGGGTAGGGCTGGGTTTTGTTCGAAAAGTAGCTTTGCATGGTGTGTCCCAGCTCGTGTGCCATGGTGCTCACATCGGAATAGAGCCCGTTAAAGTTGAGCAGGATAAACGGGTGGCCATCATAAAATGCACCGTTTGAATAGGCACCGGAGCGTTTGCCGGGTGTGGGATACACGTCAATCCAGCGTTCGCTAATGGCTTTCTGAACGGTTTCTGCGTATTCTTCGCCAAGCGGTTTCAGGGCTTCAAGAATTATATCGGCTGCTTCTTTGTAGCTGTAATTCATCTCAACATCCTTTACCACCGGGGCATACAAATCGAGGTAGCGCAGGGTATCAACCCCCATCATGCGTTTTTTGATTTTCAGGTAGCGGTGAAAAGCAGGCAGGCTTTTATTTACGTTTTCAATTAGCGAGTGGTAAACTTCAACCGGAATGTTGTTTGGATAAAGTGCAGCTTCAAGTGCCGATTCGTAATGCCTGGCCCGTGCCCTGAAAATGTGGTTTTTCACGTTCCCGTTCAGCATTTCGCCATAGGTGGCTTTGTAGTTGGCAAAATTGTTCCAGAAGGCTTCAAACACAATCTGACGGTCTTCGCGATTAGGTGCAGCCCTGAATTTACTGTATTCAGAAATACCAATTTTTTGTATTTCACCGTTCGAAAGGGTTACTTCGGGGCTGGGCATTTCGGCATCTTTAAAGGTTCCGTATACCGATGAGGCCGTTCCGCCAACCATGCCCGAAAGTGCCATAATGCGTTCCTCGGGTTCGCTAAGCGAATGCTTTTTGGTGCGGAACATGTTTTCCAAACCAAGCCGGTAGACTTCAAGTTTTGGTTCTTTTTCAATAAAATCTTCGATTGTTTCCCAATCGGCAGAAAGAATTTCGGGCTGTATAAAAGCCGCTTTGGCACTAAAGTCGGAAAACATTTGCTGCAGTTCCTGGCGCATGCCTTTGTATTTCATGGCACGGGTGTCCAGGTCGGCGTTCATGCCGGCATAAATAAACAGCCGGGTTGCTTCTTTCGAAATCGACGAATTGTATTCGAGGCACTCGAGCAGGTTTTGGGCCGATTGGGTAAGCGTGCCTTTATATTTTTCAACTTTATCGAGCTTTTTGGAAATGGCATCTTTGGCTTCGCGCCATTCGGCATCGGAGCCGTAAATATCTGTTAAGTTCCATTTGTATTTATCGGGAATAGCTTCCCTGTTTTTTTGTCCTTGTGTTGTCATGGCCGCAAACATAAGGAAAACCATCAGAAAGACGGTTCCGGTTATTAAATAATTTTTATTCATATACTTCGTGTAATTGGTTAAAAAATAAAGTTTCAAAAATCTAAAAAAGCCGATGATTAAAAAATAACATCGGTCATGCTTTTAGGTATAACGCCGGTGGGGTAACGTTAAAGAGTTGAGGGATTTTCTTCGGTATTTAACTTTTTTTGAAAGTTGAATCGTCAATTATCCGTCCCAAAATTAAATTTGATTCGTTACCTTTGCTCACAACTGAACAAACAACAATGTACACGTTACGACAAAATAAAGTCAGCCGTTTGATACAAAAGGAACTGGCCGAAATTTTCCAGCGCGAGAGCCGTTCACACTTCCGCGGGAAGATGATTTCGGTAACCGTTGTGCGCATTTCGAAAGACCTTTCGGTTGCAAAGGTATACCTGAGCATATTTCCATCGGAAGGTGCCGAAGAGATGTTGAACCTGGTAAAACAATTGTCGTCTCAAATTAGGGGCATGTTGGGCCGCAAGGTAGGCAAGCAGTTGCGCATTGTTCCCGAATTGACTTTTTTTATCGATGACAGTCTCGATTACATCGACAACATTGACCATATTTTAAACGAATAAATTAGGAAATATGCAATACGATCCCATAAAACGGAGCCTTGGGGCGGTTTTTAACAAAACGGTGTTTTTGCGCAAGCTTTTTTACCGCCTTTTGAATTTATTGTTACTTCGTTCGTGGCACATACGCAAAGAACTCAAACGGTGGATCAAACCCGAAAACCCGGTTATACTCGATGCCGGTTCGGGCTTTGGCCAGTACACGCATACCCTTGCACGTATGTTTCCCGATTCGCTCATAAAAGGAGTGGATGTTAAAGAGGAACAAATACTCGATTGCAACCAGTATTTTTTAAAACTCGGGCTGAACAACCGCGTGATTTTTGAAAAGGCCGATTTGACAAAATATGTTGAAGAAGACCAGTTCGATCTGATCCTTTCGGTTGATGTTATGGAGCACATCGAGGAGGATGTTCAGGTCTTTAAGAATTTTTACAAATCGCTGCGTACCCACGGCATGTTGCTCATTTCAACCCCGTCGGACCAGGGCGGTTCCGACACGCATGAACACGGCACCGATGGTGTTAGCGGTTTTATTGAAGAACACGTGCGCGATGGGTACAATATTGAAGAAATAAAAGAGAAGCTCCGCGAAGCCGGTTTTTCCGAAATACATGCCCGGTATCAATATGGTACGCCCGGAAACATTTCATGGAAACTATCGATGAAAATACCCATTACACTTTTGGGCATAAGCAAGTTATTCTTTGTCCTGTTGCCTTTTTATTACCTGCTTACATATCCGTTTTCGGCCTTGTTAAACTGGATAGACCTGGCATCGGAACATAAAAAGGGCACCGGTTTAATCGTATCAGCGTATAAATAATTGAACTTTTCACTATACATAGCCCGGCGGTACCTGGTTTCGAAAAAGTCGAAAAATGTGGTCAACATTATTTCGGGCATAGCTACAATAGGTGTTATTGTTGGCACTGCCGCGCTGGTTATTGTCATTTCTGTTTTTAACGGTTTCGACCTGCTCATCAAATCGTTTTTCAGTGTTTTCGACCCCGAAATAAAAATTACCCTTTCCGAAGGCAGCCACTTCGATCCACACACTGCAATTTTTAATGAGTTACGGAACTCGCCTGATGTTGTTCACTTTTGCGAAGCGGTTGAAGAAATTGCCCATTTCAGGTTTGAAGATCGCCAGTATATTGCCCGCATTAAAGGCGTTGAAGAATCGTTTTTTGAAATGAGCCGGCTCGACAGTTTCATGTACGACGGAAAAACAATGCTGAATGACGGCAACTTCAACTACACGGTTATAGGCCGCGGGTTGCAATACAACCTGGGCGCTGCCGTAAATTTTGTAAGGCCTATTTGGATATCGGTACCCAAAAAAGGTACCGGCAGCAACCCGCTGGTTAGCCCATTCAGGCAAGAGCGTGTTTTTCTTTCGGGTATTTATTCGGTAGGACAGCAGGAAGTTGATGCCCAGTATGCCCTTATACCCATTGAAATGGCGCGCCGGTTACTCGACTTTGAAAACGAAGTTACCTCCATTGAACTTGAGCTGGCAGAAGGGGTGAATGTAAAGAAATTTCAAAAGAAGTTACAGGAAAACCTCGGGCCTGAATTTGTTGTGCAAAACCGCTATCAGCAGCACGAGTCGTATTACCGGGTAGCCAACAGCGAGCGTTTTTTTATTTTTCTTACCCTTTCGTTCATCCTGATTATTGCTTCGTTTAATCTGGCCAGCTCCATTGCCATGCTGATTCTCGATAAGCGAAAAGACATCAACATTTTGATTACGTTGGGGCTCACGCGTAAAAAATTGAGCAAGATTTTTATGTACGAAGGTATATTGGTTTCGGTTTTGGGTGCTGCTATCGGGCTGGTTTTGGGTATACTCCTTTGCCTGGGTCAAATTCATTATGGCTGGTTAAAATTTCCGGGGTCGTTTGCCGTTGAACATTATCCGGTTGACCTGCGGTGGCCTGGTATTTTGTTAATTGCAATAACGGTTTTGGTTATTGGCACAGCGGCTTCGTGGCTGCCTGTAAAGTTTCTTCCCAAACGTTTTTTCAGGTTGCGGGATGAGTAGTGTTTTTCAGGCAGAAGCAATTAGGTAGAAGGCAGGATTTAATAAACATAAACCCTTTTATTTCCAAAATTTAGCGTAAAAAAGATAAATCACTATCCGGTAATAATTCCCGTGGTGGGCTTCCTTTCCTGAATAAACGGGCAGGTTTTTGACCCATTAGCTTTATACTCCCGTTTTCTATCCAAAGCATGGTGCCTTCGCGTAGTCCAACCACGTAAGTTTCACGGTTAATTTCGATGTATTCTTCAATGCGCTGTTCGCGTGTTTCGCCGGCATGTCCATCGGGGTTGGCATCTAAGTAATGCGGGTTTATTTGAAAAGGGACAAGGTTCAGGGCATCCATGCCTCCGGGATCGGTTACGGGCATATCGTTGGTAGTTTGAATGGTGGGACAGGTCACGTTTGAGCCGGCGCTCCAGCCAACGTAAGGTGTGCCGTTCAGCACTTTCTCCCGAATGTGGGGCAAGAGGCCGTTTTGGCGCATTACCCGCAAAAGCTGCCAGGTGTTTCCTCCGCCAATCACTATCGCTTTTGCATTTTTTACCGCTTCCTGCTGGTTTTCAAAACGGGTTACCGAAACAACCGAATGTCCCATTTCGTTAAACCGTTCGTTTACCTTTTTTTCATAAGCTTCGTAGGAAAAGGTTACAGCAGCAAAAGGTATGAATAATGCTTCGACGGGTTTGGTGCCGAGAAATTTTTTTATCTCATTTTTCGGGTATTCGAGGTAGGCCTGTCCGGCCATTGTTGAATTGCTGATCAATAAAAGTTTCATATCAAAAAGTTTATTCTATTCAAATGTCAAATGGATTAAATACTGAATTTTCAACAAATCGGAAAACGATAACTGCATACGGGTTTTAATCGGCTTTTTCGAGTGTGAAAACAAATGTGCTTCCTTCGCCGGGTTTGCTTTCGGCCCAAATACGGCCGCCGTTCAAATGTACAAATTCCTGACAGAGGATCAGCCCGAGCCCGGTGCCTGTTTCCCCTTTCGTGCCCTCTTTCGAAATGATGTTTTCAACTTTAAATAGTTTTTTCAGGGTTGTTTCGGTCATTCCTGTACCGTGGTCTTCAACACGGATTATTATTTCGGCAATATCTTCAGCAACATGAATGAAAACCTTTCCTTTTTCGAAAGAGAATTTTAACGCGTTGGTTATAAGGTTTCGCAAAACGGTTGTTACGGTGTTTTTATCGGCATCAACATAATGGTTTTTCTTTTGTGTGGAAACAATTTCGATATTTTTTTTGCGGGCAATTGGGTTGCATAATTCAACAACATCATCGATTATTTCGGAAATGTTCAGTTTTGTTTTCTTAATTTTTATCTGGTTTGCCTGCGACTGGGCCCAAACCATGAGGTCGTCGAGCAGGTTGAGCGTTTTGTCCGACAGTTTTTTCAGGTTTTCGAGGTATATTTTCCTGGTTTTATCATCGATGTCGGCATCCTGTATCAGTAGCAATTCAATTAGCTGGTCGATGCTGCTCATCGGGTTTTTTAAATCGTGGCCAATAATTGAAACAAACTTATCCTTGGTTTTATTGGCCATTTCAAGTTCGTGTTTTTGCCGTTCAATTTCTTCTTTTTGAAATTGGATTTCGCTGGTACGGTCCGACACTTTCATTTCCAGTTCGAGCTGTGATTTTAGCAAGGAATGGTAACGTTGATAAACGATTAGTACCACTACCAGTATCAGTATGATTAATACGCCAATATTGAAAATGATTGTTTGCCAAAAGGCCGGTTTAACATGTATTGAAAGTGTTGTTTCGTGGTTGCTTACAATGCCGTCGCGGTTCGAAGCTTTTATCCTTAACGTGTAGTTTCCGGGGTCGAGGTTTGTATATTGGGCAAAATTTTTGTTGTATGAAGTTTTTAGCCATTCGTTATTAAAACCATCCAATTTATAATAATAGGCACTTTTAAAAGAGGGGTTAAACTCCATTGAGGAAAAATAGACGGTGAAAAATTTGTGTTTGGGCTTCAGGGTAATTTTATCGCTTTGGTCAATAGTGGCCTTGATAATGTCTTCGTGCCCTGGAATTACCTCTTTTCCCAAAACATCGAGACGGTTTATAACCACATCCCGTACCATTGAATCGTAAAGAATTTTTCCGGTGTCACAGTACGAGACACCTTTCATTGTGCCAAAGTATATTTTGCCTTCGGAAGAACTGGCCAGTATTGATGATATGTTTGTATTGTTGTCTGCCAGTCCGTTATGTTTGTAAAAAGTTTTTGATTCTTTGGTTTTTTTATTGAAAAGGGTTACCCCCGAATTTGTCGAACACCAGATGTTGCCACTGCCGGGTTCGGCCACAAGGGCCTGAACCACGTTTGAAGATAAGCCGTTTGTCGTATTAAAAACTTCGAATTTTTTTGTTTCGGGATAAAAATGGATAATTCCTGCCCCGGCCGTCGCAATCCAAATGCTTGTGTCGGTGTCGATAAAAATACAGTTTGGGTTTTCTTTGGGGTAGCCTTCAAGGTTTGAATGGTTAAAAACCTCATAA
This sequence comes from Prolixibacteraceae bacterium, assembly GCA_021740385.1. Lineage (GTDB taxonomy): Bacteria > Bacteroidota > Bacteroidia > Bacteroidales > Prolixibacteraceae > DAIMEA01. The sequence continues at coordinate 87,096 of JAIOZY010000003.1, read as the reverse complement.
CTACCCGACTCAATATTGTATCTTATAAGTCCCATACCCACGTTTGCAATCCAAAAATTGTTCCCCGATTTGTCAATATCGAAAATACTATTCCGGTACTGATCGTCTTTATCGAAGTGGATGGTTGAATAGGTACGTGTTTTTTTATCGAGTTTTTTCAGGCCACTGCCCCATGTGCCGCACCAAATGTAATTATTTGTTTCTTCAAGACAGTAAACCGAACTCCAGTCGCCTTCGTGGTGTTCAATGAAACGGGCTTTTTCGGTTTTGGGATCGAATGTTGCAAGAAAATCCCCGTCGCTCCCGAGCCATAGCAGTTCATCGGTTTTGCTGTACAAAACAGAAAGAATGTTGTCGTTTTTAAAATTGGAATTTGTGCTGTTGTAGTTTTTTATAATTCCCTGTTTCAGGTTATATTTCCACAAACCCTGACCACGGGTTCCAACCCAAAGGTTTCCCTTATTGTCGGCAGTAATGCAGTGGGCATCAATCTCTTTTTCCGAATAACCGGCATTTGTTGTTGTAGGGAGTGTTTTGAACATTTTGTTTCCGGTATTCAGCAGATTAACGCCTTGTTCCCTGAACCCGATCCACAAATTGTTATTTTCGACGTGCAGGCATTTAACGGCATTTGATGATATTCCTTCGGGATTTGAAGGGTTGCTGCTGAAGTTTTTAACCTGTCCGGTTAATGCATCAATTTTGTATATGCCTTTTTCCCACGTTCCGATCCAAACATTGTCTTTTTTGTCAACAACCAGCGATGTTATCTGGCTGCCTTCAAATGCAGCGGGTCCTTTCCAAAATACAATGTGTTCATCTTTTAACGGGTGCAATTTAAACAGCATGCTGTTCCAAATTGAAAAAAGCAGGGTGCCATCGCTCAATTCACCAATGGCGGTTACCGCACCTACATCAAATTTTTTGTTTTCTTCGGGGGGCATGCCATGAAAAGTGATATTGCCCGTTTGCGGATTGATTTTATAAATGCCGTTCCGGTCGAAATCGAAGCCAACCCATATATTCCCGTAAGAGTCGGGATGTAACGATTTTACATTTGAAAAACGTTGCTTGAGGTGGTGTATGTTGTCGAAACTGTAATGTGTAAAAACACCCGTCTTGGGGTTCAATTTGTCAACACCTTTTCCAATTATCCCAATCCAGATATTTCCTTCGTCATCCTGGTTTATAGCCGAAATGTTTATGCCAGAGATGCTGTTTTTTGTTGCGTTTGGCAAAAATCGCTGAAAGGAATTGGTTTTGCGTATTAATTTGTTGAGGCCGCCGCCTATGGTGCCAATCCAAAGGTTTCCATCGCGGTCGACAAACAATGTTTTGATAAAATTGCTCGAAATGGAAAGTGAATCCCCTGGATTTGAAATGTAGTTGATTGTTTGATAACCATCGAGCCGGTTTAGCCCGTAATTCGTCCCTACCCACACATATCCGTGGTTGTCCCTCACGATGGTTTCAACCGAATTATGTGTGAGCATGCCGTTTTCGGCATTGAATTTTTTAAAAAAACCGGTTTGTGCATTAACAACAAACACGGTAAACAGCAAAAAGTATAGTAAAACCGCTCTCATTTCCAAATCTCTCAGCGAAATAAAAGTACATATTTTAATCCGATAAGTGAAGAATGATTTTAAAAAAAAGATTTTCTTTTCGTCTTTTTTCACATTTTTGTGTCAAATTGAATACCATGAACCGCCACGATATTGAAAATTTACTCAATAATGCCTATTCAAAAGAAGAGTACACTGTTCTTTTTTTAAAAGCTGAAAAAGAACAGGATTTTTTTAACGACGTTTGGGAAATGTCGGAAGAAATGCCTGATAACAAGGCTTGGCGTTTTTTGTGGATATTGGATCACGCAACCGAAAAAAAGAACACGTTTATTTTTCCCATTCTACGAAAACTTTATAAAAAGGTAATTGCAACAAAAAATGAAAGCTACATACGCCAGGGGCTTAAATTAATATTACGGTGCCCGGTTGAAGAGGATTTTATTACCGAATTGCTCGACCGTTGCATTGAATGGATGAATAACCCAAAAGCTAAAATTTCGAGCCAGGTTTTGGGGCTTGAATTTTTTTACAAAGTTTGTGAATTGTACCCCGAAATGTCTCCGGAACTGACCGCTTATATCGACGATATTCTTGAGCGGTCGCCATCGGCTGGATACCGCATAAGGCTTAACCAAATCAGGCAGGTTTTAAAAAATGAAAAAGGCCCGTTGTAACAACAGGCCATTGTGGTAAATGGGATTATTCCTAAACGTATGAAAATTAAGCCTGATGGAAGGCTGCTCGATACAAAAATCAGGTTATGAAGCAACTTTACCTGATGGTAAATTCCAATAAATTTTTGCGAACATCCGAGGGGTAAGATGTGATGCAAATTTTTGGCGTGTTTTTTATCGAAAAAGCGTGTTTGTCGTATTCCAACAGGTATTTTGCCAGTGCTTCCATAACGATCGCACTGGAAAGGGCTTCGCTTTTCCAGGCAGCAATTTCGCTTATCGATGATGAAAAAAACAATCCCGGTTTCCAATGATAGCCTTTGGGGGCAAACAAACGGAAGTATTTTCCATCCTGTTCATTAAACGTATTTTTATGCCTTATGGAATACCGTGTTTTTTGGGCAACCAGATATTTTACGGCATTTTCAACAGCACTTTTGTATTCTGGCATTTTACCACATTTCGTGGCGATATTTTCTCCAATGTTTAATAGCGCACACAAACCAAGAGCGGTTGAAAGATGATCTCTGCAATCTTTTCCACCCGGGAAAGAACCTGTTTTTTTCGTTTCCACGTCTGAGCTCAACTGAATATTTAACAAATCGATCAATAACATTTTCATGGCTTCGTTCATTAGTGGGTGGTCGATTTTTCCATCGCGATAAGCCCGTGAAATACAATAAGGGAAAATCATGTACTGCGGATAGTACAACCCGGCCTCATGCCATCTTTTTTCTTTAACAACCCGGTGCAATAATTTTACCGTTTCTTCATATCCCGGAAGAGATGTAAGGTTGTTCAGCCCCATGGCAAAAAGCACGTTGGCGTTCAGTACACAATCGACATTGTTAACTCCCAACGGAATGACACCCGTTTCGCAGTTATTAAATGTTGGTTCATCTTCACTTTTCAGCCAGGTAAGGTAAGCCCCGGTGTTTTTACCAATCCAGGTATTTCTATCATCGGCCATTGTCCTGTTTTTATCAAGAAACTCCGACATGAGATACAATGCATTGGTATCGACAAAGCATGCCTCAGCCGCAAAACGTTTAGGATTATTCCTGCTTTTTTCAAGGCAATACAATTTTTGCATGGCAACAGCAAGAGATGTGTCATCGGCATCGTTTGGCACATTAAGGACAGCATCGGCACCCGATGGGTTTTCGTTCGATTTAATTTTTTCGAGCCAGTACCTTGGCGCTATTCCTTTATGATTAATTATTGAAGCAATGAAATTCAAAAATTTCGATTTTAGAAAGGTGCTAATGATACGATCGATTCTTTTTGTATCAATATTGGGGGGACCTGAGCGTTTCATTTGGCTGAAATTCCCGGGCAGTTCAACCCAAAAATTATACGTGCCGTTTTTTTTAAAATCAAGTATTTTTTCATTGGCCTTTTCTTTGATGGCCGGGATGTATCCCAAAGAATCATCCCCGAAAAAATAGAAAGGATAGAGCACCAGCAGGTTCGAAAATAAGTTATAATCGGGTATAACAACCAACGATTTGTTTCCAATTCTAAACTGTTCGGGTCGAAAATGAATGCCGCTTTCCCACATGCCCGATTTATTGTTACCGCTTAACAGTTCTTCATTATTGTAGCGGTAAAAATATTTACTGCCCTTGTTTTTCCGGGGAGGGTTTGTATAACGTAACTGACTGTCTTCGAGAAACAACAGGGCACCACTGAGCGCTTCAATAACTTCAATATTTTCAGATCGTTTTACGTGTTGGGAGGCACATAAAACGGGTAAAAACAAGAATAGTGCATTATAAAGGACCCTGATAAACAACTTCATAATTGCAGGAAAATATTCGATTCCAATTTAAAATTTTAAATTGAATTATCATTCCATTTTTCCTTTAAGTGTTCCTTTTAAAAGTTGATCCGGTACAGAAACATCGGGTACAATCCCTGCTGATAAGTGTACTTTATCGATTTCGATTCGTTATCGTAATATTTTGAATAAATGTTTTTATGGTTTGTTGCATTGGTAATATCAAATGCCCATTCCTGGGTAACTTTCTTACCGTTTAACTTTAACGATATTCGCCCGTCGAGTTTGAAATAATCTTTTTCACGTTCGTTAAAAGTTTTTGAAAAATCGTAAACCGCTGTACCGTGTTCAACCGATTTATCAAGGTCGATGTAGTAATCGCGTTTGCCTCCCGACCACAGCACCCGCAGGTTAACATCGAGCGATAGTTTTTGGCTAAGCGGAATCTGGTATCCTCCCAGCACGTTTACCAAATAGTTTGTATTAAATTCGGTATTGCGCCATACGTCATCGCTTCCCTTGTATTTTGAGTCGAAAAGCGAAGTGGTAAGCAAGAAATAATAATTGTTTGAAAGGTATTTTTCAAAGGTCAGTTCAACACCGTAATTCCGGCCAATTCCCTCATTCAAAAGATTTGTCATTCTCGACTGGTGAAACGTATTCCCTTCATTCAGCATTGAAAAATATTCATTTTCTTTCGAGACAGGTACATCGGTGAGGTATTGGTAATAGCTTTCAATTTTCAATTTAAAATTTTCGTACAACATCCGGTCATAACCTGCAACGATATGTTGTGAGTTGGTAAAGTCTAAATCGTGGTTTGTGCCTGTAACCATTTCCCCGGTTTCGGTATCGTACGTTTCGGTAAAGTAAATGTACAACGGTTGCAATTGGGAGTGCATGCCATAGGCAAGGCTGACTTTCGATTTCGGGCTCAGCTTGTACGAAAGGTTCAGTCGCGGGTTAAATGATTGTGTGTTGTTGAAAAAGAAATGCTGGTAATGTAAGCCGCCGTATGCAGTGAGCCTGGGGCCAAATTTATGTTGCCATTCGGCAAAAGCCTGTAGCAGGTTTAAGCCGTTTTCATGGGTGTCGAGGTTATTAATGTATTGGTCTTTGGGTAAATTATATGCAAGACCGGATACACTGTCGGCATAATCGATGGTAAACGATTCCAACGAGGCTCCGGCCTTGATGGTGTTTTTCGCGTTAATTTTACGTGTATATTTCGATGAAATGGTAGTTCGGATTTCCCGGTTTCCTTCGCCGTAAAACCGGTAGCTGCTATTGTCGCTGTAAATGGTGTCGATTTGTGTGTTAACCCCCTGAAGCGACATGGAGAATGTGGTAAAAATATTCGATTTATTATCGGGGAATATGCGGTGCGTAAGGCCCACAACGCCCATTTCAGAACTGTTACACGTGCGCACGCCATCGCTGATTGTATACGATGAAGCTTCGCCGTTTTCAATATCATCAAACACTATTGAACTGTTGCCGTCAATGGCGAAAAGCGAGAAAGTACCTGCTTTTTTCGTGGGGAAGTAAATTTTCATCGACAAGTCCTGGTAGTTGGGCACACCGCCACCAAAATCGAATACTTTACCCATCAATCCGGGAATTGAATAGCGATAGTTAATCAGGTATGAAGCGCCGGCTTTTTTCGATATCGGTCCTTCGGCGCCAACCTCCAGTCCGCTGAATCCCATTTGAACCAGAAATTCGTGTTTGCGGTTGTTCCCGTGCCGCATTTTCAGATCGAAAACCCCCGAAAGGGCATTGCCGTATTCGGCCGGGAAAGCCCCGGTAAAAAAGTCGGAGTTGGTCAGCATGTTGTTGTTAAGCATACTTACCGGGCCGCCTGTTGTGCCCAGTGCGCCAAAGTGGTTTGGATTGGGAATGCTTACCCCGTCGAGTTTCCAAAGCAGGCCAAGCGATGAATTACCGCGGATGATGATATCGTTGCGGCTGTCGTTGGCCGTAATTACCCCGGCAAAATTCGATGCCATTCGTGAAGGATCGCCCCAGCTACCGGCATATCTCTCGGTTTCGGCCACGGTAAACGAACGTGCACTCAGGGCAGCCATTTCATTCATTGCTTCACCCTTGCCGGAGGCCGTAACAATTATCTCATCAATTTTTTCAACCTTTTCGGCCAGCTCAATGGTCAGCACCTTTTCTTTACCCGACCCCAGATCGAGGTTTTTTTGATAAAACGCTTCGTAACCCATGAAACTAACCGTCAGCTCATAACGGTCGATAGGGATATCGCTGAATTCGAATTCCCCTTTTTCGTTTGTGGTTGTTCCAAACGTTTTATCTCCGTCCTTAACCGAAACGTTGGCACCCGGAAGGGAAACCTTTGAAGCCTGGTCGATAACCACTCCCCGTATCGTCTGTTTGTACTGACTGTAGGAGCTTAAAAAACATGGCATAAATAATAAGAGCAAAATAATTTTCTTCATAAAAGTTTGTGTTTGTTTGAAATAATGACAACAAAAAAACGTATGGGTCCAAAAGTGATATGAAATATATTGACAGGGAAAATTAGATGGATGAATTGTAGGTTGAATGGGATGACTTGTGTTATAAAAAAGATGTGTTGTAATGCCAGACCTGACAGGTTTTTGAAACCTGGCAGGTCTGCTTTAATTTTTTTTCTACTTTTGCACTCTTTACAATCAAAAATATATGGAATATCAGTTATTTACACTGAAAAACGGTATCAGGGTCATACACCAGCAAACCGATTCACCGGTTGCGCATTTCGGCGTTATCATGAACACCGGTTCGCGCGACGAGGAAGCCGACGAACAGGGAATGGCCCATTTTATTGAGCACACCATTTTTAAGGGCACAAAAAAACGCAAGGCATTCCAGATTATTAACCGCATTGAAGACGGTGGAGGCGAGTTGAATGCCTACACCACCAAAGAGGAAACGGCTGTATACGCTACTTTTTTGAATGAATTTTACCCCCGTACCATTGAACTCATCAGCGACATAATCATCAATGCTTCATTTCCCAAAAAAGAACTTGAGCTGGAGAAAGAGATTATTATCGAAGAGATCAATTCGTATAATGATTCCCCATCGGATTTAATTTTCGACGATTTCGAAGAGCTGATTTACGACGGTCATCCCATTGCCCGGAATATTTTGGGTACACCGCAAACCGTAAGGTCTTTCAACCGTGAAAAAATCGAGCGTTTTATCTCACGTAATTATAAAACGGACGAAATGGTGATTTGCTCGGTGGGTAAAATTAATCCGGAAAGGTTTGCAAAATTGGTGGATCAGTATTTTGAGTTGCTCCCGCAAAACAACCGGCCCCGAAAACGTGAAAAATTCTCAGGCTATCAGCCCCAGGTAAAACAAATATCGAAAGCCACATTTCAATCGCATTGCATTATTGGTAACGAAGCATACGAACTGAAAAACGACTGGCGCCTGACGCTTGTTTTGCTAAGCAACATACTTGGAGGAAACTCGATGAACTCCCGCCTTAACATGGCGCTTCGCGAACGCAATGGCCTGGCATACACCATAGAGGCAAACTACACCCCATATACCGATACCGGGATTTTTATGGTTTATTTTGGTACCGAGCAGCACAACCTATTAAGGGCTATGCAACTTGTTGAAAAGGAATTTGCCCGTTTAAGGAAGCAAAAGCTGGGCATATTACAGCTTTCGAAAGCCAAAAAGCAACTGATAGGACAACTGGCCATTGCCAACGAAAACCGCGAAGACCTGATGCTCACCATTGGGCGTAGCTACCTTTACTTTAACAAGGTTGATACGTTGCCCATGGTATTCCGCAAAATTGAAAACATTACTTCGGAACAATTGCTTGAAGTGGCAAACCAAATTCTCGACAAAGACCGTTTATCGGTACTAAGTTATCACTAATATGGATTTTAACCGGTTTATAAACCAGTACATATCGGAACATACCGGGCCTGAAGAAGATTTTTTAAAAGCGCTCGACAGGGAAACCAACCTCAAGTGTGTGCACCCGCGCATGTTGTCGGGGCACATCCAGGGAAAAGTTTTGTACATGTTGTGCAAAATGATCAGGCCCGAAAGTATTCTCGAACTGGGAACGTATACCGGGTATTCGGCCATCAGTTTGGGACTGGCCCTCGAGGGAAATGCTGTAATTCACACCATCGAACAGCAGGATGAATTGAGTGAAATTACTTCACAATATATTGAAAAGGCCGGGTTAAAAAACAAGATCAGTTGCCACTACGGAAATATTTTTGATATTGTTCCTTCGCTAAATTCAACTTTCGATCTCGTTTTTTTCGATGCTGACAAACGTGAATATCCGGCCTATTACAATCTTGTTTTCGATAAACTTAAGCCCGGCGGGTACATTATTGCCGATAACATTTTGTGGGATGGAAAAGTAATTGACCCCGACGAGCAAAACGACCCGCAAACCCGGGGCATTATTGAATTCAACAACATGGTTAATGCCGACCCCCGTGTTGAAAATGTGCTTTTTCCCATGCTCGACGGGATGATGGTGATCCGGAAAAACCGCTGAGGCACAAAGATATTTTTTGGTTTTTGCTTACCCACAGGCTGTCGCTGAAGTATAGGTGTCCGTAGCTTTTCCACGTGTCGCCGGAACCCCGATTTCTTTCGAGGGCGAACGAGCAGAGAAAGCGGGGAATTTATTTTTTTGGAATTTGGAATTTGCATTTTGGAATTTAATTCATGTTATCTGCTGCAACCTTTTTTCAATAACCATGTCATTTAATATCAAAAATGATATATCAGAAAAAATGCTTAACCCGTGTTCCCGAAAGCTCTAATTCCGGGTTAGGTGGGGGGTACCCGATACTTGTTTAAGTTGAAAGGTTACCTCCCTTTTTTTGTCATTCTGCGGGCGGTAACTATACCTATATTCAATTCAAAACCAACAATTAGCGCAACGCAATTTAAAAAGAGCATTAACATGATTACCGGCAGCGTACCTATTGATCCGTATAATGCATTATAGCGCCCGAAATGGTCGATAAAAAAACCGAACCCCAGTGTAACAATAATGGACAGGAACGTGGCGAGTGAGCTTCCCGCTGAAATAAAGCGGTATTTGCTCTTCTTTGCCGGTCCCAGGTAATACAGAAACGAATAGGCAAAATAGAACAAGGCAATAATCACAATCCACTTACCCGAAGTAACCAGGTAATATGTAAAGGCCTTGTCCATAAAACCATTATCGACCAACAGGTTTAAAAAGGTTTGGGTAAGCATTATGAGTATAATGGCCGTGGTTACCAGCAGGGAAATTATAATAATAAGCAAAAGCGATATACCCCTGAGTTCGATCCAGCTACGGGTGTCGTTAACATGTACCGATGCGTTAAAGCCCTGAATAAGCGAGACAATACCGTTGGTTGAAAACAAAAGGGCCAGGAAAAAACCCACCGAAAGCAGCCCGCCGTGGGGAATTGTAATGATGTCTTCAATGGTTTTCTGAATGGAACCGTATGCGCTTTCGGGAACGATTGACTCGATCAGTAGTAATAACTCAACCTGAAAATTTTCGACCGGTATGATTGGGATAAGTGTGAATATGAATATAATTGCCGGGAACATGGCCAGGAAAAGGTTAAATGCAACGGCCGATGCCCGGGTATTAATTGCACCGTTTTTTATGCCCCTTATGAAATAAAGCCCCACGTAGTAAATGGGTATCTTATCAAAACCGGGCAATGTTACTTTTTGTGCCCAGCGTATAACGGGAATTAACCTTCGGAGTACATTATGCCGGTACCATCGTTTGATCTTCATTTTTTACGCCGTAAGCCAACGGTTTTTATACTTATTCCGACTGTTGTTCAATTCTCAGTTGGTGTATAAACGGAATGTTGTTGATTGTTTTTATCAAAAAATAGACCCTGAACTGGCCGTTTTCGGTTTTCAGGGTGCCAATGGCATAGATTGAATCGCCTTTGCCCCCTTTATGGATAATATGAAATGAAACCGGTTTGTTTTTCCCGAAAAAATCGTGAAGGACTTGCCGGGCATGTGCTTTGCTGTATACGTTCTCGGTATCGAGCACAACCAGTTCAACGTTTTGGTTAAAATGTTTGGCAAGTTCGGCCGAATTGCCCGATTTGAGGCTAAGAATGATGTCGTCGGGGATTTGTGCAACTACACTCCCTGCCGACAGAAAAAATAAAAACACACTGAATATTAATTTCTTACCCATCCTTTTCTTTTTTAGTAACCGCAGCTTAAACCCTGAAATTGTTTAACAGCGGTTCAAATGCTGAAATTACACATTAATCTTTAAAATGCGGTTCATTTTTTTAAATATTCAAAAATAACCCCAAAAATTTCAGAAGGAAAAGACTAACAAAAAACGTGCAAATTTCCCAAAATATATATGCAATTCGTTTTCTCCCTTGTGGAATAACGCGGGTTAATTTGTAATTTCACCTCATAATTAGAAAAAAGGGCAGAAAACTAAAAATTTTAAACAGATGAAAATTACCTTACTTGAAACAGGCAAAACCGAAGCATCATACCTTCAGAAAGGAATGGAAGAATACCGTAAGCGCTTAAAACATTACCTTCCATTTTCCGAAGTTGTTGTACCGGCGTTAAAAAACACACGGAAAATATCGTGTGAACAACAAAAAGAAAAAGAAGGGGAGTTGCTTATTGGCCAGATAAAACCAACCGATGATCTGATATTGCTCGATGAGAACGGGATACTTTTCACCTCTGAAGAATTTGCCCGTTTTATGGAGCAGAAAATGATTGCCGGAACACGTAGCATGGTTTTTGCTGTTGGCGGGCCGTATGGTTTTTCCGAAAAAGTCCACGCGATGGCAAAGGAGAAAATTGCCCTTTCAAAAATGACCTTTTCGCACCAAATGGTGCGGCTTATTTTTTTGGAACAACTTTACCGGGCCATGACCATAATTAAGGGAGAGCCCTATCATCATAAATAAAAAAAGGCACTTAGTGAAACTCATACAAAACATACGTACGCCGCTTATTTTGCTGATTGTTTTTTTGGGGCTTTCGGTTATTTCCGAAAAAATGCTTTTCAGTGAAGCGCAACAGCAACGGGTGCTAAAAAATTTTGCGGAAAAATTGAGGGACAAACAAAACCGGGCCGAAGACCTGTTAGCCGAAGTTTCAGCAAAATTTGACTTTGCCGATTCTTTAACCGGTAAAATGCTTTTTGAAACACTTGGCTATGACAACTTTTTTGACAATGAAGGTATTGGCCTTGTTGTAACCCGTGCCGATTCAATTGCATACTGGAGCGACCACGCCATTGCTTTTCCGCAATTAATAGGAAATTCAGAAACAGGGCTGCTCAAACTTCCCAATGGTTGGTACCTCCATTCTATTCAGAAAAAGAACCCCTGTTTGATTCATGCCCTCATCCTTATAAAACACGAATATCCAATTGACAATGATTATTTAAGCAGTAGGTTTGCACGTGGGTTTGGGCTTCCGGATGACTATGGAGTTCATGTAAAAACTTCGGAAGGATTATTCCCGGTTAACGATGCAAACAACAATTTCCTTTTTGCCCTGAGCCCCGGGAACACCAACTGCCCTTACTCCATGCTTTACATTCCGGCTTTGCTTTACCTGTTGGCCTTAATCATGCTGTTTTGGGTTCTCTACCGGGTTACAGCCCATTCACTTCACCGTTTCCCGCTATTAAAACTACTTGTACTTTTAATTGTTACCCTGGGCCTATACTGCCTGGTTAACTACCTGAAGTTTCCCCACAGTATATACCAGTTAAGCCTTTTTTCGCCCCGGTGGTTTGCCTACACTTCCTTCTGGCCGTCGTTAGGGAATTTCCTGTTATTTTGCCTGTTTATGTTTTACTGGGCAGTTTTGTTTTACCGGATATTTGAACTTCCCGAAAGAATTAAAGCAAACCCGTTTTATAATACCATTAGTCTGTTAACCGGGTTCCTGATCCTCGGTGTTTTTTTTGTATTCGTCCGTTATTTATTTTACACGTTGGTGATGAATTCGGGCATATCATTTGCCATGTACCGCATTGAGTATCTTACCATTTTCAGTTTTTATGGCTTCCTTTCACTGGGGCTGCTATTACTTGCTTTTTTATTACTAATCACAAAATTCATCCAGGTTTTCCGCAAACACGTTACCAGCCGAAAACTTTTTTTGCTTTTAACAATTGTATTTGCAGGGCTTGCGGTACTATGCCTGTTAACCGAACCATCGCAAAAGTTGAGGTTAAACCTGTTTTTTTATTTCATTGCAGGTACCGGAATCGTTATTAACCGCAAAGGGTTGTTGTCGCACAGGCTGACGCTTGGTGTGATAATTGTTTTCTTTTTTACCCTTTTTACCTTATCGCTGCTTTTCAGGTTTGTTAAACAACACGAAAACAAGGTACAGGAAACCATGGCCATAAATTTGTCGGCCGAACACGACCCGACTGCCGAACTATTTTTACGCGATATTGATGCTGAAATAGAAGCTGATTTTCAGCTTAAAGACCTTTTGATGCCACCGTTTGAAAATATTGAAGCGTACATGCGGAAAAAACATTTCGATGGCTATTTCAGGGAGTATGATTTCCAGACTACCGTTTGCTACGAATTCGACAGCCTGCTCATTCAACCCGGGAATATTACCCGGTCTTGTTTCCCGTTTTTCAAAGAGATGATCGAAGATAAAGGCTCCCCGATTGCAGGGACGAATTTCTATTTCATGGATAATTCCAACGGGCGGATAACCTACTTTGGTGAGTTTAAATATGAAGTTGAATTTCCATTAAATCTCTATATCGAACTCAATTCGAAATTGTTATCGGAAGGTGCCGGTTTCCCCGAGCTGCTTATCCCCGGGAACTCGTTCGAAAACCGCTTTAAAGATCATTTCTCGTTCGCAAAATACAGCAACGGTGAATTGGTCGACCGCGGCGGTAAGTTTGTGTATGCACTTACAGCCGAAACCTACGAGCTGCAAAATGATGGAATACGTTTTAGAAAATGGAGCGGACACGATCATTGCATTTATGGCTATGGTGAAGGAAATTACATTTTGGTCAGCCGTGAATATGTTACGTTTTTCGATTACCTCATCTCGTTTCCATACATTTTCATTTTCTTTTTTATCCTGGTAATGGTGTTGACCCTGGCATCGCGTCCCGGCGAAGTTTTTTCAAAAAGGGAACCCTCGCTGCAAAAGAAAATACAGTACTCAATTATTGGCATTGTAATCGTTTCATTGCTCATTATTGGCGGTGGTACAATTTTTTATATTGTTACTCAATACCGCACCAATCATCAAAAAGAGTTGATTGAGCGGATGAATTCTGTATCGATTGAAGTTGAAAACGTTCTTGAAAACATTGGTGAACCCCTGGAAAACAGTAATGAATACATTACTTACGAACTGATTCATTTATCGGATGTCTTCCGCACCGATATTCATTTGTACGACCTGAACGGTAACCTTATGGCAACATCGCGCCCCGAAATTTTTGAAAAAGGGCTCATTTCGCCCATGATGAACAACAAAGCGCTGATGAACATGACCCTGTTCAGGTTGCCCCGGTATTTGCACAACGAAAACATTTCGAAAATGAAATACCTGTCGGCCTATGTCCCGGTACTGAATGAAATGGGTGAAGAAACCGGCTACCTTAACCTGCCATATTTTATGCAGCAAAAAGCGTTCAGCCAGCAAATTACCACCTTTATTCTGGCATTTATCAACATTTACGTGTTCCTGTTGCTGGCCAGCATCCTGGTTGCCTATTTCATTTCAGCAAAAATAACCGGGCCACTGAAGCTGATTCGCGACAACCTCCAAAACGTTCAACTGGGGAAAAACCCTTTACCTATAAGATATACTTCGAACGATGAAATTGGCGCCCTGGTGCTCGAGTATAACAACAAAGTTGAAGAGCTGGCGGCAAGTGCCGACCTTCTGGCGCGCTCGGAACGCGAAACAGCCTGGCGTGAAATGGCCCGCCAAATTGCCCACGAGATAAAGAACCCACTTACCCCGATGAAACTGAACATCCAGTTTTTGCAACGGTCGAGACCCAATGACAGTGAAGAATACAAACAAACACTCGATAAAGTTACCAAAACCCTGATTGAACAAATTCAAAACCTTTCGGCCATTGCCACCGAGTTTTCGAACTTTGCCAAAATGCCTCGTGCCCACAACGAACGGTTTAACCTTGTGCAAAAACTCAGCGAAATTGTGGGGTTGTACGACTATACGGATGGTTGCAGGTTTGAAACCCGTTTTGAAGGTGCTGAAAACATTGAGGTAAATGCCGACAAGGAGCAGTTTTCGAGAGCCATGATAAACCTGATAAAAAACGCTCAGCAGGCCATACCCGAAAACCGGAAAGGGCGAATTACTTTTTCGTTGCAACGTGAAAAAGATCATGTGGTTATCGAAGTGGCCGATAATGGTAAAGGGATACCTGCTTCGTTAAAAGAGCGGATCTTTATGCCCAACTTTACAACAAAAACAAGTGGTACCGGCCTGGGGCTGGCCATTACCAAAAACATTACCGACAGCTTTGGCGGCGAAATATGGTTCGATTCGGAAGAAGGCAAAGGCACTACGTTTTACATTAAAATGCCGCTGGCCGGGAAGTAAGGTGCGTATTCAAATGCTCCATGGTTAGGACATTCCCGTTTTTTTTGTTTGCCCCTCCCTCGGTTGAACACACCGGGTACAAAATAAGATCATGCCTGACGGCATTGCAATGAGAATTGCCAAAATCGTATATTCGTGGCAAAAAATTTAAATCATTATTACAATTTTTACACTCAAGTGTCACCTATTATGCACATTACGATGAGTTTGATAATTATTGACACAACACTACTATTCTAAAAACAAGAAACAGGATTTGAGAAGCGGTTTTTGTGAAGTGAATAAAATTAATGGGTTTTTCGGTGAGAAACATCAAATTACAGGTTTCCTTTCATATTCGGTATTGACAAAAAACATTTTCATTCTGCCGTTTCCCATTGGCCCGATTTCATATACTCGGTTGGCGACATGCCGTAAAAATTTTTGAAGCATTTCCTGAAGTATTTGGGGTCGTTGAAGCCGCTGGCATAGGCTGCTTCCGATATTTTGTGCCCTTTACGGGTAAACAACATGGCCGCGTGTTTTAAACGTAACTGCCGCACCAGGTCGACAGGGGTTACGCCCAGCAGTCCTTTTATTTTATTGTACATCACGGTACGGCTGTATTTCGAGTAGTCAATCAAATGTTCAACATTGAACGATGAATCGGTTAAGTGTTCCTCAATAATTGAAAAAATTTCTTTCAGGAACTGGTCGTCGCGGCTCGATATTTTGGCATTGTACGAATCGAGCACGGCTTTGTCGCGGTATTTGCGAATTACGGCTTCGCGCTGTTTAATAAAGTTAAGTGCAACAGCCCGCAAATAGGTCGAGTTAAATGGTTTTAAAATATATGCCTCAGCCCCGGCTTCAATACCCATAACCTGGTCGGCAATATTCGATTTAGCCGTGAGCATAATTACCGGGATATGCGAGGTTTCAAAATTGGCTTTCAGTTCGAGGGTGAATTCAATACCATCTTTTTTGGGCATCATCACATCGGTAATGATGATATCGGGATGCATTACGGTTAGTTTGTCAAGCCCTTCGGTGCCATCAATGGCTTTTTCTACCCTGAAATGTTCTTTCAGGCAATTGGCAATGTACATCAGCACTTCGGGGTTATCTTCAATAACCAGGGCCAGGGGTTGTTTTTCTGATCCATCGCAATAAGGTTCATTTTCAGGCAATTTTTCATCTTCCTCGTCGGGTGAGCGATGCCGGTATTTGCCTTCATGGCCGGTATGAATTTCGGCATTTTCGAAATGTGTTGTACCGGTTAGCAACCTTATTTTGAATTTTGCACCGTTTCCTTCTTCGCTCTCAACCAGAATGTCTCCTTTGTGAAGTTTCATTATTTCGTAGGCAAGCGAAAGCCCAATGCCGGTTCCGTTTAGTTGGTTGTCGCCAGCCGAAAGGGGTGTAAAGCGTTGGAAAAGGAATGAAAGCTTTTCTTTCGAAATGCCGGAGCCTTCATCGGTAATGTCAATATCGACATAATCATTTGCCGGGTTAAAAATCTCAACGGTAATTTTTTTCTTTTCAGGAGTGTATTTAAAGGCATTCGAAAGGATATTGAAAACGACGGAATCGAATTTATTCGGGTCGGCAAAAACGGTGATTTTCTTATTGGGTTTAATTAGTTTGAAATCGATTTGTTTGTGGTGTGCAATGGGCAAAAACTGCTCGTAAATTTCATTTACAAAACCGCTAAGGTCGATCGCCTCAATTTGTAAATCCATCTTTTTCTTCTGAATTTTTCTGAAATCGAGAAGTTGGTTAAGTAGTTTCAACATCCGTTTGCCGTTTCGTTCCATGATGTCGACGTGTGTTTTCACTTCAGCCGGGAGCTTTTTAATCGACTTGATGTCGTCAATGGGGCCCAGTATCAGTGTGAGCGGTGTGCGTATTTCGTGCGAAATATTGGTGAAAAACTGAAGCTTAATGTCGTTCACCCTGCGTTCAACTTTCAGGTCGTTTTGCATGCGGTAATATTTCAGAAAAATACGCCGGGCCACATCGAGCAATACAATGGTAATTACAATGTAGGCTATGTAGGCATAAATGCTTGCCCACCAGGGTGGTGTAATTGTAATTTTTACCTGCCGGGGTATTTCGTTCCACGCTCCGTCCCAGTTTGCTGCCTTAACCTTAAACACGTAACTACCGGGCGAAAGGTTTGTATAGGTGGATTTGCGCTGGATGCCCACGTTATTCCACTCATTTTCAAAATTTTCAAGTATAAATGAATACCTGTTCTGCCCGGGGGCAAAAAAACTCAGGGCGGCATACTCGAAACTAAAGCTCGACTGGTTGTGTTTCAGAACTATTTCATCGAGTGTTTCAATTCTTTGGTTGATGGGAGATTGGGGGTCGGTAATGTCAACATCGCGGTTGTTAAGCTGGAAGTTGGTGATTACAACCGGCGGGGCATACAATGTTTTTTCAATGTTTTCGGGCATGATGAGCAAAGCGCCCGAAATGCTGCCAAACATCAGGTTTCCCGAGGACAGGGAACAACACGAATTTTCGCAAAAGTTTTCAGAAAACAGCCCGCTGTTTACATCATAGTTTTCGAACAGCAAACGGGCTGGCAGGTAGCTTGAAATACCGCTTTCGGTTCCCATCCATATTTTGCCGCTTTCATCTTCGAGAATGGAAAAAACGGCATCGTTTACCAGCCCTTTTTCAACGTTTAGCCTGATGAATGAAGAAGCTGGCCCATTGTATTTTTTTAACAGGCTTACACCACCCCCGAAAGTGCCGAACCAGAGTTGCCGTTTGGAATCTTCAAAAATGTGGATCACATCGTTGTAGCTGATGCTGTTTTCCGATGCCGGGTCGTAAAAAAAGGAATCGAATACCGGCACAGAAGCGGTTTGGACAGGCGTTGCCACATTGAGGCCAAAACCGGTTGCGATCCAAAGCAACCCCCTCGAATCGAGAAAAAGGTAGCGCACATCGTTGCTCGAAAGGTTGCTGTTTTGAGTCGTTATTTGCATGCATGTTAAGCGGTTTGCTGTTCGCGAAATAACTTTGCTTATGCCCCCGCCATAGGTTCCTATCCAAACGTTGTTAAACGGGTCTTCGAGTAGTGAATATACGTTGTTGTTTGTTAATGAAAGCGAATCGCCTTTGATTGCCGTGTATTGATTAAACGACAAGTTGGAATAAAACCGGCTGCCCTTTGTAATGGTATTTTTGCTGACAAACACCCCGCCGCCTTTTGTGCCCATCCAGATGTACCCTTCGTGGTCTTCCATTATGCAATAAACGTTGTACCCGGGAACATCTTTTTTTACCAGGTGAAAATTCTCGAATGCTTTTTTCAGGGTCAGGTCGGGGTTGTATATATAAACGCTGCCCGATTTTGAGGCCATCCAGATGTTGCGGTTACTGTCTTCAAAAACACAGCGTATTACGTTGTCGGCCAAATTGGTAATGTTTTCGCAGGGTTTGATTTGTTTGAACGAGGGGTTCGCGTAAATTACCTTGTTTGCCCCGCCGTTAAACTGGCCTGTGCCAACCCACAGCAAACCCGATTTATCTTCGGCAATGCAGTGTACAAAGTCAGAACTCAGTGTTTTATCCGAAAGGGGATCGTTGCGGTAAAAAACCAGGGAATCGTTTGCACGATCGTAAAGTGCCAGTCCGCCACCGTGAATGCCAATCCAGAGGTTTCGTTGCTGGTCTTCATAAATGTACGGACGTTCATCATCGATTATGGTTTGTTTTTCTTTTTCAATTAAATCGAAATGTTTCGATTTCCCTTCTTTTAAATCAATTTTTACCAACCCAAAATGTTCGGTTTTTATCCACAACAGTCCGTAACTATCAATAAAAATTTGCCGTATGTTTAACCCAAACCGGTCAAATGTAAGCAGTGAATCGGTGTTGAAGTTATAAACCAGCAAACCCCTGTTGGGGGTGCCAATAAGTAAATTGTTTCCCGATATTTCAAGCAATCCGGTTTCACGGATATTTTTTTTCGAAAGTTTCCCGGGCAGTACTTCAAACAAGGCGGTAGAATTGTTGTAACGGAATAGTCCGCCCGAAAGTGTACCAAAATATACCTGGTTGTTTTTTGTTGCTGCACATGAAAAATTATAACCGGTATGAAAGGTTTGAAAGGTACTTGTTTCGGAATTGTAAAGGTTTAGCCCGTTCTTTGTGCCAATCCAAACATTTTCTTTTTCGCCGTTTTCAATAAACGATATAGAATTGTTGCTGACCGAACCCGGCTCCGAGGCGGTAAACTGTTTCGCATTATAACGTTTATCCTCGCTGTTGAATGTTAAATGGTAAAAGCCCGAGTTTGTAGTACCCATCCAAATTTCACCCGTGACCCCTTCGGTAAAGCAACTGATTACACTGTTTTTTTTCTCAATCGATTGCTGGTAATCGGGAAACGTAATAAAACCACCGGTTTCTCGTATATAATAATGGTAATAACCATCGTATGTTTTCACCCAAAGCATGTCCGATTTGTCTTCCCATATCTGGCTTATGCGGTTGTGTGTGAGTACATTTTTTTTGCCCGTTTCCGATTTGATGATTTCAAAATTGTACCCATCGTAACGGTTAAGCCCGTCCATGGTGCCAAACCATATAAACCCCAGATGGTCGCAATACATGCTCAAAACATTGTTTTGTGATAAACCCTGCTTCGAATCGATATGTTCGAAACGTTCTATCTCAACCGGATTTGCAAATGCAGTTTTCAAAAAAATTGAAAACAGTACAGTCATTATAATTCCCGCACCCCTCATAATTTCAATAATCGAGTTCACCGAATGATAAATGTAAGAAAAACAAACAGGTTAAAGAAAGGTTATTTTCTCTTTTTAAAACCCTTCTAAAGGATAAAAACGATATAACCCCCATTTTCAAGTAAAATGTAACCGGTTTGAACGGGCTTATAGCCTTAAAATTGTAACGTGGAAAAATGTTAAAATTTCGAATGAAGCTAACTTTTATATACAGCCTGCTCACATTCCTGCTTTTTACCGGGTGTAAAAACCGGGGCAACGAAAACAGTGATGGCAATATGAAATGGTCCGAAAAACTGGCCAATACCGTCATTGAACGTAACGACAGCCTGACCATTTACAACAACCCATCATCGGTAAAATGGCAGTACGATATTGCCATGTTGGGGCAAGCGATACATAAACTTGAAGAAATTGATTCACAATACGTCTGCTATCACAAAGATTTTATCGACGCTTTTGTTGACAGCGGAGGGAACATAAAAAAGTACAAACTTTCTGATTACAACCTCGATTTCATCAATCCGGCCAAAGGCTTGTTAACATTTTATAATGAAACCGGGGATGAACGCTACCGTATAGCCATTGAAAAAATTGTTAGTCAATTGAAAAACCAGCCCCGTACATCGAACGGTGGGTATTGGCATAAAAAAATATACCCCAACCAGGTTTGGATCAACAGTGCTTACATGGTTGCACCTTTCATGGCCCGGTATGCCCGCGATTTTGAAAAACCCCAATGGTACGATTCTGCCTGCCACCAGTTAACATTGATTCACGAACTGACCAACGATCCCCGCAACGGATTAATGGTACATGCCTGGGACGAAACCAAAAGCCAGCCCTGGGCAAATCATGCTAACGGAAAATCGCCCAACAAGTGGGGGCGTGGCATGGGATGGTATGTTATGGCACTGGCCGATGTTTTGGAATATTTGCCTGAAGAACACCCGCAACGTAAAGAAATTGAAAAAATATTCCGTAACAAGGCACAGGCTTTATTGAAGGTAAAGGACAAAAAAACAAACCTCTGGTACCAGGTGCTCGATAAAGGCGGACAGGAATACAATTATATCGAAACATCGTGCTCGGCCATGTTTATTTATGCTTTTACAAAAGGAGCTAAAATGGGCGTGTTGCCCTCAAAATACAAATCGGTAGCACTTGAGTCGTTTACATCGCTAACACAAAATTTTATAAAAACCGATAAGGACAACTTACCAACCCTTACAAACGTATGCGGGCAAGCCGGCCTGGGGGGCAAACACCACCGCGATGGCTCGTTCGAATATTACATTAACCAGGAACAAATCGACAACGATCCGAAAGGAATTGCACCGCTTATTATGGCTGCATATGAATTAAACATATAACTGATAATTAATCAAAAACCGAAAAAAAATGAAGAAACTCTACTTTTTATTGATTTTTATCTCGATTGGGTTCTTTTCAACAGCCCAAAACTGGATGATTTACGAAGCCGATGTGCTTCCGGCCGAAACCGAAGGTGCTGATTTTGACTTACATGATATCAGCAGCGGTTCTCCGGGCGAAAACTTCTCAGAAACCATCGTGGCTGATCCCGACATTGCCGGAAATAACCTGCTGGAATACCTGCAGCCCGATGAGAATGCAAAAACCATGTACCGCTATTACATGCCCGAAGACTGGGCCGGTACGGCATTTACCATTGTTGCAAGGGTTAAGGGTACGGGCGACCCGGCCTACGACCGCGTAATGGACATACAGTGGCGTAACGGGAACTCCGGAACACGCGACGAATTGCGCATTACCCCTTCCGACAGTACCATTGAACTGTCGAAATCGGAAGTGGAAGTGAAAGTCGACATGGATTTATCCGCATGGCATACATACCGCATTGTGGTTAACGGTGATGTTGCTGCCGTTTACATCGACGAAGCGGCCGAACCGGTCATTGAAGCAACGACCACTTCATCAACCAGCGACAATTACATTAAGTTTGGCGATGAAAGTGGCGATATTATCGGCGGTTACCTCGACTGGATGGTGATGTGGCTGGGCGAAGAAAATCCTGCCCTGCCCGAAGGCCTTTCTGGAATGGAACAACCTGCCGAACCTGCATGGCTCACCTATTTGGGCGATGTACTGCCTTCGGAAACGGGCGATACCGACTTCGACCTTACTTCGATAAGTAGTGGCTCACCAGGCGAAAACTTTTCGGAAACCATTATTGAAGACACCGACATTGCCGGTAACAACCTGCTGGAATACCTCCAGCCCGACGAAAACGCAAAAACCATGTACCGCTATTACATGCCCGACGACTGGACAGGTACGGCATTCACCATTGTTGCCCGCGTTAAAGGTACCGGCGACCCGGCCTACGACCGCGTAATGGACATACAGTGGCGCAACGGGAACTCCGGCACACGCGATGAGTTACGTATTACACCTTCCGACAGTACCATTGAACTGTCGAAATCGGAAGTGGAGGTAAAAGTCGACATGGATTTGTCGGCATGGCACACCTACCGTATTGTTGTTAACGGCAATGTGTCGGCCGTTTACATCGATGAAGCGACCGAACCGGTTATTGAAGCAACATCAACATCGTCAACAAGCGATAACTACATTAAATTTGGCGATGAAAGCGGCGAAATAATTGGTGGCTACCTCGACTGGATTATATTGTGGCTGGGCGATGAAAACCCCGAATTGCCCGAAGGGTTGACCGGTATACGCTATCCCGACTGGCTCGCTTACCTGGGCGATGTACTTCCGGCTGAAACCGAAGGTGCTGATTTTGATTTACATGACATCAGCAGCGGTTCCCCGGGCGAAAACTTCTCAGAAACCATTATTGAAGACCCCGACATTGCCGGTAACAACCTGCTGGAATACCTCCAGCCCGATGAAAATGCCAAAACCATGTATCGCTATTACATGGCTGATGACTGGACAGGTACGGCATTCACCATTGTTGCAAGGGTTAAAGGTACGGGCGACCCGGCCTATGACCGCGTAATGGATATACAGTGGCGCAACGGGAACTCCGGCACACGCGATGAGTTACGTATTACACCTTCCGATAGTACCATCGAACTTTCGAAATCGGGAGTGGAAGTAAAAGTCGACATGGACCTTTCGGCATGGCATACCTACCGCATTGTGGTTAACGGTGATGTTGCTACCGTTTACATCGACGAAGCGGCCGAACCGGTTATTGAAGCAACATCAACATCGTCAACAAGCGATAACTACATCAAGTTTGGCGATGAAAGCGGTGAAATAATTGGTGGCTACCTCGACTGGATAGTATTGTGGCTGGGCGACGAAAATCCCGTATTGCCCGATTACCTTACCGGACGTCCGCTGGGATCGTACTGGTTGGGTTATACAGCCGATGTGCTTCCGGCTGAAACCGAAGGTGCTGATTTTGACTTACATGATATCAGCAGTGGTTCCCCGGGCGAAAACTTCTCGGAAACCATTGTGGCCGATCCCGACATTGCCGGAAATAACCTGCTGGAATACCTGCAGCCCGACGAAAATGCAAAAACCATGTACCGCTACTACATGCCAGATGAATGGACTGAAACCAAATTCACCATTGTTGCCAGGGTTAAAGGTACCGGCGACCCCGCTTACGACCGCGTAATGGATATACAGTGGCGCAACGGGAACTCCGGCACACGCGACGAACTGCGTATTACCCCTTCCGATAGTACACTTGAACTTTCGAAATCGGAAGTGGAGGTAAAAGTAGACATGGACCTTTCGGCATGGCACACATACCGCATTGTTGTTGAGGGCGACATGGCTTCTGTTTACATCGACGAAGCGGCCGAACCGGCCCTTCAGGCAACATCAACCTCATCAACCAGCGATAATTACATAAAATTTGGCGATGAAAGCGGTGAGATCATTGGCGGTTACCTCGACTGGATGGTTGTATGGCTGGGGCATGAAGATCCCAACTTACCTGATTTTGTTACCGGTGCACCCGAGCGTCAGGTTTACCAGAAATCGGGCGATGCCAAGCTGGCTGAACTTACAACAAGTGTTGGTACACTCGAGCCTGATTTTGATCCGTATACCAGGGAATACAACCTTTCGGTTCATTTCGAAAATCCAAGTGTAACCCTTAACGCCGTTGCTAACCACGATTCGGCTACCATTGAAGGGGCTGGAGAAATTACCGAAATACCCTCATCGGTAAATATAGTGGTAACAGCCGAAGATGGTTCACAAAATACCTACACGGTTAATGTTGAATACTATTATCCGTCGACCGATGCTACTTTGGCTTCAATTTCGGCAACCAAGGGCGAATTGACTCCTGATTTCGATCCGGAAGTGATGGAATACGACCTTGAGCTGGAAGAAGGTACAACCAGTGTACTGATCGGGGCCGAAGCCAACGATGCCCTTGCAACGGTTGAGGGCGACGGACTGGTTACCAGTTTCCCGAGTGATGTTAGTATTGTGGTAACCGCTGAAGATGGGACACAATTAACCTATGTTGTACATATAAGCATACTCACGGGTGTTGACGATATTTCAAACGGTATGTTTAAAGTGTATCCCAATCCGGCATCCGATCACATATTCATCAATACCGGTGTGAGCAAATCACAGTTGAAGGTTTACAACATGGCTGGTTCAGTAGTAATAAACCGTGCCATCAACTCGGGTTACAGGCTCGACATTAGCAACCTTAGCCCCGGGGCATATTTGTTGAAAGTTGAAAATGAAATATATACAACACAAACCAAGTTGATGAGAAAATAGATTGATAAATGGGTGCCGGTTATTGCCGGTACCCTTGTTTTTTCTGATCTTTGGATATATTCAAACCATTAAAGTTATTCTTATGAGGAAGTTTCTTGGCATCATTGGTTTCCTGCTTGTAACCTCTGCACTTATGGCCCAGGTTTCGGTAACGGGAAAAGTTACCGAAGAAGGCGGTGAGGCAATACCCGGCGTTACAGTAGTTGTTAAGGGGACTACAACAGGTTCTATAACCGATATTGATGGTAACTACACCATTGAAGTTAACGACCCCCAATCCGATGCGCTGATTTTTTCATTTGTTGGGCTCAAAACCCGCGAAATTGAAATAAATGGCCGTTCGGTAATTAACGTTACAATGGAAGAAGGGACCGAATACCTCGACGAGGTGGTAGCCATTGGTTACGGTTCGGTTCAAAAACGCGACCTTACCGGTTCGGTAGCTTCGGTTAGTGAAGAGCAACTGAAAGACATCCCGGTTTCGTCGACAGCCCAGGCCATGACCGGCCGGCTGGCAGGCGTACAAATTACAACAACCGAGGGTTCGCCCGATGCCGAAGTAAAAATAAGGGTGCGTGGAGGCGGTTCCATTACACAGGACAATTCACCCTTGTACATTGTTGATGGTTTCCCCGTAAACAGCATTGGCGATATTGCCCCGAGCGATATTAAATCGATCGATGTTTTAAAAGATGCTTCCTCAACAGCCATTTACGGTTCACGCGGTGCAAACGGCGTTGTTATTATTACCACAAAATCGGGTACTAAAGGAAAAGTTACCGTTAACTACAACACCTATTATGGTTTTAAACAACTGGCCAACAAGCTTGATGTGCTCGACCCGTATGAATACGTACTCTTTCAATACGAGCGTTCGAGGGGCAGTTTTCCCGAACGGCGCGATTTTGAATTTTTTTATGGAGCCTGGGACGACCTTGACTCGCTTTACAGTAATGAAACAAACCCCGATTGGCAGGGACAGGTTTTTGGCAACAATGCCCCAACCTTATATAATAATGTTAGTATTTCGGGCGGCGACGAAAAAACCAAGTATAACCTGAGCTATACCAACACCACCGATAAAGGAATCATGGTAGAGACCGGGTTCAAAAAGAACAACCTAAACGTCAATTTTCAACGGGAAGCTTCCGACCTGCTAACCATTAATTTCGACATGAAATACTCCGACAGGATCGTTTACGGTTCCGGCACGTCCGATCCGGGTACATCATCAACCAACCGATTAAAACACTCGGTACAGTTTAGGCCGACCAAGGGCCTGGCCGATGTTTCGGAAGATATTCTGTTTAACGAAGACGATTACTTCGAAGCCAGCCAGCTTACCGACCCGCTTACTTTGGCAAAAGACGACTTTCGGCAGGATTTCCGCACAACCGGCAATTACAACGGGAGTATAACTCTTACCCCGCTTCCGGGGCTCGAAATTCAATCGGTGTTGGGCCTCGAAACCCTTAACCGGCGAAGGGAACGTTTTTACGGCCTTTCGACCAGCGAAGCGCGAAAATACGGCGACCGCCCGGTAGCAAGCCTTGAAACAAGGGAAAACAAAACGTTAAGGAATACAAACACCATCCATTATTCTAAAAAAGACATTGCCGATCAACATGACTTTGATGTCCTCGTTGGCCAGGAAGCTATACATTCGTCTTACAACAGTTTTGAAGTTGTTTCGCGTTCATTTCCCAAAGAGATAACTGCCGAAGTGGCG
This sequence comes from Prolixibacteraceae bacterium, assembly GCA_021740385.1. Taxonomy (GTDB): domain Bacteria; phylum Bacteroidota; class Bacteroidia; order Bacteroidales; family Prolixibacteraceae; genus DAIMEA01. The sequence continues at coordinate 61,174 of JAIOZY010000003.1, read as the reverse complement.
CTTGGATCAATGGTGCTTGGCGACGAACATCAAAAGCCTGAAACATACGAAATTGAAAATTCACTGCTTTCGTTCTTCAGCAGGTTAAACTATACCTGGAAAGACCGGTTACTGGCTACGGTAACTTTCAGGGCTGATGGCTCGTCGAAATTCGGCCCCCAAAACCGATGGGGATATTTTCCCAGTGCATCGGTTGCTTACCGCCTATCGGAAGAAGCTTTCATTAAAAATATTCCCGTAATTTCGAACCTGAAATTGAGGGCAAGTTATGGTACTGCAGGTAACAACCGCATCGACGATTTTCTGTGGACAACAACTTATAGTGTTTCTTCCAGCAAGGCATACTTCCTGAACGAAAAGGAACAACCATATTTCTACCCTTCGTCGCTGGCCAATCCTAACCTAAAGTGGGAAACGACTACAACACGGAACATTGGTATCGACCTGGGATTGTTTAACAGCCGGTTGAATACATCGGTTGAATTGTACCTGAATACCACCTCCGATTTGCTTATAGAAAACGAAATTCCCGATGTGTCGGGTTTCGACGTGCAAATGCAGAACATTGGGAGAACATCAAACAGGGGCGTTGAATGGCTTGTTGACGCTGTAATTGTCGACAGTAAAGAATTTACTTTCCAGGCCAACTTCAACATTTCATTTAACCAAAACCGGATTGACGACCTTGGCGGGCTGGAATATTTCACCCGCGCATCAGATTGGAATAACGATACCGGCGATGACTACATTATTAAGGTTGGCGAGCCCATTGGACAAATGTGGGGTTTTGTAACCGACGGTTTTTATACCGTTGACGATTTTCAAACCGACCCCGAAACCGGTGAATTCCTGAAAAATGAAAACAACCAATATGTTTTGAAAGACGGGGTACCCGATAACAGCGGGATTACATTTGCCGGCTTTGGCCCGGGAAGTTACAAATTCAAAAACCTTTCCGACCCCGAAGACGAAAACGGCAACCCCGTTGGCGATGGCAGCAAAGTTACCTTTGACGACGACCGTGCCATTATTGGAAATGCAAACCCGAAACATTTTGGCGGTTTGAACCTGATGGCCCGGTATAAAAATTTCGATTGCAGCGTGTTCCTGAACTGGGTGTACGGCAACGATATTTACAACGCCAGCAAAATTGAATTTACCAGCGCCTACCGCAAATACAGCAACATGCTTACCATGATGGACAGCGACCACCGATGGATGACCGTTGATGACGAGGGCGTTGTGGTAACCGACCCGGCCGAACTGGCAGCAATGAACGAAAATGCAACCATCTGGACTCCGCCACAGGGGCGTTACCTGCTCCACTCGTGGGCAGTTGAAGACGGCTCATTCCTGAGGATAAACAACATCACCCTGGGTTACTCGCTGCCCAAAAACCTGCTTAATCACATTTACGTAAAAGAGTTGAGGATTTACGGAACGTTAAATAACATTTTCACGTTTACGAATTATTCAGGATACGACCCCGAAGTTGACACACGCCGGCGCACACCAATGACCCCGGGCGTTGACTACTCGGCTTACCCGCGTAGCCGTTCAGTAATTTTTGGCTTAAACCTTACATTGTAAACAAATAATCGTACAGCAATGAAACGAATCAAATATATTATCATTCTTACAATGCTCATGCTAACCTTCTCGTGTGAGAAGTTTTTCGAGTATGAGCCGGTTTCCCTGTTTTCGAACGAAAACGTTTTCTCGAATGTCGATTACACCAAACAAACCATGCTGGGTATTTATCAGCTTCTGACCCGTGACGAAGGTTATTCCAAAAGAGTCAGCATGTATTACGGTGTTGATACCGACATTGCCAAATGCTCGGGCGAACTCGATAATGGCCGCCGTGGCATTGCCAAATACGCGGCAAACTCGGGAAACAGCGAAATTGAAAAACCCTGGAAGAACTTCTATTTCGCCATTGAAAGGGCCAATATTTGCATCGAAAATATTCCACAAAGCCCCATTTATGATGGAGGAACCGACGAGGAAGTAAAGCTTATGCACTACATGCACGGTGAGGCCATTACCCTGAGGGCCCAGTTTTATTTCGAACTGGTCCGTAACTGGGGAGATGTTCCGTTTAAAACCGTTCCTTCGAAAGTAGGCGACGATTTCAACATTCCCAAAACCGACCGCGATTCAATATTGGAATACCTTATTGATGATCTGAAATTTGCTGAAGAGATTGTTCCCTGGCGTTCCGGGCTGCAACCACAGGAAGAACGCGTTACCAAAGGCTTTGTTAAAGGCCTGATGGCCCGCATAGCCCTGTGCAGGGCAGGATGGGTTCTGCGCCGCTCTTCGGGTGTAATGGAACAAGGATCGAACCCTGATAAGTATTACGAAATAGCCCGCGATCAGTGCCGCGAAATCATGAACAGCGGGGAGCACATGCTCAACCCCGATTATGTGGATATTTTTAAGGGGATGAGCGAAAAACAAATCGATACCGAGTTTGGCGAAATCATCTTCGAAATTGGTTTGGGGGCATACACCAGCGGTGAACTTGGTTATTACATCGGAACCCGCATTGATGAAAATAATCCGCAATTCGGGAAATGTAACCCCGGGGTGAATGCTTTACCAAACTACTACTATTCATTCCACGAAGGCGATGTACGGCGCGATTTAACGGTGGTACCTTACGAAATTGATGAGAACAGCGTTCGCAAATTAATGTCCCTTGATGACATACTGATAGCCAAATGGCGGCGTGAATGGCTGCAGCCTGCACAACCCGGTACCGATAAATTTACCGGCATTAACTGGCCAATACTCCGAATGAGCGATGTTTACCTGATGTTTGCCGAAGCCGAAAATGAGCTAAACAACGGCCCAACGGCTGAAGCAATAAACGCTTTGCGTGCTATCAGGGAAAGGGCTTTTGCCGGAAACCTTGATAAAATGCCCGGGATACCAACTGATTACCAAGGCTTTTTCGATGCCATTGTTGATGAACGTGCCTGGGAACTGGGCGGCGAAAGCATCCGAAAATACGACCTGATACGCTGGAACCTTCTCGACACGAAAATTAAGGAAATGAGAAACGAACTCACCAAAATGTACAACAATGAACCACCGTATGAAAATTTACCACGCGATATTGTATGGAAAAATGAAGGCGATAAAATCGTTTACCTTAACCTTGATTACGTGATGGATTCGGTACAAATTGCCCAGCGCGACACCATCGAATGGCCAAATGTTACCCCCTGGGCCGAAAACCTTACCGAGGAATACATTCTCGATATTGCGGCCTATTTCACGCCTAATCACAGTGAAGTGTTGCCCATACACCAAAGTGTTGTTGATACTAATACAGAGATCAAAAACGATTACGGATATAATTAATCTCATTAAAAAATTAAATAAAAACCATAAAAATTACATGTTATGAAAAAATTTTACACATTACTTGTTTGCATGTTGGTTGCAGCATCGCTTGTATTTGCACAAAACGAAGTTGTAGTAAACCTTGGCGATAACATTAACGATAAAATTGCCGAAGTTGAGGAGGGAGGAACCTTGTTAATTATGCCGGGTGCCCACAAAGCAAACGCCGACGGGCTAACCGTTACAAAATCGATTACCATTAAATCGGCAACCGATGCCGTGAATGACACACGCATTCACATTAAACAAATTGATGTTGAGGCCAACAACGTGAGCATAACACTCGATGGGCTTATCCTTTCGGGTGCCGATGTTGACTCGTTAAGCGGGGTTGAAGTGGACCCGACCGATGTTGATGACCTGCCGGGTGATTATTGCGTGAACCTCATTTCGGGTACGGGCGATGCCAACGCGTTTGGCGACATTGTTCTCAAAAACTGCGTTATCCGACACTTCGACCGTTCGGTAATACGCGGCGACCGTGATTCATATTATGCCGAAAACATTCTTGTTGATAATTGCATCATCTGGGACCTCAGGGGTGGTGGCGACTATGGCCCTTTCCGACTTAAATCACGGATCACTTTCGACACTTTTACCATTAAAAATTCAACCTTCTACAAAGTACTTAACCGCATGGTAGAGCTGGAAGAGATGCCCAGTTATCCGGTTGTTATCAAAATTGAAGCCTGTACATTCAACGAATGGGGCGGCGGAAAAAGCGGAAACTATTTGTTCGACCTCAGGAACAACGACCAGGCTTCGCTTACCATCAAAAACTGTATCCTTGGTAAAACCAATGTAAGCGAAGAGGTTTCGGTAAACGGCTTCCGTTTGCTCGACGATAACAGCGGTATCCTCTATTGCGAAATGCAGTTCAACGTACTGAGCGAAGATTTCATAATTGAAAACGGAACGGTTGAACAAACACCCATGAGCATTAAACAATACAACTATGTAATGGATCCCGGGTTTGCCGATCCCGAAAACGGGAACTTTCATATAGCCGATGCTTCTTCGGACCTTTACTTCATGAGCGAAGAAGGCACACTGGTAGGCGACCCGCGTTGGGCTAACGAACCGGTTTCTTCAAAACAGTTGAAAGAAAATACCGTACGCGTATATCCAACCATTGCCAGCAAAATGCTCTTTATTGAAACCGATGAAACCACCGTGCCTGCTGTTAATGTTTACACTAACCTGGGACAAAAAGTGCTTCAGTTTACAAACGTTGTTTCGGGTCAGGCGCTCAACATTTCTTCACTCTCAAAAGGGGTTTATATTATAGATGTTGAAGGAAACCATCCGGTACGAATAATTAAAAAATAACCGATGCAATTAAAACTGCCCGCAAAAAAAATTGCTTAGCGGGCAGTTTTTTTATCCGGCGCCAAAACTGATTTGGCTTACACAAATTGACGATTTTTATTAACTGCCAAAATTGAAACGAATGATAAAATTTTTGACAGCAAGGGGGAAGAATTTTCATTTTTCCGGCCTGCCGGCTTTAGTATTGGCTATTTTTCTTGCAGGTTGCTCCCCGGTAAATACCGGTGATAAAAACTGGGAACAAGCAGAAAAAATAGTTGCCGGAATTGAAGAACCCGAATTTCCAGGCAATACGTACAACATAACCGATTTTGGCGCTGTTGCCGATCCGGAAGTCAACTCAACCGAAGCCATTAACAAAGCCATTGAAAAATGCAGTAACAGCGGAGGGGGAAAAGTTGTTGTGCCCTCGGGCACGTTTTTTACCGGGGCCATACACCTGCAATCGAATGTGAACCTTGTGGTTTCCGAAAACGCGGTACTATCGTTTTCAACCAACCCGGAGGATTATTTGCCCGTTGTGCTTACCCGTTGGGAAGGCATTGACTGTTACAATTATTCACCGCTGATTTATGCATACGATAAAGAAAACATTGCCATAACCGGGAAAGGGTTGCTGAAAGGAAATGCCAGCACCGAAAACTGGTGGAAATGGAAAGGGCGGAAAGAATACGGTTGGAAAGAAGGGGAGCCCAGCCAGTTGCTTCCGAATGCAAGGCCTAAACTCAACGAATATGACCACAACAACGTTCCGGTTGAAGAGCGGGTAATGGGCGAAGGTTGCTACCTCAGGCCCCAGTTCATAAACCTGTACAAATGCCGGAACATATTGATTTCTGACATAACCATCGAAAATTCACCGTTCTGGATAATCCATCCCTTACTTTCCGAAAACATTATTATACGCAACATTCATGTGAACAGCCTCGGTACAAACAACGATGGGTGCGACCCCGAGTCATGCAAAAATGTATTGATTGAACACTGTTATTTCAACACGGGCGATGACTGCATTGCCCTGAAATCGGGAAGAAATAACGATGGACGGCGCTGGAACGTACCGGTTGAAAACATTGTTGTACGCGACTGCCACATGGAGAACGGACACGGTGGCGTGGTGCTCGGAAGCGAAATATCGGGCGGTGCCAGAAACGTTTTTGTCGAAAACTGCAAAATGGACAGCCCCGAACTCGACCGGGCCATTCGCATTAAAACCAACTCGAACCGGGGCGGTATTGTTGAAAATATTTTTGTAAGGAATGTTGAAATTGGTGAAGTGGGTGAGGCCATATTGCGTGTTAACTGCAATTACGATATCAAAAATGAAGGGCAAGATACCCTTTATCCACTTGTGCGCAACATAAACCTTTCAAAAATTGAATGTGCTAAAACAAAATATGCTTTATTGCTTCAGGGCATTGAAGGCAAAAACTGCATAACCGGTATTCACATTTCAGATTCACATTTCAGCGGTGTTGAAAAAGAAAACAAAATTGAGTTTGCAAACAATGTAACATTAGAAAACGTTACTATCAACCAGGAACTTGTTAATTAAAGGGGAATTAATTAGATACAGTAATTTATGAATAACATATATAACACAGGCAAACAGAACATTGCAATGTTGCTTTTGTTTTTGCTGCCGGTTTGGTCAATTGCACAGGTTGGTGAAACATACCGTGTAGAAGCGGAACATTTTGATGATCTGGGCACATACACCATCGAAAACAAAGCCGGTGCTTCAAATTTTAAAATAATAAAGGCAGCTTCAGGAGGCGGTTTTAGCACAGCTACCAGTGCTTTTGGTTTTCCCGAGGGTATTTATACTGTGAAGGTTGTTTATTTCGATGAAAGCGATGGAACAAGTACGTATAAATTTGGAATTGATGGAGATATAATTGATAGCTGGGAAGGCAATCACGGCGGCAGCGACCAGTTTGTGACTAAAACCCTGCAGGGAATCCTTATTTTACCGGGAAATTCCATCATGCTGCTATCGAACCGCGAAGCCGGTGAAAACGGTCGCTTCGACTATGTTGAATTCGTGCTTGAGTCGGCCAACGACGGCTCTTCGCACATTATCGAAACCGAAGATTGTGAACTCGAAAATTTTGCAATCGACAATACACTCGACGGTTACACCGGATCGGGTTACGTAGTTGGTAATGCCGAAAATAGTAGTTTTTCTACAAACATTACCATCGATTCTACAAGTTATTTCAACGTGAAAATCAGGTACCACAACCCGGGTGAAGGACATTTGGAAATGAACATCATAAGCGGCAACGATACAATCGGGGCAGTGCTGGTTCCAAACAGTCCGTTTTCGTTTTGGAACGAACAAATTGTAACCCTTTTACTTCCCGAAGGCGATCTTTTTATAAAAGTTGAGGGCAGCGGATTGCCCTATATCGACCGGCTATTGCTACAGCGCACCAACCCCGAATCGGCCCTTCCGTTTGTTGTGAACAAACTTGCTCCGGGTTCCGAACAACTCTTCGACAGTGGTTTTCCCATTTACTGGCTCGGAACAGAAAACACGTTTTCATACCGGCTTTTCATTGGTACAAATGCTGAATTGACCGAAGACGATGTGGTATGCGAAACATCCCTTACCCATTTCCAAACTGAACCCATGCCCGATGGAAATTATTACTGGAAAGTGGAGGCAGCAAATCCGGCCGGAACCAGTGAAAGTGAAATAAAAAGTTTCATTTTTAAGGCCGAACCATCAACATTCTATGTTGCAACCGATGGGAATAACGACAATACCGGAACGTTCGATAAGCCATTTCTAACTATTATTAAAGCCCTTGAGGTTGCCCTGCCCGGCGATACCATTTACATTCGGGGGGGTGAGTACCGTTTTGCACGCGACATTGAAATTAAACTGACCGGTAACGTCGATAAACACATCAACATTTTTGCCTGGCCGGGCGAACAACCCGTTTTCAACCATCAAAGTAACCCGGCAAGAGGCATTGAAATTGATGGCGAATACGTTCACATGAAAGGCATTAACGTGACACTTGCCGGCGATAACGGCATTTACATTGAAGGGCACCACAACATTATTGAAATGTGCCACACCTACCGGAATGGTGACTCGGGCATCCAACTCAGTGGCGGGGCTTCGCACAATACCATCATCAATTGCGATTCATACGAAAATTACGACCCGAAAAACCACGGTGAAAATGCCGACGGTTTCGCGGCAAAATTCGAACTGGGAGAAGGGAACCAATTCATAGGTTGCCGTGCCTGGCTCAATTCCGACGACGGGTGGGATTTTTGGCAGGCTACACCAACCATTTACCTCGAAAACTGCCACGCTTTCCGTAACGGGTATAACATTTGGGGCGACAGTTCGTTCGATGGCGATGGCAACGGTATTAAATTCGGGGGCGATTATTACGCCGGGCCACATAAAGCATTCCGCTGTGTTACTTTCCTTAACCGAGGAAAAGGCTTCGACCAAAACCACAACATGGCCGGCATTGAAATTATCAATTGCACCGGTTACCGCAACGGTGGCGGCAATTTCCGCCTTGGCGAAAAACCCAACGAAGGGAACCACCGGCTGGTGAATAACCTCGCGTTTATTGGCAACAATTCGCTGCACAGTTCAAACGAAGAAATTACCAACAGCTGGGATTTAATTGACGTTGACGAAACCGATTTTGCCAGCCTCGATACCACCGGGGTAACAGCCCCGCGTAACGAAGACGGCTCGCTACCCGAAATCATGTTTCTGAAACTCAGAAAAAACAGCGATGCCATTGATGCCGGCACCATACTCGATTTCGATTTTGAAGACGAAGCCCCCGACCTTGGTGCTTACGAAGGCGGTTACGATGCTGTACCCGATAACAGTTCTTTTCTAAACGATGAACTGACTTTTGCCTGCTACCCAAACCCGGCCAAAAACATTTTACATGTTAAAGCAAATGACCCGCTTACTTTCTCATCAAAACTGAAACTTTGCAACTTGTCGGGACGAACGGTGCTTTCGCGCATCATTTCACAATCGATGGTTATGCTCGATGTATCGGAATATAAAAGGGGTTTATATTACCTCATTATTGAGAACGAAAACAATGTTTACAGGCAAAAGATTTTAATTGAATAAATAACGAAGAGCAGCAGTTATAATAAGTAGTTAGTTTTCGTAGTTTAAAACCCGGAGGTATTCCTTCGGGTTTTTTTCCTGGGTGTGTTTTAGCCCAGCTTGCCCCGTTTAATAAGATATGAGTGCAATACATGCCGGAAATTGTCGTTAATATCGGCTTCGATGATATCGATCTGGTACTGGCCGCATTTCAGTTTCAGGTCGTCAACACGGGCTTTCATCATTTGGGCGTATTGTTTTTTTACTTCCTGGGGTTTCAGCCTGATCATCTCCCCGGTTTCTAGGTCGATGAATTTATGCGGGCGGTTGGAATAAACCAACTCTTCTTCGTGCTGCTTGTCGGTTACATGAAAAAGAACCACCTCGTGTTTGTTGTAACGCAGGTGTTGCAATGCATGGTAAATGGCATCGGGGCCAATGTCTTCAAGCATGTCGGAAAAAATGACAACCAGCGAACGTTTGTGAATGTTTTCGGCAATTTGGTGCAATACCTCCACGGCATTTGTTGTGCGCTTTAACCCGGTTTCTTCAGGTTTCAGCAGGCGGCTAAGGTGGCTGTATAATAAATCGAGGTGCACCGATGATAAGCGGGCATCGGCATGGAAATCAAGTTTTTCGGAAAAAAGACTCAGACCGGAAGCATCGCGCTGGCGGCGCAGCATGTATATTATAGCAGCGGCACAATAAACCGAAAAAGAAAGCTTGTTTAACTGGAGCTTTTTGCCTTTCCTGTAGGGAAACAGCATCGATGAAGAGGTGTCGATTACCAGTTGGCAGCGCAGGTTGGTTTCCTCTTCAAATTGCTTTACATATACCCGTTCGGTACGGCCATATAGTTTCCAGTCGATGTTTTTGGTCGACTCGCCTTCGTTGTACTGCCGGTGTTCCGAAAATTCGGCCGAAAACCCGTGAAAGGGACTGCGGTGCAACCCGGTAATAAAGCCTTCGACCACCTCTTTGGCAATCAGTTCCAGGTTGTCGAAATCCTGAAATTCTTCTAAATTATGTAAGTTGGTTATGTATTCCATTTATTGCCCGAAAGTACTACTTTTTGAAGAAAACAACCAAACGGATCATTACAATTTAGGCAAACTGATCCCGGTAATTTTCCGGTACAATTCAAGGGCGTACAAATCGGTCATTCCTGAAACATAATCGACCACCGACTGAATTGTTGAATACGTATCGGCTTTTTCTGTAAGGTACTGCGATGGAAAAAGTTTCATCAGCTTTTTTCCATAATGACTGTTGGTCAGCGCAGCTTCGGTAAAATGTTGCAGTAAGGTAGAAATGATTTTGTAACCAGCCAGTTCAATTTCAATAACCGACGGATGGCAGTAAACCCGGTTGACCGAAACGTGGGCAACTTGTTTCATGGCCTGCAGGGCTACCGGTGTGATGCACTTCATAAGCTGACTGTTAAAACCGCCTTTCATGATGGCTTCTTCGTTTTCGATAAATGCACCAATACAATTATTCACCAGCAAACCGATTACACCGGCCCGCAAATAGGCAATTTGTTCGTTGGCATCGGTAACATCTTTCAGCGTTTTTTCGATGTTTTTTAATTTTGGGGCATCTTCTTTCCGGTTGTAAAAATTCAGATACAGCTCTTTTGTTTCGTTGTACGACAGGATTTTCAGCTTATGCGCATCTTCAATATCCATAATCTGGTAACAAATATCGTCGGCGGCTTCAACCAGGTATACCAGCGGGTGGCGGGCATACATTAATCCTTCGGCATTCATTTTCAGCACGCCCAGTTCTCGGGCAATTTCGCTGAAAATTTGTTTTTCGGACTGGAAGAATCCGAATTTGGGTTTGTTAGCCAAAGGTGATTCATAGGGATATTTTACAATAGATGCTAACATAGTGTACGTGAGGGCATACCCGCCTTTTCGACGCCCGTTAAACTGGTGTGTTAAAAGCCTGAAGGCGTTGGCATTGCCATCGAAAAGTGCCAGGTCGGATTTTTTTGCCGGCTCAATACCGGCAACCATCGGTTTGCCTTTACCGTTATGAAAAAACCCTTTGATAGCATCTTCGCCCGAATGCCCAAACGGGGGGTTCCCCATATCGTGCGCCAGGCAGGCAGCGGCTACCACCGAACCCATTTCGCCCAGCAACGGGTGTTCTATCCCCTTTCTTTCAATGTATGCCGAAAGCATGTTTCCCAGCGAGCGGCCCACGCTGGCAACCTCGAGGCTATGGGTGAGGCGGTTATGGACAAATACGCTGCCCGGCAGGGGAAAAACCTGTGTTTTGTTTTGAAGCCTCCGGAAGGGTGACGAAAAAATCAGGCGGTCGTAATCGCGCTGAAACTCGGTGCGCGATTCTTCGTTAATCGTGCCCGAGGAAGGTTTACCTAACCGTTTTACCGATAAAAGATGCTGCCACTCCATGCCTCAAATTTAGCAAAAAGCACCGATTGTGTATCGTGTTACGCGTTGTTTAATGGCATGAAGCGGGTTCCCAATATTTTGATAAGTTAAATCGAAATATCCTAAAGCATTAATATTATGTGCCCTGAAACAAGTTAATCATAATCTAATACTTTTTTAATATTGAAAAACGAACGTTTTTACGTATCTTTTGTTTATAAATGAAAACTTTTGAAAAAATGAGTTTAATAAATCGATTAACGCTATGAAGATAAGGCATACCATAACCATCATTTTAATATTGGTTTTAGCGGCCGGTTGCACGGCGCACAAAAAGGTTTCTGAACCTGAAAAGGAATACATCCAAACCCATACGGGCATTTCAGGCCTGCCCATTGAAATTGAATTTCAGAAAGGGAAGTACCACAACCATCCCACGTTTGCTTTTTGGATCGAAGACCTTGAGGGAAACTACCTTGAAACCTTGTACGTGACCAAATCGCTCGGTACGGGGGTTTATGGCCATGCACGGCCCGAGCATGGTAAATGGGATGCGACACCCGGGCCATCGCAGAATCCATCTTCGCTGCCTTACTGGCTGCACAAACGACTACCCACAACCGAAGAGAACGTTTTATTACCTACGCCCGATTACCCGGTGCCCGACGCCATTACCGCGGCAACACCGAGGGGCGATTTTTCGCTCAGTACAGCCAGTCCTGTTGAGGTGCCCCAAAAATTCAGGGTGCTGATGGAAATTAACCAGCCCTGGGACTGGAACGAATATTGGCACAACGAAAAATTCCCGGGCGAACCCGATTATAACTATTCCTGCCAGCCATCGCTGGTTTATGCTGCTGTTATCGACCTCGAGGGGCCATTCGATGAATATTACATGAACCCCATAGGGCACGGTCATTATGCCGGTAAAGACGGTTGGCTTTACACCGATTTATCGACCTTTACAACAGCATTGGAGATTGTTTCAAAAGTTAAAATCATTGTGAAAAAGTAAATTATCCATGAAGGTTATATATACATTATTATTTTTGCTCTTAACCGTTATGTTATGGGCACAGGAGGGAGTTGTTAAAGGCCGTGTGCTCGATGCCGATTCGAACGAACCCCTGCCGTTTGTTAACGTGGTTGTGATGGGAACAACCAAAGGGGCCGTTACCGACCTCGACGGGAATTTCCAGATTTTTGGCCTCGAACCCGGTTTCATCAGGCTTACAACATCGTTTATTGGTTATAACGCAGCCATATCATCAGAAATTGAAATAAGCAATGCCAACGTGGCCAATGTTGAAATTACCATGCAGGAGGCCGATACCGAGCTGGCAGAGGTTACCGTAACGGCCAGCCCCTTCAGGAAAACCGAAGAAAGCCCCGTTTCACTGCGGAGCATCGGCATTGGCGAAATTGAAACCAACCCGGGTGCCAACCGCGACATTTCAAAAGTAATCCAGTCGTTCCCCGGCGTTGCATCCACACCTGCATTTCGCAACGACATTATTATTCGTGGGGGCGGGCCTTCCGAGAGTGTTTTTTACTTAGACGGAATTGAAGTTCCCAATATCAACCATTTTGCGACCCAGGGCGCTTCGGGCGGACCGGTTGGTATTATTAATGCTGATTTTATCCGCGAAGTGAAATATTACGCCGGTGCTTTCCCCTCGAACAGGAACGACGCCCTGAGCGGGATACTCGAATTTAACCAGGTTGACGGGAATAGCGAAAAGCTGAAATTCAGTGCCTCACTCGGTGCTTCGGAAGTGAGTGCTACTTTTGACGGGCCGCTGGGCGAAAAAACAACGTTTATTGCCTCGGCACGCCGCTCGTACCTGCAATTTCTGTTTAGTTTAATCGAACTACCTTTTTTGCCAACATTTAACGATTTTCAGTTTAAGGTGCGTACCCGCATCGATCAGCAAAACGAAATTACCTTCATCGGCCTGGGGGCTATCGATGAATTTGCCCTGAATCTGGGTATTGAAGAACCCGATGAACAACAGGATTTCATACTTACATCAATACCAGTAAATGAACAATGGACGTACACCATTGGCGGCATTTACAAACACTTTCATGAAAATGGCTTCCTGAGTGTTGCCCTGAGCCGGAATTTCCTGAACAACGAATCGTATAAATATATCGATAACGATGAATCGGATACCGAAAACCTTTCGCTCGACTATAAATCGCGGGAAATTGAAAATAAACTGCGGATTGAGAATACCAACCGGGTAAAATCATTCAAATTCAATTACGGTGTAAATGCCGAACTGGTGCGTTATACCAACGATACCTATCAGAAAAGGTTTTTTGGCGGCAAGCTCAACGAAATTAATTACAGTACCGATATTAACCTGCAAAAATACGGGCTGTTTGCACAGGCGAGCAAAAACTTTTTAGCCAACGACCTGGTGGTTTCAGTTGGTACACGTTTCGACGGAAATACTTATTCCGAAAGCATGGCCAACCCCCTCGACCAGTTTTCGCCCCGACTCTCGGTTTCGTACAACATTACCGACGAACTGAGCATTAACGCCAATACGGGCCGCTATTACCAGCTTCCGCCCTATACCTCGCTTGGCTTTAAACGCGACGATGTTTTTGTGAACAAGGAGAACAACCTGAAATACATCAGGGTCGACCAGTACATTGCCGGTGTTGAGTATAAACCGGAACAAATATTCCAGTTCTCGGTAGAAGGGTTCCTGAAAAATTACAGCCAATACCCCTTCTCGGTTAACGACAAGATAAGCCTTGCCAACAAAGGAGCCGACTACGGTGTGTTGGGCGACGAAGAAGTGGTTTCGACCGGAACGGGCAGGGCATATGGTTTTGAGGTTTTTGCGCGGGTTAACAACCAAAAAAACCTGAACGGAAACTTTTCGTATACCTATGTAAGAAGTGAATTTGAAGATCCCGAAACCGGCGAATACATACCTACAACCTGGGACAGCCGCCATTTACTTACTGCTTTTGCTACGTATAAAATCAAAGGAAACTGGACATTTGGGGCAAAATGGCGTTTTGTGGGCGGATTGCCCTACACGCCTTACGACCTTGAAGTGTCGGAAATCGTTCCCGCGTGGGATGCCATTGGCGGGCCCTATTTCGATTTCGATAACATTAACAGCGAACGTTTTGGTGCTTTCCACCAGCTCGATATCAGGGCTGATAAAGCATTCTACCTGAAAAAATTAACATTAAAGGTTTACATCGACATACAGAATGCCTATAACTTTCAGGCCGAAAGCAACGATATAATTGTAAGGGAAAAAGATGACGATGGCAATTTTATTAAAACCGACAACGGGCTTCGTTATCAGTTGCGAAGGGTTGAAAATAAAGTAGGGACCGTGTTGCCCACGCTGGGGATCATTTTAGAATTTTAATTTCAATTTCACACAGTCTCTTTGCTGCGGGGGAAATTCTTTTCCTATTTTTTCTTTAGCAGCCAAACATCCTTGTGCTCGGGATATTTTTCCCTTATTCTCTTAATGAAGGTACGGGCATCTTCTTCTGAGTTGGTTTGATCGACAGCTACCCGCAGAAAACCTGAATCGGTTGAAAGCAACACAGGTGTAAACCCTTTATCGCCCATATCGGCTTTGTAATTTTCGGCATTGGCCGGGTTTTTAAAACTCCCGATGATTACAAAAAAATCGTAGGTTGGTTTTACCGGTGGCTTTTCCTCTTCAATAATTTCAACCTCCTCGGTTTTAATAATGATGGGTTCTTCAACTTCTTCTGCAACGGGTTCTTCAACCGGTTCTTCCACTACTTCAACAACCAGTTCTTCCTTTACAGGTTCAGGCTCCGAAACGGCTTTTTTCGACGTTTTGCATGATGCAATTATAAAAAGGGACACTAAAACAACAAGTAACTTCTTCATTTGACTGTTTTTTTCGTTAAACTGCAAATTTACACTACTTTTTTAATCTTTTAATCTCCACACCCAATTTTTCTTTAAGCGGTAATAACCTGAATTCATTATCCTTGTTATTGGTTTTGAATTTTACCGCTCATAAATCATTGAAAACGGGAGAAAACAGAATGGTGATTTTTTTATATTTTTGTGGCTCATTTAAAAATATTTAAAATTTTCCGGCAATGAACAAACCAACAGTTGTTAGTGGAATAAGGCCAACAGGATTTTTACATTTGGGCAATTATTTTGGTGCAGTGCGCAATTTCGTCAGAATGCAAAACGATTATCATTGTTTCTTTTTCATTGCCGATATTCACTCGCTTACAACACATCCTACGCCCGAAAACCTGCAGGCAGGGGTAAAACAGGTACTGGCCGAATACCTCGCCTGCGGTATCGACCCCGAAAAGGCCACCATTTTTATACAGAGCGATGTGCCCGAAGTAACCGAGCTGTATACCTTCCTGAACATGAACGCATACCTTGGCGAGCTTGAGCGTACAACCTCGTTTAAGGAAAAAGCCCGTAAACAGCCCGAGAATGTTAATGCGGGCCTGCTCACCTATCCGGTACTGATGGCTGCCGATATTATTATACACAAGGCCAATTTTGTGCCGGTGGGCAAAGATCAGGAACAGAACCTTGAAATGGCCCGTAAATTTGCCGGACGGTTTAACCGCATATACAACAGCGAGGTTTTTCCCATACCCCGCCCTTTCACTTTCGACGGAAAAGACATGATAAAAGTGCCCGGACTTGACGGTAGCGGAAAAATGGGCAAATCGGAAGGAAACGCCATTAACCTTTACGAAGACCCGAAATCGATACGTAAAAAAGTGATGCGCGCCGTAACCGATACCGGCCCAACCGAACAGAACAGCCCAAAATCGGAAGCCGTTGAAAACCTTTTTACCTTGATGAAAATTGTTTCAAAACACGATGTGGTTGAACACTTTGATGGTTTATACAACCGTTGCGAAATACGCTACGGCGATATGAAAAAACAACTCGCCGAAGACATCATTGCATTCACAAACCCCATACGCACACGGATTGATGAAATACTGAAAGACGAAGCCTATCTGGCAAAAGTAGCGCGTGAAGGTTCGGAAAAAGCATGCGAATCAGCCCTTAAAACCCTTAACGAGGTGAAACAACTGATTGGTTTTAAAAGCTTGTTTTAGTAGCTTTTCTGATTAAAAATGTATAAAACGGTTGCATTTGCGCAATTTTCTGAATAGAACCGGTTGTAACAGAAAATATATTTTATAATATATTTCCGGGCAATGTGGCTACATGTTGTTTTTATTCAACGGCTTAGGCTCTTTGTTTAAAATCACCTTACTTATAATTTGTCTGAATAACAGCTTTTTTTGGAAACCAATGTTTGAAATTCGCCGATATTGCCATATTTTTACATAGGCAGAACGAAGAACTTTTTTATCATGAAACGAGCAGGGCAGGATATTTCATAAAAGGAGAGCTATTATAACTGCGAGTTCCATGCGGGATGAAAATTAATTCAAGTTTAAGTTCTTCGATCAAACAGTCAGGAAGTAACTTAAAATGAATTTATACACATGAAAAAAATTTTATTGCAAACAATTAGTGTAATGTTGGCACTGGTTTTCACCAGTGTTCAGGCATTGGCGTATACTACCGCACCGGCAATGGCGGTTAGTGAAGAAGAAGCAGAAATGGTTGCCGGCTTTAGCGAAGCTGAAATTTACGCGGCTTTCGATGAAGTGAGCGAATTGGAAACAATGATCAGGGGAAACGACGGGATTACCTATTCCGGGCTTGAGGCCAACAACAGCGAGTTGGTGGCCAATTTAAGTGCTACTTCGGCTTTCTCTAATGCAACGATGACAGATACTCCGCCCATTTTCAGCGCTTTTATGTGGGGTTGCCTGCTTAACTGGGTAGGGATGCTCATTGTTGGTTTAACCACCGGTTTCGATAGCAGTCAAATAGTAAAATCGGGTTGGGGTTGTTTAATTAACGGTCTGCTTCTTGGCGGAGGTTGGATATGGTCTTATTCCTACTATTAATATTCATTTGTGTGTAAAAGCAATATTTAAATATTTTGTCAAATCTAAACCTTTTTAGCATGAAAAAATTTTTATTTAAAACGGTGGCCGTATCCATGGCCTCATTAATGTTTTTTTCCCAGGCCATTGCCGGGGGCAATTTCTCGATAAACGAAGAGGAAGAAGCCATTGTTAATTTTAACGAAGACGAGATTTACAGCTCGTTCGATGAAATTTCGGAACTGGTTAGCTACGTTTCGGAAAACGATGTAACCTATGCCGAAGTGGAAGCCGAAAAAGAAGCGCTTGTTGAAAACGTGAGCTCATCGGCTGCCCTGGCAATGGGCAATGCAAATGCCGGCGATCCGCCAATTGTTAGCGCATTTTGGTGGGGTTGTATCCTGAATTTGGCTGGTATAGCCATTGTAGCTCTTACAACCGATATGGATAAAGACCAGATCATGAAATCGGTTTGGGGCTGTGCTGCCAGCACCGGTTTCTGGGTAGTTTTCAGCGTTACGTTAAGTTTACTTGGAGCTGGAAGTTATTGGTGGTATCTGTAATAATATTTAAAGGCTGCTGGAAAATTTTCAGCAGCCTTTTTTATATCTTTTCTTAACTAAAAAAATGAAACAAGTAGTTCTATACCCCATTGTTTTCGTATTTATCTTCTCCTTCATCGTTCCCTTTAATACTTTTTCATACAACACTGAAAATAATACAATAATCTGTGAATTCGATGAAAGCGAAATCTACAGTGCTTTCAATGAAATTGAAGAACAACTTGCCTACATTCAGCAAAACGAAAACATCACGTATACCGGTTTGATTGAAGCGGGTTATTCAACCGATAATATTGCGAATGAATCCTCGGCCGTTGGGGCAGTTGAGCAATTCCGTTTCGATTCACAAACATCCTTTCTAATGGGTTGCCTGTTTGGCGGTGTGGGCATTTTGGCCGTTGCCCTGGTAAACGAAGGTGACACAACGGCGCTTAACAGTTCGTTGTGGGGATGCGCAACAACCAGTATTGTTGGCGTTTTAAGTGTTGTTGGTGTGTATGGTTGCATGTTCGCGTATTTTGGGTTTTACTTGTGAATCTGCCCATTCTTTTTCTATTTCCCCGGACAACAATGATATCTTTTTTTATCTTCGTGTTAAAACATTATGTATACCGCTTTCTTGCTGGTTCTTCTCATTTTTTTGGGTATAATACGAAGATGACAGTTGAAAAAAAGGTGTCATCTCGACGTTAGGAGAGATATGCTCAAATACGCTGAGATCTTTCACATGCGTTCGAAATGACACATAAAACAAAATCTGTTATTGGCAGCAAAGCAACCCCTTTTAAACCGAACATCCGTTTTAAAACAATATTTACTTGATGATTAAATTATTTTACTTAGCTTTACATTGAATTCAAACTTAAAACTTAACTAATATGAAAAAAATCCTGTTTAAAACAATGGCTGTAAGCATGGCCATTTTCTTTTTAATACCACAAGCATTTGCCGGAACAAATTTTACAGTAACCCAGGGTGATAAGGCCATCGTCAATTTTGATGAAAACGAAATATACAGTTCGTTTGAAGAAATTTCGAAACTGGAAAACTTTATTTCCGATAATGAACTGACATATGACGAAGTACTGGCCACGAACAGCGAACTGCTTGAAAATGTCAGTTCAACATCGGCCATTGCCATGAGCCAGGAAGTAGACTCGAACCCGCTTATTGTTGGCCCTTTCTGGTATGGTTGCATGTTTTCAGCTCTTGGAATCCTTGTTGTGGCTTTTGTTACTAACAACGATCCTGCTCAGGTAAAAAGCGCGGTAACAGGTTGTTTAATAACAACTGTAGCGCTTCCTGTATTTCTGATCCTATTGGAACTTATTGGAACATTATCTCTTATCAGTTCTTATTACTAACACTAAAAATTTAAAAATCATGAAAAATTTTATGTTATTTGTAAAAGCTGCAACATTATGTATAGTATTCTGCCTGTTGGGTTGTAATAACACAGATGAAATAGCACTCAAACCTGATTACAGAACTAATGAAAGTTATTTTATTGAAGAAATCATTGTAATTGATGATGTGAATGAAACTTTATGTAAAAATTTTGATGAAGTTACATTATATTTAGAAGAATCGGGTAAGTTAACTGATTATATAAAAACAAAAATTTTAGAGCTTCAAAAAGAAATTTCTTATGTCGAAAAAATGGAATTGTGGAAAGAATCAAACGATTCAGAAAAGGTAAAAAATTACTTGTCGTCTCTTAATGAAAAAAGAGACAAATTCTATGAGAATAAAAATCTTAAAACAAGTTATATTCCTACTATTGTTTATGAAAATATCAATTTTCAAGGATTCTCAATGGTACTACCGATACCAATACCTTTTTTCCCAACTCCTCTAGATTGTAATATTTCTTCTATGTATGTGTTCCCTATAACAATTTTATTCACCGAGCGATATTGGGCGGGAAGAGCAAAAATGTATATAGGACCTAGATCGGTTCATGGTTTAGGTACATGGGATAATGTTGCCCGCTCTGCCTATATTTTTTAATACACGGCATTTATTATACACGGTTTTGTTTTTGCAATATGATTTAAATTGTATGGAAACAAATTTCTTTTTATTGTGCTGACTATAAAGACACATAAACTATGATTAGTGAAAACAACAAATTGATCAGGATAGGCGTGTTTTACGATGGTAATTATTTTTTGCATGTGAGTAATTATTATGCGTATGTTCATCAAAGAAAATCTAGGATCAGCGTTTCGGGTTTACATGACTTTATACGGCATAAAGTTGCAGAACTTGAAGGTGAAACATCGGGATACAGACTATGCCAGATAGTTGATTCCCATTATTTTAGAGGAAGGCTAAATGCACAGGAAGCAGCCGAAAAATCAAACTCGTTGTATTACGACAGAGTTTTTGATGATGTGCTTATGAAAGAGGGTATTACAACTCATTATTTGCCCGTTAGAACCTCTCATTCCGGTAAAAAGCACGAAAAAGGCATTGATGTATGGTTAGCACTTGAGGCATTTGAAATGGCCTATTACAAAAGATTTAATGTGCTTGTTTTAGTGGCATCTGATGGAGATTATATTCCACTTGTAAAAAAGTTAAATACCCTTGGCACGCGGGTTATGCTTTTATCATGGGATTTTGATTATACCGATGATTTTGGAAATGACAGGATTACCAGAACATCACAGGAGCTTTTAGAGGTTGTAACTTATCCCATTTCAATGCATGAAGAAATAGATAACCGTGTTTCCAAAGATAGTTCGGCAATTAATAATTTATTTTTGCCTCAGCAAAAAATGGAAAGAAGGACAAACAATAACGTTGTAAGATCGTTGCACAAAAGGCAAAGCAAGGGAGATGATAATGGTATTAAAACAAGCGAAATCATGTCGTTAAAAAACGGATACGGCTTTATCAAATATCCAGGCAACAACTTGTTTTTTCATTATCAGTCTGTTAATGGCGTAGACTTTAATGACTTGAATGAAGGTGACAGCGTATCTTTCAAGATATCTCAAAACGAAAACGGAGAAAACATTGCCGTTGATGTTGAGTTGTTTGAATGAGAATGCCCAGCTTAAAATAACTTCGTTGTATATTTATTAATCAACGTCAAATCCCGCTTTTTGTAAATCGTTCCAAAAACCCGGGTACGATTTGGTAACCACCTGTGGGTCGTTAATTTCGATATGGCCAGTGGCCATTGCTGCCGGTGCAAAAGCCAGTGCCATGCGGTGGTCGTGGTAAGTGTTGATCGGTTCCGGATTTGAAAAAAGTGTTTCATCGAGCTGGCCGTCCCAGGCAAGTTCGCCGGGTTGTGGCTCGTACAGGTTGGCGCCCATTTTTTCAAGTTCATCAATCAGGGCCGCAATCCGGTCGGTTTCTTTTATCTTCAACGTTTCAAGTCCGGTGAAATGAAAGGGTATGCCTTTGCATACGCACATTACGGCAAATGTTTGGGCAATATCGGGGTTTTCGATAAAATCCTGCACGTATTTTTCGGGCAGTCTCACTTCTTTTTTCGTAAGCCGCACACCGTTTTCTTCCTGTTCCGATAAAATCCCGAACGATTCGAACCATTTGGCCTGTGCACAATCGCCCTGCAGACTGTCGAGTTCAAGGCCTTTTAAAAAAATATCGGTTTCGTTGGCAAGTACAGCCATTTCGTACCAGTAGGAGGCACCGCTCCAATCGGCTTCAACGGTATAAGGGATGGGTTTATATGGTTGTTCTTCAATTGTTATCACGTTTCCGGTCCATTTGAACGAAATCCCAAAACGGGCCATCAGGTTTAGTGTTAGGTCGATATACGAGGCCGATGTTATCCGGTTTTTCAGTGTAAGTTCCAGTCCGCCTTCAAGGGTAGGGGCAATCATCAGCAATGCAGTGATGTACTGGCTGCTGATGCTACCGTCGAGTTCCAGTTTTCCGCCCTTCAGGTTCGATCCCCATATACGCAGCGGCGGGTAACCTTCGTTATTGATGTACTCAATTTTTGCTCCCAGTTGCATTAGCGCGTCAACCAAAATTTTTATGGGGCGTTGCTGCATGCGTTCACTTCCGGTAATTTCCCATTTGCCCACAATTTTTGCAAGAAAGGCGGTAAGAAAGCGCATGGCGGTACCGGCATGGCCAATGTCAAACTTGTTGGTATTTGAAGTAAGCACTTTTTGCATCGCCCGGGTATCGTCGCTGTTGCTCAGGTTCTGAACCGGCAGCGGACTATATGCCAGGGCATTGATGATAAGCGCCCGGTTGCTGATGCTTTTTGAGGAAGGTAAACTTATTTCGCTTTGAAGAAATTTTGTTGTGGGTTTTATCGTGTATTGCATTGGTTTTTCGTTATTATCTTAATTACTAATAACCATTGAAATTTATTCTTATTAATTTGATTATCTGTCATTTAATGTGTAAATATCTTCTTCAGGTTCTTTCAAAAAGTCAAACGATGGATTGCCTGCTATTGCCTTTGCCCATGCTTTATTGTCTTCAATATCAGACACCTCTTCGTCAATAAGTACAATAACACGAACATTTGTTTCAGGTTGATCTGTTTTGTCTGTTTTTGATTGAAATTCTATGGCCTTCATGCGTTTATCTTTTTCACAAAGTTACAAAACTTTACTTTGTCATTCCAGCGTAATAATCAAGCGCTTCAACAATCAGTTCCCGGCTGCAGTCAATGTTAATTTCAACTTTTCCGATTTCCGGAATAAGTGTGAAATTGATCCTGCCCGCTTCGTTCTTCTTGTCCTTGGTCATTTTCAGGTAAAGCTCCTCGTAATCGTTTTGGCTTATTTCGAACGGCCCGTAAGTGTCAACAATCCATTTCGAAATTTGGTTGGCCTGCTCCATTGGAAACCCGACCTTTTTTGCCGAGAGGTACAATTCAACAATTAACCCGTAAGCCACAGCAAAACCATGTAATATTGGCCGCCCCTGGTGCAGTGCCAGGCTTTCAAAAGCATGGCCAACGGTGTGCCCCAGGTTCAGTGCTTTGCGGATGTTTTTCTCGGTGGGGTCGTTCACCACGAAGTATTCTTTAATGGCTACCGAACGGGCAATCATTTCGTTAAGGCTTTCGTAATTGATGTTTTCTGTATCAAATTCCAAAAGTTCGTCCCAGTGTGGTTTGCTGCGGATAAGCCCGTGTTTCAGCATTTCGGCATAGCCCGAAAGAAAGTTTTCTTTGTCGATGGTTTTCAAAAACTGTGAAGCAATAATTACCGTTTGCGGTTGATTGAAAACACCAATCTCGTTTTTCAGCCCGTTAAAGTTGATGCCTGTTTTTCCTCCCACCGAGGCGTCAACCTGCGAAAGCAACGTGGTTGGAATATTCACAAAATGCAAACCGCGTTTAAAGCACGATGCAGCAAACCCGCAAAGGTCGCTCAGCATTCCCCCGCCAAGGTTGATCAGAAGCGATTTGCGGTCGGCATTGTTCTCTTCCAGGAAATTCCACACTTGCACAACCGAATCAAGGCTTTTGTGTTCTTCCCCGCTTGGGATTTTCAATACAGGTATTCCTTCAAATACAGCAAATCTCTGCAACAAAGGCAGGCAATGTTGTTGTGTATTTTCATCAACTACCACGAAAACTTTCCCTTTTGGGTATTTTTCAATTATGCCTTTTAGTTCAGGCTCAAGGTTGTTGGTAACCCTGATGTCGTTTTTAAAAACGGGAATGCTCATATTTAACACTTTTTTTATGCTTCAAAATTAAAACAATTTGTTATTTTGGTAGAAGTTAATGAAAATGGGATCGAAAGAAAACATAAATTTCACATATCGGTACGACAATAAAAAACGTTCGGCCAATGTATTTGCACTGTTTATCGTAAGCGGTGTGCTGTTTTTGGGAGCTGCTTTTTATTTTTTGGCAACCAACATGAATTATTTCCTTATAGCTGATGTCGTTGTTGGAATTGCCTGGTTTATATTGTTCACCAACCTGAAGCCATCGTTTTTTGAATTGCTCGTAACCGAAACAGCTTTGCAGGTGAACTACTATTCGGTGGCCTCAACCATGCGCAATTACCAGTCGATTGAGATTGAATTCAGCCAGTTTGCCGGTTTCGAAACAGTGAGAAAAATGAAGGGATTGAAAAAAGAACTTATTTTATCGGTTAATTCGAAATATGGCGTAGCCGATTTTCCCTCCGTTAGTTTAACGCTGTTAACAAAGAAAGAACGGCAACAGGTTTTGCAAGTTTTACAACAGATTATCAATCAGAAATATCAGTTCGAACATAAGTAATAATAAATATCCTGAAAATTGATGACAGCCCTGAACTATCAAATTGCCCTATCGATGTTTCCACGCATAGGTGCGGTAAATGCCCGCCGGCTGGTTGCCTACCTTGGCAGCCTCGATGCCGTTTTTGAAGCGCCACGAAAAGCCTTTAAAGAAATTCCGGGAATTGGCAGTAACCTGATTAACATTATTTTAGATAATCGTGCAGAAATGCTTGAAAAGGCTTCACGCGAAGTTGGCTTTATTCAGAAGCATAACATTAAAACATACTTTTACCTCGACAAGGTTTTTCCGAAGCGTTTGGCACAGTGTAGCGATGCACCGGTAATTCTTTTTCAGAAAGGAGATGCCGATCTCAATCACCAGCGAATTGTCAGCATTGTTGGTACCCGCAGCGCCACCGAATACGGAAGGGAATTGACCGAAAACCTGGTAAAAGGGCTGGCCCGGGCAGGCATTGAGGTGCTAATTGTAAGTGGTCTGGCTTTTGGTATTGACGGTACCGCGCATAAAGCTGCGTTGAAAAACAGGTTCCCAACAGTTGGGGTAGTTGGGCACGGGCTCGATAAATTATACCCGTCGGCACATAAAAACCTGGCCCGCGACATTATTGAGGCCGGGGGCGGTATTCTTACCGATTTTCCTTCGGGCTCAAAAATCGACCCGGGGAATTTTCCCCGCCGCAACCGCATTATTGCCGGGCTTGCCGATTGTACAATTGTGGTGGAATCGGCCGGTAAGGGGGGCGCGTTGGTTACAGCCGATATTGCCAACTCGTATAACCGCGATGTGTTTGCATTTCCCGGAAAGGTTTCCGATCAGTTTTCACAAGGGTGCAACAACCTCATCCGAAAAAATGAAGCTGCCCTGATTACTTCGGCCAGCGATTTGATTGAATACATGGGATGGGAAGCCAATGCACAACCCCGGCAACAGGTGATGATGATTGATTTGGATGATGATGAAAAAAAGGTTGTGGAATTACTGTCGGGCAATGAAATCATTACAACCGATTTTGCTTCGAGAAAACTGAACTGGTCGGTTCAGAAAATTAATTCACTAATGTTGAACCTCGAATTTAAAGGCGTGCTAAAGTCATTGCCAGGCAACCGGTTTAAACTGCTTTCAAAATTTTAGTAAACAATTTTCCGGAATGTTTTTTCTAATGCAATATTTTGTATTTTGGATTAGTTTTTGGTTTTGGAAAAACAGAAAAAAACCATCAATAGTGAAAGTATGAAAAAAATAATTATTGCGCTTTTTGCTTTAGGATTATTTTCTTATGCAGGTGCACAGATTAAAATGCCCGGGGTAAACTGGGAAGGGGAATACTCGTTTGACCGTAACAACAAGTTCGAGGTTGAATTTTTTGACAAAAGAGGAAAGCTCAGGCAAAAAATGAACTATGAAATATTCTTTCAGTCAAACAGGAAAAACTTTGATATTCTTTTAAAAACAGGTAAAACCGAAAGGGATACCGAAACCATAATGGACCTGAAAAACGAAGTGGCTGTTCAGATTTTTAGTCCGGGCACACCGGAGCCCATGTACAACGCTACAAAATTTAAATACCCGTCGGAAAAGGATATGAAAATGCTGGAAATTGTTCCGGCTTCCGAAACCAAAAAGATATTGGGTAAGAATTGTAAAAAGTATACCTACACCTACAAAAAAATTTCGGGCGAAGCATGGATCACAAACGAAGTAGACCTTTCGAACGACTACGGGATTTTCCGTGCGGCAAAAATGTCCATGCTCCACAATACCTTATCGGTTGGAGGTTTTGTTATGGAAATGACTTCGGTTGATGCAAACGGTGCAAAAACCGTGATGAAAACAGTATCGTTGTTAAACCGCGAAAAACATCACGTTTCGCTGAAAGATGTTAACATGGGCACGTCCATTAACAAGGTAAACTATTTCTCTTTTTAGCCGCCCGCGATTTAAATTGCATCAAGCATCGCTTTTAGCCTCTTGTGCACCTCGTTGGCAAGTGAATTCATTTCGTCACTGTTATTGCCTTTCATGGTTTCAAGCGGGTTAATGGTGATAACCTCAACTTCGTTATTGCCCTTTTTTTGGATGCAAACATTGCACGGAAGCATCACGCCCATTTTGTCCTCTTCCGAAAGGGCTTTGAATGCAAAACGGGGGTTGCAGGCACCCAGAATTTTATACGGCCTGAAATCTTCATTTATTTTTTGCTTCAATGTCGATGCAATATCAATTTCGGTAATAACACCAAATCCCTGATCTTTTAATTTTTCCCTGACAATCTCTTCCGCTTTATCGAACGGGATATCCTTAATTATTTTAGAAAGATAATAATTCATATTTCTGTTGTTTAAATATTTCTTTCAGTTTAAACAGGTATCTCATTTAATTGTTTAGATCGTTTCACCGGGGTAAATTATTGCAGAAACTGTCTGATTAAGACATGATGAAAAAAGCTGTTAACAGCTTGTTAATTTTTTAAAAATTTTAAAAAGCGATCAATAGTTTACTATTTTAGCAACAAATCAACATAAAAAATAGTTATGAGGACATTACTAACATTGGTTATAGCATTTTCTTTTTCTTTTTTGAGTTTGAATGCCCAGGAAACAACAGCATGGCGCGGAGGGAATAACGGGATTTATCAGGAAACAGGTTTGCTGAAAACATGGCCCGAAGAAGGCCCTGAAATAAAATGGGTTTTCGAAGGTTTTGGCGAAGGGCATTCCTCGCCGGTACTGGCTTTGAGGCACATTTTTGTTTCTTCAATGATTGATAAAGACGGTTACATTTTTATCCTCGACATGGACGGCAAAGAAGTGAAACGTTATAAATACGGCGAAGAGTATTACGAAAGTTTTCCCGGTTCACGATCTACCCCGGTTATTTCTGGTGGATGGTTGTACATGTACAGCGGTAAGGGCGTTATTTATGCCTTCGATGCCATGCAGGGAAAGCTGCGCTGGAAACGCGACATGCTTGCCGAAACCGATGGAGAAAACATTAAATGGGGCGTTACGGAAACCCTGCTGGTTGATGGCGATGTAATATATTGCTCGCCGGGAGGTAAAAAAGAAAATGTTGTTGCCCTGAACCGGCTTAATGGCGAAACAATATGGGAAAGCCCCGGCGTTGGCGATGCTTCGGCCTATTGTACCCCGGTAATGATTGAGCGGGAAGGACGTAAACTACTCGTTACCATGATGGCCAGCCACATTATCGGCCTCGATGCATCTAACGGAAAATTGCTCTGGAGTTTCGAGCAACCCAACAAATGGAGCGTACATGCCAACACACCCATTTTTTATGATAACTCCGTAATTTGCACAAGCGGATACGGCCATGGAACAGTACGTTTAAATCTTTCGGCCGATGGCAGTTCGATTGAAAAAGCCTGGTTCAATTCCGATTTCGATAACCGCATTGGTGGCGTTGTGTGTGTTGATGGTTACCTGTATGCCTCGGGCGACAAAAACCGCGGCTGGCGGTGCCTCGATGCAAAAACCGGTGAAGAAAAATGGTTGAACAAAGATTTAGGGATTGGCGTAACCATTGCGGCCGATGGTATGCTGTATCTCTATTCCGACAGGGGCGAAATTGCACTGGTTGAAGCCACACCCGAAGCCTATAAACAAAAAGGTTTAACTAAAGTTGAACACGGAACAGCCCAGCACTGGGCACACCCGGTAATTGAAAATGGCTTGCTTTACCTCAGGCATGGAAATGCTTTAGTGGCTTACAAAGTCAAATAAAAGCTGTAAATTCGGGCAAAGGGATAACATTTTAATGAACCGTTTTTTATACAGAGGAATTATTGTAATTGTTTTATTGGCTTTTACCGGCTTGTTGCTTTGGTATTTGCTTTATAATCCTGCACGGGATATTGTTCCGAGCCAACCGGGTATGGACAACCGGGGAAAAGGAAACGCGGTTTCGGAGAACATTGTTATTGGCGAACATTTCGAACGGTTCAGTAAATCGAATTCAAACCTAAAGGGCACATGGCCCAGGTTCAGAGGTGCCGGTTTCGATAATATCCATAAAACGGCCTCGAACCTGATTGATGATTTTTCAGGCAATACTACCCAGATTTTATGGAGCCACGAGCTGGGCGAAGGCCATGCCGGCGCCGCTATTTTTGAAGGCCTTGTTTACTTGTTGGATTACAATGAAGAGATCAGGGCCGATATGCTACATTGTTATGATTTAAAAACCGGTGAAGAACATTGGCGTCGCTGGTACAACGTAGCCGTAAAACGAAATCACGGCATGAGCCGAACGGTTCCTGCGGTAACCAGGGATTTTATCCTGACCATCGGGCCACGTTGCCACGTGATGTGCGTTGAACGTGAAAGCGGAGACTTCCTTTGGGGAATTGATATTGAAAAAGTATACGAAAGCGAAGTGCCACTTTGGTACACCGGGCAGTGCCCGCTTATCGACAATGGGAAAGCAATAATTGCCACCGGGGGTAAAGCGCTTTTAATTGCTGTTGATTGTAAAACCGGTGAAAAATTGTGGGAAGTGCCAAATCCTGACAATTGGAAAATGTCGCACTCTTCGGTAATACCGTATACTTTCGGCGGGAAGAAAATGTACGTATATTGCTCCATTGGGGGTGTAGTGGCCGTTTCGGCCGAAGGTAGTGATGAAGGAGACGTTTTGTGGAAAGCTCCCGAATGGGACACCAATGTAATTGCCCCCTCGCCGGTTTGCATGCCCGACGGAAAAATTTTCCTTACAGCAGGTTACGGTGCCGGTAGCATGATGTTGCAATTGCAGGAAACAAACGGTAATTTTAACACAACGGTTTTGCAACAATATAAACCAAACACGGGTTTGGCCAGCGAACAGCAAACACCCATTTTCTGGAAAGGTCATTTGTTTGGCATTATGCCCAAAGACGGGGGAACATACCGCAACCAGTTTGTTTGTGTTAATCCCGACGATTGCACGAATATTTTGTGGGCCAGCGACAAAGATCAACGCTTTGGCATGGGGCCGTTCATTTTGGCCGACGGGAAATTTTATTTGTTGAACGATGATGGTACTCTGCACATAATCAGGGCAAGTACCGGCGGGTACTTCCATCTCGACAGCAAGGTAATTATTGAAGATGGGCACGATGCCTGGGCACCATTAGCACTGGCCGATGGCTACATGGTTTTACGCGATGCCGACAGGATGGTTTGCATAAATATTAAAAACCTCTAGGCCCATCCCTAACCCTTCCCAAAGGGAAGGGAATAAGGTATTGCATAATAAAAGAAAGAACGATTCTCTAATAATTGTAAAAGAAAAAGAAAAAGAAAATGAAGCAACTAAAATACTTTTTGATCTTCCTGGCGCTGCTCATCGTGGTGGTTATTGTTGCCAATTATATTAACAGCAAACCACGCAAGGCGAAGCAAAACTCGTATGAATACAATGTCGATGAATACAAAAAAGTCGATCCGGAACTGATAAGCCACAAGGAAGTCAGGCAAATTAAAATCAACATTGGGGAATATGGCGGTATTGCAACCAGCAATAATTTGATTTATTTGGCGGCCGATTCTTCGGTAAAAATTTTAACCGTTCAGGGGCAGTTACAGTCGCAATTTTCAATTGAAGATAATCCCCGTTGTATCGGTGTTAATAATGAGCGTTTAATAGTCGGTTATAAAGATCATTTTACGGTATACACGCATTCAGGAGATGAACTTTTCAGTACCGGTAAATTGACCGACAGTACATTAATCACGTCGGTGGCTTTTTGGGAAGAAAACATTGTTGTGGCCGATGCAGGTAAAAGGCGGGTTTACATCTACACTCAAGATCAAAAAGTAGCAGAAATTGAAGGTGTTTCGGGCAGCAATAACCTGCTTGGTTTTATTGTCCCAAGCCCGTATTTCGATTTGGCAGTGAATACTGAAAATGAACTATGGTGTACCAATCCGGGCATGCACGCATTGCAGCAGTATAACCTTAGGGGAGATCTGCTGGAAAACTGGGATAAAGCATCGAACGACATCGACGGGTTTACAGGCTGTTGTAACCCGGCCCAGTTTAGCTTTTTACCCGATGGCCGCTTTGTAACCAGCGAGAAGGGAATGCCACGAATAAAAATTTATACACCTTCGGGCAAGCTTGAATCGGTTGTAGCTGCACCTTCAAAATTTGAAGGCAACCAGCATGCAGCCGAGGTGGCAACCATTGGTGAAACCATTGTAGCGCTCGATTTCGACCGGAAAATGATACGGATATTTGAACATGAATAGGAAAGAATTTTTAAACAGCGTTTTTCGATATGGAATTGCAGGAAGCATTTTACTGCTGACAGGTTTTCTGCTTGTCAGGAGGAAAGTAACATCCAGCAATCAATGTACAGAAAATGTTGCTTGTAAAAAATGCAGCAAGTACAGTGAATGCAAGTTGCCTGAAAAAGAAAACTGATGGGTAAAAAACAATACAACAGGAGGGAATTTATCAACCGCAGTATGCAGGTTACTGCCGCTGTTGCTGTTGGCGGTCTGGCTACTCTGGCCATTACTAAATCAAAAGCCGGCGGAACTGTATGGCAAATCGATCCCTTTGAATGTACACAATGTGGACGTTGTGCTACCGATTGTGTTTTACCGGTTTCGGCCGTTAAATGTGTTCATGCTTACGATTTGTGCGGTTACTGCGACTTATGCGGCGGATATTTCAAACCGGGCGTTAAAGATCTGGATACCGGGGCTGAAAATCAGCTTTGCCCAACTGCTGCCATCGAACGCCGCTTTATCGAAGAACCCTATTTTGAGTACATCATTAATAAAGATTTATGCATCGGATGCGCTAAGTGCGTAGCCGGATGTTCATCGTTTGGCAACGGTTCGCTAATCCTGCAAATACGCCACGACTTGTGTGTTAACTGCAACGAATGTACCATTGCACGGGTTTGCCCCAGCAATGCCATTCATCGTGTTCCGGCCAATAAACCATATATAATTAAAGGGGATTTTGTGGCTGATGAAAATAGCAGGTGGGAGAATCCAACATAAACCCACCCCTAACCCCTCCAAGGAGGGGAACAAGTCGCTGCAAAAGTGAAGATTATAATAATAGAAGAACTAATGTGATTAATAAATAACAAAATGATTCAAAGGTAGAATAACCAAAAATTGCACTGCCCAAATTCCTTCTGGGGAGGGGCCAGGGGTGGGTAAAAAATGAATAACGAATCTCAAAATATTAACAAAAATACTGTGACAAAGCCAGAGGTTTTACATAGGAAGCTGAATGGAAATACTGAATGGAAAAGTTACTTTTCATCCCTCTGTGGT
Organism: Prolixibacteraceae bacterium; assembly: GCA_021740385.1. Taxonomy (GTDB): domain Bacteria; phylum Bacteroidota; class Bacteroidia; order Bacteroidales; family Prolixibacteraceae; genus DAIMEA01. The sequence continues at coordinate 29,846 of JAIOZY010000003.1, read as the reverse complement.
TGTTCTGTTTTCTCTGTGGTTAAATTTAAAATTACATTTTTCATACTTTTTCTTTTAATCTCCTTTTCATCTTTCAGCCAGCAACAACGCTTCCCAAAACCCGAATTTGAAACCGGATACACCCAGCCCACACCTACAACCCCCGAGCCACGTGCATTGGCCTGGGAATACATCGATGTATCGGTATTGGTTCTGGTCATGTCACTGGCAGCATGGTTTGCACTGAAAAGGCGGTCGCGTAAAGGATTGCTTTGGTTAAGCGTGTTTTCGCTGGTTTATTTTGGTTTTATCCGCGAAGGCTGTGTATGTTCGATCGGCTCAATCCAAAATATTGCCCTCACATTGTTCGATCCGGCTTATGCCATTTCAATCCCGATAATCCTGTTTTTTGTTATGCCCCTTATTTTTACCCTTTTCTTCGGGCGTGTATTTTGTGCCTCGGCCTGTCCGCTGGGGGTCATTCAGGATTTGGTAATTATCAAACCTGTGTCACTTCCGGTCTGGCTTCGTAAAAGCCTGGGATTAATTCCATACATTTACCTTGGTTTGGCAGTTTTACTGGCAGCCACCGGATCCGAATTCATTATATGCCGCTACGATCCCTTCGTAGGAATTTTCCGCATGGGCGCCGAATTTACCATGATCATTCTGGGTATAGCATTCCTGCTGCTGGGCATGTTTGTTGCGCGCCCATATTGCCGGTTTCTTTGTCCTTACGGAGTGTTGCTTGGCTGGATGTCGAAATTTTCGGCAAAGCATTTGAGCATAACACCTGCTGAGTGTATCCAGTGCAAACTGTGTGAAAATTCGTGCCCCTTCGATGCCATTGATGCACCAACAGAAACCCTGAAAACGGATGAGAAAAAACTGAACAAAAAACGATTTTCAATCTTCCTGCTCCTCATTCCGGTTTGGATATTTCTGGGCGGGTTTGCCATGTCGAAAGCACATTCTTTCTTGTCGAAAGCACATCCCGATGTGTACCTGGCCGAATTGCTGATCCAACATCCCGAGTTAAAAGAAGACCCGGATAACATCGACATCCAGACATTCCTTTCATCGGGAAAAACAATGGAACATCTGGTAACCGAAGCAAAAGAAATTAAACAGAAATATTACACGGGGAGTTGGATATTGGGCAGTTTCCTCGGACTTGCAATTGGAATATTACTCATGAATCAGTATGTGTTTCGCCGCCGAAAAGATTATACCCCCAATAAAGTGGATTGTTACAGTTGCGGGCGTTGCATGGATTATTGCCCGGTTAAACCCACCCCTAACCCCTCCCGGGAGGGGAACGAACCCACCCCTAACCCCTCCGAGGAGGGGAATAAAGCCACCCCTAACCTCCGCCAACCGGAGGAAGGGGGACCGCTGCAAAAATGAAGGTGCGATTTAAAATATAAAGCCAGTAAAAGAAAAAATTATAGACAAAACAATATGGCAAAAACCAATGATAATAAACTAAAGTCTTCCTCTTGGGGAAATTTGAAGGGGTATCAAAGCAACCCGGTAAAGGTTTCTTTCTCCACTGCCATCATTTCAGCCATTTTTGCCGTGGTGATAAGCATCCTTCTTTTGCTGAATTACCTGCAACTGGCAAAGAACGACCCAACCGAAAGCGCTACCCTTACTGCTTTGACCGAACGCCTGGCCGATGACCCCGGCAATGAAGAACTTAAAAAAGAAATCCGTGCCTTTGACCTGATGGCACGAAAAGCTTTTTTTACCGCCAAATGGCAGGTTAAAACCGCCGGGTGGTTATTACTGGTCTGTGGGGTTGTGTTGGTTGTTTCATTGCGGTACTATTTTTCTGTCACTTCCAAAATTGAAAAGCCACAAGCCAGCCCGGTTTCTGAACAAACAAGCCGCATTGCTACCAGCAAATGGATTTTGTATGGCGGGGGAATCATGTTGCTGCTTGCTTTCGTTGCGTCTTTTTTAAGCGTTGACCAATTGGAAAATTACAGCATCGAAATTGTTGCAGAAAATGTTGAAGAACCCATCGAAGTAATTGATTTAACTGCATCAGAAACGATTTCTGAAAAAACGACTACCGAAGCATTGCCGGGTTCTGAAAATGGAAAATCAAATGTTGTTTCTACCTCGGATACAGGATTATCTGAGAAAAAAGAACAAGCTCCAAAAACTGAAAAAGCTGTTCAGCCTAAAGTTCAGTATCCTTCCATAAAGGAAATAAATCAACAGGCAAATTCCTTCAGGGGGCCTTTAGGGCATGGCGTATTTAATGCCGAAAATGTTCCGGTTGCGTGGGATGTCGCCAGCGGCGAAAATGTCAAATGGAAAGTTACCGTTCCGGTAAAAGGGTTCAGCTCCCCGGTTATTTGGAACAATAAGCTATTCGTAACCGGAGCAAGCAATGCGGAGCGATGGATATACTGTTACAATAAAAGCAACGGGAAACTATTGTGGCAACATAAGGCTGACAATATTACGGGATCGCCGGCCACTGCACCCAAAACAACCGACGATACCGGCCTTGCAGCGCCTTCGGTTGTTACCGATGGAAATGTTGTTGTGGCCATTTTCGGCACCGGCGATATCCTTTCGCTCAACATGGAAGGCAAGCGCATTTGGGCCAAAAATCTGGGTGTACCCGATAACCATTACGGGCACTCGTCTTCGCTAATTGCCTGGAAAGAAAAAGTATTTGTGCAGTACGACACCAACAAGGGCGGACGCATGTTGGCGCTTCACATGCAAACCGGCGAAATATTGTGGGATGTGAAAAGAAACAACCACATTTCGTGGGCCTCGCCAATACTGGCCGAAATTGATGGTAAAATGCAAATTATTACTTCCTCAGAACCAACGGTTGCCGGTCACGATACCGAAACAGGGAAAGAGCTTTGGAAAGTGGATTGCATGATGGGCGAAGTGGGGCCATCGCCGGGCTTTGGCAACGGGCTGGTGTTTGCTGCCAACGAATATGCAACCCTTGCAGCCATCAACCCCGAAAAAGGCGAAATGGTTTGGGAAGACAATTATTACCTTCCCGAAGTGGCCAGTCCTGTAGCTGCTGATGGTCTGTTGTTCATTGCAACAACTTATGGCGTAATGGCTTGCTACGATGTTCATTCGGGAAACATGTATTGGGAAGCCGAATTTGATGAAGGGTTCTATTCATCGCCGGTTGTGGCCGATGGAAAGTTATTTGCCATTGACATGAGCGGTGTGGTACACATTCTGAAAATTGACAGGGAATTGCAAAAAATTGCCGATATCCCCATGGGCGAAAAAGTTATGACCACTCCCGCTTTTACCAATGGATGCATTTTTATAAGGGGGAATAAGAATTTGTATTGTATTGGGAAGTAATGTAAAAATATTGAAACAATGATAATTATAGGTAACTTTGAAAAAAGAATAAAATGATGAAAACAATTTTATTAAATATTCCCGATACAGTCGACCTAAACGACAGGGAAGCAAAAATGTTACTGGCTTCCCGGCTTTACGAAAAAGGGAAATTGAGTCTTGGTCAGGCAGCCGAATTGGTTGGTCTGTCAAAAAGAGCTTTTATGGAAATATTGGGTGATTACGATGTATCAATATTTAATTACCATCCATCCGAACTCGAAAATGATATAAAAAATGCCCAGGATTATAGTATCTGATACAAGTTGTTTGATTTTACTCGATAAACTTGGTAAGGTTAAAATATTACAATCACTATTTGGCACGGTTACAATCACTGAAATCGTAGCAAAGGAATTTGGAAAAGCAATTCCGGAATTTGTTATAATTGAAAATCCTAAAAATAAAAATTACCAGAAAATCCTTGAAAGTTTTCTTGATTCAGCGGAGGCAAGTGCAATTGCTTTAGCTATTGAGAAAGAGGAATGTTTATTAATTATTGATGAATTTAAAGGCAGGTGTGAAGCCAGAAATTTAGGATTAGATTATACCGGAACCATTGGTATTTTCATTATTGCAAAGAGAAAGGGATTAATCAATTCATTAACTGAAATTTTGGAGGCGATTCAAAAAACCGATTTTAGAATTAGTGAAGAATTGATCCGTGAAGCTAAAAAAATGTGTGGAGAATAACCTTTAGGTAACAATGATTTTAACCAATGTCTGTTGACTATAAACATATCGATCAAATTGTTGCGGAAAAAGGTACTGCAAAAAATTCGCTGATCCCGATTCTACAGGCGATTCAGGCAAAATACAATTATTTACCTGAAGACGCATTGCGCTACGTTTGCAAAAAAACCGATATTACCCCGGCCCAACTGGTTGGCGTAGCCGGTTTTTATCATCAGTTCAGGATGGAACCTGCCGGCGATCACATCATTAAAGTGTGTGTTGGTACTGCCTGTCATGTTAAGGGAGCCGGTCGGGTTTACGATGCGTTCAGGCGTGAGCTGAAACTTGAAGGGGCGCAAAAAACAGACCAAAGTGGAAAATACACCGTATCGGAAGTGAGCTGCTTAGGGTGCTGCACCCTTGCCCCGGTAGTGCAAATCGATAACATCACGTATGGCCACGTGCAGCCCGACCAGGTTAACCGTGTACTCGACGATTTTGATATCCAGAAAAACAAAAAGAAAGGGAAGCGTTTCCGTACGCCGGAAGGCAAGGAAATAAAAGGGGAAATACGCATCGGTCTTGGCTCATGTTGCCAGGCGAGTGGCAGCGCCGAAATTCAGAAAACCGTTGAAGAAGTTGTACAAACAGAAGGCATTAACGTTAACCTGAAACACGTGGGCTGCGTGGGCATGTGCCACCAGGTTCCCCTTGTGGAAGTTTTGCCCGATGGGAAAGAACCCATACTTTATGCCAAAGTGCAACCGGGAGATGTTCAGGGAATTATCGACAGGCATTTTCAACCGGCATCATTCTGGGGGAAGCTTGGCCGTGCCCTTGACCAGTTTATCGACAAAGCACAAACCGATGAACACTGGGAAAGTATTGAACGCTATTCCATCGATGTGCGCGAAAAACAGGTTTCTTCTTTTCTTGGAAAACAAATACCTATTGCCACCGAACTGCGCGGGGTTATTAATCCGGTCGATTTCGATGAATACCTCAGGCATAAGGGTTTTACAGCGCTTGAAAAGGCCATGAAAATGCCACCTTCCGAAGTAATTGATACGATTTACGACAGCGGCTTGCGGGGACGCGGTGGCGGCGGTTACCTCACCGGGGCAAAATGGATTGCCGTTGATGTGCAGGAATCGGACACCAAATACCTGATATGCAACGGCGATGAAGGCGACCCGGGCGCGTTTATGGACCGCATGTTGCTCGAATCGTACCCGTATCGGGTAATTGAAGGAATGCTGATTGCCGCCTATGCCGTGAGCGCCACAAAAGGGTATTTCTACATCCGGGCCGAATATCCCCTGGCAGTTAAACGGGTTAACGAAGCATTGAAAATTTGTCGCGAGCGGGGCGTGTTGGGAAAAAATTCCCCATCGAAAATCGACATTGAAATTTATGAAGGTGCGGGCGCTTTCGTATGTGGTGAAGAAACAGCGCTTATGGCCTCGATTGAAGGAAACCGGGGCTTTCCACGGGCACGTCCGCCATTCCCGGCGCAAACAGGCCTGTTCGGGAAACCAACACTGATTAACAACACCGAAACGTTTGCAATGATACCGTACATTGTTCAGAACGGGGCTGAAAAATTCAACTCGATTGGAAACGAAAACAGCAAAGGCACTAAAGTTTTTGCCCTGGCCGGAAAAATTGCTCGGGGTGGATTGATAGAAGTACCTATGGGAATAACTTTACGCCAGGTCATTGATGAAATTGGCGGGGGTGTGGCCAACGGGAAAAAGCTCAAAGCCGTACAAATTGGCGGGCCATCGGGGGGTTGTATTCCCTATTGGCTGGCCGATACGCCCATCGACTTTAAAAGCCTGAACGAAATCGGGGCCATGATGGGTTCCGGCGGGCTTGTTGTGCTCGACGAAACCGACTGTATGGTGGATATTGCAAAATATTTTCTTTCGTTCACACAGGATGAATCGTGCGGGAAATGTACCTTTTGCCGCATTGGCACAAAGCGGATGCTCGATATCCTGAACCGCATTACACAGGGCAAAGGGAAAATGGAAGACCTCGACGAACTGGAAAAAATTGCGCACTGGACCGAAAAGGGAAGCCTTTGTAACCTGGGAAAAACAGCGCCCAACCCAATTGTAACCACACTGAAGTATTTCAGGGATGAATACGAAGCCCACATAAACGGGGTATGCCCAACGGGAAAATGCACCGACCTGATCAGTTACAGTGTTAACGACAATTGCATAGGGTGCACAAAGTGTGCCCAGAAATGCCCGGTTGATGCCATTGCCTTCACTCCGCACGAAAAGCACAGCATCGATCAGGAGCTGTGCATCAAGTGCGACAGTTGCCGGCAGGTGTGCCCCGAGGATGCGATAGATGTTGCCCCCTCTGACTCCCCCAAAGGGGGAGAAAAAAATCCCAAAATTTTGTAGTGGGCTTTTGGGTGGATAATAATAAAAGTGTGTTGATTTTATAAAGCAAGATTATTTGTAAATTTTGTGAAAGTCAAAATCATGAATGAAATCATTTTCATAGTTCAAGAATCGTCCGAAGGAGGTTTGGAAGCCAAAACCTTGGGTCATTCAATTTTTACAGAAGCCGACACAATTGAAGAATTGAAACAGAATATCAGGGAAGCGATACATTGCCATTTTGAAAAGATACCCCAATGATAGTACAGTTACACCATACAAAAGAAGAAGTTTTTAAAGCATGATATAAAATATCCGTGATTATCACCAAACCCGCGTCATCAGCGTTCCAAAATTGAAAACATGATAAAAATAAAAATAAAAATAAACAATACCGAAATTGAAGTCACCGAAGGCAGCACCATCCTTCAGGCGGCAAACCAATTGGGAATTGAAATCCCAACCCTTTGCCATAACGAAGAGGTTGGGCACCTTAACTCGTGCATGATTTGCCTGGTGAAAGACACCCATTCAGGCAAATTTATCCCGTCGTGCTCAAGGAAAGCCGAACAGGGCATGGACATTGTGACCAATGACGAAGAAATTCACGAGGCACGCCGCACCGGACTCGAACTGCTCCTATCAGACCACGTGGGCGATTGCGAAGCGCCCTGCACCATTGCATGCCCGGCACACATGGACATTCCTCAAATGAACAGATTGTTAGCTGCCGGAAAGTTTGATGAAGCACTCCGAATTGTTAAACAAAACATTGCCCTGCCTGCTGTGTTGGGGTATATTTGTCCGGCGCCCTGCGAAGGGGCCTGCCGCCGCAAACCCATCGATGGGACAGTGTCGATTTGCCTGCTGAAACGCTTTGTAGGTGAGAACGGGCAAATTGAAGAAAAACCGGCTTCTGCCACCGGTCATAAAGTAGCCATTGCTGGCAGCGGCCCGGCCGGGTTATCGGCAGCATATTATCTTCAACTCAAAGGAATTCAGTGCGATGTTTTTGAAAAGTCCCCTTTCATTGGAGGACAGCTACAGACAGAAATCCCAGATGAAAAACTTCCCAAAAATGTGCTCAATAAAGAAATTTCAGCTATTGAAAAACTGGGCGTTAATTTTTTTCTGAACACTGAAATCGATAAGGCACAATTTGAAAAACTTCAGCAGGATTATAATGCCGTGATCATAGCCTCGGGCGAAATTGCCATGGAACAAAAATACTGGGGCCTGGACTGGAACTTCAAAGGGTTCATCGTTGACAGCAATACGTATCAAACCAACAACCCAAAGGTATTTGCTGTTGGCAGCGCTTTGCGATCGTCGAAAATTGCCATCCGCTCATTGGCTCAGGGTAAAGAAGCTGCTGCATCGGTTTGGCAAATGCTAAACGGATTGCCGGTAAAAGGCCAGCCCATGAAATTTAACTCCCGGTTTGGCAAACTGGTAATCCCGGAATATGCCCAGTACCTGAAAGAATCGGTCGATGAGAAAAGGGTTGAACCCGGGCAAGGTACTTTAACTGGATTTTCTGAAGAAGAGGTAAAATCCGAAGCTGCCCGTTGCCTGCACTGCGACTGCCGCAAAGCTACCAACTGCAAACTGCGCGATTATTCCGATGAATACGATGCAGTTCAAAAACGGTTTGCCTATGAAGAACGGAAAGCTGTCAGGAAACAGTTTCACGAAACCATTGTTTATGAACCCGAAAAATGCATCAAATGTGGGATTTGCGTGGCCTTAACCGAAAAACACCGTGAAGCATTTGGTTTCACCTACATTGGCCGCGGCTTCGATGTCGAGATTGGCGTACCCTTTAACGAAACGATAAGCGAAGGATTGAAGAAAATTGCGGAAAAGGTGGCCGATGCCTGCCCAACGGGGGCGCTGGCCAGGAAGGTGAAATAACTTAGTTAAAAAGCTCGGGTATTGCACCTGTGATTTCATCAATTAATATATCACAGACATTCAATGGCCAACATTTTTTTTAACTTTGTGTAATGACTAAAACAACTAAAGATAAATGTCCGCTGGGAGAAGTTTTTGGTTTCCCAATTGAGAATGAAAGCAATAAAGCTCAACGTTACAGGAAACAAAAACTATGTCCTTTCAACAATAAAGTACCCAATTGCACAAAAGATAAAGCAAACAATCCGCTTGGAGTTTGCAGCGTTTGGCATAATGGAACATCAGTAATAACTTGTCCTGTCAGATTTAGGGAAGATTGGGTAATAATTGAAAATGCTGCTGAATTTGCTTTCGGCCAAAAAGCAACTTGGACTTCATTATCTGAAATCAAGTTAATGGATAAAAACGGACAATCAGCCGGAAATATCGACTTTGTTTTAATTCAATATAATAAGAAAGGTCAATTAATTGATTTTACTTCTCTTGAAGTTCAAGGAGTCTATATATCAGGTAATTTAAGAAATCCTTTTGAAGAGTATTTGAGAAATCCGAAAAATGACTTTATCTGGCCATCTGGTTACAATTTTCCAAAACCAGATTATTTATCATCTTCACGAAAACGACTTATTCCACAAATGCTATACAAAGGAGGGATTTTTCAATCTTGGAAAAAGAAGCAAACAGTAGCACTTCAAAAATCTTTTTTTGAAACACTTCCTGATCTTCCAACTACAACAAAGTCAGATGCAGATATAGCATGGTTTCTTTACGATCTAACATACAATAAAGAAGATAACGTTAACAATTTAATCCTAACGGATATTATTTATACAAAGTTTGAACCAGCTTTAATAAAAATTACCACACCCGAACCAGGTGATATTTCTGAATTTATTACTTTGCTTCAAAACCGTCTTGATGATCATTTGGAAAAAAACTCACCAGATGCTCCATCATTCTCAGATATCATAAGTAGTTAATCATGGATGGACAATTATCGATATTTGATACTAAATACGAAAAGACAACTTCAAAAGTTGTCAATGTAGCATCTGTTCCACAAAGAAGCCCGTTTAGATATCCTGGAGGAAAAACATGGTTAATACCTGTTGTAAGAAAATGGCTTAAACAATCCGTTCAATCGAAAACACTATTCGAACCTTTTGCAGGTGGGGGTATAGTTAGTCTTACTGCTGCATTTGAAAATTTGGCCGATAAAATTGTTATGGTAGAATTAGACAGCGATGTTTCTGCTGTATGGGAAGAAATTGTTAACGGAGATCCAACCTGGTTAGCTGAAAAAATTTATTCTTTTAACTTAACAATAGAAAATGCAAAAGCAATTTTAGGAAAGGATAAAAAAACAAATAAAGAGAAAGCCTTGAGTACTATCATTAAAAATCGAATTTTTCATGGCGGAATAATTACTAAGGGATCAGGTTTAATTAAAAGTGGCGAGAATGGCAAAGGAATAAAATCGCGTTGGTATCCAAAAACCTTACACGACAGAATTTTTGCAATTGGTTTTGTAAATCATAAGATGAAGTTTATTTCTGGCGATGCATTTGAGGAATTAGAAAAAATAAAGAATGAAAAAAACTTTTATTCGTTTATCGATCCCCCATATACTGTTGCAGGGAAAAGACTGTACACGCATTTCGAAATTGATCACGAAGCTTTATTTCAATTAACCTCTCAACTTCAGGGTAAATTTATGTTGACGTATGATAACACAAAAGAAATAAGGGATTTGGCTTCAAAATTTAATCTTAAATATAGAACAATCCCTATGAAAACAACACACCACATAAAAAAGGATGAAATTATTATTGCTGATAATTTCGATTGGTTTTAGTAAAAAAAAATAAAAAATACATGTAACCCATCTTTCAAAACTCATGAAACGAATCATTCCTTTTTTCCTTCTTCTAATCGTTTTTACCGGCTGCATCGAAGCACCGCCCGAGTCGACCGACTGGAATATTAACATCGATTATTTTGCCGAGACCCTTGAAAAGCATCACAAGAACCTGTTTTTCAACCTGAGCAAAGAAGATTTCTACGGCCAGATCGGAGATTTGAAATTTAAAACCGAAAACCTGAGTGATGCCGAGGTGGTCATTGAACTCTCGAAAATATTAACCAATGTGGGCGATGCACATACCAATGTCGATTTAAGAAATGAGTGCTTTACACGACTGCCATTCAGTTTTTTGTACCTCAACGACGGCTTGTTTTGTTACCGTACCCCGGCAAACTGCACTGAGTTGCTGGGCGAAGTGATCAACGGAATCGACCAAACAGGTTTCGAAGACATCTATTCCGGTTTCGGTGAAATAATCCCACACGAAAACGATGCAAAACTTCAAACCGGAGTCCAGAATTACCTATCCTGTAGCCAAATGCTTGAGTACCTTGAGATTGCCGAAAACGGACATCAGCTTACTTTTCAAACGGTTAGCGGGTTGTCGTTGCCCATTAACGAAACGGAATTGAGCTCTGAATCGGTAAGTTTTTTCTCCGGAAAAACACTTCCACTTTATATTCAGGATACCAACACCGAATACTGGATGAAGGCTTTACCCGATGAAAAACTAATGTATGTCCAGTACAACTCGTGCAGCAATATGGATGGATATTCTTTCAGCAGTTTTAAATCGGATGTAATGGATGCCATAAAAGAAAACAAGCTGGAGAAAATGGTGATCGACCTGCGGTGGAACGGAGGGGGAAATTCGCTGATTTTTGGTACAATGCTGAATGCAATAAAAGCCAATTCAACCATTAATCAAACCGGCAACCTGTATGTTATTATCGGAAAATTTACGTTTTCGAGCGCTTTGCTGAATGCCATCGATTTAAAACAGAAAACCAACGCCATCCTCATTGGTTCACCAACCGGCGGAAAGCCAAACCATTACGGCGAGGTTAAATCGTTTAATTTAAATAAACTTGATCTGAAAGTATGGTACTCAACCAAGTATTTTTTAAATGTTGACGGCGACCCGCCCAGCCTCGAACCCGATGTTTTCATCCCGATTACTTCGGACGATATGCGGGCGTTAAAAGATCCTTGCCTTGAGTATGTGATTGAACAATAATTATTTTTTTTCCGGAAGTGGGATTTCCAGGTCTTTACAAATCGACATTGATGTAAATCTTTTGATTTCAAAGGGAATAATGCTACAGTATCTGCTCAATCACTGCTTCCAATCCGGTATTCTCTGGTACTTTTATCGATAACATGCCCAGCGATTCGGCTGTATCGCAATTGTCCTGACGGTCGTCAACCAAAACCGTTTCGGCGGCAATTAACCCGGCATCTTTCAGTACATACCTGAAACTTTCAGGATCGGGTTTTCGGTAACCAATCTGGCTGGAATAATATACTTTTTTGAACTCCTTTTTCAGCGGAACATGGTACCGGTTCAAAAATTCAAATTCAAAAAAACGAATGTGGTACGTGTTGGTGTTGCTTAACAGGTACAGGTTATATGTTTTAGCAAGGTTCCTTAGCATGGTTAGCCGGAATGAGGGAAATTCCTGAATCATGGCACACCAGGCATCAACCATCTGGTAAGCCGATATGCCCGGGTTACATAACCTGAGCATTTCAGCTTTAAATTTGTCTTTCGACCAGCGGCCGGTTTCCATCGCGGTAACAACTTCAGGCAATTCGTCCCAGTTAAGGTTTGCTTTAGCTTCCGGTTTCAAAATACGGTTAAATGCTTTGCGGGTTTGTTCAAAATCAATGTCAATTAAAACCCCGCCCAGATCGAAAAGAATATTTTTGAATTTTTTGTTGACAGCCATGTGCAGAAAATGATAAATTGCCGCAAAGATAACAATCCATGTAAACCATGAATATAAACGGGCAACATTTTCACACAATATGGGCCGAAGCCGGCAACTATAATATTATTCGTGTGATCGACCAGCAAAAGCTTCCCTTCGAGTTCAACATTAAAACATTGAAAACTTTTTCAGATGCAAAAGAAGCCATTTCAAAAATGACCGTAAGGGGAGCACCGCTGATTGGCGTTACCGCTGCTTACGGTATTTTTCTGGCATTGTTGAATTATCAAAATGACAAGCCCCTCCCGGTTTACCTGAAAGAAATGTGTGACGATATGAAAACAACACGGCCTACCGCTGTTAACCTGGCCTATGCTGTAGATATCATTTATCGACATTTAAAAAACGAAACTGATGTAAAGCGGATGACCAATAGGGCATTTAATAAAGCCGAAGAATTAAAACATCTCGAAATCGATTACTGCAATGCCATTGGCGAACACGGTTTGCCACTGATTGAGCAAATTGCCAGACAAAAACCCGGCAAGCCTGTTAACATCCTCACCCACTGCAACGCGGGCTGGCTGGCCAGCATCGATTGGGGTACAGCGCTGGCACCGGTTTATAAAGCACATCTGAATGGTATTCCTGTGCATGTGTGGGTCGATGAAACCCGACCCCGCAACCAGGGCAGCAGGCTTACTGCTTTCGAGCTTCAGCAACAGGGCGTGCCCTTCACGGTTATTCCCGACAACACCGGAGGCCACCTGATGCAGCACGGTAAAGTTGACATGGTACTTGTTGGCAGCGACCGCACAACCCGAACCGGCGATGTGTGCAACAAAATTGGGACGTACCTGAAAGCCCTGGCAGCTTTCGATAACGGTGTCCCGTTTTATGTGGCACTGCCTTCGTCATCAATTGATTTTTCAATAGCAAATGGTTTAACCGAAATACCCATTGAGGAGCGCAACTTTGAAGAGGTGCAGTTTATTGAAGGGAAAGGGGGGAAAGTACAGGTAACACCTGATGATTGCCCCATTGCCAATTATGGATTCGATGTAACCCCGGCCAGACTGGTTGCGGGTTTAATCACTGAAAGGGGAATTTGTGAAGCCACTGAAAAGGAAATATCAAACTTGTTTCCCAATGAAAAACGAAGGTTACATTAAGTATTCAGTCAAATTTGATCACATCAGGCACAGGGCATTTGAAATATCTGGTTAAAAGATGTTAAATGTCTAAATCATCGTAATAGGAAATTATTAATTCGTACGTTTGACCCCCATTATTAAACAGAGAAAAGTATGAAGGGATTATCGTTGGGAGAATTGAACATCCGAATACCTATTATTCAAGGCGGTATGGGTGTTGGAATTTCATTATCGAAGCTGGCAGCTGCTGTTGCAAACGAGGGAGGAGTTGGTGTTATTTCCTGTGCAGGATTAGGGCTCATTTATAAAGATAAGGCCAAAGATTATTTACAGGCTAATATTGATGGATTAAAAAATGAAATCCGCAAGGCCCGTGAAGCAACCAAAGGAGTGATTGGTATAAACATTATGTCGGCACTTACCAATTTTGAAGACATGGTGCGTACAACCATTGCCGAAAAAGCCGATATTATTTTTGCCGGTGCCGGACTACCATTAAACTTACCATCGTTTTTGAAACCCGACAGTGTGACCAAATTGGTTCCCATTGTTTCATCGGGCAAGGCAGCACGCTTACTCTGTACAAAATGGAAGAATTCATTCGATTACCTGCCCGATGCCTTTGTGGTTGAAGGGCCTAAAGCCGGCGGCCATTTAGGATTCAAGCGAGAACAGATTGAAGATGTGAATTATTCACTCAATCAAATTGTCCCCGATGTGGTAAAAGCCGTCAGGGAATTCGAACTAAAATATGACAAAGAGATACCGGTAATTGCTGCTGGTGGATTATACGACGGTATCGATATTTACGAAATTATGAAAAAAGGAGCCAAAGGAGTACAACTTGGTAGTCGTTTCGTAACAACCGAGGAGTGCGATGCCTCAGACATTTTCAAACAGCAATATATCGATTCGGGCGAAAACCAGCTGGAAATTATTCAAAGCCCGGTTGGAATGCCTGGGCGTGCCTTTGGCAACGCATTTATCGACAAAGTAAAAAAGGGGCTGAAAGTACCCAAAAAATGTCCGTTTAAATGTATTAAAACCTGTGATATTTCGAAAAGTCCTTACTGTATTGTTACGGCACTTTACAATGCGGCCAAAGGAAACATGAAAAATGGTTACGCATTTGCCGGCAGCAATGCCTTTAGAGCCACCAGAATTTCGACCGTAAAAGAAGTGTTTACCGAATTGCTTGCCGATTTTAAAAAGAAAGCCGAGGAAGTTCTGAAATAGCATTTAGTTTGAATCTGATGAAATATAAATGGGGCACATATTCAGTATCCTGCCCCGTTCCTTTTATATGTTCTTTTTTACCACCCGTTCCAAATTTTAATCCACTCTTCTTCTCCGGTTTCAAGGTTGTAATTTTTACAAAATAATGGTAAAGATGGGAAAATGTTTCTGTTTATATCTTTAAGGTTTAGATAATCTTAAAATTAATCAAAGGATGAAACACTTTCATTTAATTTTTTCCAAAATAGTTTACCTTTGCCATCTTTAAAACAGGTTGACTATGAAACGACAGGAAATCAAAGAAATTCTGCAATCGGAAGCAATTGGCAGTACAATTAAAGTAAGCGGTTGGGTACGAACAAAGCGTGAAAGCAAAAACGTGAACTTCATTAATTTGAATGATGGAACCGTACTCAGTAACCTTCAAGTCGTGGCCGATGTTAATCTTTTCGATGAAAGTATCCTGAGGAAAATCAATACCGGTGCAGCATTAACCGTTGTTGGCGAGCTGGTTGAATCGGGCGGACAGCAAAAGGTAGAGCTGGTTGCCAAAGAGATTGAAGTGGTTGGCGAGGCCGATCCCGACAAATACCCCCTGCAGCCCAAGCGGCACAGCCTCGAATTTTTACGCGAAATTGCGCACCTGCGTTTCCGTACAAACACATTCAGTTCCATAGCACGTATACGCCATGCCATGATTTTTGCCGTGCATAAATTCTTTACCGAAAAAGGTTTTTTCAACATACATACGCCCATTATTACTGCTAGTGATGCAGAAGGAGCTGGGGAAATGTTCCAGGTAACCACATTCGAACTGAACAACCCACCCCGCTCCGATGATGGAAAAATTGACTACAGCCAGGATTTCTTCGGGAAACATACCGGTTTGACTGTTTCAGGTCAACTTGAAGGCGAACTGGCCGCACTGGCCCTGTCGAAAATTTACACGTTCGGGCCTACGTTCCGTGCCGAGAATTCAAACACATCGCGCCACCTCGCCGAATTTTGGATGATTGAACCCGAAATGGCCTTTTACGACCTGAACGATAACATGGACCTGGCCGAGGAATTCCTGAAATATCTGATCAACTATGCACTTGAAAATTGCGAAGAAGACCTTATGTTTCTTAGCCAGCGCCAGCAGCAGGAAGAAAAAAACAAACCGCAGGACCAGCGCTCGATGGAACTGATCGAAAAACTGAAATTTGTGGCCGATAACGAATTTGTCAGGTTAACATACACCGAAGCCATCAAAATACTGCAAAATTCAAAACCGGCTAAAAAAGGAAAATTCCAATATCCGGTTGAAGGCTTTGGTACCGACCTTCAAAGTGAGCACGAACGATACCTGGTTGAAAAACACTTTAAACGTCCGGTAATACTGATTGATTACCCGGCTGATATCAAGGCCTTTTACATGAAGGTGAACGAAGACGGTAACACCGTGGCTGCCATGGATGTGCTTTTCCCGCAAATTGGCGAAATTATTGGCGGTTCGCAGCGTGAAGAACGCTACGATGTGCTGGTTGAAAAAATGAAGGCCATGAACATCCCGCTCGAAGAGATGGAATGGTACCTCGACACGCGCCGTTATGGTTCAGTGCCCCACAGTGGCTTCGGACTGGGCTTCGAGCGCCTTATCACATTTGTAACCGGCATGGGCAACATCAGGGACGTGATTCCATTTCCAAGGACACCAAAAAATTGCGAATTCTAATACAGACTCTTTTTTAGCCAAACACTTCAATTTACTGTTATCCCGGAACATTTGACTGTGCACGATTGCAATAATCACCCGCTTTTTTGCTAATTTTACAGCGTACAAATGCAACAGGTAAATTATGGCAGGTCAAAGGCTCACAATACAACAAAAGCTACTTCAGAAGCTTTCGCCGCAGCAGATACAAATGATCAAGCTGCTGGAGTTGCCCGCCCTGCAATTGGAACAACGCATTAAAAATGAACTGGAAGAAAACCCGGTTTTGGAAATCGACCCCAGGAAAAACGATGATGAAAACGATCGGGAACAGGATAGCGATTCTTCGGAGAGCATCGATAACGAGATTTCAATTGAAGACTACATAAACAACGAGCCCTCGTATAAATACCGCACCAGCAATTATTCGAAAGATGACAAGCGTGAAGAGATACCCTTTTCAATTGGTTCTACATTTCACGAGTTTTTGATTGAACAGCTGGGTTTGCTCAGGTTAAACGAAAAGGAGCATTTGCTGGCCGAATACATAATCGGGAACATTGATGAAGATGGTTATTTGCGCCGCGAAGTAGAAGCAATGGTTGACGACCTGGCTTTTTCGATGAACATTGAAACCAGCAACGAAGAGATGGGGCGTATACTGGAAGTTGTACAAGGCCTTGAACCGCCCGGAATTGGTGCCCGGGATTTACGCGAATGCCTGTTGTTACAGCTTGAGCGAAAAGACCATAAAGATGTTATTGATGAAAAGGCAATTCGGATTATCCGTGAACAATTTGACGAATTTACACGTAAGCACTACGATAAGATTATGGCGCGGCTAAACCTCAGCGTAGATGACCTGCGTGAAGCCATTGAAGAAATTGTGCACCTGAACCCAAAACCGGGAAGTTCGTACAGTAACCCTTCGAGCCGCGCAAATCCGGCCATTATGCCCGACTTTATCCTTGAGATCATAAACGGGCAACTTACAGTATCGCTCACAAAAAGCAACGTGCCCGACCTGAGGGTAAGCTCAACATACGCGAACATGCTAAAGGCATACAGCGAAAACAGGGAAAAACAATCGCGCGATCAGAAAGAGGCAGTCATGTTTGTGAAACAAAAACTCGATTCGGCTAAATGGTTTATCGATGCCATCAGGCAAAGGCACCAAACGCTGTTATTAACCATGAATGCCATTGTTAATTACCAGCACGAATACTTTCTCGATGGCGACGAATCAAAACTTAAGCCCATGATCCTAAAGGATATTGCAAACGAAACCGGGCTCGATATTTCAACCATTTCGCGGGTTTCGAACAGCAAGTATATTCAAACCCATTTTGGCATTTTTCCGTTGAAGTATTTCTTTTCCGAATCGATGCAGGATGAATCGGGCGAAGAAGTTTCAACCCGGAGGATAAAAAATATTCTTCAGGATGTAATTCTCTCGGAGAATAAACACAAACCCGTTACCGATGATAAATTGTCGGAAATTTTAAAGGAAAAAGGTTATCCCATAGCACGGCGTACGGTTGCCAAATACCGTGAACAGTTAAATATTCCGGTTGCCAGGCTTAGAAAAGAACTTTAATGAGGTAAAAATGAAACAGGATCCTGTAAAAATAACGGCAAAAATACTTTCATATATTTTCAATCCATTTCTTATTCCAATTATTGGATTTTTTTTGATATACAGCCATATACCCGGCAGCGAATATTATACCGTTAAGGTAAGGAACATTTTGTTTCTGATTTATTTAATTTCGACCGGTGTTTTGCCGCTTTTATTTATTGCCGTTTTGTTGCTCAATAAAGAAAAGCAACGAAACCTCGATAACCGTACCGACCGGATTGTCCCATACATGTTTACGGCTTTTAGTATTTTTATGGGCTCCCAGCTTGTTGGTAAACTGCCTGTTCCCGGCATATTCAGGATTTTTCTGTTGGGAATTTCCATTCTTGTGGTGCTATCGCTCATTGTTACCCTTCGATGGAAAATATCGGGACATGCATCGGCCTTGGGTGGCTTACTTGGTGTGTTGCTTGGTTTGAATTTCCGTTACGGTATGGATTTTTTGTGGGTGATCATTGCCGTTGTTTTCGTGTCGGGTTTGGTAGGAACATCGCGTGTTTACCTTCATAAACATACCCTCTCGCAGGTTTATGCCGGTTTTTTGATGGGACTGGCTTGTATGTTTTCGGTTTTGTATATTATTTAACCACGATACGTGCATCGGTGTATGGGCTGCCTTTTTCCCTTACTTTGTTCAGGGCGCTGTCGGCCTGTTCAATGTTTTGAAAAGATTCAACGGCAAGTTTGTACCATCCATCTTTGTTCTGCATGAAAAGTTTTGGTGTAAACCCTTCTTTGCTAACCTCATCAAGGGTTTCAAGCGCGTATTCTTCTACGGTGTAACTGGCAATAACAATAAAATATTTATGATCCAGGTTTACGGGGAACTGACTTTTGTGAACGGCCTCAGGGCTGTCTTTTGGGGTTTGTGCTTCTTCTTTGGCTGTTTCCTTTTTGGCCGAAACAGCAGCAGTGGTGTCGCGCTGATAAGGTTGATAATGGGTATGGTCAGCAGGTTTTTCCTTTTGGCAGGAAAAAAGGGCAATTACAACCAGCATTAATAGTAATGTACGGCCAATGTTCATTTTTATAGTTATTTGTTTTACTGCATTACAAATTTATAAAATTAAAAATGAAAAATGGATGAAATACCGGAAAAATGGCCTTGAACCATTACTGGCGTTTAACACTTTATGCTTTGATAGTGAAAAAGAAAATTAATCGACAAATTTATACCCGATACCTTTGAGGGTTTTGATGTGATTTTCGCCAATTTTTTCCCGCAGTTTTCGAATGTGGACATCAATAGTACGGTCGCCCACAACAACCTGTTCGCCCCATACCGAGGCGTATATTTCTTCACGGGTAAAAACCTTTCCGGGTTTTGATGCCAGTAACGACAACAATTCAAATTCCTTTCGGGGTAAAATCATTTCTTTTTCGTCAACCGAGATCATGTACCGTTCACGGTCGATGGTAATTCCCCCAATAGTTATGGTATTGTTGGTATTGGTTGTTGTTTTTTCTTCATCTTCAATTATCGTAGATCGCTTCAGAAGTGCTTTAACCCTGCTTATCAGAACCTTGGGCCTTATGGGTTTTGTAATGTAATCATCAGCACCTGCTTCAAAGCCGGCAATCTGGGAATAATCTTCTCCACGGGCCGTTAAAAAAGCAATAACGGTATTTTTGAGGCTGGGTATTTTGCGCAATTCTTCGCAGGTAATGATGCCGTCCATCTCGGGCATCATTACATCAAGGATAATCAGGTCGGGGTTCTTTTTTTCCGCAATGCGGATGGCATCTTTCCCGTTTTGTGCCGTGTAAACTTTAAAACCTTCACGTTCGAGGTTGTAACTCACAAATTCGAGAATGTCAATTTCATCGTCTACCAAAAGTATTTTCTTTTCATCACTCATGAGCAATTGATTTCAGTTTTAAAAAACAAAAATAAACTTAATGAATAAATATTAAATTAATGAACGGTTAAACTTTTGAAAAAAGTTTTTACTGAATCTTAGTTGTCCCGAAACCATCGGGTGATACAGGGATTATCTATGAATAATCCGGGTAATAAGCATCAACGAAATATTCAGAATGTCAATTTTTTCCTTTTTCGAGGGTAAATGTAAAGGTTGAACCCACATCGGGTTGGCTTTTTACATCAATGGTTTGTTCGTGTGCCTCAATAATGTGTTTTACAATGGCTAAACCCAAACCCGTTCCTCCCTGTTCACGCGAACGGTGTTTATCAATGCGGTAAAACCGTTCAAAAATGCGCGGTAGTTGTTCTTTCTCAATACCAATGCCGTTATCCCTTACTTCTACCATAATATGGTCGTCGATATCGAAAAAACCAATTTTTACTTCACCTCCTTTCTTGCCGTATTTTATGGCATTAACAACCAGGTTAGTCAGCACTTCGGTTATTCTTTTTTTATCGGCATTAACGAAAACGGGCTTATCGGTCCGGGTGCTGAAGTCGAGTTTAATTTTTCGTTCTTTTGCCAGTAAGTGTTCAATATCGAAAACGTCCTCTACCAGCTTAATAATGTCGAAAGATTCTTTGTTTAATTTAAACACCCCCGATTCGAGCTTATTTATCGATTCAAGGTCTTCGACAATGGAAATCATGCGGTCGATACTTTTTACGGTACGTTGCAGGTATAGTTGATTTATGCGGGGGTCATCAATGCCTCCTTCGAGGAGGGTTAAAATATAGCCCTGAATGTTGAAAATAGGGGTTTTGAGTTCGTGCGAAACATTGCCTACAAACTCTTTTCGGTATTGCTCCAGTTCCTTCAGCCGTTTAATTTCTTCCTGTTTGTGGGTGGCCCATTTACTAACTTCGTTGTTTACATCGAGGTTAAACGGTTGGCTTTTCGGACTATGTTTCGATTTTTTAACCTGTTCAACAGGAACTTCCCTGATGATTTTAAAAATGGGTTTAAGCCTTTTTTCAATGTAATTGTTGAGTAAGAAGCTGGATATGATGAAAATAACGAAAGCAGAAAGGGAAAAGAAAAGCAATAATTTCAATTTTTGATCAGATACCCAGTCCAGGAAAAAATAAAATATAATGGTAATTATTAGTGAAACCAATATTGATATCCAGATTGAAATAACATTCGGGTGCAAGCGTTTCATGTTGTTATTATTTACAATAAGTGTGTTTAAAATATTTTGTGCGACAAATTTATATGAAAAATTTGCAAGTACGGTTTTTGTGCGAAATTTACTTTTAGTTAACATTTTAATAAAAAACCGGCAATATGTATCGAAAAAAAGGCCATTAGCTTTGTAAGCTGAAAGTAAAATATTTTCATCATTTTTTTTTAATATCAACATAATGAGTGAGATTTATTTGATCCTGGTTGTGGTGCTGTTTGCACTGGCCATTTCAGATTTAATTGTAGGTGTTGCAAACGATGCTGTAAACTTTTTAAATTCCGCAATCGGGTCAAAAGCTGCCCCCAAATGGATCATTTTTGGTGTTGCTGCCCTGGGTGTTCTGGTGGGGTCAACCTTTTCGAGCGGGATGATGGAAGTAGCCCGGAAAGGCATTTTTAATCCCGAGTCGTTTGTTTTTTCCGAGATCATGATCATATTCCTTGCTGTAATGATCACCGATATTATTCTACTCGATTTATTCAACACGTTTGGTTTTCCTACTTCTACAACGGTTTCAATTGTTTTTGAATTGTTGGGTTCGGCTGTATCGGTTTCACTTACAAAAATGAACAGGGCCGGTGAAGCAGCCAGCGAGCTAAGTAAATATATCAACTCCGATAAAGCCCTGTTAATCATTACAGGCATACTCTTATCAGTAGTTATTGCCTTTTCAGTTGGAGCCATAATACACTGGCTAACAAGGCTTTTGTTTTCATTTCGTTACACGAAGCGCTTAAAATATTTTGGTTCGATGTATGGCGGGCTTGCCATAGCAGCCATTACCTATTTCATGATTATCAAAGGGGCTAAGGGTGCCTCGTTTATAAGCAGTGAAGATGCACAAATGTTAAAAGACAACATGCTGTCAATTCTGGCTTTAAGTTTTATTGCCTGGACATTCCTGCTGCAGTTATTGCGCTGGCTTTTTAAAATCGACATTTTAAAAATAATTGTATTGGTGGGCACATTTGCCCTGGCCATGGCTTTTGCCGGTAACGACCTTGTTAATTTTATTGGCGTGCCCCTGGCCGGTTTTTCTTCCTTTAAACACTGGGTTGCATCGGGTGCGCCTCCCGATTTGCTTAGCATGGAAATGTTGCGTGGGCCGGTAAAAACACCAACATATATGCTGCTTATTGCCGGGGTGATAATGATCATTACTTTGATAACATCCCGTAAAGCACAGGGCGTGGTAAAAACATCGGTCGATCTTTCCCGGCAGAATGAAGGAGATGAACGTTTTGGGTCATCGGCTGTTGCGAGGTTTTTTGTTGCTATATCGGTGAAATCAAGTGATTTGATACATAAAATAACCCCAAAGGCGATTACAAATTCTGTTTCAAAACAGTTCCAGACCGTTCCCGAAGATTTTTCGATACCTCCTGCCGAAAGGCCAGCTTTTGATAAAATAAGGGCTGTATCGAACCTTATAATTGCCAGTATACTGATTTCTATTGGCACTTCCTTAAAGTTACCCCTTTCAACAACGTATGTAACATTTATGGTGGCCATGGGTACTTCCCTGGCCGATAAAGCCTGGGGACGCGAATCGGCTGTTTATCGAATATCGGGAGTTTTTGCTGTTATTGGCGGATGGTTTTTAACCGCCCTTATTGCTTTTACCGTTTCATTCATTGTTGCAAAAATTTTTCTTTGGGGTGGCTACATCGCAATTTTTATACTTGTTCTGATTGCATTTGTCATTATTATGCGTACTCAAATAATGTTTAAAAAGAAAAACAAAAAAGAAATTGGCGAAAAAGATGATGTGTTTGAACAGGGTACAAACGCGAAGAAAGTACTTGAAAAATGCCACAAAAACAGCGTATGGGCCATCATTTCAACCGCTAAAGCCTATTCCTTGTGTTTCGAAGGCTTTTTTAACTCCGACAAGCATCAGATGAAAGCGGCCCTGCAAGAGGAAAAAGCGTTTAATGAGAAGGCTAAAAAACTGAAAAACAATGTGTTTAAGGCTATCGATAAATTACAGAAAGACCAGGTTGATACCGGTCACTTTTACGTGCAGGCCATCGACTATCTTCGGGAAATGGCACATGCTGTGCATTTTTTGGTGAAACCTGTTTTTACACACTACGATAACATGCACAAGCCCCTGCTCCCCGTTCAGATTAAACAAATGAAAAAATTTAGCCTCGATTTAAATGATTTCTTCAACTTTGCTTTGCATATTTTGAACGATAATAAATTCGATAAGCTTGATGAATTGATTGAAAAACGCGACCAGTTGCTTGACCAGCTAAAATCAATCGAAAAAGACCAAATAAAACGCATCAAGGCTAACGAGGTATCAACCCGTAATTCGATGCTTTATTTTAACATTATCAGTGAAACCAAAAACATGTTGCTGAATTTGATTAACCTGGTAAAATCGCAACGGGATTTTATTATTGAAACCGAAACGAATATCGATTAGTTTATAATACTGGCCGGGATGGGTTTATCCGGCAAAACAGAACAGGCCGGTTTTTCCGGCCTTTTTTATACTTTTGACCCGAAGCAAACGTTTTTTTACCAGCAGCATGTCGGTAGTTGTAAACCATATTAGCAAAAAATTCGGAAACCAGCTGGCTTTAAACGATGTATCCTTTTCGATT
Source organism: Prolixibacteraceae bacterium (assembly GCA_021740385.1). GTDB lineage: Bacteria > Bacteroidota > Bacteroidia > Bacteroidales > Prolixibacteraceae > DAIMEA01. The sequence continues at coordinate 6,234 of JAIOZY010000003.1, read as the reverse complement.
AAAGCAGGTGAAGTGGTTGGACTATTGGGTGCCAACGGTGCCGGTAAGTCTACCCTGATGAAAATTATTACCGGTTACCTACCCTCTGATGGTGGTTACGCCCTGGTTGGAGATTTACCCGTTGGAACGAATAAAACTGCCTTCAGGGAACGGATTGGATACCTGCCGGAAAACACGCCCCTTTATCACGAAATGTACGTGCGTGAATACCTGTTAATGGTGGCCGGTATGTACCGTTTGAAACACAAGAAAAACCGTGTTGCGGAGGTTGTTGAAATAACCGGGCTCAAACCCGAAATAACAAAGCGCATTGGTGCTTTGTCGAAAGGGTACCGGCAACGTGTGGGGCTGGCACAGGCACTTATTCACGACCCGGAAGTTTTAATTCTCGACGAGCCAACATCGGGTCTCGACCCCAATCAACTCGACGAAATCCGGAACCTGATAAAAAACCTCAGCGAAAAGAAAACGGTAATTTTATCGACCCACATCATGCAGGAAGTTGAAGCTGTTTGCAATCGTGTAATGATTATTCGTAATGGGGAAATGGTTGCCGACGGGCCTGTTGACCAAATCAAAAAGCTGACGAAACAAAAGCGGCAAACGGTAAAACTAACCATTTCCGAAGCGGTTAACATGAACCAACTAAATAAACTTTCTTTTATTGCAGATGTTTCCCGGATCGATGAAAATGAATACCTCATTACGGCCTCGGTTGATGAAGATGACATCAGGCCAAAAATATTTGAAGCGGCCGTTAGAAACGGGTGGACCATCATCTCGATGCAGGAAGAAAGCCGGAGTGTTGAATCGGCTTTTAGGGAGCTGACAAAATAAAAAAAGGGCTGCCCCCAAAGGCAACCCCATATTTCTAACCCATTATAACCATTATTTCATTTTGATCTTTCATCTGCTCAACCGGGATAAAATTGCCATCAATTTCTTCCCCGTTTACAATTAATTTGCTTACGCCTTTTTCAATACCTTTTTCGTTTCTCACTTCAATGGAAAAATGTTTTCCACGGAAACGGCGATTCATTGAAAAATTCTTCCACGATTCGGGCACACACGGATCGATTCTGAGCCCGTTGTATTCCGGCTGAACGCCCATGATGTATTGCGTGGCTGCATAGAAGCCCCATGTGGCTGCTCCTGTCAGCCAGGGCAGGCGCGATGCCCCGAACCGCGGGCTGTAAATGCTGTGGGTAAACTGGCAGTTCACGTAAGGTTCAATTTGCCGTACCTCGGCCTTGGTGTTGTAAGCTGCCGGCATAAACGAACGGTAGTATTTGAAGGCCTGGTTGCCGTTACCATGCATCGTTTCGGCAATAACGGCCCAACCCTGGGTGTGCGAAAAAATCGACGCATTTTCCTTCATTCCCGGATTAAATAACGGGGCTTTTACAATGCGGTGGTCGGCTTTCTCATAAGGTGGGGCACATACCATTACACCACAATCGGTAGCCAAATGGTCGCGAACGGTTTGAATGGCTTTTTTTGCTTTTTCGGCCGAAGCATGACCGCTTATTACCGACCACGTTTGCGGGTTCAGCCAATAGTTACCCTCATCATTGGTTTTCGATCCAAAAACACTGCCATCGAAGCGGAAAGCACGCACATACCAATCACCGTCCCAGCAATGTTTATCGATATTTTCATCGAGGGTAGCCAGGTGTGTTTTTGCCCATTCAACTTCATCGTTTTTACCAAACATTTCGTTAATTTCGATGTACGTTTTCAGCGCATAACGCAGTTGCATGGCCACGAAAACCGTTTCACCATCGTGCCCCAATTCGAGGCAATCGTTCCAGTCGGCCTGCAAACCGCAGGGAAGCCCGTGTTCCCCGCTGCGTTCAAGGTTAAATTCAATTGCCCGACGTAAGTGTCCAAGCACGGTGTCCTCACCCTTATCGGCATAGGGCAATACTTTTTTGTAAAACTCTATATTTCCGGTTTCTTTCACATAGGCCGGAACGGTATTAAAAAGCCACATGCAATCGTCCGAGCGGTACTCTTTTTCATCCGGTGTTTTTTCTTTCCCCGGGTTGTGTGAAAAAGGTTTCACCACCGGCATGGCCCCGCCGGTCGATGCCTGTCCGGTTATCATTAACTCGAGGCGCTTGCCGGCCTCTTCGGGAATGGTGTGCAGCACACCCAGAATATCCTGCACGGTGTCGCGGTAGCCCAGTCCGTCGCGTTCGCCGCTGTATACCAGGCTTGCTGCCCGCGACCAGGCAAAGGTCATCAGGCTGTTGAATGGGCTCCACATGTTGGTCATGCTGTTGAACTCGGCATCGGGGGTATTAATCCACATGCCTTCAATTTTGGCATGCCAGCTTTTTTTCAGGGCATCAAATTCGGTTTGAAGTTTGCCGGGTGCACTGAACTCGGCAATAGCTGCTTTCCCTTCAACAGCTGCTTTCCCAATGCCCATAATTACAGCAAGTTCTTTGGTTTCGCCGGGTTCGAGTTCAACATCAATTTGTACAACCCCGCAACCGTTATCGCCATAAGCAAGCGAGTTTGAACACTCGCCCTTTTCAACTACCAAGGGGTTGTGATAACTTCGGTAGTCGCCCAGGAATACATCCCGGTCGGTTTCATAACCCGAAATTTCGGCGCCAACAACACCGAGGAATGTGTGCCGGTTTCCGTCGTGGCTGTCAAAATCGCCGCTGTCGTCGGGCAGCAACACGTTTATGCCGTGGTCGATTATTCCGTCTACCACGTTCATGCGTAAAATGTATTGGGTATACTGAAGGTTCCAGAAATCCTGGTGGATGTACCAGTTGTTGGCATATTCAACAAACGAATACAAACGCAGGTTGCGCTTTACCTTGTCGTTGTTGGTTACTTTTAACCACCAGCATTCAAAATTTTTCCCAAGTGGGACAAAGTAAGTGGTTTCGGTTTTAATGTTGTCGTATTCCGAATCGATGGCCGTGTAGGCGGTACCGTGGCGGCAAACCGATTTATATTGGTCGAGTGGTTTCCCTACGGGCTGCCACGATGCCGACCAGTAATCCCTCTTGTCGCGGTCGTGCACGTAAAAATAGCGTCCCGGCTGGTCGAGCGGGATGGAATTGAACCGGAGGCGCATAAAACGCCCTTGCGCAGCCGACTTGTAAAAACTGTACCCGCCGGCATTGTTGGTGATGATGGCTCCGTATTCGGTTGAGCCAAGGTAATTGCTCCACGATTTTGGTGTGTCGGGGCGGTCAATTACATATTCTTTTTTTTTGTCGTCGAAATGTCCGTATTGCATAACTTCGTCATTTGGAAAAAGTCAATGGTCATTGGTTTTTCTTTTCACTAATGAGGTATGACCAATGACTTTTTTCGTTTAAAATACTTCTGAATTATTTTTAATATAATCGATCAGTTCATCTGCCTGTGCAAAAGCAATGGCAGTATAAGTGTCGGCAGCTCCGTAGTAAACGGCTATTCGGCCGGTTTCGGCATCGTAAAGGTTGGCACACGGGAAGGCCACGTTTGGCACAAAGCCGGTTGTTTCGTAACCTTTCTCGGGTGTTAACAGGTAATCGCGTGTGCGGTACAGTACTTTCGCCGGATCGTTCATATCGAGAATAACGGCACCAATGCTGTAAACATAACCGTTACAGGTATTTGAAACTCCGTGGTAAAACATCAGCCAGCCTTCGGTGGTTTCAATGGGCACGGGGCCTGCGCCAACTTTCATTCCCTGCCACCAGCCTTGTCCGCCGTTGGTCATAACAAGTTTGTGATTTCCCCAATGAATCATGTCGGGGCTTTCGCTAATGAAAATGTTTCCAAACGGGGTATGTCCTGTGTCGCTGGGGCGGCTTAGCAACATGTATTTGCCGTTCACTTTGCGCGGAAACAACACGCCGTTACGATTGTAGGGCATCAGGGGGTTTGGCATGCGGGTAAAGGTTTTAAAATCTTTTGTTTTGCCCAGGCCAATCGACGGACCGTTCATGTCGTCGCACCAGGTTATAAAAAATTCCCCGTCGATTTCAATGACACGTGGATCGTAAGCATAGCTGGTAGGGGTGGGGTTCCCGTTTTCGTCGACCCATTTAATGGGATCGTGATCAAGTTCGATATGTATGCCATCGGTGCTTTTACCTGAAAATAAGGTAGCCCTGCCGTTTTTCTGATCGCATCTGAAAACACCGGCAAAGTTGCCTTTGAAAGGGGCAATGGCACTGTTGTAAGCCCTGGCTGCTTTGGGGATTGGGTTCCATCCAATAACCGGGTTTCCGCTGTAACGCCACATTACATCGATGCATCCCGATGGTTTTTCTTCCCATGGAATATTGGGAAGGTTCTTTCCAATGATTGTTTTACTCATGATAATTTACTTTTATAGATAGATGTTTTCTAATGTTTATTGACAAACCTGCCGAATTGAATTTGCGAACGTTCAACCCGGCAGGAAGTGTAATTTCTGAAATATTTTTGTGTTATGAAAGGTCTACTTCATCATCGTTGTCTTTTCTTCGTTGCTCAAGATCGGCGCTCATTTCGTGAACGCGTTTTTCGTTTAACGGGTAAAGCAACAGCAAAACCATTGATAGAATGCCCATTCCTGCAGGTATGATGCTAAAGAGTGATATAAGTCCTTTAAGGCTTTCGGTGTTCTGTGCCTCATTGGGCTGGAAACCTACCTGTGCCATTAATGTAAGGGCAACGTAAGCGCCAAATGCCCAACCGAATTTTTGCGACATGGTTGAGGCCGAGAAAATCAAACCGGTTGCCCTGCGCCCCTTTTTCCATTCACCGTAATCGGCGGTATCGGCATACATGGCCCAAAGCAAAACACTAAGCGGTCCGCCGGTTAGCGACCCGGTAATTTGGAAGAAATATATTAATCCCAGTTGTTCGGCAGTGAGCACATATATAATTCCGGTACTGAAAATGGCCACAATAAAAAACAGCATAAAAGCTTTTTTCTTTCCAATTTTATGTGCGATCCAGTTAACCAGGAAAACGCCGAGAAGCGACGAAACCTGTCCAATGGTATTGTAGGCCGAAACAAGTTCCGGGAAATCGTAGGTGCGTGAATTTAAAAAGGGCAATGTTAAATTCTGGCTGCCTATTACATACTTAAAATAGTGCACGGTAACACTGCCACGTACGGCAACAAAAAGTATGAATGTAATGGTGGTGAGCAGAAGAATAACCCAGGGGCGGTTGGTTACCAGGTCTTTTAAATCTTTTCCAACTGTAGTAATTTGATTTTTTGGTGGTTTAACGCGCTCGCGGGTACCTTTAAAAGCAATCAGGAAAAAGGCTATTGCTGCAATACCATAAATGATGAAAGTTGATTGAAAGCCTTTGGCTTCATTTATTACACCCGTTGCGGCATCGGTGCCCCCAAGGGCTTTAACCATGGGCAGAAGTGTTGCCGAAACAATGATGCCTGCTGCGAAGGCAAAGATGAATTTAATGGACGATACGGATGTTCTTTCTTTCGAATTTGGTGAAATAACACCCAACAGTGAAGTATAGGGAATGTTAATGGCTGTGTACAGCACCATGATGAGCATGAACGTTGCATACGCCCATATTAATTTTCCGGTTTGGTTAAAATCGGGTACTGTAAACGTTAAAACGCCAACAAAAGCAAAGGGCACACAAAGCCACAACATGTAGGGCCTGAATTTACCCCAACGTGTTTTCGTACGGTCGGCAATAATTCCCATAAGCGGGTCGTTAACCCCGTCGAAAATTCGGGTAATTAAAAACATGGTTGCCGCAGCCGCAGTCGGGATCAGAAAAACATCGGTATAAAAATAGGTGAAATAAAGCATGAAGGTTTGCCAGTATAGAACGGAGGCCAGATCGCCAAAACCGTAGGCAAATTTCTCTTTAAAAGAGAGTTTGTGTTCTGAGTTACTCATTGGTTTAGTTATTATTAGATTGATTAAGAAGAACGGAAAAAACCATTCGTTTTTGCAAATTTAACATTATTCGGCAAAGGTAAAACCAAACCGCAAAAAACAGGGGGGCAAAATGAACAACATGGAGTGAAAAATGAATAAAAACGACACGAATTATAAGAAAAAGCCGGCTATAAGAAATAGATTAAAACTAAAAAGCGCCTTTGGGTTGATATTTCGGTGTAATTGTGCCACTTGTTTCGGTGATGTTGTGCCACAAAAAAAGAATGACTTCCAGACCAAAATTATTAATTTTTTTGAGATTTTTTCATTTTGTTTTTCCTCAGTGATTCGCCGGTTAATTCAA